>JAZSOR010000068.1:0-22703 GCA_045537035.1 Faecousia sp. | reverse complement strand
CCCCAACGCCATGGGTGCGATCCTGAATCCCACCACCATTCCTCAGCTGAAGTGTAAGGCTGTTGCCGGCGGCGCAAACAATCAGATAAGTCGGATCGTAGCCATGTCGTTCTGTGAGCCAAGGAGTTGAGTAGATTTCTTGTCTTCCTAAGACCGGCTTGGCCTCCGACTTCCCCAACGCCATGGGTGCGATCCTGAATCCCACCACCATTCCTCAGCTGAAGTGTAAGGCTGTTGCCGGCGGCGCAAACAATCAGATTCTGGACGATGCTTCCGGTCTGGCGCTGAAGGCTCGCGGCATCTACTATGCTCCTGACTTCGTCATCAACGGCGGCGGCGTTATCAACGCAGCAGCTGAGGTGGACGGCCCCTACAACAAGGATGCAGTTCTTGCCAAGGTTGACAACATCTACAACTCCATCGAGCATATCCTCTCCGAGTCCAAGAAGACCGGCGAGCCGGAAGGCGTCATTGCTACCCGTTTCGCAGAGTCCATCATCTACAAGTAAGGTACATAAGAGCACCCTTTCCGCAATGGAAAGGGTGCTTCCAATAAAGGGAGGTATGAAAATGGATCCAATCGAAATGCTTCTGGACGAAAACTGTGCAGATAATATTACGATGTATGGCGATGACGGCAAAGCCGTGGAATTTGAGCAGATCGCTCTGATCCCCTTAGAGGACAAGGGCGTATTCGTGATTCTGAAGCCGGTTGAGGATGCCATACTGAAAGAAGATGAGGCATTGGTGTTCCAGATCGCGCAGGATGAGGACGGGCTGTACTTGGAAGTCTGCCAGGAAGATGCTACGATCGACCTGGTATTCAAGGAATACAGTGATGCGCTGAAAGAGGCATAAATACTCTATCAAATCGTAAACCCCCGGTTTCCCGGGGGTTTTATCATAGCTTTAAAATTTTTTCAGCCGTTTTGTGCGCGATCTGCTCCTTTTGTTCGTCAGTCAAATGAAGCCGTAGGAAATGCTCTGTCTCCTGTACCGGATCCCACATGGGGTAATCGGTGCCAAAGGCAAGCCGCTCTGCACCATATTGGTTTACATAATATTCAGCCTTGCCGTCTTCCATAAACATCAGGGAACTGGAGATGTCCATGACGCAATCGGTATCTCCCAAAAGCTCCAGCGCGGTATCGTACATGGAGTAGCCACCAAAGTGGGCGGCGATCACCTGCAGCCCCGGAAACAGATCCAAGACCCGGCGCAGCCGGAGGGGGTGGGAATAATCATACCGGTGGTCGCCCATGTGCAGCAGCACGGGAATCCTGCCCCGGGCAGCTTCGTACATGGGAAGAAGACGCAGATCGTCAATGGGAAACCGCTGAGAATCCGGGTGCATTTTAATGCCCTTCATACCCATACCGATGATTCGTTCCGTTTCATCGGCCAGGTCTTCCATTGCGGCATGGACTGTGCCGAAAGGAATAAAACAGTCATGGGTATCGGCCTGCTGCCGGATATAGTCGTTGATCACGCGGACCCGATCCGGGCGGATCGCCACCGGCAGGATCACATATTGGCTGATCCCGGCTTTTGCGCCCCGATCCAAAAGCATGGAAACTGTGCCATTCATGGAGCTGTCACCGATGCCATAAAAGGTTTTGACGCTGTCGGTGGCTTTCTGGGCAATGTCGTCGGGGTATATGTGGGTGTGAATGTCGATGATCTTCATAATATCGCCTCGAAATAAAGGTATTCTTATTATACCAGTTTACCTGCAAAAAGCAATTTCTAAAATCACGGGAAAGAAAAGATGCTTTTCCTTGCAGTTTTTCATAAATATGATAGTGTATATACATACTGTTGCGGAATGAGAGAGTATGCTTTGGATAAAATTGCGGAGGGAAAATCCAAGCTGCTGTTAAATTTTGATATAAATGTTAGAATTTGATATAAATGTTATTTTTTTGATAAAAGATGGTTGAAATTTATACAAGAGTATAGTAGAATAAAGACCATTCTATACAGAACAGGTGATTGCAATGGAACAAACTGTTTACCTCCCTCTTTTTCTTGTCGCTTTTGCGGCGATCATAACCTTGTGTTTTGTGTTTGTGCTGTTTCGCAAGGTCTCCCGTCTGCAGTTAGGCGATAAAAGAGTTGAGGAAATTCAGAACTATATTCACGGCGGTGCTATGACATTTCTTGTCCGCGAATACAAGGTTATCATACCGTTTGTGTTTGGCGTAGGCGCGTTGCTTGCAGTGCTGGGCTTTATTCCTGCCCTTCAGGGCGCAGAGGGCATTGGCTGGCAGCCGGCAATTTGCTTTGTGATCGGCGCATGCTTCTCTGCCCTGGCAGGATGGATGGGCATGTCAATTGCCACGAAGGCAAATGCAAGAACGGCTGTGAAAGCCCGGGAAGAGGGCATGTCCGGCGCGCTTAAGGTGGCATTCAGCGGCGGCGCGGTGCTTGGACTTTCTGTTGCCGGCTTTGGTCTTTTGGGTCTTGTTGGCATCTTCCTGATTGTCTATTTGATTACAAACGATATTCAGGCACCGGTGCAGATCCTCACCGGCTACAGCCTTGGCTGCTCTTTGATCGCGCTGTTTGCCCGTGTGGGCGGCGGTATCTATACTAAGGCGGCGGATGTAGGCGCTGACCTGGTGGGCAAGCTGGAGGCAGGTATCCCCGAGGATGATGCCCGGAATCCTGCTACCATTGCCGACAATGTAGGCGATAATGTGGGTGATATTGCAGGTATGGGCTCTGACCTGATTGAGTCTTATGTCGGTGCGACTATCTCCTGCCTTACCATGGCGCTGTTTACCGGTCTTTCCACTAAGCATGTGCTGCTGCCGATCCTTATCTGCGGTGTCGGTATTTTGGCATCTGTAATTTCTGTGATAATCGTTCGTGCCCGTAACTGGAAAGACCCCCATAAGGCGCTGAATATTGCTACATATATCGCCACTGCTATCGTGGTGGTTGCGGCGACTTTGCTGTCGGTCTTCTATTTGGGCCAGTATAAGTATATGTTCTGTGTGATTGCAGGCCTTGCTGCAGGTATTGGTGTGGGCTTTGTGGCAGAACTCTATACCTCTGACGGCTTTGCCTCTGTTAAGGAGATCGCTGAGGAATCCCAGACCGGTCACGCGACCAATATCATCGCAGGTTTGGGTGTGGGTATGCGCTCTACCTGGATGACCGTTGCCTGCCTGGGTTTGGCAATCGCGCTGTCCTACTTTTTCGGCGGCGCATACGGCATTGCTCTTGCAGCTGTCGGTATGCTCTGTACTGTGGGTATTACAGTTTCCGTTGACGGTTATGGACCCATTGCAGACAATGCCGGCGGTATTGCCCAGATGTCCGATATGCCCGGCGAGGTGCGCAAAATTACCGATAAGCTGGATGCTGTGGGCAACACAACGGCAGCCATCGGCAAGGGTTTTTGCATCGGCTCTGCCGCGCTGACATCCCTTGCATTCGTCGTTTCTTTTGTGGAAGCAGTGAAGGCGCGCATTCCTGATTTTAACATTAATCTAAATAATCCCTGTGTGCTTGTTGGTCTGCTGATCGGCGCAATGCTGCCCTATCTGTTCAGCGCCATGACCATCGGCTCTGTTGGCAGAGCTGCAAATAAGATGGTGGAAGAGGTCCGCAGACAGTTTGCAAATGACCCGGATATTCTCACCGGCAAGAGCGTGCCCAATTATAACAGCTGTATCGACATCTCTACAAAAGCTTCTCTGCAGGAGATGGTCGCTCCCGGTCTGCTTGCCATTTTGACACCTGCAGTTATGGGCTTCGTTTTAGGCGCCGCAGGTTTGGGCGGTATGCTCATGGGAGGTGTGGCATCTGCCACCATGCTGGCTGTGTTTATGGCAAATGCCGGCGGCGCATGGGATAATGCCAAAAAGTATGTGGAAGCAGACAACTTCGGCGGCAAGGGCAGCCAGACCCATAAGGCAGCGATCACCGGCGATACCGTGGGTGATCCTCTAAAGGACACCGCAGGCCCTGCTATGAACATTCTCATAAAGCTGATGTCTGTCATCTCCCTGATTCTGGTGCCCGTGTTGGTTGGACTGACACCCCTCTGGGATATCATCGTAGCATTTTTCGCAAATATCTGACCGTATAAAAACTCCTCTGTATCCTGCAGAGGAGTTTTTCTTTTGACAGTATAAATCTCTTGTGTTACAATGCAAAGTAAGGTACTGGAAAAACACAGAGGAGTGTGTCAGTTATGGACTACAATAAAGTCATAGACTTGGTAAAGAAAGCATCCATGTTCGTGTTTGACAAGACGCTGAAAGATTCGGTTTCTATGAAAGGCGCTGCGGATTTTGTCACCAATGTGGATATCTCCATCAGCAATTTCCTGAAGCAGGAGCTGAAAACCATCGATCCTGCCATCGGCTTTTTCTCAGAGGAGGAAAAGGGCACGCTGCATGATAAATGTTGGATACTCGACCCTATCGACGGAACGACCAACCTGGTGTACGGCTACAATATGAGTTCCGTTTCTCTGGCACTTTATGACGAGGGAAAGGTCATTTTCGGTGTGGTCTACAACCCCTTTAACGGCGAGTGCTATACGGCAGAGTACGGCAAGGGCGCATTTTTAAACGGAGAGCCTTTGCATGTCTCCGACAGAGAACTGAAGGACAGCATCATTGAATTTGGCGCAGGCTCTACCAGAAAGCAGGATGCAGATGAAAGCTTTGCTTTAGGTAAGGAAATTTTCAAGCGCTGTACGGATATTCGCCGGATCTGCTCTTCTGCGCTGGCGATCTGCTTTATTGCCGCCGGCAGGATCGACGGATATTTCGAAAGCAGGTTAAAGCCTTGGGATTATGCGGCAGCCGCGTTGATCTTGCAGGAAGCCGGCGGCGCGATCACAGACTATAGCGCAAACTATCCGCCGATGGACAAGCCTTCTTCCGTGATCGCCTCCAACGGCATCATTCAGGATCAGCTGCACAGCATTATTCAAGAGTATAAGGGGTGAGCATTTACTTATGGATAAACAGACAGACCATAAGAAAAATATTGCCTTAACGACCATTGCGCTGCTTCTGTTCTTTATGGATGCCTATATGGCGCTGATAGCCGATTCCGGTCTTTATGATCGTTTGGGCTTTATCCAAAACGACCTTGCCAGAGATGCTGCCGTTTGGATCGTACAGTATCTGTTCATGGGCTTCTCCGCTACGGTGGTGTATGCGATCGTAAATTATAGTTATACGCTTATTTGGCGGCTGAAAAACCGGAAGAACTGGTACGACGGACTGTGGCTGCATATCCACGATAAAGGCAATGTGCGGATCGGCGTTGTGTCCATTCAGCAGGATTTTCAAGAGCTGCAGGTCAGCGGCATGAATGTATCGGTCAATACCGATGCCGCAGAACTGAAAAAGACTGCGTGGTATTATATCGGCAGTGTGATCGAGCCCAGCGGCGCCATGCAGGACGAACTGGTGGGCTGCTATATGGCAAACCGCACCGGCGAACGGAATAAATACGGCGTCCATATTTTTGACCGGGTGGAACGGCCCAACGGCATGCCGGAGCATATGTGCGGAGAATTCGGTGATATCTTGCGGGATGTAAGCGATACTTCTTTCGAGATCTCCGACAAAATGGGCAGGATCCATATGTACAGAATGCCGAAATGCATCAGCGCTTATATCAAATGCAAAGGGCATGACGAGAAAAATTTTGATTACGGCAAATTGAGTAACATCCTGCAGCTGCCCGAACAGCCTTCCGGACCGGATGCAAAGATCATCGCGGAGATCCGCAACACAGAGTTTTTCAAAAAGCTCAACAGCATCATGAACAGCAAGATCCCCGTGGGCAAGTAAGACAATATTTGATTAAAATAAACAGCGGCGTGGTAATCCACGCCGCTATTGCTTATATGTTCTGGTTTTGCTTGGCTTCTTTTTCACTTTTCTTTTTACTGATAAAACCGGCCAGCAGTTTCAAGGCAATGCCAATCGCCAGTGCAACGATGCCCACGCCGATACCAAGTTCTTCTTTGAAACAGGAATAAACACCAAGTACGATCGCTATATAGCCAAGAAAACTAAGAAAAGTAGCAAGCTTGGAATTTTTATAAGTAGTAACCTTTGCCATAAGGACACAACCTTTCTATTAGTAATACAAAAATTAAATCATATACGGAACGAAGAGTCAAGCAAATAGTATCTTCTGTCTTGCAAGTTTTCGTATATTTCTCCGCCCGTTTACAGACTCGCAGCGTGATTTGTAAAAGTATTGTAGGGGCTATCGATTACCACTGTCATCCTGAGCGAAACGAAGTGGAGTCGAAGGATCCGTTCTCTTTTGGGATGCGGATTCTTCGACTACGCAGCCTGCGGCCGCTCCGCTCAGAATGACATGCGTCCGTCGGGTGGACGATTTGGGAAGAATTGTGATTCCGAAGGAGATTAGAAGAACCCTGAAAATCAGGGAAGGCGACCCCTCTGGTACAACATTTACATCAGAGGAACAATTCAAACGAGCGATCACGAACATCTACATATGGTGCAGGGATAGAGGATTATGTGAGTAAACCAGAGGTGTGATAATCCACACTGCTGGTGATGGTTTGAATCGCCCAATGTTCTTGACGAAAATAGAATAATATGGTATTCTTGAGTTGTCGAATGTGACAAAATAATATACATAGGAGTTATCCAAATGGAAGAGAAGATTCTCGCGAAAAGCCAATCCTACAATGTAAAGAAATTGTTCCTTATTCTTGTTGTCATGGGCGTGGTGGCTTCGTTGATTTTGGGAGGCATCTATATTTCTGATTATGCAGATTCCTACAATTGGGAGTATGTTGAAAGAGAACATGAGCATGACAAGTGGTGCTTTGCTTATGAGTACAGATCGGACAAATCTTGGTATGACTACGATTTGGATGAGCTGAGTGAAGAACAGCTGAAAGAGATTTTGACGGATTGCCCTCAAATTCAATACGGAAATGCGTTTGCTTATGGTGTGAACGAGGCCTTTGAGGAGTTCTATATTTGGATGATTCCTTTGGCAGCAATGATCGTGATTGGCGGATTGGTTTTCCTGTGGCTGCGCAGCTATGAATTAACAGTAACCGACAAGCGGGTTTATGGCAAAGTCGTTTTTGGAAAGAGAGTGGATCTGCCTATTGACTCCGTATCTGCTACAGCAACAATCGGTCTGTTTAAGGGTGTTGCAGTGTCTACTTCCTCGGGTAAGATTAGCTTCCTTGCTATCAAAAACGCATCCGAGATTTTTGAAACAGTCAACAATTTGCTTGTTGCACGGCAGAGCGAAAAGAAGGAAGCTGTTGCGCCTGTTGTAGCGACAACTGATGATGCAGAACAGCTGCAAAAGTTCAAGAAACTGCTGGATGACGGTGTAATCACACAGGAAGAATTTGATGCAAAGAAAAAACAGATTTTAGGTCTGTAAGACATTAAAAGCTGCCCAAACAATTGGGCAGCTTTTAATTTTTAATTGCGGTATAATTGACCTTTGTTTGCAGATACTAACAGCGTAATTTGTAAAATTATTGTAGGCGACTGCCGACTACCACTGTCATTCCGAGCCAGTGCGCACACTGGCGTGGGAATCCGTTTTCTTGCGGTGCAAAGGACCGCGCCGCCTTTGGCGGCAGGGGATGCGGATTGCCACGGGCGCAAGCGCCCTCGCAATGACATGGTTTTCGGTAGTGCCTGAATGTCTGTAAAGGAGAAAGATATATGAAGGCAACAGGAATTGTAAGGCGTGTTGACGATTTGGGAAGAATTGTGATTCCGAAGGAGATTCGAAGAACTTTGAAAATCAGGGAAGGCGATCCATTGGAAATTTATACCGAAAAGGATGGAGGCGTGATCTTCCGGAAGTATTCGCCCATGGGGGATCTGCAGGATTTTGCAGCGCAGATCTGCGAGTCCATCGGCGCCAACACCGGCCATGTGGCGGCGGTGGCGGACCGGGATTCCATTATCGCTCTGTCCGGTGCGCCCAAACGGGAGCTGATGGACAAGCCCAATTCTCAGGAGCTGGACAAGCTGATGGAGAGCCGGAAGAATTACCGCTACACCCCGGGAGATACGCTGCTCCGGGCAGCGGAAGGGTCTGACAAGTATCATTTGGGCGTGGCTGCGCCCATTTTGAGTCAGGGCGATCTGATGGGTTGCGTTCTGCTGCTGATGGGCGAAAACGCCGCGCCCATGGCAGAAGCGGATCAGCGACTTGCACAAACGGTTGCCGAATTCCTGGGAAAGCAGATGGAAAGTTAAGAAAATTTGAGAAAAAACAAAGATCGCTGCAAGATTTGTAACCTTGCAGCGATCCTTATTTCTATAGAAAAATTGACTGTTTTTCTCCACACAGAGGTCATAAAATGGGGTGTGTATGGGCAAAAAGCGGGTTTTTGTTTATTTTCCACATGCAAAAGGGGTTGACAGACGGTAACATCTGTGCTATAATTCGTAACCGGTTGTAACCAATTAGAAACGAGTTTGCAACCATGAAAGGAAATGTGTTTATGACCAGATCCCAGAATTTGGGCATGCGAATCCTTAGCTTTGCACTGTGTCTTTTGTGCTTGGTGAGCCTTGCTCAGCCCGCCATGGTAGTTAAGGCTACCGAGACAGATGTGGTGCTGGAGCAGACATTGACGACCATCGTCAGAAACAAAGCAAACAACTCCTCTGCCATCATCGGACAGATGGAGGACGGCACGATGGTCAAGGTCTTAGGAAAGAAGAAAGACTTCTACAAGGTCGACTGCTACGGCAGAAACGGCTATATCGCAAAATCCCAGATCGTACATAGTGAAGACGGAAATTATTATATTGACTGCGACCCCAACTCTTCCAACACCCGGCTGCTGACCTATACGGATCACGCGCAGGCTCTGGCGTTGCGCCATTCCCTGCTGGCATTGGGCAAGAAGAACCTGGGCTACCGTTATGTTTACGGCGGCACCCGTCCCGGCGGTTTTGACTGCTCCGGCCTGATGCTCTATCTTTTTAAGAAACACGGCATCACCCTGCACCGTACCGCTGCGACCCAGATGCAGGACGGCGTTGTTGTTCCTCGCGACGGTCTGCAGGTGGGAGACCTGCTCTTCTTCTACGAACCGGGCAGAACTTACCCTGCATCCCATGTGGGAATCTACATCGGAGACAACAAGATGATCCATTCTGGCAGTAAGGGCACAGAGATCGCCGACCTGGATATTGATTACTATGTAAAGTATTACGAGGGCGCCCGTCGGGTGATCAATACCGCAGCCGCCCAGCTGGAAGTTACCGTGTCCAATGATGTCAGCGGTATTCTGGCCGCCAACAGCGTCACCGGACGCACCGCAAATTAATCAAAAGACCTGATGGACGATCCATCAGGTCTTTTTTGCTGCTCTTGTGGTCGGAAATTGCAGCAGCCACAATATGCTGTGTGGTGACAAAAAACAGCCTCGTTTTTCTCCAAATAATTCGCTTTTTCTAGGTTGTGCGCGGAAAAATCCTGTGTTATAATGTCTCATAATGAGTTTTTTGAAAGGAGCGCCCTATGAATACCCTGGACTTAAGCATCGAACAATCGGATATGCGCAAACTACTCGGTGCTGCCAGCGGTGATGCGGCGCTACTGTATCTGTACCTGCGCAGCGGCAATGCTCTCGAAGGCGCGGCGGAGGCGCTGCACTTAAACGAGTCCCGTCTTTCCTGCGCCACGGCAACTTTGCGGCAACTGGGACTGTGGCAGCAGGAACGCAAGACAGTTATTGCCGGAGAGAGACCGTCCTATTCTGAAAAGGATGTACTTAGCGCTATGGACCATGACCGGGATTTCCGCAGCTTGTACGGGGAGATCCAGCGGCTGATGGGCAGAAACTTAAACACGGAAGAGCTGAAGATCATTTTGGGCTTTGTACGGTATCTGGGCCTTGCGCCGGAAGTGGTGTGTATCCTGGTCAGCTACTGCAAAGAGCGTGCCCGGAACCGGGGAAGTCTGCGAAACCCCTCCCTGCGTACGATCGAAAAAGAGGCCTACGCATGGGCAGAGCAGGGGATCGACACCATGGAAGAAGCCGCGGCATTCATTCAGCGTCAGAATCATCAGCGTTCCCAGTTGGGACAGCTGATGAAAACCTTGCAGATCCGGGGCAGAAGCCTGACCTCCGGAGAAGAAAAGTATGCCAAGGCATGGCTGGAGATGGGCTTCGGCATGGATGCCATCGCCATTGCCTATGACCGGACTTGCCTGAACACCGGCAATATGAACTGGGCGTACATGAACAGGATACTTACCCGTTGGCATGAGGCAGGCCTCATAACGGTGGAAGACATCGAAACCAAAGATCAGAAAAAGAATGTGCCTAAGGGCGCATCCGGTCAGCTGGGAGCGGCGGAGCTGGAAGCGATCCAAAGGCTGTTGCAGGAGGGATAACCCATGGCATATAGCGCACAGATCCTGAAAAGGGCGCGGCAGCGGCTGGCTCAGAATAAGGCGGATGCCCAGTCACAATATCAGCAGCGTCTGCAGAAAGCCTATGCCGATGTGCCCCGGCTGAAGGAAATCGACCTTGAGCTGCGCCGCACCATGACCTTGGCGGCCCAGACGGTATTTACTCAGGGCGGCGATGCCCAGGCGGCCATGGAGGAAGTGAAAAAGGCAAACCTTGCCCTGCAAAAGGAACGCAAGGATTTAGAGGAGAAGTACTTTGCCCCCGGCTGGCTGGAGGAGACCGTACTGTGTCCGTCCTGCGGCGGCAGTGGCTATATGGGCTCTGCCATGTGCAGCTGCCTGCGTAAACTTTGTGTGGCAGAGCAGAAAAAAGAACTGGCGCTGCTGACCACCGGTCAGGAGACTTTTGAGAATTTCCGGCTGGATTACTATTCCGACAAGATCGACCGCTCCTTTGGCGCAAGCCCCCGGGCGGTGATGGAACTGACCCTGAAAAACTGCCGGCAGTACGCCGCAAACTTTGGCGAGGGTGCAGGCAATCTTCTGTTTGTTGGCTACACCGGCCTCGGAAAGACATTCCTTTCTGCCTGCATCGCGGAAGCGGTGACGGAAAAGGGCTACAGCGTTGCTTACGAGAGCGCCCCCACGCTGTTTGCAAAACTGGAAAAAAACCGGTTCAATTCGGACGACCAGAGCCGCTTGGAAGCGGAAAATATCGCCGGCTGCGATCTTTTGATCGTGGACGATCTGGGTACGGAGATGTCGGGTAATTTTGTGACGGCGGCGCTCTACAGCTTGCTCAATGAACGGCTGCTGGCAGGCAAAAGCATGATCGTCTCCACAAACTTAAATGTGGACGAGATCGCCCAGCGGTATTCTCCCCAGATCGCATCCCGTCTGCAGGGTAATTTTAAAAGACTGACCTTTGTGGGCGATGACATCCGGGTTTTGAAGAACAGAGGTATTTGATTTGAAGGTAGGCATTTTATTCGATCTGGACGGCACGCTGCTGAACACTTTGGAAGATCTGGCAGACGCTGTAAATTACATATTAAAGCAGTACGGCTGCCCGGAGCGCTCTTTGGAAGAGGTGCGGCAATTTGTGGGTAACGGCGCGCTGCGGCTCATTCAGCTGGCGCTGCCCGGTAAGGAAAATGATCCTCCGGCAGAGGAGGTCCTTGCGGCTTATCAGAAATACTACCGCGCCCATTCCCAGGTAAAGACCCGTCCCTATGACGGCATTTTAGAGGCGCTGGAGAAGATCTCCCAGCGGTATCCCGTTGCGGTGGTTTCCAACAAGCCGGACGCTGCGGTGAAGCCTTTGTGCAAGGATTACTTCGGAGATATTTATGCCCGTGGTGAAAGCAATGACTGCCCCAGAAAGCCTGCGCCGGATATGGTGCTTAAGGCTATGGCAGAGATCGGTGTGGATGCCTGCGTGTATGTAGGCGACAGCGATGTGGATGTGGTCACGGCAAGCAATGCCGGCGTGCCCTGCCTGAGTGTACTGTGGGGTTTCCGGGACAGAGATTGCATTGAGGCGGCAGGCGGAAAGTATTTCTGCGACGATCCTGCCAATATGCCCAAAATGCTCAATCAGATAGTAGAGGAACATTATGGCCAATGAGTTTTATGCCCTGCTGGGCAGAATGCGCTATATTACCCGTTGGGGGCTGATGCGCAATACCTTTTCCGAGAATATTCAGGAGCACAGCCATCAGGTGGCGGTTCTTGCCCACGGTCTGGCGCTGATCCGCCGGGATATTCTGAAGCTTCCCGGCCCTGATCCGGATAAGTGCGCCGTGGCAGCGCTGTATCACGATGCTTCGGAGATCCTCACCGGCGATCTGCCCACGCCTATCAAGTATCACAACCCGGGTATCAAGGATGCCTACAAGCAGGTGGAGCGTCTGGCAGGCAATCAACTTTTGGACAAGCTGCCGGAAGCGCTGAAGGAAAGCTATGAGCACCTGATACTGGAAGATGACGAGGAGCTGCTGCCCATCATCAAGGCAGCGGACAAGCTGTCTGCCTATATTAAATGTATCGAGGAGCAGAAGGCAGGCAATACGGAATTTGATTCCGCCGCCAAGCAGACCATGAAAGCCCTGAGGGCAATGAAACTGCCGGAGCTTGACTGGTTTATTAAAGAATGCCTGCCGGCATTCTCTATGAATTTGGATCAACTGTAATAAAATCGCTTGTCATTCCGAGCAAGACGAGGAATCCGTTCTCTTTGGGAATCACGGATTCTTCGACGCGCATCTGCAATGCTTGCTCAGAATGACAGAAAACATGGAAAAAAACCGCTGTGGTGGAAACCACAGCGGCTTTTGCTTATGTATGGGATTACACGGTAACGCCGGCAAGATCCAAAATGGTGGGAACATTTTTCTCTGCGCCGATGGCCATAACATGGACACCGTCGCACAGCTTCTCGTCCTTGATCTTGGCGATCATTTCGGCTGCCATCTCCATGCCCAGCTTTGCGGGCAGGCCCTTGACACCCTTTTCCTTGCCCTCTGCAGCAGCGGCTGCCAGCTTGTCGATCATGTCCTGAGGAACGGCAATGCCGGGGACATTTTCGTTCATGTACTTAGCACCACCGGCGCCCTTCAGGGGGATGATGCCTGCCATGATGTGGGTCTTGATACCGGCCTTGTCTACAGCTTCCAGGAAGCGCTTCAGAACATCCAGGTCGAAAATGCCCTGAGTCTGAATGTACATAGCGCCGGCTTCTACCTTCTGGCGCAGCTTGTTGATCTGCAGGAACATGGGCTCATACAGAGGTGTGACGGATGCGCCCTTGTAGAACTTGGGAGCGCCGCCGGCGATCTCGTTGCCGCCGCAGTCGCAGTTCGTCTCTTCCATCTTGGTAAGCATCTTCAGAATACCAACGGAGTCAAGATCGTAAACGGGTTTAGTGTCCTTGCAGTCGCCCACCACGGGGTGGTCGCCGGTCAGGGCCAGCATGGTATCGATACCAAAGCCGGCAGCTGCCAGCATATCGCCCATGATCGCCATACGGTTACGGTCACGGCCGGTCATCTGCAGGATGGGCTCAACGCCTGCCTGCTTCAGCTTGATGCACAGGCCCAGGCCGGTAGCCTTCAGGCATGCGCTCTGCATGTCAGTAACGTTAACAGCGTGAACTTTACCCTTCAGGACCTCAGCGGCTTCCATCTGCTCGGTAAAGTCATAACCCTTAGGGGGTGCCATTTCGGCGGTTACGCCAAATTTGCCGGATTCCAGCGCGTCTTTCAAAATGCTCATTATTTCTTCCCCCTCAAGCTGATAGTTCTGGGATAGGCTACCTTCTCATAGCCCTTGTCGGGACGGGTCTGGGTCAGCTTATCCAGCTGGCCGGTTGCCTCCAAGCGCTCATAGATCTTGATCCATGCGCAGGGGTTCTCCGGGTTGACTTCGCACTTGCCGTTCTTCTGACCGCCGCAGGGGCCGTTGACCAGGCTCTTTGCGCACTGGGTGATGGGGCAGATGGCGCCGGTGGAGCCCAGGACACACTGACCGCAGAAACGGCAGGCTTCTTCCCAAACACCGAAACGGACGGCTTCGCCTAAGTACATGGTGTCGTTGGAGGGGTAGACGGGAGCGGTGGCTGCGTTCTTGGCAACACACTGTACGCCGTCGCCGCAGCTCATGCAGACGACACAGTCGGGGTTAGCAGCAACGATGGGCTTCATCTTTGCCTTAACGCCCAGGTTCATGCAGCAGTAGTCGCAGATAGTGGTAGCGACGACCTTCTTGCCGGCCTGCTCCAGAACAGCAGTCAGCTCCGCGATCTGGGGTTCGCCGCCGGTCTGGCAGGCGGTAGCGCAGCTGCCGCAGCCGACGATGGCAACGGTCTTGGCATCGCCGACCATAGCCATCACTTCTTCAATGGGTTTTTTCTGAGTAATAATCATGTATGACTTCTCCTTTTCTCGGTAGTAAATCTTACTGCTCTCATTATAATACTGCAATACTTGGCAAAAATCAACAGCTGTTTGCGCTAAGTTAAAAGTTATTTTTGCGTTACCCGACCGTTTGGGAGGCGCGTTTCTTTTTGCGTTTGCGCAGGATGAAAGATATGATGGAGATCACTGCGACGCTTGCGGTGAAAATGTGAGTGCTGTATTCGTCAAGCCACAGCCAGAAGTCGATTTGCGGCAGGGTTTCTTCTCCGGCCTGCCCACAGATGTTACAAACGGTCTCTTCATAACCGTCAGAGAAAAAGGTTGCGATTTTTTGCGTAGTCCGCTTCAAATCGTGACCGTTTGGGGCAACGATATCGCCCTTGGCGGTGATGCCGCATTGGCAGTCAGAAACCGTATAGCCCGGATCAGTGCATGTGGGGGCGGTGACGGTTTGGGTATAACTGTGCACATGAACACCGGAAGCTGCTAATGTGTGGGTCAAGGGTTTGGCATTTCCGTCGTGGTCTGATGCAGACAGTTCGATCGTATCGTCTGTCACAAAACATCCTGCCAGAAAACGGTTTTCTGCTTTTAGATTATAAGTATATTCCGTGCGCACATCTTTACCGTTTAAATCCATGGAGTATACCTTATCCATCGTGCAGAACCAAAGCCGGTCATTCCAAAGGGAGAGACCTGTGTGCTGATAGATGTAATTGCCGTGGCCGATATTGATAGCTTTCCCGTTTTCTTTATATAGCCGCTTCTCTTCCCCGGAAGGGATATCCCGCTTGTAAATGCTGTTGACAAGCTCCTTGTCCCGAATGTAATAGCAGGTTTTCGCGTCGGTAAAGAGAATGTGGCTTTGGATGTTTGCCCAGAAAGCGTCGGAATACCGGGTGTCCGTACAGGTAATATCGGTTTTCCAATCGTGGTGAGGCTCATCCCCGGCTTTCATCTGCTCGTCTGTACGCAGGAAATATGTGTGGCTGACATAACCTTTTGTATCGGGGGACGGGTCGTCCCAAGTCACATCCACATGATACCACTTCCCGTCCAGCTGTACCAGATTCCATACATGGTTCATGGGGTCGCTGTCTACCTGCAGGCAGGGGATACCGGCCCGAAGCAAAAGATCCTGATAAAGGGCTGCATAGCCGGAACAGACGGTGCTGCCCTTGACCAGCAGATCGTAGCCGGTGTCCAGCTTCAGCGACTCATCATAAATGCAGTTAACGATCAGATAATCGTGGATGGCAAGGGCGATCTGCCACTTTTCCATACCCTCGTGAACGCAGGCATCCAGCACCTCGGCGACTTTCTGTTCATAGGTCATCCGGTCATAATGCTCTTTGCTCAGCGGTTCCGGGTGAAATTCCAACATGAGCCCTGTGTTTTTATCGTAATAATATTTATAGGTGTTGGCGGCATACCAAGGCAGCTTGCCCTCATATATAAGCCGCAAGAACAGCTCCTCCAGTTCCGTGTCGGTCAGATTGTGCTGGGATATATCCGCGACCTGGTTATAAGTGCAGCTGTCAATGATCTGCTGCTCCACAGACGATTCTGATGCGTTGGCAGAAAAGGGCAACAGGGAAAGGATCATGCAAAGGAGCAGGATGTGCGCAAAGATGCGATTTTGCCTCATGACGCTCTCCTTTCTATGTTTTTCTTTATTATAACGGCTGAAAAAGGCCAAAGCAAGAAAGAATCGCGATTTATTCTCGTTAAATTGATGAGAATCCCGTGATATTGCAGCGCGATCTATGTACAGAACAAACAAAAATAAAAAAGTACTTTACAACTTTAGCGAGATAAAGTATAATACACCCATCCAATCAAAAAAACCGAAAGGAAAGTTGTTATTATGAAAAAGGTTATTGCAATGTTTTTGGCAGTTATGATGATCGCTGCTTGCTTCGCAGGCTGCGCTCCGTCTGCTCCTCAGGGCCAGGATGGCACCACCGGCGCTAACACAGAGCAGCCCGCCTCTGATCTGGCATACGTACAGAAGCAGGGCAAGCTGATCGTAGGTATCACCGAGTACGAGCCTATGGACTTCAAGGATGAGAACGGTGAATGGACCGGCTTTGATGCAGAACTGGCAAGACTGTTCGCTAAGGAACTGGAAGTGGAATGTGAGTTCTTTGTAATCGGTGACTGGGGCAAGAAGTTCTTTGAACTCGATGCCAAGAACATCGACGTGGTTTGGAATGGCATGACCATTACTGAGGAAGCTACCAGCAATGCCAGCGTTTCCGATCCTTATGTAATCAATGCACAGGTCGTTGTCATGAAGGAAGACAAGATCGCTGACTACAAGGATGCAGAGAGCATGAAGGACCTGACCTTCGCAGTTGAGGAAGGTTCCGCCGGTCAGTCTGTGGCAGATGAAGCCGGTTTGAAAACAGTTTCCAAGCAGGACCAGGCAGGCGCACTGATGGAAGTGGCTGCAGGTACAGCTGATGCTTGCGTGATCGATATTACCATGGCAAAGGCAATGACCGGTGAGGGTACCGACTATGCAGATCTGGCAGTTGGCATCAGCCTGTCCAGCGAGGAATATGGCGTTGCATTCCGCAAGGGTTCCGACCTGACTGCAAAGCTGAATCAGTTCCTGAAGGATCTGAAGGCAGACGGCTCTCTGGAAAAACTTGCTGAAAAGTACGAGCTGACTTTAGCAGAGTAATTTAGACCATCACTTGCAGGGGAAGTCGCGACCTCCCCTGCAAAGTTGCGTTATTACCCATGTAAGTTGAAAAGAATTAAGAGGTATCGGTATGTTTTGGCCAGTAACGATGCAGTTGTTGGAGGGCTTTGGAGAATCTCTGAAGGTATTTTCTCTGACACTGCTGTTTTCCCTTCCCTTGGGCCTGATCATCTGCTTTGGCTCAATGAGCAAATTTGCTCCCTTAAAGGTGTTGTCCCGGGGTCTTGTGTGGGTCATTCGGGGAACTCCTCTGATGCTCCAGTTGATTATTATCTTTTACGGACCGGGTCTGATTTTCGGGTTGCCGGCTATGCCCCGGTTTACGGCAACCATTGTGGCATTTGCCTTGAATTATGCATGCTACTTCTCCGAGATTTACCGGGGAGGTATCGAGTCCATTGCCAAGGGACAGTATGAGGCAGGACAGGTGCTGGGCATGACCAAGGGACAGATCTTTTTCAAGGTCGTGCTGCTGCAGGTGATCAAGCGGATCATGGCACCTATGAGCAATGAGATCATTACCCTTGTAAAAGATACCTCTCTTGCCCGTGTTATCTCCATTTATGAGATCATTTGGGCAGGTGAATCCTTCATTAAAAAGGGCCTGATCTGGCCGCTGTTCTACACCGGCGTATTCTATCTGGTCTTCAACGGCCTGCTGACGGTCCTGTTTGCCCGGCTGGAGAAAAAACTCGACTATTTCAGGAGTTAAGTATGGTACTGGAAGTAAAAGATATTAAAAAATCCTTTGGTAAGACCAAGGTTCTCAAAGGCGTCAGCTTTTCTCTGGAAAAGGGACAGGTGCTGGCTATTATCGGTTCTTCCGGCAGCGGTAAGACAACACTTTTGCGGTGCTTGAACTTTTTGGAAACGCCGGACGAAGGACAGATTATTGTAGACGGCAAGGAGCTGTTCTCTACTGGCACCAAGTATAACGATCAGCAGGTTCGTGAAAACCGGTTGCATTTCGGCTTGGTGTTCCAGAACTTCAACCTGTTTCCCCAGTACAGCGTGCTGAAAAATGTGACATTAGCGCCGACCCTTTTGAAAAAAGGAACGCCGGAAGAACTGGAGCAGCAGGGCATCAATCTGCTGACTCAGGTGGGCTTGGGCGATAAGCTGGAAAATTATCCCTATCAGCTGTCCGGCGGACAGCAGCAGCGTGTTGCCATTGCCCGGGCGCTGGCAATGCAGCCGGAGATCCTCTGCTTTGACGAGCCTACCTCAGCGCTGGATCCGGAACTGACCGGAGAAGTACTGCGTGTCATTCGGGAACTGAAAAACGAAGACCGCACCATGATCGTGGTGACCCATGAAATGGAGTTTGCAAGGTCGGTTGCCGATGTGGTCATCTACATGGCTGATGGCGTGATTGAGGAAATGGGCACACCGGAGCAGGTATTCGGCGATCCCAAGAGTGAGAAGACCCGTTCGTTCCTCCGGGGCGCACAGGAGAAATTCTGATGAGCAACGAAAAGAAACTGCACATCGAAGCATTGGTGAAGCTGCTCGCCTCTGTGGACAACGAAGCGGACTGCCGGGCGCTTTTAGAGGACCTTTGCACCGCCAAGGAAATTGAAAATATGGCGGAGCGGTGCCATGCGGCAAAGCTGTTGCTGGAAGGCAAGACTTACGCCCAGGTCATGGAGCAGGTGGAGATCTCCTCTGCCACTTTGAGCCGGGTGTCCCGTTGCGTTCAGTACGGCAGTGGCTATGCCAGACTGCTGAAAGAATAAATAATGTAAAAGAGCACCTACGAAAGTGGGTGCTCTTTTGGTGCCGGCAGTCCTGTTGCGGTGCCCGGTGTGCGCCTTGCCGACGGCGCGGCTGCGTTGCACACCGACCGCTGCCACTCGCTCGGGTCGCTTCATCCGCCACTGGCGGCGCTCCCCTTGCTCCCCCAAATCTCACCTGCGGTTCGATTCCGACCGGCATAGAAATAACGGGATACCCGGTTCGGGTATCCCGTTATTTGGTGCCGCTGACCGGAATCGAACCGGTACGGATTTTACTCCGAGGGATTTTAAGTCCCTTGTGTCTACCTATTCCACCACAGCGGCATATTATTCAATTATGATGAGCCTGCGGCTCATGGTGCCGCTGCCCTGTTGCGGTGCCCGGCGAATGTCCTTGGCTTTACAGCCTTCGTCCCTCGCCGACCGCTGCCACTTGCTCAGGTCGCTTCATCCGCCACAGGCGGCGCTCCCCTCGCTCCCCGGAATCGAACCGGTACGGATTTTACTCCGAGGGATTTTAAGTCCCTTGTGTCTACCTATTCCACCACAGCGGCATGACTATGGAGCAGGGTACGGGAGTCGAACCCGCCTTCACGGCTTGGGAAGCCGTTGTATTACCGATATACGAACCCTGCGCAGTAGTGGTATTATATCAAAGACTTCTGTAGATTTCAAGCTCTTTTTGAAGCCTTTCAAATTCCGGTTTAGCAGGCAGTGCCTGCAGACAATTTCGCTACCACCGCCCAAGATAATCGTTACACATCCTATCCCACCCGGTAACAGAACACGCAAAAAGCTGTTCAGTTTTGTAGCCTTTTCAATACCGGGCAGGTTAGGAGACGGTGGATATGAGATTCGTTGGTAGCGCATTGTCAGGCGGCACTGCCGCCCGATAAACCGGAATTTGTAAACTTTTTTTGTTGCTATTGAAATTATTGCCATACGCTATTAGAATATAATGTTAGAACTATGTTATCCTTAAGGAGGAATCTTATGCTGTTAAAGCTTATGCGCAGCATCCGGCAGTACTGGCCGGCGACGATCTTAAGCCCTTTGTGCATGATCGGTGAAGTGTATATGGAGACCAAGATCCCCGGCGTACTTTCTCATATCGTCGATTACGGTGTGGAGCTGGGCGATATGAATGCGGTGGTGCGCTACGGTCTGCTGCTGATACTGTACGCTTTGTGCAGTCTGGTGTTTGGTGTGGCATCGGCGGTGGCCGCCTCTTATGCCGCCACCGGCTTCTCCAGAAACTTGCGCCAGGATATGTATTACCGGGTGCAGACCTTCGATTTTGCAAACATTGACAAATTCTCCACTTCGTCCATCGTGACTCGTCTGACCTCGGATGTGGCGCAGATCCAGATGGGCTTCCAGATGATGATCCGCATGGCAGTCCGTTGCCCGATGATGCTGATCCTTGCCACCGTCAATGCGTTTTCCATCAGCCCCCGGCTGTGTGTGGTGTATTGCGTGGTGCTGCCGCTGCTGGCCTTCGGCCTGCTGTTCATCGCCCGGTTTGTCCATGGCATTTTTGAGCGGGTGTTCAAGACCTACGATAAGCTGAACAATGTGGTGCAGGAGAATCTGCACGGCATTCGTGTAGTCAAGTCCTTCGTCCGGGAGGACAAGGAGATCGAGAAATTCACCGGGACCTCCGGTCGGATCTACAATGACTTTGTCAAAGCCGAGCGGATCCTGGCATTCAACAACCCTCTGATGCAGGTGGCAGTGTATACCTGTATTTTGGTGATCTCCTACATGGGTGCCAATATGGTGGTGGAATCCGGTAACGGCGCCATCGCCGGAGGTCTGACCACCGGCAATCTGACCGCCATGTTTACTTACACCACCCAGATCCTCAGCAGTCTGATGATGCTATCCATGGTCTTTGTGATGCTCACCATGGCGCAGGCACCTCTGCGCCGCACCAGTGAGATCCTGGCGGAAACGCCGGAGCTGGACAGCCCGACAGAGCCGGTCACCCAGGTTCCTGACGGCTCCATCGACTTTGAAAACGTATCCTTCCGCTACTCCAAGACCGCCAGCCGTAACGCGCTGGAAAAGATCGATCTGCATATCAAGCCCGGCATGACCGTGGGTATTTTGGGCAGCACCGGTTCTTCCAAATCCACACTGGTGCAGCTGATCCCCCGGCTTTACGATGCCACCGAGGGTGTTGTAAAGGTAGGCGGTGTGGATGTACGGGATTACGATATCCATGTACTCCGTGATGCAGTGTCTATGGTGCTGCAAAAGAATGTGCTGTTCTCCGGTACGATTAAAGACAACCTGCGCTGGGGCAATCCCAATGCTACGGATGAGGAAATGGAGCACGCCTGCCGTCTGGCCTGCGCACACGACTTCATCGCATCCTTCCCCGATGGCTACGACACCCATATCGAGCAGGGGGGAAGCAATGTCTCCGGCGGTCAGAAGCAGCGGCTCTGCATCGCCCGGGCGCTGCTGAAAAAACCGAAGATCCTGATCCTGGACGATTCCACCTCTGCGGTGGATACCCACACCGACGCACAGATCCGCAAGGCCTTTGCTGAGGAGATCCCCGGCACCACCAAGCTGACCATTGCCCAGCGGGTCGCCTCTGTTCAGGATGCGGACCTGATACTGGTGATGGACGGCGGTACGGTTGCAGCTGCCGGCACACACACGCAACTGCTTGAAACCTCCGGGATCTACCGGGAGGTCTATGAATCCCAGACGAAAGGAGCGGATGACTGATGCCTCCTGTAAGAATGATGGGCGACGGCAGAAAGGCCCGGAATCCCAAAAAGACCGTTTCCCGGCTGCTCGGCTATGTGGCAAAGTACAAAGTAGTTCTGATCCTTGTGGTGCTGTGCATCCTGCTCAGCGCCGTGGCGCAGGCCGCCAGCTCCGCCTCTCTGGGCACCTTGGTTGACGACTATGTGACCCCTATGCTTCGGGGAGAGGACCCCAATCTTGTGGGATTTCTGTGCATGATGGCCGGTATCTACCTGGTGGGTATCGTTGCGTCGTTTCTGTATAATTTCCTGATGGTCAAGGTGGGGCAGGGAACCCAGAAAACCATCCGTGACCAAATGTTTTCCCATATGCAGAAGCTTCCGATCCGCTACTTCGACACCCATCCGGTGGGAGACCTGATGAGCCGCTACACCAGCGACATTGACACTTTGCGGCAGATGATCTCTATGGCGATCCCCCAGAGCATCTCCTCAGCAGCAACGCTGATCGTGGTGTTTCTTACCATGATCATTACCTCACCCATTCTGACAGTGGTGATGCTGCTCACGGTCAGCGGCATTCTGTTCGTGACCAAGACAGTAGTGGGAAAATCTGCAAAATTCTTCATCGGCCAGCAGCGTTCCCTAGGCGCAGTCAACGGCTATGTGGAGGAAATGATCCACGGACAGCGGGTCATTAAGGTATTTAACCGGGAGGAGATCTCCAAGCAGGAGTTCGATGCGCTCAACGAGAAGCTTCGCTCCAACGCTTTCCAGGCCGGCGCTTATACCAATATGATGGGCCCTGTGAACAACAATCTGGGTTATTTCCAGTATGCGATCCTGGCAATCGTTGGCGGTCTGATCGCGGTCGCCTCCGGCGGCAAACTGCTGACCCTGGGCAATCTGATCACCTTTTTGGTGCTGTCGCGTACCTTCAACCAGCCGATCTCCCAGCTTTCCAATCAGATCAATGCCATCGTCATGGCGCTGGCAGGCGCGGAGCGGATCTTCGATCTGCTGGATGAGCAGCCGGAGGAGGATCAGGGCTACGTGACCCTGGTCAATGCCAATATTGACGAGGCGGGCAACATCACCGAGAGCGAAAAACGCACCGGACACTGGGCATGGAAGCACCCCCATCAGGCCGACGGCAGTGTTACCTATACCCAGCTGAAGGGCGACATTACCA
>JAZSOR010000050.1:0-13459 GCA_045537035.1 Faecousia sp. | reverse complement strand
AAGGGATAAAGAAAAACACGCCCCCCGGTTGCTTTCGCAACCGGGGGGTTATGTCATTCTGAGCAGAGCAGCTTTGCTGCGGAGTCGAAGGATCCGTTCCTTACCGATAAGAGATCATAGGCGGCCGGATATACCGCTCATGGCTGGGGGCAGAGGGTCTTGCATAGACACCGGACACCAGTCCCAGCATAGCGTAAAGGGAAATGATCGACGAGCCACCGTAGCTGATAAAGGGCAATGTCAGACCGATAACGGGCATAACGCCCAGACACATACCGATGTTGATGACCACCTGGAAGATCAGTGCCGAAGCCGCGCCGAAGCAGATGAGCCGCCGCAGCAGCTCCTGAGAGCGGATGCCCACCCAGATGCACCGGGCGATGATCAGCGTCATCAGAAGCAGCACAAGACCGCAGCCCAGGAAACCCAGCTCCTCGCCGATGGCGGCGAAGATGTAGTCGGTGTGCTGGGCAAACAGCGCGCCGTAGGTCTGGGTGCGGTGACCCTGAAACAGACCCTGACCGGACAGCGCGCCGCCGGTCAGCGACCGCATGGCGCGGACCGCGTGGTACAGAGGTCCTGTGCCGTAGGGGTCAAGGGAGGGATCAAACAAAACGGCGATGCGGTTTTGCTGATAGGGGTCAAGGGCGTAGTTGTAAAGCAACGGTCCTAATACCGCCACGGCAACGCCTGCAAGGGCAAACCAGATAAGGTTAACACCGCCGGAGACGGTCATACCCACGAAAATGAATACGAAGATCAACGAAACGCCCAGGTCACCGGAGAGGATCATGTTAAGGCCCACCAGTATGATCAGATGGGCGGCCATGTGGAAGACCGACGGAATGGACGACAGCCGGTTTTGGTGTGACGCCATCACCGATGCCATGATGATTACATAGGTGATCTTACAGATCTCCGCAGGCTGGATATCGAAGGGCAGGAAGGGGAAGTTCAGCCAGCTCTTGTTACCGGAGCCGTTGTCCGTGCCGAAGGGGATCAGCAGCAGAAGCAGCGCCGTGTTGAAAGCCACCAAAATATTCCGGTATTCCGAAAGGGTCTCCGCGTCAATGGAGGAGATGAGCACATACGCACCGACGCCAAGCAGCGCGGCGATGATCTGAATGAACACGAAACGCCACGGACCGTTGTCACTGGCGTTGGTGGTGCTGGCGATCATGAGACAGCCGAAAGCTGTGGTCACAACACAAAGCAGCAGTAAAAATAAATCGCCTTTTTTAAATGCGTCCATAAACCGGCGCAGATAATAGCCCATAGCGTCACCTCCTTAACTTTTACATTGTACCATTTTCTAAGCCAAAAGTAAACCCAATTTACAAAACCTTAACTTCCACATTTTGTAGGGGCCGTCGAGGGCGCTGGCCCCTACATATGCGTTGTAAAAAGAAGGGCGCACCTTTTCGGTGCGCCCGGTAGATATTATGCCAGATAAATTGCCTTGCAGGCAAGGTAAGTCTCATAGCAGTCAAGCTTGGAGACGATCTCCATAGGCGCGTGCATGCACAGAACGGGCACGCCTGCGTCCACAGTGACGATGTTCCGGTTTGCCATGTAGGCAGCTACCGTCCCGCCGCCGCCCTGATCCACCTTACCCATGGTGGCGACCTGCCAGACGATGCCTGCGCCGTCAAAGACCTTGCGCACATGGGCCATAGCCTCTGCGGAAGCGTCGGACGCGCCGCTCTTGCCCCGGGCGCCGGTGTACTTGGCGATGGCGATGCCGTAGTTGAGCATGCTGTTGTTCCGGCGGTCGCAGGTCTCTGCGAAGTTGGGGTCAAAGGCATTGGTCACATCTGCGCTAAGGCAGAAGGAATTTTCGTAGCAGCGATTAAGCTCTGCGCCGGTGGCGTCGCACAGATCCTGCATGAAGGTGTCAAAGGCGTAGCTCTGCATACCGGTGACGCCCACAGAGCCGATCTCTTCCTTGTCAGCAAGGATGCAAACAGCGGTGTGCTTGGGCACATTCAAAGCCAGCATCGCTTCGATCTGTGCGTAAGCGCAGACCCGGTCATCGTGACCGTAAGCACCCAGTAAGCTCCGGTCCAGACCCACCTCACGGCACTTGCCGGCAGGTACGATGGTCAGCTCGGCGCTGTGGAAATCGTCTTCCACGATGCCGTACTTTTCGTTCAAAAGCTTCATGATGTTCAGCTTTACAAGGTCTGCGCCCTCGCCCTCCAAAGGCTCAGTGCCCAGGATCACATTCAGCTGCTCACCGGCAATGCCCTCTGCCAAAGTCTTTTTCATCTGATCCGCAGACAGATGGATCAAAAGGTCGGAGACCACCAGTACGGGGTCATTATCGTCTTCACCGATGGTGACGGTGATTCGCTGACCGTCCTTGCGGCACACAACACCGTGGAGCGCCAGAGGTACGGTGGGCCACTGATACTTCTTGATGCCGCCGTAGTAGTGGGTCTTGAAGTAAGCGATCTCAGAATCCTCGTAAAGAGGCGTGGGCTTTAAGTCCATCCGGGGGGAGTCGGTGTGGGCGGCGCAGATATTTGCGCCCTCGTTCAGAGACTCGCTGCCGATGATCGCCAGCAGAATGCTCTTGTCCCGGTTGTTCTTGTAGACCCGGTCGCCGGGCTGCAGCTTCATGCCGGGAACGATTGCTTGAAAGCCATTCTTTTCCGCAATTTCCACCGTCCATGCGGTAGCCTCGCGCTCGGTCTTGCAGGCATCCATAAAGGCGCTGTACCGGGCGCAGTATTCGTTCATTTCCTTGCGTTGCTCGGCTGTGAGCTTTGCGTAGCCGTTCTTGGGAGCAGCCAACAGCGCCTCCCGCAGTTCTTCATTTGTCATGGTGATTCTCCTTATCTGTGAAACTCCGGTTTGTTGAGCCGTTTTCCTAAAACCTTGTAGGGGCCGGCGCCCTCGACGGCCCGAAAATATTTTTGACCTCAACGGGCAAAAATGTTTCTAATGTGCCGGCGACCAGAACGAAATCACCCCGTTGAGGTGTGATTTCGTTTCGGGCCGTCGAGGGCGCCGGCCCCTACATGGGTGATTGATAAACCGGAATTCATGATTCATTCGTCTATTATTATACCCAATTCCTGCAAAAACGCAAGGCATTTCTCCCGGAATTGAGCCTGCGTGCCGTCGTTTACCAAATTTCTGTCGCAAAGAGCGGCATATTCTTCGTTTTTCCGCTGGGCGGCGATCCGGGCTCTGGCGTAGGATTCCGGAATGCTGTCCCGTTTTACAAGTCGCTTGACCCGGTCTTCTTCCGGGGCGGTCACTGCCACAGTAAGTTTACATAACTTATCCAATCCGCTTTCAAACAGCCCGATGGCGTCAATGGCTGCAAGCTCCGGCGTGGGGGTCAGCAGCCGTAACACCTCTTTCTTCACCGCTGCGTGGGTGATCCCGTTCAGATCGTCCAGCGCCCCTTTGTTGTGAAAAACGATAGCGCCCAGCTTTTTTCTGTCAAGCTTGCCCGATTCCACTACCCCGGGGAATCGGGTTTCAATGGCGGCAAGAAGCGTCTCGTCGGTTTCCAGCAAGTTGTGGTAAACCCCGTCGCAATCGACGACCACGCCACCGGCTTCCCGGATGATATCCAGCAGGGTAGACTTGCCGCAGCCGGTGCCGCCGGTGATGCCGATGATCATAGCGCCACCTCCGCATCGATGATCCGGAAGGCGGCGGCTTTTTTCAGCCGGTTCTGCACCGCGTAAGCAATGCCGCCGCCTACGGGGCAACGGGCATATACGGTTTTAATGTTGGGATCGTCCAGGATCCGCAAGGCGGAAAACAGACCTGCCGACAGCGTGGCGGTATCCGCTTCCTTGCCGTAGGCAAGAGGATCACACCCTTCATAAAGGGTCAGTTCTTCTTCAAAGCACAAAACCCGGTCACCGGGGACAAATTGTTTTTTAATATACGCCGCCGCGGCTTCCCGGCTGCCGGATACGATGATTACCTGACATTGGGGGGCGTAGTGGCGGTATTTCATGCCCGGGGCTTTCACCACCGCGTCTTTGTCAATTTGGGCGGTGACCGCCTTGTCCACTGTCAGCTCGCCCAAAACCGCCTTAAGCTGCTCCGGGGTAATGCCGCCGGGGCGCAGCAGACGGGCAGGGGATTCGGTCAGATCCACGATGGTGGACTCCACACCCACCCGGCACGCTCCGCCGTCTACGATCAAGGGGATCTTCCCCAGATGGTCGTGGTATACATGCTCCGCGGTGGTGGTGGAGGGCTTGCCGGAAAGGTTTGCAGAGGGGGCAGCCACCGGCACACCGGAAAGGCGGATGATCTCCCGGGTCACATGGTTGTCCGGACACCGGACCGCCACGGTAGGAAGCCCTGCGGTGGTGCACTTGGGCACGATGTCCTTTGCCGGCAGTACCATCGTCAGAGGACCGGGCCAAAACTTCTCCGCCAAAGCGTATGCCGCTTCCGGAATGTCATGGCACAGATCCTCCAAATCCCCGGCATCTGCAATGTGCAATATGAGGGGGTTGTCCTGGGGGCGGCCCTTGGCCTCAAAGATCTTTGCCACCGCCTCGGGATTGAGTCCGTCAGCGCCCAGACCGTATACGGTCTCTGTGGGGATCGCCACCAGAGAGCCGGCTTTTATGATTTCTGCCGCCAGCGCCGGGGTGTCCGGGGATGCGGCAGGTAAAATCTTTGTTTCCATTGTAAAATCCTCCAATGGATTTTAGTTTCGTTTTGTCCATCTGGTTCGCATGGTGCATTGACTTAATGGGGCAAAAACTGTTACTCTTAAAACAGCTCCTGCTGATACATCTGCGCGTATTCCGTGGGGGAAAGTCCGGTCTGCTTTTTAAACAGACGGCTAAAGTACAAAGAATCCTTATAGCCCACCTTTAAAGCGATCTCCGAGATCTTTTCCGTGTGGCTGTTGGCAAGCAGCTGCTTTGCCAGCCGGATGCGCTGTTGCGTCACAAATCCTGCCGGGGCAGTGCCGAAGGATTTTTTAAAGATCCTGCGAAGATACGCGGCGCTGACACCGGTAAGCCCCGGCAACTGAGAAAGATCCAGTTCCGGATCGGTTAGATGTTCATTTATGTATTCCATCACCGTGCCAAGCAGCTGCTTTTCCCGGGGCGGTGTGTAATCCTTTGGGGCAGAGGTCTTTTCCAAAAGACTGTACAGACTGGAAAGCGCACCGTACAGATCTTCTTTCTGCCACCGGTGATACATCTTTTCCGCCAAAGGCGCTAAGTCCAGCCCATGGGGTGCAGATAGCTTCTTGAAGTCTTCCGGCAGGTCATGGGGACTGTCGAAATTGACAACATAGGAATACCCCGGAGACACCTCCCGAATGGAATAGGAGCTGCCCTTTTTTACAAATAAGATCTGCCCGGCATCCAGCGTGGCGGTTTGCTTGCCAATGCGGTATTCGGTCGTGCCCTGGAGCTTGATAATAAAGCAGTGGGCTCTGCGGCCGTGCATCTGCCGTCTGCCGCCGATGGAGCTGTCCCGCAGAATGCTGTCGGGAACGATCCCCCGAAAGGGAAATTTGTCCATATCCATAGGTTCACCCCCGATACCATTATAGCATTTCCTTGACTCCGGTCAAGTCTAATAAGCAACAAACAACAAATAAAACAAAGAAGGAGATACCATTATGATTCTGAAGAAAAAGTACAGCGGTGTTACCGTGCCGGTGCTGACCCCGGTTCTGGAGGACGAGACCGTCGACGAGCAGGGCTACCGCGCCCTCATCCGTTACATGCTGGGTAACGGTGTCCACGGCGTGTTCGCCTGCGGCACACTGGGCGAGACCATGACCATTACCCAGGCAGAGCGCGACCGCGCGATCCGCATCGCCGCCGATGAATGCCGCGGCAAGGCAAAGGTCTTTGCCGGTGTCATGGACACCTCCACCAAGCGCGTCATCGAGAACATCAAGCGCATCGAAGACTGCGGCTGCGACGCAGCAGTCATCACCCCCGTGTTCTATGACCGTCATACCTCTCAGGGCGAGATCATTCGTCTGTTTGAGGATGTGGCAAAGGAAACTTCCATCGATCTGGTGGCATATAACATTCCTCCCTTCGTAGTGGAGAAGATCGAGCCTGCTACCGTTGCTGCCCTTGCTGACATCGACGCTGTGAAGGCCTATAAGGACAGCGCCGCCAACTTTAACGACACTGTCAAGGTCTGTAACGCTCTTGCCGACCGGGAGGACTTCTCCATTCTCAACGGCACACCTGTGCAGTACATGCCCTCTGCTATGTTGGGCTGCGACGGCGTGGTGCCCGGCATGGGCTCCATGTACCCCAAGGTCTTCGTGGAAGCCTACAACGCAAGCCTTACCGGCGATGTGGAGCTGATGCGCAAGTACAATAAGCTCATCTGCCTGGCAGGTTCTGTGTACGCATCCGCCAAGAACGGCACTGCCGCTGTTAAGTACGCAGTGTCCACCCTGGGCTTCATGAACGAGCGTGTGCTGCGTCCCACCGACGGCTGCACCGATGCAGAAAAAGAGAAGATCCTCCGCCAGATGGCCATCTGCGAGGAGACATTCCGCAGCGAAGGAGTGGAGAGTGTATTATGATCGTAGATGTTAAAAAGTATGAAGACTTTTGCCGCCGTGCGCTGATCGCCTGCGGCGTGAAGGAAGAGGCAGCGGCAGCTGTTGCCGACTGCTGTGTGATGACCGACATGATGGGCATCACCACCCACGGTTCCGTGAACCTGCCCAAGTACTTAAATAAAATGCGCCACGGCGGTCTGGACGGTCAGTCCACCCCCACCGTCATCACCGAAGGCCCCACCTGGGCACGGCTGGACGGCAACGGCGGTTTCGGTATGTATAATGGCCGTTACGCCATCGACCTTGCCATGAAGAAGGCAGAGGAAACCGGCATGGCGATCGTCACCGTCAAAGACAGCGGCCACTTCGGCGCTTGCAGCAGCTACGCTGTCTACGCAGCCGAGAAGGGCTTTTTGACCCTTGCCATGAGCAACACCAATAAGCTCATGTGTGTTCCCGGCGGTAAGGGCAATATCATCGGCAATGCCCCCATCTCCTACGCCATCCCCCGTGAGGGTAAGCATCCCATTTTCATGGATATCGCCCTGTCTCAGGTGGCAAAGCTGAAGGTGGTCCAGTATCAGAAAGAGGGCAAGAAAGTGCCCGACGGCTGGGTTGTGGACGAGAACGGTCTGCCCACCAACGATCCCCAGGGCAACAACTTCTCCATGAGTCCCATGTCCGCTCATAAGGGCTACTGCCTGGCATTTTTGATCGAGACCCTGACCGCTGTTCTGTCCGGCGGTACTTTCGATGTCAAGAGCTGGATGTTCGGACCTGCCGAATCCCAGTCCGGCATCAGCCACGCAATGCTGGTCATCGACCTGAAGAAGATGATGGATCCCATGGAGTTTGCCAGCCGTCTGGAAGAGTACACCGCGAGCATCGTGGACGCTCCCAAGGCGCTGGGCTCTGACAAGATCTTCTACCCCGGCGAGCCCAACTGGATCAGCTACGATAAGGCTGTGGAGTGTGGTCTGGAGCTGCCCGCCGCAACGGAAGCCGCTGCCCGTGAACTGGCAGAGCTTGCCGGCTTGTCCTTAGAGGAAGCAGCCCTGTAAAACTGCCCCTCTTTTGTGTCACTGTGAGTGGGAGCGACCCGACTATAACCACGCTGTCATCCCGACCAAGCATAGCGCGTGGAGGGATCTTACCGGTTGTAAACCTTTGGGTGCGTAGATTTCTCCGCTCCCCTTCGGCTTTGCTCAGGGTCGGTCGAAATGACATTTTCGTACGGGTGATTCCCAAATCACCCGTAGGGGTATCTCCTCACGCAGAAATTTTCTGTTGTGTTTGGCATATCGCTGTGATATAATAATTTCGGTAAAAACATTATATAAAGGAGAGGCATTTTATGAAGAAAATCGTAACTATTGTTTTGATTGCTGCGATGGTTTTGGGCCTTTGCGCCTGCACCGGCAGCGGCAATGAAAAGAAAGCGGAAGGCCTGCAGGTAGGCTTTGCCCGTGAAAATGTGACCCCGGACTTTTCCGTGGGCATGGGCGGCTACGGCGATACCGGTACCCGTCGATCCACCGGTATTTTGAGCTATCTCTATGTGGACTGCATTGCCTTTACCGAAGGCGAGGAGACTGTCCTGCTGTTCTCCCTGGATGCCCAGGCGGTGGGTCAGGAGAAGCGCGAGATCTTCCGGGACGCTGTCAATGAGGCCACCGGCATTGCCAAGGATCATATGTTCTTCGGCGCATCTCACACCCATAACGGCGCTACCTCCGACGATGAAGATGACGCAGCTACCAAGAATAAGACACTTTTGATTGCCGGTGTTGTCAAGGCAGCCCAAAAGGCGCTGGAAGACCGCTCCAAGGCAACCATCTACGCAGGCGCCAAGGATCTTAAGAACATGAACTTTGTCCGCCACTATGTGATGTCCGACGGCAGCTACGCCGGCTCCAACTTCGGCGACCTGAATTCTCTGGAAGAGGTGGCCCATGCTACTGAGACTGACCCTGCTCTGACCCTTTATAAGTTCGACCGGGAAGACGAGAGCAAGAAGGATATCCTGCTGGTCAACTGGGCAGCCCACGCAGACCATGCAGTCGAGAACTACAACTATCTGTCCGCTGACTACCCCGGCGCCATCCGCGATGAGGTCGAGGCAACGACAGACCTTCTGTGTATGTTCATTCCCGGCGCCGGCGGCAATCAGAATCCCCACGGCCGTATCGAGGGCGAAGATCATGAGTATAAGACAATGAAGAAGTACGGTCAGGCGCTGGGTAAGGAAGCGGTTGCCTATCTGCCGGAGCTGAAGCCCGTTGAGGATACCACCATTGCCGTTACCTCTCAGACCGTGGATGTCCCCGTGGACCACTCCTGGGATCATCTGATCAAAGAAGCAGAGGAGATCTGGGCTCTGTGGAACAGCGGCGACAGAGACGGCGCAAACCGGATGGCAAGAGAGCTGGGCATGAGCGGTGCTTACCATGCAAGAACCATCCGCGGCGGCCGTGTAAACCTAGGCGAGACCCTGCCCGTGGAGATCGCTGCCATCCGCATCGGTGACATTGCATTTGTCAACCACCACTACGAGATGTTCTCCGATGCCGGTCTTTATATCAAGGCCAATTCTCCCTTCACCCATACTGTGGTCTTTGAAGGCAACGGCGGCTACATCGCCAGCAAGGAAGCTTACGACTATGTCAGCTACGAGTCCTCTATCAGTAACTATGCCCGCGGTTCTGCGGAAATGCTGGCAGAAAAGTTCGTAGAAATGCTCAAGTCCCTGAAGTAAATAAAATGCCCTCAGCTCTCGCTGAGGGCATTTTTCTATCTGTGTAGATTGGCCTCCGGACAGTCCGCAAAACTTTCTCACACGCTGTCATCCCGACCGACCCTGAGCGTAGTCGAAGGAGAGCGGAGGGATCTTGCCGGTTGTATTCTTTTAAGTGTGTAGATTTCTCCACTCGCCTGCGGCTCGGTCGAAATGAAATACTCTTACGATTTGAAAAACAACCCCCGGTGCTTAGGCGGGACTTCATAAGACATTATTCGGTTTTGCCACAGCCTTTTCCCTTGAAACTTCAGAATATCCCCTTGAAATACACAAAGTATTTCTGCAGGTCTATTCCTTGTTACAAGGAAAAATGCAAGCGGCAAAACTGCAATGCACTTCAAAAGCTAAGATTTTTGCTCCAAGACAAGAAAAATCGCTATGGTAAGGCTGTCGCCTACCATAGCGATTTTTTGTAGTATTGGATAAAAAGATTGCTTTTGATGCGGATACTGTCTTATGGAGTCCCGCCTTCACCGGGGGTACTGTTTCGTTTTTCTGATTACACAATGGGCTGATTGGCAGCTTCGATGATCTGCAGGAACTTCTCAGGTACCAGAGAAGCGCCGCCGATGAGGCCGCCGTCGATGTCCGGCTGTGCCAGCAGCTCGTAAGCATTCTTTTCATTCATGCTGCCGCCGTACAGAATGGAGATGGCACGGGCATTCTTGGAAGAATACAGCTTGCGCACCACAGTACGGAAGCCCTCACAGACCTCTTCTGCCTGCTCGGGGGTAGCGGTCATGCCGGTGCCGATTGCCCAGATGGGCTCGTAGGCGATGACCACCTTGCGGATCTTCTCTTCGGGCACATTCATAAGACCCAGCTTGATCTGCATAGCGATCCACTCGGCGGTGATGCCTGCCTGACGCTGCTCCAAAGATTCACCGCAGCACATGATGGGGATCAAACCGGCATTCAGAGCGGCATGGACCTTTGCATTGACATCCGCATCGGTCTCACCCATGGCGCGGCGCTCGGAGTGGCCGATGATCACATACTTACAGCCGGCATCCACCAGCATGTCGGTAGCGATCTCGCCGGTGTAAGCGCCGGAAGCGGCTGCATGGCAGTTCTCTGCGCCGATGCCTACACGGGTCTCACGCATAGCCCGGACAGCGGTGGGAATGCACACGGCAGGGACGCACAGGGCAATGTCGCACCAGCGGCCCTTGGGCATCATTGCCTTGAACTGGGTCATGAATTCCTTTGTCTGGCTGGGAGTCTTGTTCATCTTCCAGTTTCCGGCTATGATCGTCTTACGGTATTTTCTGTTCATTTTTCTTCTCTCCTCATATGTAGACATTGCTAAGCAATGTTATGTTCTTCGTTATGTGTGTTTTCTGATTAATATGTGCTGTGTGGGGGCCGATGACCACATCGGCCCCTTGTTTGTTTTATTATTTGTCTTCCAAGCAAGCAATTCCGGGCAGTTCAAGACCCTCAAGGAACTCCAGGGAAGCGCCGCCGCCGGTGGAAATGTGGGTGATTTGAGAGGCAAAGCCCAGCTGCTCGCAAGCGGCTGCGCTGTCGCCGCCGCCGACGATGGTCACAGCGTCGCTGTCAGCCAGCGCCTGGGCAACTGCGATGGTGCCCTTTGCCAGCACGGGGTTTTCGAACACGCCCATGGGGCCGTTCCAGACAACAGTCTTTGCAGCCTTGGCAGCTTCGGCGAAGGCTTCGGCAGCCTTGGGACCGATGTCCAGACCCATCTTGTCGCCGGGGATCGCGGTGCAGTCAACATAGTCGACAGCGATCTCAGCGTCGATGGGGTTGGGGAAGGAATCTGCCACAGCGGTGTCAACGGGCAGCAAAAGCTTTACGCCCTTGGCCTCTGCCTTGGCGAGCATTTCCTTGCAGTAGTCCAGCTTCTCATTATCCACCAGGGACTTGCCCACAGCGTAGCCCTGAGCAGCCAGGAAGGTGTAAGCCATGCCGCCGCCGATGATCAGGGTGTCAACCTTCTCCAGAAGGTTATTGATAACATTGAGCTTGTCGGAGACCTTAGCGCCACCGAGAATTGCCACGAAGGGACGCTCAGGGTTAGCCAGCGCCTTACCCATGATGGAGACTTCCTTCTGCACCAGATAGCCGGAAACGGCAGGTAGGTAGTCAGCAACACCTGCGGTGGAGGAGTGAGCCCGGTGAGCAGTGCCGAATGCGTCGTTGACGAAAATGTCAGCAAGATCGGCAAGCGCCTTACTTAGCTCAGGATCGTTCTTGGTCTCGCCCTTAATGTAACGGGTGTTCTCCAGCAGCATCACATCGCCGTCGCGCAGGGCGGCAGCCTTTGCCTTGGAGTCCTCGCCGGCAACATCGTTAGCCATGATGACTTCCTTACCCAGCAGTTCGGAGATCCGCTCAGCGACTACCTTCAGGCTCAGCTCGGGCTTCCACTCGCCCTTGGGCTTACCCATGTGGGAGCACAGGATCACCTTTGCGCCCTTGTTCACCAGATACTCGATGGTGGGCATGGCAGCCACGATCCGCTTGTCGGAAGTGATCTTGCCGTCTTTGGTGGGGACATTGAAATCGCAGCGGCACAGAACGCGCTTGCCGGCTACTTCAATATCTTCAATAGACTTCTTGTTGTAGTTCATATTTTTCCTCCTTCTTGTCATTGCGAGCCGGTGTGCGCACCGGCGTGGCAATCCCCCGGATCTTAGGGGAGTTATTTCATTTTTCCGAAGTCCTGCAGCCCGGGGAAATCCAGCTGCCGCAAGGCTTCATAGACGGTGATGGCAACGCTGTTGCTTAAGTTCAGACTTCTGGCCTGCTCACGCATGGGCAGGCGAATGCAGCTTTCCCGGTGCGCTTCCAGAAAATCTTCCGGAAGACCCTTGGTCTCTTTGCCGAAGAACAGATAGCAGCCATCTTGGAACTTCGCTTCGGTGTAACTGCGGGGCGCTTTGGTGGAAAGACACCACATCTGATGCACCTCATTCCTGGCGAAAAAGTCGTCAAGATTTTCGTAATCCCGGACATCCACCAGATGCCAGTAGTCAAGACCTGCCCGTTTGACGGCTTTGTCGGAAATGTCAAAACCCAGAGGGCGGATCAGATGCAGACGGGCGCCGGTGGCGGCGCAGGTACGGGCGATGTTTCCGCAGTTCTGTGGGATCTCCGGCTCTACCAAAACGATATTGAGCATAAAGATCCCCCCCAAAAATAGTTGCCGTATTATTGTAGTCCAAAACCCTAGGAAAATCAATCTAAAAAACACAAAAAATTCATTTTTTTCGAAGCTTTTTTGCGAAAAAATTTCTACTCAGGGGAAAAACCGGATTTTCGCCCCGAAACCACCCACCCAAACCGCAAAATACCAGGTTAATTTTCTGTCATCCTGAGGAGCCAATGGCGACGAAGGATCCCCATGAGCATTGGTATTGTTGGCTATGGGGATTCTTCGCAATTACAGATTGCTCAGAATGACAGATAGATAAATTGAAGTTTTTCTCTTCCGGGGGATTATTGACTTTTTTCTTTATTTATGAGAGAATATATCGGTGAATTTTGTAATAAGGGGATTTGTACTATGTTTCAATCCAGAACCCATACCTGCGGTCAGCTGCGGCTTTGTGATGCAGGCAAAGAAGTAACGCTGGCCGGCTGGCTGGAGAATGTCCGTGAGGTGGGCGCAAACTTTGCGTTCTTAGTGCTCCGTGACTACTACGGCACCACCCAGATCGTGGTGGAGACCGAGGAAATGATGAAGATTATCAAGGGCATCAACAAGGAGACCACCATTCAGGTCACCGGCTTGGTCCGGGAGCGTGAGAGCAAGAACCCCAAGCAGGCAACCGGCGAGATCGAGATCGTGCCTACCCAGATCAATATCCTGGGCAAGTGCCGTCACAACCAGCTGCCCTTTGAGATCAATAAGAGTAAGGACGCAGACGAGAATACAAGACTTAAGTACCGTTACCTGGACCTGCGTAACCCGGCTGTCAAGAGTAACATCATCCTGCGCTGTCAGGTGGTGGCAGCCATCCGCGCCGCCATGACCGAGAAGGGCTTTTTGGAGATCACCACGCCCATTCTGACCGCCTCTTCTCCGGAAGGCGCCCGTGACTATCTGGTGCCTGCCCGTAACCACCCCGGCAAGTTCTCCGCCCTGCCTCAGGCGCCCC
>JAZSOR010000017.1:0-5665 GCA_045537035.1 Faecousia sp. | reverse complement strand
GATAGTACCATATGTTTCCATAGTTACACCTCTGTCAATATCCATTTTGTCGAAAAATGTCGATCGACTTTTCTTGACAACCATAGTGTAAATAATGTACATTCGAAATATAAGTTCTAAGAAGTCTTGTTAGACTTCTTACACATATCATTTTTAAGGAAAGGTGCATGTATTATGGGTATGGATTATTTGGGTGCGATTGCAGCTATCGAGAAGATTGCGGAGAAGGAGGGTGTCTCAGTGAATGAAGTAATCAGAGAAATTGATTTAGCAATTGAGGAAGCTATGCAAAACCCTGATCCTCTCGTTCAGGCGCGCTGGACATTGATTCCATGCGCTGGGGACAAACCGACGGCTATAGAGTTTATTGCTTATATGCGTGGGAAAATACATAGCAGAAACTAATGAAAGATAAGCCCTCGCCATTTGGTGAGGGCTTATCTTATTTATCCATCATACTGATAGCGTTTTGCGCGTATGCAACATCCTTTAAGTTTTCCAATGCGATGTAGGTGCTGCGGCTGCGACCTTTTCTTGTGTAAACATCTTCATAGAAGAGAATTGTGCCGTTTCCGTTTTTATGGATCTCCACTTCCATAGGAGGCAGGTCGCATCCGTCATACAGATTGATTTTATTGCCCTTTTTAATGAGCACCTTTTTATTTGTGATCACATAGAAAGTCTTGTTTCGCAGATAAGCGGTCTGAATATGGCGACCGATCAGCATATAAAGGCCAATGGCAACAATAGGAAGACCCCAAATTGCAAGAAATGGAACCCCACTTTGTAATGCCATATATTCCCAAAATATACTGAAGCCGCAGACCATCAGACTGAAGGGGAAGAGAATGGTCTCTCTGCGAGTGATAATATTGCCCTTTTCCGGCTTGCCTTTCCAAAGGATCGTTTCGTCGGCAAGGATATAGGGTCTGCAAAACTGATAATGATCGGTATGATACATTTTATTTACTCCTATTTGATCCTTGGCAGGATCTCATTTTCTATAACAGTGATCAATGCGTCCAGCTCATCTTGGGTGGTTTCCCGGGAAAGGGAAACCCGGAAGGAACTGTCCATGACTTCCGGCGCAAGACCCATCGCTGTCAGCGTATGACTTCGGTGACCCTTTGCGCAGGCAGAGCCTGCAGAAACGCAGATACCGGCATCCTGCAAAATGTTAATGGTATTTTGGGTAGGCACGCCGGGGATCGCCAAAGAAAGAATATGGGGCGCTTCGTGGGCGCCGTTGATTCGGATGCCTTTGGTGGTGGAAAGTTTTTCCACAAGCTCGTTGATCAGCGCTTTCTCGTGAGCGATATCTTCCTTGAAGGTCTGCTTCATCGCAGCACAGGCTGCAGCGAAACCCATAATGGCAGGGGTGGCTTCTGTGCCACTGCGGAAACCGCTCTCCTGACCGCCGCCGTAAAGCAGGGGAGGAAAGGATTTTAAACGGGGGCTGATATACAGCGCGCCGACACCTTTCGGTCCGTGAATTTTATGGGAGGAGATGCTGATCAGATCAGCGCCTAAACTCTTAGCCTGGAAGGGTATTTTTAAAAATCCCTGCACTGCGTCGGTATGGAAAATGGCATCCGGACACAGCTTGTGGGTCAGCTTTGCCATTTGGGAAATGGGCATAACAGAGCCCACTTCATTGTTTACCATCATAATGCTGACAAGAAATGTGTCCTTGCGCAGAGCGGCTTTCAGTGATTCGAGGGTGACTGTACCGTCTGCTTCCGGCTGGAGATAAGTGACTTCGAATCCGGATGCTTCCAATTCTTTTACAGTGTTGAGTACTGCGTGATGCTCAATGGCGGTGGTGATGATATGCTTGTTCTTTTTACCAAACCGTTTGGCTGTGCCCATTAGCGCCCAGTTGTCTGCCTCTGTACCACCGGAGGTGAAAAACACCCGATCCGATTCAGCGCCCAAGGCGTCGGCGATTGCGTGTCTTGCATTGCGCAGATCCCGGGCGGCGTCAATACCAAAGGTATATAATGCGCTGGGGTTTGCCCACCCCTCGGTCAACGCTTTTGTCATTGCTTCCACGGCCTCTTTGCAAGGCTTCGTGGTAGCAGAATTGTCCAAATAGATCATAAATCATTGTCATTGCGAGCCAGTGCGCACACTGGCGTGGCAATCTCCTGTATCATTTTATTTTCCTACGCAAAATCTCTCGAAGATCCTCGCGGTAATATCTTCCCGGACCGTAGCGCCGGTGACTTCCCCCATAGCTTCCATGGCCGTTTCTACATCGGTCAGTACTGCGTCCGGTGTCAGACCCAACCGCAATCCGCTGAGCGCAGCGTCGATCGCTTCGTGGGCGCGGCGGATCGCGTCATATTGCCGGGGATTGGTCAGAACAGAGCCGTCACAGGGGGCAGCACCGGCAAACATTTCGTCAATGACATCTGCTAATAGATCCAAACCGTCGCCGGTTTTGGCGCAGACCGGGATAATGGTCATGAAGGGAAGGTCACTGGGTACAATAGCTTTCCCGAGATCGGATTTATTGATCAATGCAACGGAATGTTCTGCTTCAGCGCAGAAGGCGATGACCTCTTGGTCTTCATCGGTCAGGGGCACGGAGCCGTCGCATACAAAAATCACAAGATCAGCATTTTCTGCCGCATGCCGTGAGCGTTCAACGCCCATGGCTTCAATTTTGTCATCTGTATCATGGATACCGGCGGTATCGATCAGCCGCAACCGGGTATTGCCCACCATAACGGATTCCTCGACCGTATCCCGAGTCGTACCGGCGATTTCCGTAACGATCACCCGTTCGTAACCTGCCAGCGCGTTGAGCAAGCTGGATTTTCCCACATTGGGTTTGCCCACAATGGCTGCGCTGACACCTTGCTTTAAAATGCGGCCCTGGTTGTATGTCTGCAACAAGGCGAAAAGAATGTTCTTATCAGCGCGAAGAGAATCCTCGTAAGCGTGCAGACCAAAATCTTCAATATCCTCATCCGGATAATCAAGAACTGCATGAAAGTGGCTGCACAGATCCACAAGATTATCATAAACAGGGGAGAGTTTTGCTTGCAGGATACCACCTACCTGACCGGCGGCGTTAGCTGCTGCGTCGGCGGGTTCTGCTTCGATCAGATCGATTACAGCTTCCGCCTGGGTCAGCGCCAGCTGACCGTTTAAGAATGCCCGCTTGGTGAATTCGCCACGCTTGGCGGGCGTAGCGCCTGCATGATAAAGGGCTTCGAGACCTGCCGCCAGCACAGCCGGTGAGCCGTGGCATTGGATCTCAACAGTATCTTCACCGGTATAGCTGTGAGGACCTCTGGTATATACGGCAAGGCAGGAATCAATGGGGCGACCGTTTTTGTCGTGTAGCGTACCCATTACAAGCTTCCGGTTTGGGGCTTTGCTAAGGGGAATGTTTGCATTCAGGGAAAATACTTTTCCTGCAATTTCTGCACAGCCGTCTCCGGTCAGCCGCAAGATACCGATGGCGCTGACCTGGTTACCGGTAGAAACGGCAGCGATCACATGAGACATGGTGCATCCTCCTTTTAGTTGATTACTAGATATTATATCACGGTAAAAAATGAATTGCAATCCACATAATAGGAATGCTGTGGGGACAAACTACTGCAGAGGTGAGATCATGCCGGAAAAAAACTATTTTGGAGAAATGACGGATGCAAATGTCAGCAGCATCTTCCTTGATGCGGCAGATTTTATTCGCAGGGAATTGCGCTGTGGAGAGCTTACGATCTATGCGTATGCCATCGATGGATTGATCGCTGCTGCCTATGCATCCGACTATATTTTTAAACCGATCACGCAGCATCTGTCAGCGGACTCCATGACGGAACTTTACCGCCGCTCGATGGATGGAATGATCTATAACTGCGTTGCAGTACCCTGTGAAGATCTGAACAAGATCGCATTTTTGCTGGTGAACGGATTCTGCGTTGTCTTGTTTCCCGGTGTAGGCGCCATCGGTTACGAAGTTAAGACGCCGGATAAGCGCGGACCGTCTGCACCGGAGGTCGAGAACACTGTCAAGGGCGCAAAGGATGCCTTTGTGGAGACAGTTCGCTCCAATACCAGTTATATTCGCCGCCATTTGCGCTCCCCGGACCTGCGGATCTTTGAAACTCAGGTGGGAAAACGCAGCTTGACAAATGTCAGCGTGGTGTGGTTGAAGGGGATTACTGCGCCCCAGCTGGTGGATAAAATGAAAGAGCGTCTTGCGCAAATCGATATTGACGGATTTTTGTCTCCTTCGGCAGTAGAGGAATATGTGACGGGCTCCCGGAGCACAGCTTTTCCGCTTATGCAGTACACGGAGCGACCGGATCGGTTCTGTCAGGGGATCCTGGACGGTAGAGTGGGGCTTTTGGTAGATGGTTTACCTTTGGGATATCTGGCGCCGGCTGATCTGATGTATTTAATGGAGAGCCCTGAGGACAGAGGCAGAGACTATATTGGAGCGTCGGCTGTACGGATACTGCGGTATCTTGCTCTTTTTGCAGGACTTCTCCTGCCCGGTATTTATATTGCACTGGCAACCTTTCACCAGGCAATTATTCCTCTGCCGCTGCTGCGCTCTATCATTGCGAGTAAACAATCGGTGCCTTTTTCCACAACGGCAGAAGTGCTGGGCTTGCTGGTAGCTTTTGAGCTTTTGCAGGAATCGGGCATTCATTTGCCCCAGGCTATCGGTCAATCCGTTTCGGTTATTGGCGGTATCGTAGTTGGTACTGCGGCGGTGGAGGCAGGCCTGATCTCTCCGGTGGCGTTGATCATGGTGTCGGTTGCAGGCGTTTGCGGCTTCGTGCTGCCAAACCGCGACCTTGCCAACGCCGTTAGAATTTGGAGATTTGGAATCGGCATACTGTCTTCTGTTGCGGGTCTGTACGGAGCGGCAGCAGGATTACTGATTCTGCTGATTCACTTATCCGGACTCTCCTGCCTTGGAATTAACTATTTGTCCCATACCGGCAATATGCTCAGAAGCCGTTTGGTCAAGAATAAATTCCGAAGCGCAAAACTGCATCCCAAAGACAGGAGGAATCAACGGTGAGAATAATACTCTATACAATTATAATTATATTGCTGTTTTTCGCTCCGGTGGAGCGACTGGATGTTGCAGACTTGGAGCCGGTGCAGACGGTCGCAGTCTCGGTAGAAAATGAAAAGTTGAAACTGCGCACGGACACAGGAGCTGTAGGAATCGGAACAAGTGCAGATACAGCGCTTCAGAAACTGGAAGAGAGCACGCCGGGAGTCATTTATCTGGATACGGCGGAGTACTTGCTTTTGACAGAAGAAGCTCTCGGGTATGTGGATGGATTGCGGCAATATTTAAACGATTCTGTTAAGGTCAGTCTGTGGGACGGTGAGGGCAGTATCGAGGATGCTGCCGGGTTTTTACGGGTCAGAAAAGATCTGCCAAAGCTGCAAAGTTGGAAGCCGTAAAAGAAAAATAAAAATTTTGCCGAGAAAAGAAAAAAGTGCTTGACAAGTGTTGGGGGTTGTGATAGACTAATCAAGCTCTCCGCTTTTGGGGAGCACCCTGTACCTTGTAAATTGAATAACGCAAAGACGAACAAACACCTTGAACAATGATAAATGTTTAAGATTCGGTGTAAATCGAATTTAAGCCAACGAAAATTCTTGAGTAAATTTGCTAGAC
>JAZSOR010000040.1:0-17251 GCA_045537035.1 Faecousia sp. | reverse complement strand
ATCGTGCCCATCGCCATCAGCGTGATCCCGGCGATCACCTCCCACCTGACCCTGCAGAATAACCGGGGCGTCCGGGAAACGGAGGAGTCTGCAGCCCGGATCGCAGGCCTCATCAGCCTGCCCTGCTCTGTAGGTCTTTTTGTGCTTGCCCGGCCCGTTATGGCGCTGCTGGGCGGCTATGAAGGAGAAAAGCTGGCGTTGGCTTCTAATTTAATGCGGATCTTGAGCTTGTGTATTTTCCTTTACGGCACGATCCAATATACCAACGCACTGATGCAGGCCCACGGCTATGCCTACATCCCGGTGGTCAACATGCTCTTAGCCGGCGTGACCAAGCTGGTGGTCGTCTACATTCTGGTGGGCAATCCGGCGTTGGGCATTGTGGGCGCGCCCATCGGCTCGCTGCTGGGCTACACCGCCATTGCTGCCATGAACCTGGTCGCCATCTCCAAAGTCGTGCCCCAAAAACCGGCGCTTCTTCGCAATTTGCTGCGGCCTGCGCTGCCGGCGCTCATCATGGGCGCGGCGGTTTTTGCCGTGTACAAAGTGCTTACCATGATCCTTGGACCGGAGGGTAGCGCTGTGATCTTAACTGGCGCGCCCATTGCCGTGGGTGTGGCTGTTTACTGCCTTGCAGCGGTGAAGCTGCGGTCCATTACCGCCGGAGATTGCCAACTTTTGCCAAAAGGTGAGAAAATCGCCAAATTTCTCAAGTTGTGACAAGTGGAAAAAGCCTTGATATTCTGGGGTTTTTTGGGCGTTTTATTCGATAACCTTGGAGTTTCTCTGTAAAATTTCACAAATTTTGACAAAAATACTTGCAAAATATTTTATAGTATGATATGATGAAATCCCATATGTAAACTTTAATGAAAAGAGGATTATATTTATGAACAAGACTGAACTCATCGCTGCAGTTGCTGAGAAGACCGGCCTGACCAAGAAGGACGCTGAGCGCGTCATCAACGCTACCGTTGAGACCATCACTGCCAGCCTGGTCAAGGGCGAGAAGGTCGCTGTTTCCGGCTTCGGTAACTTCGAGGTCAAGGCTCGTGAAGCTCGCGTTGGCCGCAACCCCCGTACCAAGGAGACCATTCAGATTCCTGCTACCAAGCTTCCTGCTTTCAAGGCTGCTAAGGCTCTGAAGGACGCTGTCGCTAAGTAAGGAGCTTTCCCTATGCGTCTTGACAAGTATCTGAAAGTGTCCCGGCTGATCAAGCGTCGGACGGTGGCAAATGAAGCCTGTGACAACGGCCGCATCAGTGTCAATGGCCGGGTGGTCAAGGCCAGCTACGAGGTCAAGGTCGGCGATCGGATCGAGATCGCCATGGGCACGCGGACCGTGTCCGTGGAAGTGGTCCAGGTGGCGGATAATGTCCGTAAGGACGATGCCGGGGCCATGTACAAAGAATGAAAAAAGCACGCAGCCTAAGCTGCGTGCTTTTTTTGTTATGGGCAGAAAAATCCGGTTTATCTATCTGTCATTCTGAGCAATCTGCGATTGCGAAGAATCCTCATCGCCAACAGTACCAATGTCGGAGGGGATCCTTCGTCGCCATTGGCTCCTCAGGATGACAGAAAGTCAAACCAGAAGCTAATGGCTTTTTCTGTTTTCCATGTGGCCGGAGCGGATGATCGGGGGCTTCGGATCTGTTACTTCCCAGCCGGTGGGCTGGGGCTCGTTTTGTTTTTCTTTCTTCATAAAGATCCCTCCTTGCGTCCTTAGTTTACTGCAAATTTTGCAAAGTTATTCTTTACGGCGATACATCGTTGTGCTAAAATCGTATCATGGAGAAATCTGGGAAAAGGAGGTTCGCTATGGAGAAATTGGGAAGATATATAAAACCCCATGTATTGGCGATTCTTATCGCCTTGACGATCAAATTTGTCGCTACCTACATGGAGCTGATGATCCCCAGCCTGATGGAAGTGCTTTTGCGGGAAGAGACCGGCTCGGCAGGTGTCAAAATGCTGCTGTTTTACGGCGGTATGATGATCCTTTGCGCGCTGGCGGCTTTGGTGCTGAATATCACTGCCAACCGGATGACCGCGTTTACCTCCGGTAAGATCATTAAAAAGATCCGCCACGATCTGTATGAGAAGATCCAGAAGCTGTCTGCCCGGCAGATGGATGAACTGACTGTTCCTTCCGCAGAATCCCGGCTGACCAGCGATACATATCATATCAACAATATGCTCACCCGGCTGCAGCGAATGGGCATTCGCGGACCGATCATGCTGGTGGGCGGTATTATCATGCTGGTGCGCATGGATACCCACTTGGCGCTGATCCTCATAGGCCTTTTGCCGCTGATCAGCCTTTCGGTGATTTTAGTCAGCAGAAAGAGCCTGCCGCTGTACAAAAAGCAGCAGGAGACACTGGATCAGGTGGTCCGGACGGTGCAGGAGAATATTACCGGCATCCGGGTCATCAAGGCTTTGAGCAAGACAGAATATGAAAAAGAGCGGTTTGCCGGGGTGAACAAGGAGCTGTCCGATCTGGGGCAGAAAGCCGGCATGATCACCTCTATCTCCAGCCCCATTTCTTCGATCATTATGAACCTGGGCTTGACGCTGGTGGTTGCCATCGGCGCATTCCGTGTCAACGACGGCGCCATCGAGAGCAGCGTGATCATTGCGGCGCTGCAGTATTTTGTGATGATCCTGCAGGCCATGATGGGCATTACCCGGATCTTCATTATGTGGAGCAGAGGTCAGGCCAGCGCCCACCGGGTAGCCCAGGTACTGGAGCTACCGGAGGAGATGACGGTTCAGCCGGCGGAGGAAAAAGAAGAAGCTGCTCCCCATATCCGCTTTGACAATGTGAGCTTTTCCTACAACGGCGTGGAGAAGAATATCGATGCTCTCAGCTTTTCTTTGGAGCACGGACAGACCTTGGGTATCTTAGGCGGTACGGGCTCCGGCAAGACGACCATTTTAAATCTTCTGATGCGGTTTTACGATGTGGATGAGGGCAGGATCCTCATTGACGGAGAGGATATCCGCACCATTGACAATGACCGCCTGCGCCAAAAGTTCGGCGTGGTGTTCCAGAATGACTTTGTCCACGGCGGAACGATCATTGACAATATCCGTTTCTTCCGGGAGCTCTCCGAAGAGGCGGTGGAGCAGGCGGCTGCCTGCGCCCAGGCGGAATTTATCGAGGAAAAAGAGGGCGGTATGGAGGCAGAGGTGCTTTTCCGGGGCAACAATCTGTCCGGCGGACAGAAGCAGCGGCTGCTTATCGCCCGGGCGCTGGCTGCCGATCCGGAAATTCTTATTTTGGACGATGCCTCTTCGGCGCTGGATTATCGCACCGACGCGGCGCTGCGAAAGGCCCTCCGGGAGAATTACCGTCATACCACAACGGTGCTGGTGACCCAGCGAGTCAGCTCCCTAAGGCACGCAGATCTGATTTTGGTGCTGTCTGACGGCTGCGTCATCGGCGCAGGCGACCATGCCCGGCTGATGCAGGATTGTGAGGAGTACCGGCTGATCGCCCGTACCCAGATGCGCGAGCAAGGGGAGGTGGGTTAATATGGCACCTCCCAGAAGAATGCACAACCGCTTTGAAGAGGTGGATCATAAGATCCACAAGGGCAGGCTTTTACTGCGGCTTTGGAAGTATATCGGCAAAAACCGGATCCTGGTCATACTGGCCGTTTTGCTGTCGCTGTCGGCAAGCCTTTTGAATCTGTACGGACCAAAATTGTCCGGTCAGGCCATCAACGCCATTGACCTGGGGCAGGGGAAGGTGGATTTTGACACGGTCTTCCACTGCGTCAAGCTGATGATCCTCTTTTATATCAGCTCCTCGGCGCTGTCCTACGGCCTGCAGGTGGTCATGCTCCTGCTGTCCCGGACGGTATCCCGGCAAATGCGAAAGGATGTATTCGATAAGCTGTCTACCCTGCCGGTGGGCTTTTTCGACCGGCATCAGGCAGGCGACATCATCTCCACCATCACCTACGATGTGGATACGGTGAATCAGAGTTTAGCGAACGATCTTCTGCACATGCTGCAAAGCGTGGTGACGGTGACCATCGCTTTGGGCATGATGCTCTCTATCGCGCCCGTGTTGGTGCTGGTGTTTGCGGTGACCATTCCGGTGACATTCCTGTTTACCGGCTGGATATCCAAACGGGTGCGGCCGCTGTTTCGGAAGCGCTCTATGAAGTTGGGCAGCCTGAACGGCTTTGTGGAGGAGATGCTCACCGGACAAAAGACCGTCCGCGCCTACGGCAGAGAAGAAGTGGTGCTCTCCCGGTTCGACGAGAAGAACACCGAGGCGGTGAATGCCTATACCAGCGCAGAAGCCAACGGCACCATTCACGGCCCGATCGTGAATTTTATCAACAATGTATCCTTGGCACTGGTGTGCTGCTTCGGCTCGGTGCTGTTTCTCATGGGCAAGGTGCGCTTAGGTGACCTCAGTAGCTTCGTGCAGTACTCCCGTCGGTTCTCCGGCCCTATCAACGAGGTGGCAAACATCATCTCCGAGATCCAGAGCGCCTTTGCGGCAGCGGAACGGGTGTTCCGTCTGCTGGATACCGACCCCGAGCCGGAGGATGCTCTTGACGCGGAAGCGCTCAGCGATGTGCAGGGTGATGTGCGTTTGGAGGATGTAGACTTTTCTTACATTCCCGGACAGCCCATTATCAAGGGGCTGAACCTGCACGCGCCTCCCGGCAGCCTTACCGCCATCGTCGGTCCTACCGGCGCAGGCAAGACAACGATCATTAACCTTTTGATGCGGTTTTACGATGTGGATGCCGGTCATGTGTATGTGGACGGCAAGGAGATCCGGACGCTGACCCGGGCATCGCTGCGGAAGGCCTATTCTATGGTGCTGCAGGATACCTGGCTGTTCCAGGGCACGATCTTTGAAAATATTGCCTACGGAAAGCCCGACGCCACCATGGAGGAAGTGGTGGCGGCTGCCAAGGCTGCCCACATCCACGGCTTTATCCGCCGGCTGCCCCAGGGATACGATACGGTGCTCTCGGACAACGGCACATCCATATCCAAGGGTCAGAAGCAGCTTCTGACCATTGCCAGAGCCATGCTCTTAAATGCCCAGATGCTGATTCTGGACGAAGCCACCTCCAATGTGGACACCCGGACGGAGCAGAAGATCCAGGCGGCTATGCGGACCTTGATGGAGGGCAAGACCTGCTTTGTGATCGCCCACCGGTTAAGTACCATTGAAGCGGCAGACAATATTCTGGTGCTGGAGGGCGGACAGGTGGTGGAGCAGGGCACCCACGAAAGCCTCATGGAACAGCAGAGTGTTTACTATAAGCTCTATCAGTCCCAGTTTGATTCGGTGGAATAATTCTCGGGTGGTAAGTTCCGGTCTGGTGATCAGTTTGAGCCAGCGTGTTGTAGGGGTCGGCGCCCTCGACGACCCGAAAACATTTTTGACCTCGACGGGCAAAAATGTTTCATTGCACCGGCAAACAGAACAAAATCACCCCGTCGAGGTGTGATTTTTGTCTCGGGCCGTCGAGGGCCTACAAACTATAACTTATATTTTCTGTTTCTTTTTTGGAGAAAGTGTGATAGACTTAGGATATAAGATAGATTCAAAGGAGGAACTCCTATGAAGAATACGGTTTTTAAGGGGATCGCCACGGCGATGGTCACACCCATGACGGAAACCGGGGTAGACTATGAGGCTTTTGGGCGGTTTATTGAATTCCAGATCGAAAACGGGATCAATGCCCTGGTGGCGGTAGGCACTACCGGCGAAAGCGCTACTCTTAGCCAGGAGGAGCGGAAGGAAGTGATCCGCTTTACGGTGGAGAAGGTGGCTGGCCGTGTGCCGGTGATCGCCGGTACGGGCACCAATAACACCGAACATGTGCTGGACTTTACCAGAAGCGCCTGCGCCTGCGGCGCGGATGCGTTGCTGGTGGTGACACCTTACTACAACAAGGCCACCCAAGGGGGTCTTTATAAGCATTTTTCCATGGTCGCCGATGCGTCTACCAAGCCGGTGATCATGTACAATGTGCCCAGCCGCACCGGCTGCAATCTGCTGCCGGAGACGGTTGCGAAACTGGCGGAGCATCCCAATATTGCTGCTGTCAAGGAAGCTTCCGGCAATATGGCGCAGGTGGTGGAGATCGCCGCCCGTTGCGGTGACAAGCTGGATATCTATTCCGGTGACGACGGTCTGACTGTGCCTATGATGTCCATGGGCGGTCTGGGCTGTATCAGTGTGCTGTCCAATGTTGCCCCGGCGCTGGCGGTGGAGATGACCGACCGGTTCTTCAGAGGCGATGTTGCCGGCGCGGCGGAGCTGCAGTGCCGGACGCTGCCTTTGGTGGACGCGCTGTTTTCCGAGGTCAACCCCATTCCTGCCAAGGCAGCGGTGTCTGCCATGGGCTTTGGCGAGGAGCACCTGCGGATGCCCCTGACGCCTATGGAGGATGACCACCGGCAGAATTTGTATGCGCAAATGCGGAAATTGGGGGTGCTGAAATGAGAGCCATTCTATGCGGCGCCAACGGCGCTATGGGTAAGCTGATCGCCGGTCTGTTGGGAGAACAGATCGTAGGCTGCGTCAGCGCAGACGGCGAAAACGGTGTTCCCAAGACCTTCGCGGAGCTGGGACAAGTGGATGCGGATGTGGTCATTGATTTTTCCCACCACAGCGCCGCCGCCGATGTGATCGCCTATGCCCGGGGTATGGGCTGCGCGGCGGTGATCGGCACCACCGGTCACACCCGGGAGGAAAAACAGCTGATCTATGACGCGGCGGAGCAGATCCCCGTGTTCTACAGCGGCAATATGAGTCTGGGCGTTGCTATATTATGTAAACTTGCCAAACAGGCGGCTGCCATGCTGCCCGGGGCGGATATTGAGATCGTGGAAGTGCATCACAACCGGAAGGTGGACGCCCCCAGCGGAACGGCAAGGATGCTCTTCGAGGCGGTGAAAGCCGCCCGGCCTGAGCTTATGGAGCATTGCGGCAGAGCCGGCGAGGGTAAGCGTATGGCAAATGAGGTGGGTATTTCCTCACTGCGTATGGGCAATGTGGTGGGTATCCACGAGGTGCACATCTGCACCGGCTCTCAGACGCTGACCTTAAAGCACGAAGCCCATGACCGGAAGATGCTGGCAGAGGGTGGCGTGGAGGCAGCCCGGTTCATTGCCGGAAAGCCTGCAGGCCTTTACACCATGGAGGAGCTTTTGGAGGCAAAGGCTTGAGAGCTTTTCATATGAGCGGCGCAGGCAATGACTTTATGGTGGTCGATGCCCGGGGACAGGACATGGAGTTTTCGGCTTTGGCAAAAACCCTCTGCGCCGAGACACATGCAGACGGCTTTATGGCGGTGGACACCTCGGAAATTGCCGACTTTCGGCTGCATTTTTACAATTCCGACGGCTCCCGGGGAGAGATGTGCGGCAACGGCGCCCGGTGTATCTGCAAGTTTGCCTATGATATGGGCATTGCAAAGGAGACCATGACGGTACAGACCGACGCAGGCCTCATTTACGGTTGGCGGCTGTCTGAGGACCGGTATCGGGTGCGGCTGAATGTTCCCGGTGTTGTGGACTTAGATCGAAGATCGGACGCTTCCTATGTGGAGCTGGGTGACCCCGGCATTCCCCACAGCGTTAGCTGTGTACCGGAGCTGGCCTTTGAGAAAAAGGAAGCGCTGCTTGAGAAGGCATTGGAATTGCGGCACGATCCGGTATTTCCCAAAGGGGTCAATGTGAATTTTTACCGCAAGCTGGCGGAAACCAAAGTCCGGTTGCTGACCTATGAACGGGGCGTGGAGGATTACACCCTTGCCTGCGGTACGGGCAGCGCGTCGGTGGCGGTGGTGCTGTGGCTTCAGGGGAAACTGCCCGGCGGCGTTTTGCAGGCGGAAAACCAGGGAGGAACGCTGACGGTGACGGTGTCCGGCAGGGAAGGCAAAGTGGAAGAGCTTTTGCTGGAAGGCCCGGCGCAGGTGCTGAAGGAATACGAAATCTGACCCCACATCCGTCAAAAATCAAAGATTTTTGCCACCTTCTCCCCAGGGAGAAGGCTTATCATAAAAAAGGGCGTGCAGCAAAACTGCACGCCTTTGTTATTTGGGAGAACGGATTCCCACGACCGGTGTGCGCATCGGTCTCGGAATGACATTGAGAGGGTAGTTTTTAATCAGCGGAAGAAGAGGCGCTGGGCGTTGTTCCAGAAGAAGTCCTCTGCAGCATCGTCAGAAAGCTCCAGAAGCTGGAATGCCTGACGGACTGCCATGAGGTTTTCCGTGGCGATCAGGTAGTCGTTCATACGGGTCTTGGAGGCGAAGTTATCCAGGTCTCTCTGATAGATCCAGTAGAAGGAATTGCCCAGAGAAATGGCCTTGCCGCGTGCCCGGCAGACGGGGTAGTCACTGCCCCACAGACAGCGCTTTACACCGGCTTTCTTCAGGATCTGCACCATGGCAGGGGATTCACACACGGCGGAGAAATCAAACCACACATTGTCAAGGTCAGAAACCTTTGCAACGCTTTCGATGCCGGTCCATGCGGCAAAGGCACGGGCGCAGTGGGCAAGGATCAGCACCGCGTCGGGGTACTTCTTTGCCATGGCGCGGATGTAGTTTAAGTTCTGTTCGTCGGAAAGGGCGTGGTCACGGACCATGTGGAGGGTAATGACCATTTTCCGCTTATTTGCCACTGCCCATGCGCTTTCGGGCAGATACTGATCGATGGTGGCATTCCAGGTGTTTTCGATACCGGAGATGTTGTGGTAGCACTTGAAGCCCCGGATGCCGGGGTGGGTCAGGCGCTTTAGAAGATCTTCTTCCGTTTCGCCGGGGTGGACCACGATCTCGCCTACATTGCCTGCATTTAGATTCAGCTCACCGATGAGAAATGCATCGCTTTTCTCTATGAGACCGTTATGGCGGTCAGCCATGGCGGCGTCGGGGTAAGTGATGGCATTGATCTGCAGCTGACGGGGATTGCACAGCAGGGGAGACATTTCCTCTTGGTATTTTTCCCAGCCACAGACAAGACGGTCGGTGTTGCCGGTCAGGGCAGGCAGCAGTGCGGTGTCAAACAGGTGGGCATGGGCATCGAAAATCTTCTCCGGCAGGAAATCGTTTAAGATCTTGCCGGCTTCCGCGTCGCTGCGGTTATAGGGCATAGACGGTGAAAACATGATGATTACTCCTCAATACGCACAAAATGGAAATCGGTGCAGTGGGTGGACGGTCCGCAGTAGAAATAGGCGAAAATAGAGCCGTCCTGCAGCCGCTCCATGAAGGGATGGCCGATGCTGAAATTGCCCATCTCGCTCCACACATCGTTCATGCCGGAATTCTGCTTTTCCTTGGTGTTCTTACCGAAATCGAAAACGGTGATCACATCTTCCCAGGTTTTGCCGTCGGCGCTCTTGGCGATGCGGATCACGGGGGCGGCATCGCGGTTGATATAGATAGCCAGCAGACCGCCGTCTTTTGCCTGCAGCACATTGCCGGGCTGACCCACAAGGCCGGTATCACGCAGCTGACCGAAGCTTTTGCCGCCATCGGTGCTTTCGCAGTAGTGGATGTTCACATAGTCACCCACCCGACGGTCGAAGGACCAGAAAATGTCACAGACTCTGCCGTCGGGAATGGCGGTGATCCGCTGATCCCAGTAGTACACATCGGGACTGTCGGTGATGACAACCTCGTTGCCCCAGGTGTAACCGCCGTCCTCGGAGTAGACAACGCTGCTGTGGTGTACCCAGTACTCGGTCTCGTAGTAGTGCTTGTTTACCTCAAACTGGATGCCGATGCGGCCCTCTTTGGTGATGTGGGGCGCGCCGGTCAGAGGCAGGGGAGCATCATAGAAGGTCTGCACCTGGATCCGCTTCAAGGGCTCCCAGGTCTTGCCGTTGTCAAAGGAGTGGGAGAACAGAATGTAGGTCTCTTTCAGACCCTCGGTCTCCTCGTTATAGTAGGGCAGGTCTTCAAGGGTGGCATCCACCGCGTTGCACACGCACAAAAGGTCGCCGGGCTTTACCTCGCAGAAGTACATGGTACGAAGGGTGGTATTCTTACCGTCTACCACGGGCGGCTCGAAGAGCATCACCGGCTCGGTCCAGGTCTTGCCGTTATCGTAGGAGAAGACGGTGGCGGCATGGTCTGTGGCATTGTCGGGGATCTTCCGCTCGGCAGCCTTGAAAGAGGCGATCAGCGTGCCGTCATGGAGCTGGCAGATGCCGGGGAAGGCGCAGCTGGTCAGGGGGGTGTTAGCACCGGAATAGACGATGCCCTGGTCGATAATTTTCATAAACAAAACCTCGCTGTTATGTATTTTTGTTTGCTGCCCTCATTGTACTATCGTGTGTTTGAAAATGCAATGATTATTTGGGCTGATTTTCCATAAAAATATCCGGAGGGAAAACCCTCCGGATAGGTTTATTCTTTTTCCAGAGCCATGACCTTGTCGATCCGGCGCTGATGACGCTCGTTATGGGAAAACTCCGTGCCCAGCCAGGTGTCTACGATCTCAATAGCCAGCAGCTGACCCACAACACCGGCGCCGATGGCCATCATGTTGGTGTCGTTGTGTTCCCGGGTCATCCGGGCAGACATCACATCAGACAGCAGGGCGCAGCGGATGCCGTCAATTTTATTGGCGGTGATGGACACACCGATGCCGGTGGTACACAGCACGATGCCCTTGTCGCATTCACCGGCTGCCACGGCCTTTGCGGCAGGGGCGGCAAAGTCGGGATAGTCACAGCTATCTAAGGTGTCGGTGCCGAAATTCTTGACCTGGTGGCCGCTTTTTTCCAGGTGGGCGATGAGGACATTTTTCAGGTCCAGAGCGCCATGGTCACATGCGATTGCAATCTTCATAGGGAAATCCTCCTTGGTAATGAAATTTTTAATTGAAAATGGACAATGTACAATGGACAATGAGTGTATTTTTCCTTACGGAAAAATGATTAAGATAGTCGCCAAAGGCGACACAATAATTGTCAATTATCAATTGTCAATTGTCCATTATTTGTCAAGTGGGCGTACAATGAATGGGAAATCTGAATTCAAAGTATCAGGCCGCCGTTGACGCTTAGCACTTGTCCGGTGACAAAGTCGGTGTCGGCAAGGTACAAAAAGGCTTTTACCACATCTTCCGGTGTGCCGTTTCTGCCGACGGGGGTCTCCTGCCGCAGCTGCTCCAAAGATTCCGGAGACACATCAGCGCACATATCCGTCAGGATCACGCCGGGGGCAACGCAGTTGCACCGGATGCCGGCAGGTCCTAATTCCTGGGCAAGTGCCTTGGTCAGGGCGATCACCGCCCCTTTGGTGGCGGAGTAGGCTGCCTCGCAGGATGCGCCTACCTGACCCCACATGGAGCTGACGGTGATGATACAGCCGGATTGTTTTTTCAGAAAAGAGGGGGTGGCGGCGTTGATGCAGTGGTACATGCCCTTTACATTCACGGCAAAGAGCCGGTCCCATTCTTCCTCGGAAAGACTGCTCATGAGCCCGTAATGGCAGATGCCTGCGTTGCAGATGAGCACATCCACCTGGGGGATCTGAGAAAAGGCGGCGGTTACCGCCTGCTTGTCTGCCACATCGCAGCAGATAGCGGTTGCGCCGGTCTTTTGGGCGACGGACCGGGCCTTTTCGTGTTCCTTTTCATAAAGGAAGTACACCCGGTCGCCCCGGGCGGCAAAGGCTTCCACAGCGGCTGCGCCGATTCCGCGGCTGCCGCCGGTGATCACAACGGTTGACATAATATTCCTCGACTTTCTGTCATTCTGGGGAAATGCAATGACCGAAGGATCCCCATCGATGGAGGGGATCCTTCGCAATCGGGGATTGCTCAGGATGACATTTGGAATAAGGTGAAAGAAGGCTGCTGCGGACGGCAGCAGCCTGAATGGGTTACCTGCGACGGCTCTTGGTGCGGTGTTCGGAGTACTGACGCACGGAGGAGAGCTTGCTGTCGGATTCAGACATAAAGGCCTTCAGCTTTTCTTCAAAAAGCTGGTCTGCAGTCTTGGGCGCAGGGGGCGGCGTGGGCGCGGAGCGAGGGGCGCGACCGGTTGCAGCTTCCCGACGGGGGGCGGCGCCTTCCCGTTTGGGGCGCTCTTCCAGCCGCTTAATGGACAGGTTGATCTTGCCGGCTTCGCAGCCTAAGACCATGACCCTTACATCCTGACCTTCCGTCAGGTGCTGGTGGACATCACTGACAAAGGTGTTTGCCACCTCTGAAATATGTACCAGACCGGTCTTGTTCTCCGGCAGGGCAATGAATGCGCCGAAATTGGTGATGGATTTGACTTTGCCTTCTAAAATAGATCCTACGGTTAGCTCCATGTTTTGTTTGTTTCCTCCAGTTTACTCCTCGGGTAGAAAGATAACGGTATCGGGGTCCACAAGCCCCAGCAATTTGCCGGCTAGTTCTTCAACGCTTTGCACCGTGCCCAGCTGGGAGATGGCCCGGGACAGGTCCTCGTTTTCCTGCTCTAACTGGGCGGCGTCGTTTCGCTGCTGCTCCAGCTGCTGCCTGGCGTCCAGAATCGCCAGCCGGAGTACCAGAAGCGCCAGGGTAGACAATACCAGCGCTGCCAGCACTACGCTCTTGACCAAGGTGGAGCTGCGCCGATAGACCAGCCGGATCCGGGGTTTGCGTCCTGCCATGTCGGGTACCTCCATCTGTTGATTTATTCCTTATTGTAACCGCTTTTTTTGCTGTTGCCAAGAGAAATTTTACAGATTTTGCAGTTTTTTTGAAAAATTTTTTCGCCGGACGGAGGAAAAATTCCCAGGCCTTGTCTGCCAGCTGCCAAAATCCCGTAAAGACGGGCCGCAGCAGCCTGCCTGCGGTCTTGTCCCAAAGGACACCGCCCAGCAAAAGTCCGGCGGCATAACCGGGGCGGATATCCCCCTGACAGATGGCGAAGCTGTGGTAGATCCACACCCAGAAAAGCGCCGGCAGAAACAAAAGGTCTGATAGGGCGGTGTGCTTCGGTCGCAGAGGGCGCAGAAAGCCGTAATAAAGACCGAGGACTGCCCCCAGCGCCACGGCCATGGCAAAGCGCTGCAGGGCGGTCAGGGGCGGGATCATTTGGCAAACCGCCCCCAAAAACCGCCGGATTTCCGGGGCTCTTCATAGTAAAGGGCGGTAATGTGTCCGTCAACGGCTACCTGACCGCCGTCAATGGACAGAGTTTTCAGCTGCAGCTGCTGACCTTGGACTTCCAAAGTTCCAAGGACCGTTTGCAGCACGATGGTCATATCGTCAAAGCTGACCACCTCCGTCACACCGGTCATGGTCAGGTTTTTCCGTTCGTTTAATGTGAGCTTGTGGGGCAGCTGGATGTTTTCGGCAGCCATGGTCATCACCTCCTTAGAGCCTATGCCAGGGAAGGACAAGGTAGAACATTTGACAACATGGAGAATTGGGAATATACTAAAGAAAATAAATGGTATTTTGACGATGACCATCATAAAACCGGTCATTCCGAGCATTGCTTTGCAATGCGTGGGAATCCCCAAGGTGTTTAGATCCGTGGGGGATTGCCACGGGCGCAGAGAATCAATGTATGATTGCCCCCGGCAATCATTGCAATTTCAGATTCGCTGCGCGGAGCACCACTCCCTCGCAATGACCAAAAGAAATGGAGAGATAATATGCTGTTTGATACCCATGCCCATATGAATGACCCGGCTTTTGATGAAGACCGGGAGGAGATGATCTTAGGGCTGAAAAGTAAGGGCACGGATTTTGTGATGAATGTGGGCTGCTGTCTGGATTCTTCCAAAGACTGCATCGCCTTGGCGGAAAAATACCCCTTTGTCTATGCCTCTGTGGGCAGTCATCCGGATTCTGCCGACGAGGTCAATGAAGAGGTGCTCGAAGCTTATCGCCAAATGGCGCAGCATCTGAAGGTCCTTGCCATCGGCGAGATCGGCTTAGACTACTATTATGAGACCATCCCCCGTCAGATCCAGCAGAAGGCGTTCCGGATGCAGATGGAACTGGCGAAGGAACTGAACATGCCCGTCATCGTCCATGAGCGCAACGCCCACGACGACGGTATGCGCATCGCCAAGGAATTTAAGGGCGTTACCGGCGTGTTCCACTGCTATTCCGGCTCTGCGGAAATGGCGCGGCAGCTGGTGGACATGGGCTGGTACATCGGCTTTACCGGCGTGCTGACCTTCAAGAATGCCCGTAAAGCGGTGGAGACTGCGGAACGGATCCCCCTGGAGCGGATCGTTTTAGAGACGGACTGTCCCTTTATGGCGCCGGAGCCTTTCCGGGGCAAGCGCTGTGATCCCGGGTATCTGTACCGCATGGCGGAGCGGCTGGCGGAGATAAGGGGCATTTCGGTGGAGGAAGTGCAGAGGGTCACTACGGAAAATGCAAAGAGGCTGTACCGAATAGATTAAGAAAAAGGACACTCCGAAGAGTGTCCTTTTTGAATGCTAAATGCTAAATGATAAATGCTAAATGGTGGTATTTGCTTCGCAAATGATTGAAATAGTCGGCAAAGCCGACACATTCATTTTGCATTCTGCATTTTGCATTTTGCATTCAAATGTCTGCGTACCAATGGTTGTTTTCTGCCTTAGGCTGGGTGCGGAAGGTTTTGACCAGCTGTTCGCAGAAGCCCCACACCGGCGGCTCCAGCCACTTATCATATAAAATACACATATACAGCGCCTGATGCCAGTTTTCCAGGGGCACAAAGGCCACATCCGCCCGGGGCTGCACACAGCTTTCCGGCAGGAAACAGTAGCCGAAACCGGTGGACACCAAGCTCAATGCCGTTTGGGCGGTGTTGACGGCGCATATGGTTTTGTCCTCTGCGCCGGATGCCCACTGCTCGAAGGAGTGATTCACATCGTAGTGAAAGGCGATCTGGGGCATTCCCTGCAGGTCCTGATACATTAAAGAGGAACGGGAAGCGAAGGGGTGATCTGATGGCAGCGCCACATAGAATCTCTGCTGGCACAGCTTGCGGAAATGAAGCGTCCGGTCCCGGTTGGTGGTATCCACCAGCGCCATGTCCAGCTTTTCCTGCCGGACCATGTCCATCAGCTCGTCAGCGGAGCTCTCCGTCAGCTGGAAGCGGATCCGGGGATTTTGCCGGGTACATTCGGTGATCTCCTGGGCTACCACGCTGTCCAGCGCACCGGACACCAATCCCAGCCGCACCACCACCGGGGCGCTGACCTTACTTTCGTGGAGAGTCTGAGAGGCGGCATTCAGCTGCTGCAGGGCAGAATCCACCTGCTCCCGGTAGTACCGGCCCTCTTCCGTCAGGCGGATATTTCTGCCCACCTTCTCAAAAAGCTTTACGCCTCCCAGCTCGTCCTCCAGATTGTGAATGGCGCTACTCAGAGAGGGCTGAGAAATGCCCAGCCGGGCGGCGGCAAGGGTATAGTGTTCTGTCTGCGCCAAGACAGAGAAATATCGAAGATAGTTGTAGTTCATACAGACACCTCAAAATCTATAGATACAAACTATAGATAAAATATCATAACTATATTGTTTTGGCAAGAACTTTTCGATATAATGCATTCGTGCTTGAAAGATTCGGCAGATTGTGGTAAAATCCGGAGTGAGAGAATACCACGCGAAGGAGTATCATTTATGGGTTTTATCTATAAGGGTTTGCAGGCTGCTTACAGCCGTCATATCGTTACCGAGGAAGAGGTCAACCGGAACATGGAGCGTCTGCGTCAGCAGAATCTCCGGATCGCTGTCATTACCGACCGCCCCACAGAAAACGGTGACGAGATCGTTCTTGATTACGCAGGCTTTTGCGGCGATGAGCAGTTTGCCGGCGGCACAGCCGAGAATCAGACTTTGGTCTTAGGCAGCGGCATGTTCATTCCCGGCTTTGAAGAGCAGCTTTTGGACAAAGTCCCCGGCGAGGAAGTGACTGTGAAGGTCACATTCCCGGAAGCTTATCACTCCGAGGAGTTAGCCGGCAAGGAAGCAAGATTTGAGTGCAAGATCAAGGAAATTCGTGTTAAGACCGAATATGAACTGGACGATACCTTCGCCAAGGAGGTAGGCAAGTGCGGAAGCTTCGCCGAAATGCAGAAGAAAATGCAGGAGAGCTTGCAGGCTTACACTGACGAGCGGGGCGAGATGGATCTGCAGGACCGGCTTTTGAGTCAGGCGGCGGCTACCTTGGAATTTGAGATTTCCGAGAAAATGCTTTCCGAGGCGGTGGAGGATCAGCTGAACAATCTGCGCGCCCAGCTGGCGCAGCAGGGTCTGAGCCTTGAGATGTACTGCCAGTTTATGAATACCACCGAGGATGCCATTCGGGAAGACATCAAGCCCACCGCAGAGGCAGCTCTGCGCAGCCGCGCTGCCATCGACGAGATCGTGATGATCGAGGGCCTGGAGGCAAGCGAAGAAGAGATCGGTAACGCCTTGGCTGTGATCGCCCGTCACAACAATATCACCATGGACGAGCTCAAGGAGCAGTACGATGCGGCGCTTGAGCAGATGGTCATCAACAGTGTCCTTACCGGTAAGGTCATGCGTCTTATCCGCGACGCAGCGACTATCACCGAGGAATAAATACATAATCATTGTGCCGCATGGCACCAAACATTTTAAGGAGGAAATAGAAATGGCAATCGTATTTGACGAAAACGGCAAGTATGTGGACGAGAAGGGCCTGGTAAAGCTGGACCCCACCAAGTTCGCTGACTGGCAGATCGCAGAAGAGGCAGAAAAGACGCTGCCCTCCGTCGATTTCTTCCGTGAGAAGCTGGGTCTTCTCCCCGAAGAGATCATCCCCTACGGCAAGACCCCCAAGATCGACTTTATCAAGGTCATGAACCGTCTGAAGGACAAGCCCGACGGCAAGTTCATCGAAGTCACCGCTGTGACCCCCACCCCCTTCGGTGAAGGTAAGTCCACCGTTTCCCTGGGTCTGATCGAAGGCCTGGGCTACATCGGCAAGAAGGCAGGCGGCGCTCTGCGTCAGCCCTCCGGCGGTCCTACCATGAATGTTAAGGGTACTGCAGCCGGCGGCGGTAACGCTCTGCTGATGCCCATGACCGAGTTCTCCCTGGGTCTGACCGGTGATATCAACGATATCATGAACGCTCACAACCTGGCTATGGTCGCTCTGACTGCCCGTATGCAGCACGAGCGCAACAACACCGACGAGTGGCTGGCTAAGAAGGGCCTGCGCCGTCTGGACATCGACCCCAAGCGCGTGGAGATGGGCTGGATCATCGACTTCTGTGCTCAGAGCCTTCGTAAC
>JAZSOR010000007.1:0-14505 GCA_045537035.1 Faecousia sp. | reverse complement strand
CGGGCAAAAAGCCAAGCTTTTCACCGGCTTCTACGGCGGGGCGGGTGATGATAATACGACTAACCTCTTTTTTACGGAACGCCGTTACAGCTTTTGCCACCGCCAGATAAGTTTTACCGGTACCGGCAGGTCCCACACCCAGCGTAATGGTATTCTTCAGTATCGCCTTCATATAGTGCTGCTGGCCTACTGTCTTTGCCTTGATTGGTTTGCCCTTAGCGGTAATGCAGACAACATCTTTTGCCATCTGGGCAACTTGTTGCTCATTACCTTCCTTGACCAGTGTGATCAGATAACGCACCCGTTGCTCATCAATGGTCTCACCCTTAGATGCAAGCATTAAAAGCCCATCCAGCGTCCGCACAGCCTTGTCTACCATTTCTTCTGATCCGCTTACCTTCAGTTCGTTGCCTCTGTTGATGATCACTACACCGAAGGCATCCTCGATGCGCTTAATATTTTCGTCAAAAGATCCGAAAACACAGATTAAATCTTCCACACGCTCTGCATTCACAATTCTTTCAAAATCGTTACTCATCCGTTAGTACAGTCCCCTCATTACGAACTTGACCGATCATCTCACTACACAGATAATCTCCGTACAAACACATAAGACCCTCATTTTGAACAACGGTTGTCTGTGTTTGTAATATCTGTCCGGCAACAGTGTTGCCGAGGACATATGATTCTGCTGTGTTTTCGAGCAAACACACATACTCAGATTCTGTTAAAGATCCGCTTGCGCAATCATAGTGAGAAACAGTCTCCTCAATCATTGCCACCGGCAGTTGAAAACCGCCCGGCAACGACAGATATCTTTCCGAATATATTTTAACACATCCTGCATGTGAAATTCCACTATCTTTATACAATTTTATCAGTTTTTTTCCGATTCTTAAGCTGTATTTTTTCTCAGTACTTCTAATTTGGCTTCGTTTTGTATAGTTTGCCGGTGTCACAGCTTGCAAATTGTGTAATGTTAGCGCCATGACCTCCCCTTCCGCCTGACCTCCCCGTATACAAATTCCCAGATCTTCATAACCGGATATCAGTACCTGTCCTTTCTTAACTGCCTGTCCGGTTTTGCACAACGCTTTTCCTTTCAGCACAGTCATTTGCTGTATAATCCCGTCACGGATCGCAACAATGCTGCTGATTTTATATTTCTCAGTTATTTTATTTGACTCCGTTCGTTCTTTTACAGATATAACTGCAATGCAGCCGCTTGTGTTCACACCTGCCCATTCCAACTGAGGGATTGCACAAAGGAGCGCATTTTTCATTTTTTCGCTGCGCACTTCTCTTCTGGATGCCCAAAATCCAATGCCGCAATCATTTGCTCTTTCGATTATGAGTTTTGCCGGTATGGTTTGATTTCCGTCCACACGAACAAAGAGTACTTTTGTCGGCAGAAGCAGGAGTCCAGCGAACAAAACAGCAAGACCCGCAAGCAGAACGGGTCTTTTACGCAATTTTACAATATCCCAATAGAAACCTTTTTTCTCGACTACGCGAATATCCTCTCCGCGTCTTGAAATACATGTCCGCAAGCATTGCAAATTTCTTTTCGTGACCCACGCGTGAAAACACACTTCATTAATAAACGAAAGGTCGGTCAGCTGAACACCAATTTCATTGATCGCATTCAATGTATCTGCAGGTGACGCACAAATGATCTCCACTTTACAAAAGCCGGCAAGCGACTTCCAAATGTCCATCAGTGATTCCCCCTTTGCAGTTTGATTCCGAATATGTTACCGAGGATCACCAGCTGTTCCTTCGACATCCTGGCAAGCTCCAATCCTTCACCGCAAATATGAATCAATCCGCAGTTCGTTTTTACACAAATTTCATTGCGCCCGTATGCTGTAACACCGCAATGATTCTCTATCAACACCCTGCTGTCACCGATCAGTTCCACCAACAGCTGGCGCGGCAGGCTCTCACCGGGCAGGTCCGCTCCCAGTGTAAGTTCCTGAAAAATGTTTTTACCTCTTCTCACTGCGACACCTCCTTGTATATCCTATGAACTGCAAGTGATGTTCTTGACAAACAGCGCATAGAATATCACCGGGGTGATGACAGTGAGGAATAAATCTCAAATTTGGACAGGCGGTATCAGCTTGATCCTCCTTTTTGTGCTGATTCTGGATACAAAAACCGCAATATCCGGCGCAAAAAGTGCTGTTGATTTATGTATCAGCGCGGTAATTCCGTCGCTGTTTCCTTTTTTTATTATATCGTCACTAATCACCGCTTACGCATCATCAATCCCTCTAAACATACTGCGGCCGATCAGCGCTTTGACGCATCTGCCAAAAGGTGCAGAAGCCTTTCTGCTTCTGGGAATGTTAGGCGGTTATCCCATCGGTGCGCAAGCAATCTGCGAAGCGTATAAAAATAAAACACTCAGCAGAACCTCAGCGAAAAGAATGCTGGGTTTTTGCAGCAATGCAGGTCCTGCGTTTATATTCGGCATCATTGGCGGTTTGTTTGAGAATAGCATCTATACATGGGCACTGTGGCTGATCCATATCATATCGGCATTGATTGTTGGAATGATCTTGCCGGTTCAATCGAATGAAGATTATTGCAGCAGACCTGCGGCAGGCACAACAATCTCACAGGCAGTTGAAAAAAGCGTAAAAGTTATGGCCATTGTCTGCGGATGGATCATTATCTTCCGTGTTATCCTGTCATTTTTCCAGCGGTGGGTCTTATGGCTGCTGCCGCAAGAGATTGTCATATGGATCGTGAGTTTGGCAGAATTAACGATCGGGGCATTTGCATTAAACACAATACCCTTATCCGGTCTTCGGTTTATCATTGCCGCAGGTTCTCTTGGGTTCGGTGGCTTGTGTGTCGCTATGCAGACCGTATCCGTCACAAGAAATCTAGGAACCGGCTGCTATTTCCCGGGAAAAATCCTGCAAGGTTGCATCAGTGTATTTTTAGCCACTATCATACAATTTGTTCTTTTTACAAAAAGCGAACAATATCGGCCTGCAATCGTATTCTATATTATCTTTTCCGCATTGTTTTTCCTTGCTTTTATGCTTATTTTTAAAAGAAATCGAAAAAACAGTAGCAATTATGCACATTGTCATGTATAATAACAAAAAACGCAGAGTTTGAGGTGTGCTATGTTATTTCGAAAGAAGATACAACGCTCCTGTACATATTGCCAACACGGAACAATGATAAACGATGAAGAGGTGCTTTGCATCAAGCGCGGCGTCGTATGCATCAACAGAGTGTGCCGAAAATTTACCTACGACCCTTGCAAGCGGATCCCTCCCAGACCGAAAGCGTCTGACTTTAAAAAATACGACAACGAAGATTTTTCATTATAAAGCCTAACGCCGGAAAGAATTACTCTTTCCGGCGTTATTGCTTAGTTCAGCATATTTAGAAAATCATCTTCCGAAAGGATCGGAATACCAAGTTCTATGGCTTTTCTTTCCTTGGAGCCGGCATTTTCGCCGACAACCACATAAGAGGTCTTCTTGGAAACAGAGCCGGATACTTTGCCGCCGAAAAGTTCTATCTTTTCTGTCGCCTCTTCCCGGGTGAATTTACTCAAAGCGCCCGTCAGTACAAATGTCAAATTTGAAAAACGGGTATCTGTAATCATACGCTTGCTCTCAAAATTTACACCGGCACGGCGCAGTTTATCGATCATATTCTTCGACTGTTCTTGAGAAAACCAATCAACAATAGACACTGCTGTTACTTCACCGATGTCAGGTATATCCTTTAATTCATCAACGGAAGCCTTCATAAGCGCATCAAGGGAACCGAATACAGAAGCCAATACTTTTCCGGTTTTTGCGCCGACCTGACGAATTCCCAGGGCGTAGATCAGTCTGCTTACATCCTGCTTTTTGCTTTCTTCGATAGCAAGAAGCAATTTTTTAGCTGCTGTATCTCCCTTGGACCAAAGGGTCTTCAGATCTTCAAGGCTCAAGCTGTATATATCCGCAGGTGACCGTAGCAGCTGCCGCTCGATCAGCGATTCAACAATCGAACTGCCTAGACCTTCAACATCCATCGCATCTCTGCTGACAAAATGTGCAATGTTCCGGGACAGCTGTGCCGGACACTCCGCACCTGTGCAGCGCAGGAATGCGCCTTCCTCATCCTTTGCCGTAGGCGCGCCGCAAACGGGACATGCAGAAGGCAAGAAAAACGGAACAGTGTTTTGCGGTCTTTTTGGAAGATCCACCTCAAGAATTTCAGGGATGATCTCACCGGCCTTGCGGATCATCACTGTGTCACCGATACGAATATCACGCTGAGAAATAAAATCCTGATTGTGCAGCGTTGCATTGGTAACGGTAGTGCCAGCCAGCCTTACCGGTTTTACAACCGCCTTAGGAGTCAGAACACCGGTTCTTCCTACCTGCACAACAATATCCTCAACAACGGTAGGCTTGATCTCCGGAGGGTATTTATAGGCAGCAGCCCATTTAGGGAATTTGGCCGTCGTTCCGAGACCTTCGCGCACAGAAAGATCATTGACTTTAACGACTGCGCCGTCAATATCGCAATCTAACTGATCTCTGTTTTCATTGATGGATAATACATACTGCTTTATATCATCCAAGGAAGATAAAATTTCGGAGGTAATCACCTTAAATTGCATGGACCGCAAGAAATCAAGGGATTCCTTGTGGGTTTTAAAGTCTACGCCTTCTGCCAGCTGGACATTAAACACAAGGATATCCAATCCCCTCTTCGCTGCAATCTTCGGATCTAACTGCCGCAGAGAGCCTGCTGCGGCATTTCTGGGATTTGCAAACAGCTGTTTCCCCTCAGCCTCCTGATAGGCATTCAATTTTTCGAAGTTTTTCTTGGGCATGTATACCTCGCCGCGTACGATCAATCGCGGCGGAGCATTGGGAATCGTCATAGGAATCGAGCGGATGGTTTTCAAATTCTCGGTCACATCTTCGCCAACTTCGCCGTCACCGCGGGTAGCACCTCTTACAAACTGACCGTTTTCATACTCCAGCGCAACAGACAGTCCGTCGATCTTCGGCTCTACAGAAAACATAGTGCCCGGATATTCATCTGCAATCTTTTTAAGAAACTGCTCCAATTCATCGAGAGAAAAAACATCCTGCAGGCTCATAAGAGGTACCGGATGGGTTACCTTTTCAAATTTGCTCAGTGCTTCACCGCCAACGCGCAGCGTGGGAGAATCCGGTCTGGCAAAGGCAGGAAATTGCGCTTCTAATTCTTCCAGTTCCCGTAAAAGTCTGTCATATTCAAAATCCTGCATCACGGGATCATCCATAACATAGTAACGGTAATTTGCCTGATTTAATTCATTTGTTAACTGTTCAATTCTCTCTTTCGCTTCCATATTTCCCTCCGGTTTGAAAAAATGTGTCCGGAACTTGCCCGACAATGATCGTTTCAGCTACAACGACCTGACTGGTAACCGTAAAATAATTTGTTTGTCCCATAACGAGAACAGCTACATCCACACTGACTTCCATATTCAGTTGCTGTAGTGTCTGATTGATCCCGGCCTCCGAAAAATCACTTGTAAAAGACGCGTCAGAATTACGGATCGATAATATATTTACAGGAATACTGGGACCTTTCCCTGCGAAGACTTCCGGTAATATCAAACTGCCCACCGGTATTCCCATATCAGACATATCCAGCGCAAGTATCTCGTCGTTAATAATATTTAATATCTCAGTTTTCAGGCGATTTACTTCACTCATGTTCGTTTTGAGCGCTGTAATGCGACCGTTAAGATCTTTTTCAAAATATACGATACGATCGTACTGTATGTGATTGCTTTCGATCTGCTGATCGATCGCGTCATTAATCAGATCAGAGGTGGCATTTCGAACTTGCGTTTCTGCCAAACCACGAATGGAGTCACGATATCGAACGCGAAAAACAGCAAAAAGAATCGTGCTCAGCACCATCAGAAAAGCGGAGTAAAACAGCAGTTTTCTAATAACTCTACGCACAGTATCCCCCCTTGGAAAACTATGCGTACATACGAAAAAATATTACAGACGCTTCATGTGTGCGGAGGCAGTTTTTGCCATTAATTTCTTCGTTCCGATCTTGTCAAAGGCGATCTCTAACAGCGCATCGCCGCCCATCTTGACAACCGAAAGTACCAAACCCTTTCCAAAAGCCGCGTGCTCCACCATATCTCCTCTACTGAGTTCAAGATAAGCTGCAGTCTGCTGCGACCGGTTATGGAGATAACCGTTTTGTGCCGGCTTGCGATTCTCCTGGGCATATACCGGTGTACCGGGTTGCTTGATATAACCCCCACGATACCCAAATTGACCGCCCGGCTGCTGATATCCGCCTTTTTTAACGGTAATGTCTTCCGGAATTTCACGCAGAAATCGCGACGGCATTGTAGCATTTGTGCGGCCATAAAGCATTCTCTGTCTCGCATGAGTAATAGTCAGCTTTTCCTTCGCACGGGTAATGGCTACATAACAAAGACGCCGCTCTTCTTCCATTTCATCACGCTCGCCGATAGCACGCATACCGGGAAAAAGACCGTCTTCAAAACCAACAAGGAAAACAGACGGAAACTCCAGGCCCTTTGCAGAGTGCATAGTCATCATAACGACCGCATCATCTGATTGGTCGTACTGTTCAAGGTCAGTATACAGAGCGATTTCCTCTAAGAATCCCGCAAGAGTCGGGGTTTCTGCGTTCTGCACATAACTATTAATACTGGATTTCAGTTCTCGGATGTTCTCAAGGCGCGTGATATTCTCTTGTGTTTCTTTGCTTTGCAGCATTGCAATATAGCCGGTTTTTTCCATAACGGCATCATAAAATTCCGGCAGTCCGACACCTTCGTCCAGCAAATGGGCAAGGCTTTCGATCATGTCTGAAAACTGCATCAGCTTGTTAGCGCTTTTCTCAAGTGGCGCATAAGAATAAGGGTCTTTTACCACATGATAAAGACCAACACCCTCTGCATCCGCCAGACGCTGCGCAGTCTCGATCGTTTTTGCGCCAAGCCCTCTCGGAGGGTTATTAATGATTCTGTTAAGCCGAAGATCGTCCGCGCGATTGTTGATCACACAGAGATAAGATAACATATCCTTTACTTCTGCCCGGTCAAAGAATCGCATACCGCCAATGACGCGATATGGAATACCGTTTCGCTTCATAGCAAATTCCAAAGCGTTTGATTGGGCATTGGTTCTGTAGAGAATGGCATAATCTTTAAAGTTCATGCCTTTTGAACCGGTGATGATCTGTCCGGCAACATATTCAGCCTCCGCGCTTTCATCGGAAGCCTCATAAACAGTAATCGGATCGCCCTCGCCGTTTGCAGTCCATAAACGCTTGCCTTTTCTTCCGATATTGTGCGCAATGACGGCATTGGCTGCATTTAAGATCGCCTGTGTAGAACGGTAATTCTGTTCAAGACGAATGATTCTTGAGCCACGGAACTGTTTTTCAAAATTCAAAATATTTTCGATTGTGGCGCCGCGAAAACGATAAATACTTTGATCGTCGTCACCCACAACGCAAATATTTTCATATCCGCCTGCCAACAGCGATGTCAGCAGATATTGCGCATGGTTTGTATCCTGATACTCATCCACCAAAACATAGCGGAACTTGCGTTGATAGTAAGTAAGAACATCTTCATGATTCTGCAAAAGCTCAACGGTTTTGAAAATAATATCATCAAAATCCAGCGCATTATTTTCCTTCAATTTCTGTTGATAACGCGTATAGGCTCTTGCGATGGGGTACAGACGGGCATCTCCGCTTTGCTCAATATGCTCCATCATTTGGTTCGGGCCGATCATTTTGTCTTTTTCCCGGCTAATGATGCTCAGAACATATTTAGCAGGGAATGTTTTATCATCCAGACCCATATCCCGGATGATCTCTTTCATCAATCGCTCTGAATCTGATGCATCATAGATCGTAAAGCTGCGTGTATATCCCAATCGTTCGATATCGCGACGCAAAATACGGCAGCAGGCAGCATGGAATGTCATTGCCCAAATATCCTGACTGTATTCGCCGAGCATAGCAGAAAGACGCTCTTTCAGTTCATTTGCTGCTTTATTGGTAAAAGTGATCGCGAGCACATTCCAGGGAGCGGCAGGTTCAACAGCGCAGAGCCAGTCCGCGCGCGTACGGTCATAGTCCGAAAGTGAATCGCTTAAGTTTTCAAGGAACAGCACATCCTCTTCAGTAACCGTATCGGGAATCTCGTTACTGTCACTGCCTCTTCCAAAGCGAATAATGTTGGCAATACGGTTGATCAGTACCGTTGTTTTTCCGCTGCCTGCACCTGCCAAAAGAAGGAGCGGTCCTTCCGTTGTCATAACGGCATCACGCTGTGCCTGATTTAAGGAACGAAATTCCGATGCGATATATCGCTTTCTGGCTGCAATAAAACGCCGGATCATATCTTCAGTCATAAGTGCACCTGTCTATCTAAAATATTTGCATCTATTTTACCGCATTTTTTCAAAAAGGTAAAGCACTAAATTACCCCATAAGCTCTCTTAAACGCGCCAGCGCCTTCTTTTCTATACGGGATATCTGCACCTGACTGACATCTAAAACTTTGGATACGCGATCCTGGGTAAGCCCGTGAAAATATCGCAGACGAATAACCAGAGCTTCCCGTTCAGCTAATTTGGAAATTGCCTGCTGCAATGCGATTTTTTCCAACATAACATCTTCTGACTCTGTATCAGAAAGTATATTTTCTAAAGTAAAACCGTCAGTGCCTGATTCCTGGTGTATAGATTCTACGCATGACATTGCGGTTTCAGCAGTCGCGATTTCCTCCGGGGTAAATCCGGTGTGCCTGGCAATTTCTTGGATCGTAGGCTCGCGACCCAAAGCATTCATCAGCTGATTTCGTGTTGTTTTGATCACGCCGGCCCGCTCTTTAATGCCTCTGGATACTTTTACCGCGCCGTCGTCACGCAAAAAACGACGGATCTCTCCGGAAATTTTTGGAACTGCGTATGTGGAAAACTGTGTGCCATAGTTAAGATCAAAGCCTTCAACCGCTTTCAAAAAGCCCAAACAGCCCAGTTGGTATAAGTCATCCGCTTCTGTCCCTCTCCCCAAAAAACGCCTGGCAACCGACCATATAAGACCGGCATTTTCATTAATCAGCAGTTCCCTTGCCTCTTGATCGCCTGCCTTAGATCGGGCGATTAACTCTTCCGTTCTGTTCATTTGCGTTTTTGCATTTTTCTGCGCATATGTATGACTGTCCCATTTCCTGGCGCAGATTTCACGGTAAAGGTCGTCATAAAGCTTTCCATGATTGTAAAACCCATACCGCTGCGGTCTGCTCCTCCCGTCGTGTACATAGGTCTGCGCGCCTGCTCTAAATCCTGAATACCAACGCCTTTGTCCTTAATAACGATATCCAGTACATTGTCTTTCAGTATTCTGCATCGCATTGTGATAAGACCATAACCGTTTGGATATGCGTGGACAATACAATTTGTTACCGCTTCAGATACCGCAGTTTTAATATCTCCCAGTTCTTCCAAAGTCGGATCCAGCTGCGCGGCAAAACAAGCAACCGCAGATCTGGCAAATGCTTCATTTGCGGATTTACTTGGAAATTCCAATGTCATGTAATTCTCAAATTTCATAAGTTACCTCCTTGATTTCCACCAGTTTGTCGATTCCTGACGCACGGAATACTTTCATAGGCTGTCCATTTAAACCGCTTAACTCCAATTTCCCTTCGATACGGGTCATCATCCGCAACGCATTGATGACAACAGCGATTCCGGACGAGTCCATAAATGTTACCTCCTGGAAATCCAATATACACTTGCGTGGTGTATATGCTTCTATTTTTGCGCTGATGGTACTGATATAATTTTTTGCGCAGTGATGGTCGATCTCTCCAGTCAGCGCAACAGTCAATTCTCCATCCTGCAAAAAACTTGTAAGGTGCATACGATCTCCTCCTTTCAAAATGCTTTATCAGTATAAAATCTTTTTGAAGCATTTCCCGTCGTAATTGGGATACAAATAAAAAAATGGAGCACAAATCAACGATTTGTGCTCCATTCGCAATATTTAATATTACAGACGGCTCAGTGCAGCTTCGCTTTCTTCCAGCTGCTGGATCAGGTCACGGGCCTTAGCAGCCTTTTCCCGTTCCGCATTTACAACTGCTTCCGGTGCGCGAGCTGTAAATTTTTCGTTGGAGAGCTTGGATTCGATTGCAGCAAGGTTGTTCTTTGCCTTTTCCAGTTCCTTGCGGACGCGTTCCAATTCCTTTGCTACATCAACAAGCTGACCCATGGGGATATACAGCTTGGCATCTGCGGTGGTAATGGTAACAAGGCCCTCAAGATCCTTCGGCTCTTCAGAAATCACTTCAACGCTGTCAGCATAGGCAAGCCGCTGCAGGAAGCCTTCACCCTCTGTAAAGACCTGGGGCTTATTTGTAAGAACAAACAGCGCGGCCTTCTTGCTGGGGGGGACATTCATTTCTGCGCGACGGTTACGGATGGCGCGGATCGCTTCCATAACAGACTCCATCAGATCGCACTCTGCCTTAAAAGCCAGAGAATCATTTGCCTGCGGCCAACTAGCAACAATCAGCGCGTCTCCCTCGTGAGGAATGGACTGCCAGATCTCCTCGGTAATAAACGGCATGAAGGGGTGCAGCAGGCGCAGAATCTGATCCAGTACATAAACAAGCACTTGAATTGCTGTCTGCTTGCGCTCAGCATCATCAGAGTACAAACGGGATTTGGTCAGTTCGTTATACCAGTCGCAGTAGGTATCCCAAATGAAGTCGTAGATCTTCTGAACTGCGACGCCCAGCTCGTATTTTTCCAGGTTTTCGGTAGCCTCACTGATCAGCGTGTTGAGCTTGGAAAGCACCCATTTATCGGCAATCTCCAGCTTATCAACAGCAGGCAGTTCATTCTTTGCCGTTTCGTCCAAATTCATCATGACATAACGGCTGGCATTCCAGAGCTTGTTGGCGAAGTTACGCATTGCCTCGCAGCGCTCAACATAGAAACGCATATCGTTTCCGGGAGAGTTGCCGGTAACCATGTTCATACGAAGCGCATCGCAGCCGTACTTCTCGATCATCTCCAGAGGATCGATACCATTACCCAGAGACTTGGACATCTTACGACCCTTATCGTCACGAACGAGGCCGTGGATCAAAACTGTGTGGAAAGGAGTCTTTCCGGTATGCTCACAGCCGGAGAAGATCATTCTGGCAACCCAGAAGAAAATGATATCGTAGCCGGTTACAAGCACATCTGTGGGATAGAATCGCTTCAGATCTTCCGTGTCGGCAGGCCAGCCAAGAGTCTCAAAAGGCCACAGCGCAGAAGAGAACCATGTATCCAGAACATCCGGATCACGCTCGATCTTCTCACTGCCGCACTTCTCACATTTGCAGGCATCTTCTCTGGATACCGTAATGTGTCCGCACTCTTCGCAGGTCCATGCAGGAATCTGATGTCCCCACCAAAGCTGTCTGGAAATACACCAGTCACGGACATTCTCCATCCAGTTCAGGTATGTCTTGCTGAAACGGTCAGGCACAAACTTGGTCTCTCCGTCTTTGACAACGCGGATCGCCTCTTCAGCCAAAGGCTTCATCTTGACAAACCACTGGGCAGAGATGATCGGCTCCACATCATTATGGCAACGATAGCAAGTGCCGACATTGTGGGCATGCTCCTCGATCTGAACCAAATAGCCCTGCTCAGACAGATCGGCAACGATAGCTTTTCTTGCCTCGTAACGGTCCATACCCTCATATTTACCGCCATAAGCATTGACGACACCGTTGTCATCGAGAACTCGGATGACTTCCAGGTTGTGACGCAGACCTACCTCAAAGTCGTTAGGATCGTGGGCAGGGGTCATCTTAACACAACCGGTGCCGAAATCCATTTCTGCATAGTCATCGGCAACAATGGGAATTTCCTTATTCACAAGGGGAAGAATGACCTTCTTGCCAACAATAGCAGTGTAACGCTCGTCATTGGGGTTGACGCAGACACCGGTATCGCCCAGCATTGTTTCCGGACGGGTTGTCGCAACAACAACTTCACCGCTGCCATCTGCCAAAGGATAACGGATATGCCACAGATGACCGGGCTTATCCACATACTCAACCTCTGCATCGGAAAGAGCGGTTACACAGTTGGGGCACCAGTTGATAATTCTGCTTCCCTTATAGATCAGACCCTTTTCATAAAGGGAAACAAATACTTCTCTGACTGCGTTGGAGCAACCTTCATCCATAGTAAATCTGGCGCGCTCCCAATCACAGGAAGCACCCAGCTTTTTCTGCTGTTCTACAATACGGTTTCCGTACTTGTTCTTCCAGTCCCAAACGCGCTCCAGGAACTTCTCGCGGCCCAGATCGTAACGGGTCAGGCCTTCCTTGCGGAGTTCTTCCTCAACCTTGATCTGTGTGGCAATGCCTGCATGGTCCACACCGGGCACCCACAACGCGCTGTAGCCCTGCATACGCTTGAAACGGATCAGGGTATCCTGCAGCGTTGCGTCCATTGCATGACCCATATGCAGCTGACCGGTAACATTGGGAGGGGGCATCACAATGGTAAACGGCTTGGCGTTTGCATCCTCTGCCGGACGAAAATAGCCGTTATCCTCCCACATCTTATAGATCTGACTTTCTACTTGCTGAGGTTCATAAACCTTCGGAAGTTCTCTTGCCATAAAAAACACTCCTTAAAATAAAAAAATCCCGAGCTGACGCTCAGGACGAAAATACATTTCCGTGGTACCACCTGAATTCCCGGACACGGGCACTCAAACGCTGTAACGGGCGATCCCGTGCTGCCCTACTTCATTCAGGCAACCTGCTCCGGGGCGACAATTCTGACCCGATCATACACGCTCTCACCGCTGCGTGCTCTCTGTAATGATTCCGAATCAAAAAACTCCCCATCACTGCTTTTAACGGTCATAAAGTATCACATTTTCATATTTCTGTCAACCGATAATTAAGAAATCACAGACATTTCTTGACTGGTCAGCGTATTTGGCATATAATAATGAAAAATCTTTGTGAGGTGATTCCGTGAAGCTCTCACTCGTTGTTCCCTGCTTTAATGAAGAAGAGAATATTATTAATTTCCAGAATGCAGTCATGCAGTCTTTTCAGGATTGCAATTATGATTATGAGATTGTCTTTATCGATGACGGCAGTCGTGATCGAACACTGCAGAAATTAAAAACCGTATTTGATGAGCAGCGCTGCCCGGTGAAGGTTATCAGTTTTTCCCGAAACTTTGGTAAGGAAGCTGCCATATACGCTGGCATCCGGCAGGCAGAAGGCGAATATATTTCCTTAATCGACGCCGACCTGCAGCAACGGCCCGAAGTCGTACGCGAGATGGTCCGGATCCTTGACGAAGACCCCCGGTACGATATCGTTGCCGCCTATCAAGACCGCCGCAATGACAGTAAATTTCTTACTTTCTTCAAAAAAGGTTTTTACCGTCTGATTAACTGGTTAAGCAGTATCACATTAAAATCGGATGCAAGTGACTTCCGCACATTCCGCAGATGTGTAGCAGAAAGCATCCTGTCGCTGGGAGAATACCACAGATTCTCAAAGGGTATTTTTGCATGGGTCGGTTATAATACATGCTTCATCCCCTACACTGCATGCAAGCGCGCTGCAGGCAGAACAAAATGGAGTTTCCGGAAACTGACCAACTATGCGATCGGTGGCATCATTGATTACTCCACCACTCCCCTGCGGATCTCAACATTCCTGGGTTTCCTGACAGCCGCAGCAGCGCTTGTTTACTTGGTTGTTGTTGTGCTCCAAAAGTTGATAAGCGGCATTGATATACCTGGCTACGCTACGATCATCGTACTGATACTTTTCCTCGGCAGCATGCAGCTGTTCTGTATCGGTATTATCGGTGAATATGTTGGCAGAACTTATGAACAGAGCAAAGACCGCCCTGTATATCTTACAAAAGAAATCTTAGACTACCACGATAAAGAATGATGAACGGGCTTCGGTTTGACCGAAGCCCGTTTGTTATATTTTTGCATTCACTTCAATGATCTTCTTGCGCAGGAACATCAGATCCTCAAAGGTATCCGGTCTTTTCGAAAGGTCACGCAGGAGCGCCGACGGATGATAAATTGCTGTCATCCATATACCGTTGCGTTCCAGCCAAGTGCCGTGGTCTCTCGTGATACGGTAATCCGGATCAATGATGCGTTTGGCCGCCACTCTGCCGAGACATACGATTATTTTTGGCTTAATAAGCGATACCTGTCGGCGCAAATAACCGATACAAGCCTCCTGCTCAGAATCAAAAGGATCTCTGTTGTGGGGCGGACGGCACTTGACAATATTGGCAATGTAACAGTTTGTCCGGTCCAGATCGATAATGGAGAGCATATCATCCAGCAGTTTTCCGGCAGGACCTACAAAGGGCTCCCCTTTCAAATCTTCCTGTTCACCCG
>JAZSOR010000056.1:0-9427 GCA_045537035.1 Faecousia sp. | reverse complement strand
CTCCAGACAGCCCTTGAATTCCTCTTCCAGCTGATCGGGACGGAGCACCAGGTGACCTTCAGAAATGGTGAACTGGCGTACACGGATCAGACCGTGCATTTCGCCGGAATCCTCGTTACGGAACAGGGTAGAGGTCTCGCCCAGACGCATGGGCAGATCGCGGTAGGAACGGGCGCGGTTCAGGTAGACCTGATACTGGAAGGGGCAGGTCATGGGACGCAGAGCAAAGCATTCCTTCTCCTCGTCGTCGGGGTCGCCCATAATGAACATGCCGTCCCGGTAGTGATCCCAGTGACCGGAGATCTTATAAAGATCACGCTTTGCCATCAGGGGCGTCTTGGTCAGCAGGTAGCCCCGCTTCTGTTCTTCATCTTCGATCCAGCGCTGCAGAGTCTGGATGACTCTTGCGCCCTTGGGCAGCAGGATGGGCAAGCCCTGACCGATCTCTTCCACAGTGGTAAAGAACTCCAGCTCGCGGCCCAGCTTGTTGTGGTCGCGCTTGAGGGCTTCAGCCTGCTGCTCCAGATATGCATCCAGTTCGTCTTTGGTGGGGAAACCGATGCCGTAGATACGCTGCAGCATCTTGCGGCTGGAGTCGCCACGCCAGTAAGCGCCGCAGGACTTGGTCAGTTTAAAGCCGTTGTGACGGACTCTGCCGGTGTGGTCCAGGTGAGGACCGGCGCACAGGTCGGTGAATTCGCCCTGGGTGTAGAAAGAGATCACCGCATCCTCGGGCAGATCCTGGATCAGCTCTACCTTGTAAGGCTCATTCAGGCTTTCCATGTAAGCGATCGCTTCAGCACGGGGTTTTTCGCTGCGCTCCAGGCGGATACGCTCCTTGCAGATCTTCTTCATCTCTGCTTCGATCTTCTCCAGATGCTCGGGAGTGAAGGCAAAGGGAGCATCAAAGTCGTAATACCAGCCTTCATCGATGGCAGGACCGATAGCAAGCTGGATTTCCGGCCAAAGACGCTTGACAGCCTGCGCCATGATGTGAGAGCAGGTGTGCCAGAAGGTTTTTCGGTATTCGGGGTTTTCAAAGGTGTACAAAGTTTCTTCGGACATTTCAAGTTCCTCCTTTAAATTGGGGAAGGTATAAAAAGGCCCACCCCTGACATAATCAGGGGTGGGATACATAGTATATAATGTACTCCACGGTTCCACCCTGGTTGCGGACAACTATTTGCCCACCTCTCGTTGACGCTGTAACGGGCGCACCCGGAAAGCTATTTCCAGCCATCGGCTCAGAAATGGTAAGCAAACAGCAGGCTCGCAGAATCCTTTCACCACATGGATCCCTCTCTGGGCGACTTACGGTTTACTGTTGTTTTCGTCAAAGCCATTAACGCCTGAAATATATCATAAAAAGTGAAAAATGTCAACATAGGATGTTATAGATAGGGTAGTGGAGGGAAATGCTTATTACAGCCAACAAAAGACTTTTTAAATGGAGGAATATGTATAAAAACGGACGGAATACCTATCCAATGGTTTACCATAATTATAGAAACCCGGTATTTGGCATAAAGTTACATAATTCGTCGCGTTATGTCAACAAATGTAACCAAATCTACCAGTACTTGTGCATAATTTGGAAATACAACCATATATTTGGTGATGCGGTTTACATAAAAATTATATAAAAAATATGCAAAATGTTGTCGTTTTGCCCCGTTTTCCTGCAAACACTTGACTTTTTTAAAATATTTGTTATAATGTACCACGATCCCGTATGGGACTATATTTTTGTAACTATTTGATACCACTTGAATTCTGATTGGGAAGTGTCCCTTAATCTTGTGAAAGGAGGTTCATTCCATGCAAGCTTTAACATCGTTTATCGTAAAGAAAAAAAGTCTTTTCATCCGTGTGGGTGCGCTGCTTTTGCCGCTTTTGATCCTGATGGTCCTGCTGGCATCTACAGCCTTTGCGCAGACTACATATGTGATCACCGACGGCGATCAGGTAAAGGTCTACACAACTTACGCTACCGATCCTGCCGCAGTTCTTGACAAAGCAGGTTTCGAGCTGGGTGAAGATGACATTTATACTACGCAGCCCGGCGACGGCGTTTCCGAGATCACGGTTCAACGCAGTCAGCTCATCACCGTGAATAATTGCGGCGAGGAGCTCCAGGTCAGCAGCTATGGCGAAACGCTTGAGATGCTGCTGAACCGCCTTAACATCCTCACCGGAGGAGAGTACTCCGTCTCCATGCCCCTGGATACAAAAACCTATGACGGTATGGAAGTGAGCATCGATTGTACCGTTCAGATGGAGCAGACCTATACTGTGGATCTGCCCTATGAAACCATTCTGTGCTATGATCCTACCATGCCGGAGGGTCAAAAAGAGGTGCTGACTACCGGTGTCACCGGTCAGATGCGCAAGACTGCCAATGTGGTCTATGTGAACTCTGTTGAGCACAGCAGCACCGTGCTGACTGAGGAAGTTTTGCAGCAGCCTGTCAATGAGATCATCAAGGTGGGCACCGGCGAGAAGCTGGGCGATCCCAATGCGCCTGCCATCGGCAACGGTGTGATCATCACCGCTGACGGTGAAGTACTGACCTTCAGCCACAGCGAAAAGTTCAAGGCAACAGCCTACACCCATACTGATAAGGGTTGTGACATGATCACAGCGACCGGCACTACCGTCCATATCGGCACTGTTGCCGTTGACCCCAAGGTGATTCCCTACGGCACCCGTATGTTTATCGTTTCCAATGACGGAAAATATGTCTACGGTATCAGCACCGCAGAGGATTGCGGCGGCGGCATCAAGGGCAACCGTCTGGATCTGTATTTCCCTACTACACGGGAATGTTTCCAGTTCGGTGTCAGAGGCTGCACCGTTTATTTCCTCGACTGATAATCGAAAATGTTGAAATATCGCCTTTCTCTTGCTATAATGACAGCGAGAGGAAGGCGATTTTTTATGATCGATGTGTGCAATATCCAGATAATGAAGCCGCTGCTGGCGGAGCATGGCTTTCACTTTTCTAAAGCGAAGGGCCAGAATTTCCTGATCGCCCGTTGGGTCCCGGAGCGGATCGCAGAGGATGCCGGTGTGGATAAGACTGCAGGCGTGCTGGAGATCGGTCCCGGTATCGGCCCTCTGACCCAGCAGGTGGCGCTGCGCGCTGCAAAAGTATGCGCGGTGGAACTGGATACACGGCTGAAGCCGATCCTTGATATGACTGTAGGGGAGTTTGAGAATCTGGAGATCCTCTGGAATGATGTTTTGAAGCTGGACATCCCGGCTTTGGTCAAAGAGAAATTCTCCGGCCTGCGGCCTATGGCGTGCGCCAATTTGCCCTACTATATTACATCTCCCATTTTGACAGCCCTGCTGGAGGCAGAATGCTTTGATTCCGTAACGGTCATGGTCCAAAAAGAGGTCGCCCAGCGGATCGCAGCAAAGCCCGGTACGGCGGACTACAGCGCCTTTACGATTTTCTGTCAGTATTACGCAGAGCCGGAGCTGCTGTTTGATGTGCCGGCAGGCTGCTTCCTGCCCCAGCCCAAGGTGACTTCTGCGGTGATAACATTGCGCACCCGGAAACAGCGTCCTTGGGAGATCCTTAACCAGAATGTGTTCTTTAAGGTCGTGCGTTCCAGCTTTGCCATGCGCAGAAAGACCTTGCAAAACGGCTTGGCATCCGGTTTCCCGGAACTGGGCAAAGAGGGCGCAGGAGCTGTGATCGCCGCCTGCGGTTTTGATCCCGGAATCCGGGGAGAGAAACTGGACATTGCCGGCTTTGCCGCCATTGCCAATGAAATCGTCAGGAGGAAACAGTGTGATTGAATTTTTATTGATCGATCTGGACGATACCATTTTTGATTTCAAAAAGGCGGAGCATATTGCGGTCAAGAAAACGCTGGCTGATTTCGGTGTAGAGCCTACAGATGCAGTATGTCAGCGCTACAGCGTGATCAATCAGAAGCACTGGGAAGCAATGGAACGCAAGGAAATGACCCGTCAGCAGGTACTGGTGGGGCGCTTTGCGGTGCTGTTTGAAGAGCTTGGTGTGGCTGTGGATGCTGCTCAGTGCTCCCAGTGCTATACGAAGAATCTTTCGATCGGCCACTATTATCTCCCCGGTGCCCGGGAAGCGGTGGAGCGCTTGTCTAAAAAATACAAGCTGTACATAACCAGTAACGGCACTGCCTGGGTGCAGAAGAGCCGACTCAGCAGTTCGGATATCGAGCAGTTCTTTTTGGATATTTTTATCTCCCAGGAGCTCGGTTACAATAAACCGGCAAAGGAATTTTTCGACGGCTGCTTTGCCCGGATACCCGGTTTTGATCCTGCAAAGACTATGATCGTGGGTGACAGCTTGTCCTCAGATATCAAGGGCGGTAAAAACGCAGGGATCGCGACCTGCTGGTTAAATCCGCAGCATAAGGAAACGCAGGGTGTAACGCCGGATTATCAGATCGAAAACTTAATGCAGTTAGAAGCACTGCTGGAAACACTGCAATAAAAGAACACCCTGCCAACAGCAGGGTGTTTTGCTACAGTTTCACCGGTACGGGGTTGCAGATCCTCATGCTGTCCGGGGTGATACGGCAATCCACAGCTAAAATCTGAACACCGGCTGCGGCGGCTTCTTGCAGAGCCACAGCAAAAGCCGGGTCGGTCAGTTCGTTGGGTTTCAAATAGCGGACATTTTCCATTTGAATCACAAACAAGACAAATGCTCCGTAACCGTCCTGCGCTGCTTTGGTCAGCCCCTTCAAATGCTTTACACCCCGCTGCGTAGGCGCATCGGGAAAGGCGCATACGCCGTCTTCTTCCAGTGTGACACCCTTTACCTCAAGAAAACACCGTTTCCCATCCAGCAAAAAGGAGAAGTCGAACCGGGAATCCTCGTGGAATACTTCCGCTTTCAGTCCGGTAAGCTCCCCAAAACCGCCTGCTTCCAGCCATTCCTGCGCGGCCTTATTCGGCGCCTGGGAATCCATATTGATCAGCCACGGACCTTTTTGTACGGCGATCAGATCATATTTTGTTTTCCGGGTTGCGCTGTCAAAATGCTGACACCAAACCTTTGCCCCGGGGATGAGCAGTTCTTTACACCTGCCGGTGTTCTTCACATGGCAAATCTCTTCTTTGCCGTCGATGAGCACATGGGCGATAAACCGATTGGGACGGGAGATAAAGCTGCCCGGTACGATAGCGTCATAATGCATGACCACTCCACCTTTCAAACCTATCATAACAGAAAAAATCCATTATGCCAATAGAAAAGACTTGACATTTGGTGCAGGTATGATATAATTCAATACGCTCCGTATGGAGGCATAGCTCAGCTGGTTAGAGCGCATGCTTCACACGCATGAGGTCACAGGTTCGAGTCCTGTTGTCTCCACCAAAAGAAAAAAGTCATCCCAACCGGGATGGCTTTTTTCTTTTGCATAGGACACGGACGAGAACTGTGGTTCGATAAATGACACCCCAAGAGACCGAGCGCAGCGACGGACGATTGGTTGGTGGAATTTATGCAAGCGAGCGAAGCGAGTCGCAGTCCTGTTGTCTCCACCATATATGAAAAATCCGAACTACTTCACAATAGGAAGTGCGTTCGGATTTTTTATTTACATCAAAGACATTACATATTGATGTTTAAGCCCAGAGGATTTACCATTCTCTGGGCCTGTTTGTTTATCCATATATCCTGGATCCGATGATCGCCAATGAATGTAAAAAGTATGTAAAGTTCGCAGAAAAACTTGAATTTTACTCATAAAACAGCTAAAATTGTAAAAAACGCAAGGAGGTGTCGCTATGATATGGTGTGTGGAAGATGATTCCAGCATCCGCGATATTGAAGTGTATGCGCTCTCTTCCACTGGCTTTGATGCCAAGGGTTTTGAAGATGGCGACAGTTTTTGGAATGCGTTGCAATCCGAAAAACCGGATCTGGTGGTTCTGGATGTGATGCTGCCCGGTAAGGATGGCGTGACATTGCTGAAGCTGATGAAAGGATCCGAGGCTTTCCGGGATATTCCCGTCATCATGGCCACCGCCAAGGGCAGTGAGTATGATAAGATCCAAAGTTTGGACCTGGGCGCTGATGACTACTTGGTAAAACCTTTCGGTATTATGGAGCTGGTCAGCCGGGTGAAAGCGGTGCTGCGCCGGTGCAAACCGGTCAAGGATACCAAACTTCTGAAGCTGGAAGGATTGGTGCTGAATCCCGATGAACATACTGTTACTGTGGATGGAGAACGGGTAGTCTTGTCTTACAAGGAATATGAACTGCTGCATGTGTTCCTTTCTCAGCCGGGTATTGCCTTTACAAGAGAACAGCTACTTTCCAGCGTGTGGAATGCAGAATACTTAGGGGAAACCCGTACTGTGGATATGCATATCCGTACCCTGCGCCAGAAGCTGGGCGAATATGGACATATCATTGAGACGGTTCGAAATGTAGGCTACCGCCTGGAGTATAAGCAGAGGGAAAGTAGTCCCAATTAGGTTTTCACAGGCGGTTTGCCGCCAATACTTCGTAAATTTTCTCGGAAATACCAGCGGATATTCCCTTTAAAAATTTTCTTGTCTTGTCAGCAAACTGCTCTGTGAAAACTGCAAGACACCCCTCAACCTGGATTTTCTTAGGAGCTTGGGGTGCAGAAGACGCAGACTTGCTAGCGCAAGGCAAAGATGATAAACACCAAGTAACAAGAAAGGACGGTTGAGGGGCTAATGGCGACTGCTTCCCCTCTGCTTTGGTATGACAAGTAAAATCTTTCGTTCTACGGTCTTTGTTGCGGTTGTGGTGCTGTTATGCTCCTTGGGCATTGTGATTGGTGTTCTGTATAACCACTTTACCGATGTGCAGGTTCAGCAGCTGAAGGACGAGCTGAGTTTGGCTGTTACCGGCACAGAACAGTACGGAAATGCTTTTCTGGAGAATGTGGAAGCAGACCGCTTCCGTGTAACTTGGATCGATACCGATGGTACGGTTCTGTTTGATACCCAGGTAGACCAGGCCGTTATGGAAAACCACGCAGACCGCGAGGAGATACAGGAAGCTTTCGCCACCGGTTTTGGCAGTGCTGTGCGTAATTCTTCCACCTTGACGGAGCAGACATATTACGAAGCGCAACGTTTACAGGACGGAACTGTGCTGCGTATTTCCACCAACCAGGAATCCGCCTGGGCGCTGATGATGGGTATGCTGTGGCCTATCATGCTGGTTGTGGTGCTGGCCATTTGTCTTTCTGCACTTCTTGCCGGTCGAATGTCAAAGAACATCGTAGAGCCGCTGAATAAGCTGGATCTGGAGCAACCGCTGAAAAACGATGTATACGAGGAAATCTCACCCCTGTTGCATCGTATCCATCGGCAGCATCGACAGATCGCAGAGCAGATGGATCAGATGAAGCGAAAAGCTGACGAGTTCCAGCAGATCACTTCCCACATGCAGGAAGGTCTTGTATTACTGGACGGTGAAGGCACGATTATCAGCATCAATCCAGCAGCAAAGTCTTTGTTTGAAGCGGAAGATGACTGTGTTGGAAAGAACTTTCTGATGATCGACCGGACCAGTTCTATGCGAAGCGCAGTAAACGATGCGCTGGACAAGGGCAGAGGTTACGCAAGACTAAACCGAAACGGCCGGGATTATCAGTTTGATTTGAGTCGTATTGAATCTGACGGTACAGTAATCGGCGCAGTTGTTTTGGTCTTTGACATTACCGAACGGCTCAATTCGGAGAAGATGCGCCGAGAGTTCTCTGCAAATGTATCGCACGAGCTGAAAACACCGCTGCAAGGCATCATCGGCAGCGCTGAACTGCTGGAAAGCGGTATGGTAAAGCCGGAAGACGAAGCACGGTTTGTGGGGCATATCAAAAAAGAAGCTTCCCGGTTGGTTAGCCTGATCGAGGATATCATCCGCCTTTCCCAGTTGGACGAGGGCATAGAGCTACCGAAAGAAAATGTGGACATGCTGGAACTGGCTGAGGGTGTGAAAGCAATCTTGGAAGCCAGCGCTGCTGATAAGCAAGTAACGGTTTATGTTACTGGTGCGGGATTCTCTGTAGAGGGTGTCCGGAGAATGCTTCACGAAGTGGTCTATAACCTCTGCGATAATGCCATCAAATACAACATCCCCGGTGGTAGTGTAACGATCCACGCAGAAAACAACCGCTTGGTTGTCAGCGATACCGGCATCGGTATTCCCACAGAGCATAAGGATCGTATCTTCGAGCGATTCTATCGAGTGGATAAGAGCCACTCCAAAGCATCCGGTGGCACCGGTCTGGGCCTTTCTATCGTCAAGCATGCCGCAGCTTACCACAATGCAGAAATCGCCTTGGACAGCACTCCCGGAAAGGGCACAACAATAACGATTCAATTTTGATTTTAGACCGCATCCATTCGGGTGCGGTCTTTCACTTTACACAGATTTTACTTAAGTTTTGCAAACCCTCTATGGTATTTACAAATGGCAAAATTTATAATGTAGACTGTCGAAATTCCGGAAGCGCTGACAAAATCGTCTGCGACGGATGGCAGATCTTTTGTCCCAACTATGCAGTTTGGTAAATTTGAAATACATCCAGTATTCCTGCGTTTTCCAAACTTTTATTTGAGCCAAAATCTCTCGCGTCCGCTCTTGCCGATTTCATCATCGCTTCCTTGAAAACTTTCCGTAAAGGAGTAAAAAATGACAGCCTATATTTTCAAAATTATTACCCTTTTGGGTGGTCTTGCGTTGTTCCTCTTTGGTATGGACATCATGGGCAAGGCACTGGAGCGTCAGGCAGGCGGTAAGCTGCAGACGATCCTGGCAAAGATGAGTTCCAATGTGTTCAAAGGCTTTCTGCTGGGTCTGGGTGTCACTGCTGTGATCCAGTCCTCTTCTGCAACAACAGTCATGGTGGTCGGTTTCGTTAACTCCGGCATTATGACTTTGAGGCAGGCCGTTGGTGTTATCATGGGTTCCAATATCGGTACCACTGTAACCGCATGGATCCTGTCCCTGTCCGGTCTGGAAGGCGATAGCTTCCTCATCAAGTTCTTCAAGCCTTCCACTTTAGCTCCCCTTATCGGCATCTTCGGCATCCTGCTGTACATGGGTAAGTCCGAAAAGAAAAAGGGCATTGGCACCATTATGCTGGGTTTCATGGCTTTGATGACCGGTATGGATCTGATGTCCAGCTCCATGTCCTTCCTGAAAACAGAGAGTTGGTTTGCTGACCTGATGATTTCCTTTACCAATCCCATTGTGGGTATCCTCTTTGGTGCGGTGCTGACCGCTGTGATTCAGTCCTCTTCTGCTTCCGTTGGTATTCTGCAGGGTCTTTGCAGCACCGGCGTTGTCACCTACGGTGCAGCCATTCCCATCATCCTTGGTCAGAACATCGGTACTTGTATCACTGCTATCATGGGTGCGATCGGTGCAAACCGTAAT
>JAZSOR010000011.1:0-3649 GCA_045537035.1 Faecousia sp. | reverse complement strand
CGTTCTGAAGCAGAATCAGAACGCATATGACCAGTACACCATTCTGGACACCGTCATTATGGGCAACCAGCATCTTTACGATGTGATGAAGGAGAAGGATGCCATCTACGAAAAGCCGGATTTCTCCGATGAAGACGGCCTGCGCGCCGCGGATCTGGAAGCGGAATTTGCCGAGATCGGCGGCTGGGAAGCAGAATCCGACGCATCCCGTCTGCTGCAGGGTCTGGGTATCGGCACGGAGATGCATTATGATTTGATGGGCGCTACCGATCCCCGTTTGAAGGTGAAGGTGCTGCTGGCGGCAGCGCTGTTTGGCAATCCGGATATCGTTATGCTCGACGAGCCTACCAACAACTTAGACATCGAAGCCATCAACTGGCTGGAGGATTTTCTGCTGGACTTTTCGGGCATGGTCATCGCCGTGTCCCACGACCGTCACTTCTTAAACACCGTCTGTACCCACACCGTGGATATCGACTACGGCAAGATCAAGATGTATGTGGGTAACTACGACTTCTGGTACGAATCGAGCCAGCTGGTGCAGGCCATGATCCGCAACAAGAACAAGAAGAATCAGGAGAAGATCGAAGAGCTGCAGCTGTTCATTCAGCGCTTCTCTGCCAACAAGTCCAAGGCAAAGCAGGCGACCGCACGCCGGAAGCTGTTGGACAAGCTGACTGTCGAGGAAATGCCCTGCTCCACCCGTCGGTATCCCTTTGTTGGCTTTATGCCGGAACGGGAACTGGGCAAGGATATTCTGACCGTTAAGGATGTGTCCGTCACCGTAGACGGTGTGAAGCTTCTGGACAAGGTCTACTTCTCCGTGGGCAGAAACGACAAGATCGCATTCGTGGGCGAAAACGAGCTGGCGCAGACGGCGCTCTTTAAGGTGCTCATGGGCGAACTTGAGCCCGACGAAGGTTCTGTCAAGTGGGGCATCTCCACCTCCCGGAGCTACCTGCCCAAGGACAACTCCGAGTACTTTGAGGGTAACACCATGGAGCTGGTGGACTGGCTGCGTCAGTACTCCGTGAAGAAAGACGATGTGTACCTGCGCGGCTTCCTGGGCAGAATGCTCTTTAGCAATGAAGATGTATTCAAGCAGGTGAATGTCCTCTCCGGTGGCGAGAAGGTCCGCTGTATGCTCAGTAAAATGATGCTCAGCGGCGCCAATGTAGTGCTTTTGGACCAGCCTACCAACCACCTGGACATGGAGTCCATTCAGGCGGTGAACAAGGGTCTTGAGGCGTTCCAGGGCGTTGTACTCCTTGCCTCCCACGACCACGAAATGCTTGAGTCCACCTGTAACCGCGTGATCGCCTTCCAGCCCGACGGCACGATTATCGACCGCTACGGCACTTACGACGACTACCTGGAGTGGCTGAAGAACAATCAGCAGTAAATAATCCCACCACAGTGTCATCCTGAGGAGCCGTAAGGCGACGAAGGATCCCCATCTTAAGAAGGGGATTCTTCGCTGGCGCTCAGAAGGACACGATTTTAGGAGATTTGTAAACTATGGAAAAAATCTTAGATATTATTTCTAAAAAAATGCAGCAGGCATTCCAAGACGCCGGTTATGACGCATCCTACGGCAGAGTGACGGTGTCTAACCGCCCGGACCTGTGCGAATACCAGTGCAACGGCGCGCTGGCTGCCGCCAAGGCCTACAAGTGCGCCCCTATCCAGATCGCAAACGCTGTGGCGGAGAAGCTGAATCCCGAGGATTTCTCCATGATCGATGCGGTGATGCCCGGCTTTATCAATCTGAAGCTTAGCGATGCCTTTTTGACCGCTTATCTGGAAGCAATGCGCACCGCCAAGGATTTCGGTGTAGCCAAAGAGGGCGAGGGCAAGACCGTGGTGGTAGACTACGGCGGACCCAATGTGGCAAAGCCCCTGCACATCGGCCACCTGCGCTCTGCCATCATCGGCGAGTCTATCAAGCGGCTCTTTCAATTCTTCGGCTACAATGCCATCGGCGATATCCATTTGGGCGACTGGGGTTTGCAGATGGGCCTGATCATCTCGGAACTAAGAGAACGACAGCCGGATCTTTGCTACTTTGATGAGAATTACGAAGGTCCGTATCCTGAGGAAGCCCCCTTTACCATCTCCGAGTTAGAGGAGATCTACCCTGCGGCTTCCGCCAAGAAAAAGGACGACGAGGTCTTTGCGGAGAAAGCCCATGTGGCGACTTTCGAACTGCAAAGCGGCAGACCCAACTACCAAACGCTGTGGCAGCATATTATGCGGTTGTCCCTTGCGGATATGCGCAAGATCTATGACCACTTAAATGTCCACTTTGAGGCATGGCTGGGCGAGAGCGACGCAGATCCCTTTATCCCTGCCATGGTAGAAGACTTTAAAAACCGCGGCATCGCCGTTCAAAGCGAGGGCGCATGGGTCATTCCCGTTGCCAAAGAGGACGACAAGAAGGAAGTGCCTCCCTGCATCCTTGTAAAGACCGACGGCTCTGCCATCTACGCTACCACGGACCTTGCCACCATGATCCAGCGTATGCGCGACTTTAAGCCCGACCGGATGTTCTACATCACCGACAAGCGTCAGAGCCTGCACTTTGAGCAGGTGTTCCGGGCAGCAAAGCTGGGCGGTATCGTGCCGGAGGATTACACCTTGGAACACTTGGGCTTCGGTACAATGAACGGCAAGGACGGCAAGCCCTTCAAGACCCGTGAAGGCGGCGTCATGCGGCTGGAGATGCTCATTCGCGAAATGACAGACTTTGTCCGCGCCAAGGTGGTGGAGAACAAGATCGTTGCCGATGACGAGGTGGAGGCAACCACCGAGAAGATCGCCATGGCGGCTCTCAAGTACGGCGACCTTTCCAATCAGCCCACCAAGGACTATGTGTTCGATATGGACCGGTTTGCAGCCTTTGAGGGTAACACCGGACCGTATATTCTCTATACCATCGTCCGGATCAAGTCCATTCTTTCTAAGTACGGCGCCTGGGAGCAGCTTCCGATCCAGCCTGCTGCCAATGCTTACGCCAAGGACCTGATGCTTGTGATCACTAAGCTGGCGCCCAACCTGGAGAATGCGCTGCATACCGCATCTCCCAATGTGATCTGCGCCTATATTTACGAACTGGCAGGCGCGGTGAATAAGTTCTACCACGAGACCCGGATCCTTACGGAAGAGGATAAGCAGTTGCAGGCAGGCTACATTGCCCTGATTGCACTGGCAAAGAATATCCTGGAGACCTGTATCGATCTTCTGGGCTTCTCCGCCCCGGATAAAATGTAACAAAACATCCCCGGCTCTTAGGCGGGACTTCATAAGACATTATTCGGTTTTGCCACAGCCTTTTCCCCTGAAACTTCAGAATATCCCCTTGAAATACACAAAGTATTTCTGCAGGTCTATTCTTTGTTGCAAGGGAAAATGCAAGCGGCAAAACTGCAAAGCACTTCAAAAGGGAAGATTTCTGCTCCAAGACAAGAAAAATCGCTATGGTAAGGCTGACGCCTACCATAGCGATTTTTTGAAGTATTGGGCAAAAAGATTGCTTTTGAAGCGGATACTGTTTTATGAAGTCCCGCCTTTGAGCCGGGGATATCTTTATAGGCGTCTTTAAATTCCAGTTTGACGGTCTGTCATTCTGAGCGTAGGGCAAAGCCCGGAG
>JAZSOR010000039.1:0-28148 GCA_045537035.1 Faecousia sp. | reverse complement strand
GGTCACAGCTCTCGTGGATTCTGTAGATCATCTTGGTCACATTGCGGCTCATGACACCGTTGGTGGTGCTGAAGTAGTAGTAGTCCTCACCGATCTTGATCAGACCGGGTTTCTGCATCACACCGTCGATGTAGTAGTAGTCGCCCACGATACCGTTGAGCTTTTCTTCCTCGTCCGGCTCCTCAATGATCATTTTGCCATCTGCACCGAAGACATAGGTTCCGCAGGGCAGCAAATCATTATCCCAAGGCTTATTAATGGTTTTTTCGCCGGTAACTGCCATAAATTCGCCGTTGATATAGTAGTAGTCACCGTCAATCTTGATCAGACCTGCGTGGTTACCGATGCCATTGACCAAATAGTAGATATTGCCGTTGGCTTCAAGCAGTCCTGTATGGGTCAGAGTCTCCAGCAATTTGCCATCCTCGGCAAACAGATACATCTGGTAATCGTCTTCCTTGGAATAGCGGCTCAGCTTGATCAGGTTGTACCCGCTCAGACGATAGCCGTCAGCATTAAAGTAGTATTTCTCGCCGTCGATGGTTGCCCAGGTGGTACGATGATAATCGGGACCATAGTAGTAGCGCACACCACCTTCCAGCTCACACCAGACACCGCTGGTCAGCCGGCCATTGTCCATGGTGTAGTATACCGGTACCGCAGAGGAGCCGCCGGTCAGTGTACCCCGGGCACCCTTGTAGGAATTGGGATAGAAGTAGTACCAGTCATCACCAATCTGTTGCCATCTGGTCTGCAGGTTGCCGGCGATGGCATAGTAAGTATATCCGTTGTTCTCGATCAGTCCGGTCACAGCGGATACAGTACCGCAGTTAGCACAAGCCAAAACACCGGAGGAATAGTCATATTCCTTGCTATGGCCGCTGGCTGCCTGCTTGGTTCCCCATTCGATAACAGAAGCGCAGTCATAGCAGTAGGATCTTCCGGTGTAGCCATCCTCGGTACAGGTAGCCGTCTTGTCCGCAAGCTCTACAACGTTGTGTACATGCCAGGGGTTGACTACGTCGTTGAGCATAGTCTCTACAGAAGCGCTGCCACCGAAGGAGGTAACCGCACCGAAGACAGTCTCCGCATAGCCAAAGAGAACCTTGTAGTCAATTGTAACAATGGGGCAATTTCCTGTTTTAAACTGTGCTTCCGGGGTAATGGGCTTACCGGTAACACTATTCACACCGTTCCAGGACCATACGCGTACAGGCAAGCTGACCAGCGTCTGCTCACCGGCCAGGCTGCAATCACCGGTCTTGGTGATGGTTATGAGCGCAACATTATCCTTGGAGTGGGTATCGGAGAAAACTGCTCTTGCAGCATAGCTGCTCTCAGCGCTCGGGATCTCATACTCTGCGGTAAAGCCGGGAGCAACCGTCATATGCTCCAGCTCCCAGGCGTTGGCGCTGTTGAGCTTGATGTTGACTTTCACAGTGTCGATCTTGCCGATATCCGATGTCTTGATATCTACATAGTAGACAGAATCGTATTCAGGCAGCTTGCCGGAATCGTTGTGGCCTGTCACATACACAAGGCTCTTTGCATCGGAATACTTCACAGTGAAAGCAGCAGAGGACTGGGAATAGTTGCCCAGATTGTCCGCGATCTCGAAGGTAACCACGTGGCTGCCATTTTCCAGCTTGACATTCTCAGCGATCATATAGCCGCCGGAAACGGTGGTGTCCACCTTATTTCCGTCGATGCAGATCTGTGCGGTAGCCTCGTTCAGACCAACGGCGTTGTTCTTTACGAAGTCTGCAACAGCCGCAGAGAAGGATGCTGCATTGGCAGCAATGGTCGCGCCCTCAGCCTTCACGGATTCATCGGCAGTCGCGTACTGGATCTGGCCAATGACGGGCGCTTCCCGGTCATCCACAGCAGCGCTGTAGTCCAGGGTAATGTCATCAATGTAGAAGGTGTGCACAGCGGGAGCCATGGGTTTAACATAGGTACGAATGAAAGAGGGAGAACGGGAGTTGCCTTCATTCGTTGCCACAGGCATGCACAAATAGTCGTATCCGGAGATATCAATGGAAGCATAGACCCATCTGGACTCAGGGATATCTGCCTCGGTGCAGGAATTCAGATTCTTACTCACGCCGCTGACCGTGTTAAACATGAAGTGGTCCTGCTTGCAGGAGTACGTACCGTCCGCATTCTTCACATACAGCTGAGACTGGAATGCCATGCCGGTAGCACCCTCAGGAATATACAGCCACATACCCAGGCTGGTGGCATTCTTGCCGTTGGCAACATCACGCAGAACCAGTGTTTCCTCTGCAACGTTGAACAGCACATTGTAAGTCCAGCCGGAGAAATCGGCGTCGGTATTATCCACAGACCATGCCAGCGCATGGTTTCCGTTCTTCACCTGACCGTTTCCTCTGGTGGCCAGGCTGGTATAGCCGTCAACATTCTCGGAAAACTGACCTGCCAGAGGATTGGAGCCTACCAGCGTGTTATTCACACCGTTGTCAATGCTCCACTGCTTGGCTTCGTCGAAGCCCATCCAGTCAGAAATATCCCCATCTTCGAAGTCAAAGATGATCTCAGAGCCCTTACCGTACTCAATGGCAAAGTTCAGCTCCGCCATCTGGGCGTGCTTGTAGGAGGCCTTGATGACAACACCCTTAACACTTTCATCCGCGGTGCCTTCGTAAGTCATATTCTCCAGGTTCAACGTGCCGGCATTCTCATCGGACACACTCCATGTGAAGCTGTCTGCCTGGAAGTACATAGGATACTCGCCTGCTTTATCTGCCCAAACATCCAAAGACAGCGGAGCAGTCTTGCCGTAGGGCAGAACGGTGCTGTCCAGGGTGAACTTAGCAACGCCGGGATGTGCAATGGTAATCGCTTTTTCCGCGGTGGTCCCGTTTACAGTATACTGAACCGTTACCTGACCCAATTTACCGTTGGACGCGAATACACCGGTCTGGCTGATGGTGCCGAAGGTGTCGTCGGACAGGGACCACACGCCGCCGGAGGGCATGGTCATCTCTGCGCCGGTGGTATCGATCGCCACAGCACCAAAGGTGTAGGTAGTGGCGGGCACATAGTAGTCATATCCGGCCTGGATTGTTGCGTGATCGAAGATACCGGGCTCCATGCCGGGCTTCTTTGCCAGAAACACAGAGTGGATGGTAGGACGCTCAGAGCCGTCAGACGGGACAGAGCGCATGGTCAGACCGGCTTCGCCCTCACGCTGGGAAATGAAAGTAGAGGAACCGCCGCCGTCGCCGTTGACAGCATTCACGCAGCCCAGTGCCAGCATGAACTCGCCCATCTCATAATTAGACAGGCCCACAGAGTTGTTGGCGCCGCGGCCATCGACCATACACATGATCAGGCTGCCGTCAGGCAGAATGCCCAGCATGGAACGGGATGCGGCAGCAGAGGTACGCTCAGGTGTCTTGGAGACCAGCGCGCCATCCTTGACCAGCCAGTTAAAGTTTGCGCCAACGGCGTGCCATTCGTTACCGTCATAAGGTTCGCTGGCGGAGCGCAGCTCACAGGTACCATCCTTATAAATGGCAAGATATGTCTGGCAGGCGCCGGAGTGCTGGTTCATCAGCTTCTTATAGGCTTCCTTTTCTGCGATCTCTTCCTCAGTCAGGCCGGTCGCATCGTAAGTCCAGTTCTTGTCCTGAAGGACCTTTCCTTCGTAGATCAAGAAGGAATAGGGTGCCTGGGTGTCATAAGCCAGTGCGATATTCATACCGCCCACCAGATCGTAGCCCAGTTCTTCTTCATAATACTTTGCTGTATCGGTGACCTTTGCCTCAGCCTGGTTCTCCTTCTGCAGAACATCCTTGTCGATGCCGTAGTAACCGGGCAGAATGTCCACCTTGGAACCGTCCACCTTGAACACATGCACCACCTGACGGCGGGAAGCATCACTGTTGTTCAGCACAATTTCTGCTTCCTCAGCGCCGGGCAAAAGGCCATAGTGCTTTTCGGAAATGATATTGTAGTAACCGTCGGTTACTGAAGTATCAAACCAATTGTTCTTCGATACTGCCTTTGGGGCAGTATCCGTTGCACCGTCTGCAAATGCAATCACAGGCACCGTGCCTAGTATCATGCAAACGCAGAGCAATAGCGATATCGCCCTTTTTTTCAAGCTCTCCATTTTGATTCTTCCTTCCTGGATTTTCATATTCTAATCGGTATCAACCGAATAGTTACAATATATTTGTTGGAGCCTTTCTTTCCGGCAGCCAGCTTCCAAATGTCCGATCCCAACTATCCGGATGAAAATTCACAAACCCTCCGCAGTGGAAAAATGTCATTTCACCAAAATAGAATTGACCGTTTACTTCATAGAAGTCGACCCGGACCTGGGGCGTCCCTTGCGCCAGCAGCGCCGCTGCTTTTTTCATTTCTTCAAAGCATGCTGGTTTTTCCGGACACACCGGCGCAGTGTTATGGTCAATACAAAGATCCAGATGGGCGAAATCCATGTCGAAAAAATCTCCATAGGTTTCTCCTGTCCCTCGACCGGTTGCAATGTACATAACCTTGGGTTCACCGTTAAAGGTGAAGAATTTATAATCACGCAGATCGCCAGTAGCATCGTTTTCCACAAATTGCTCCGCAATGATCCGGTGTGGTACGTTCTTATAGGGCCATTGCCGCCCCTCGTAAAAATAGTCCCGCTTGAGTGCCGCCGAGAGCTGTGTCCAGGCCGCACAATAATCAAAGTTCTCTTTGTCCTTGCAAATCAGAACACTGTGGGAATCATGGGTACATTTCAAAACGAACTGCTCAGGCAACTGATCAAAGTCGATATCCTCAAAACGCTCCCAGATGCCTAGTGTCGGGATGATATGTTCCCGGCCAATAATGGAAGCAGCCCACTTCTTGGCAGCCGCTTTGTCCACCATGGTGGTATATTGCGGATTACGGTCATATATCTTCATCCACTGAAGATATTCCGTATATCTGGTGGGATTGGACAGGTCGAGCTTTCTTCCGGTCTCCCCCCGGTAGAGTAACTTTAAGTAAGTTTTGTCCGATAAACACCGGAATTCATGCTTTCTGGCAAAGTGGGCAAATACGCGGTATACAGTTAACTTGCAAATGTTCTGTATCAACTTCATGTGTATATCCTTTCTGATAGGACCCGCGTCTGTCTTACAAATGGGTGACTGCCTGATAAATCCGCTCACAGTTTCGTTGATCTCGATACGCGAAAAAAGCATTCACGCGTGCCTGGTATATGGGCTGCACCACAAATTTGGCTTCGGCCGCAGCCAATATTGCATTGAGCAGACTTGTATGATCACTTACCACAGAACCAAAGCCGTCTGTATCAATGTCAAAATATCCTTTTTTATAATGCTGCTGATGGTATCTTTCTGAATCAAACTGATAGTAAACACAGGGCTTATTCATATAAGCAAAATCAAAATGCACACTGGACCAGTCAGTAACCAGCAGAATGGACTCCTTCAGCAACTGCTGTACATCGTAATGGTCAAAATCCGCCAGGACGACCTGCTCGCTCCCTGGAGTAAAATGCTTCAGATAAGGCTGAATCTCATAATGCGGGTAGAAAACCAGTTTTGTCTGTGTCTTCGAAAGAAACTCCATCAGCTGTTCATCCCGGAGCACTGCATTCCAGGTCTGATAATATTCCGATTGCAGAAACGTGTGTTCGTCTTTCAAATATCGCCGCCATGTAGGCATTACCAGGATCTGCTGCTTAACCGAAAACGGGAGCAGATGATCATACCGGGCAAAGCCGGTGCATTGCACCACTTCCGCCGGGTGCAGATAATTGGCACGGATGTATTCCCATTCCGGAACAGCACCACTGCAAAAGAAACGCATTTTTGTTCTGTCTCCAAACAAGTAGGGCAGTTTTCCCTCGGTGATTCCATGCTGGAGAAAATAAAATCTGTTGGGCAGGCCCAGCCTGCGCCAGAGTTTTTCTGCCTTGACCGGCAGGGCTGTGTAGCAATGGGTCGATAGGATCTTATCCGCTTTTGCAACGACCCGGTAATTCTTCCAGCTGCCGTAGGCTACCGCATGAGCCGCCACCTTCGAATAATCTGCCGAATCGGGCGTGATCAGGTAATGGACCTGAATTTCCGGATGCTGCTGCACCATATAGCAGTAGAAAGCATAGCCATTGTCCCGTGCGTCAGTTCCACGTTCACAGATCACCCAGGATTCGGTTCGATCCCACCGTGGAAGCGCGCGGCAGATAAGATATTTTATCGCGCAATCGATAATTCTGATTCGCGGCAGCACCGCGTTTTTCACGCGACCCACAAGTTTTTTCATAAAGCCATCTCCATTATGAATTACTTGCCTTTCTTATATAACAGCATCTGTCTGATATGCCTCCACACATAGCACAGACTGTCATTGCGCGTAAGTACCGCAAGGACAATATACGCTGCGATACCGACGAAAAGCTGAACGATCATTCTCGGCAACAGGGGTAAAGCACTCTTGTTGATCTGCTGAACCACCACACACATGACCACAGCGCAGAAAAGATTGGGCAAAACATCCTGGAACTGCTGCTTTACACTATACCCCAGGAGGCGAATATTGGGCACGCAGTTCACAATGACCGCCAATACTGTACAGGCAATTGCGGAATAAGCCAAAGCAACCGGCGTATCCGTCAAAACCATTGCTGCACCTATGATAATGAAGTATCCGGTTTTCTTTATGATCTCCATTTTCAGGAATACATCACTTCTGCCCATGGCCTTAATGGCTTCACAGTTTCCGGAATGGACCGATGCAAACAGCTCGCCAATGCAGAAAATCCGAATATACTGAGCAGCCGAAATCCACTTTTCCGTCAAAAGGAGGCATACAAAAGCATCTGACACAGCAAAGAAGCCCAGCATCGCAGGAAAAATCACAAAGGATGCGGTCCGAATAAAACGCCTGGTACAGCGAAGCAGCGCTTTCTGATCATCCTGAAATTTTGACAACACAGGAAACAGCACTGCAGACAGGGTACTATTGCAAATGCTTGACAGCAGATTCGGGAAACTCTTTCCTTTGGTATAAAAAGCCAGATCCGTTCCGGAATATTTCAAGCCGATGAACAAGGGATTTACCTCGGTATACACCGCTGCCAGCGTGGAAGAAGCAAAAATTTTCCAGCCATATGCAAAAAGCTTTTTGATCCTGGAAACAGAAACATGTGCCACCAAAGGAATTCTCGCAGAGGTCCACAAGATCAGGGTATCAATTGCTGCGTTGGTCATTTGCTGGGCTACCAGCGCCCATGGGCCAAATCCTGCATAGGCCAAGGAAATACCTACGACGGCGGATACCAGCGTTCCGCCTATGGTGGCAAAAAAGAATTTTCGAAACTGAAGATGCGCAGAAATATATGCGCAAACAATAGCTTTCACAGCATTGACCGGCAAAATCAAACCCATGATTCGGATCACCTGGACCAATATCGGCTTCTTATACAGTCGCGAAATAGCAGGCGCCGAAACAAACAGCAAAGCATACAGGAAAACAGCCACGCCAACCGACAGGATCATTACGGAGGAATAGTCTTCTTCGTCTGCATCTTTTTTTTGAATCAGTGCGGCATTGAAACCGCCGCTGATAAACACATTGGCAAAGGTGAAAAATATACCTACAATACCAACAACACTATAGTCGCTTGGATCCAGCATTCGCGCCAGAATAACGGCAACGATCATGGAAACCAATTGCGCGCTCATTCGCTCCATCCATTTCCAGATCGAACCGGAAATCGCTTTGGCCTTGATTCCACTTACTTGGTTCATAGTTTTTCGCTTTCTTTGAAGAGCAGTTGTTTTTACTCCAGAATTATCGGTACCAGTCGCGGCGTCCGGAGAATTTCCCGGCAACCTTCCGCAGGCTCTTGCCCAAGCCAACGGTATCCGCTGCTTTCAGTACCACCTGATAGACCTTGATGGCTGCATGCCGGGCACGGGGCTTCCAGCCATTTTCTCTTAGATTATCGATTCCGCCGTTCTTTTCCTTGGCAAGGAATACCATTACGCACTTTCCTTCCACAGGATTGCGTTCTTCCTGGCAGATCAGGTCCTTGCCAACCTCCAGGTGCGCGTGCTGCGCACCGTATTTGATAATATGAGACTGATCATGCCATACTGCGATGATCCCATGATTCAGATCGGTCTGAATGTTATCCCGCAGTTCCAATGTCATTTTCAAAAACGCTTCCCCGGTTCCGCCAAAGAATCCGCCTCCATGCTGCCGGCATACTGTATCGGATCCGATATAGGCTGTAGACGCAGGATTTTGTTCTGTGGTGATATCGTTGGAGCTGTAATGGTCATAATGCGCTGTGTGGCACCAGAAAAGCAAAGGCTTTTCCTCAGTGGGAAGTGGGATGCACTCCGGTGCGATCGTGCCTACAAACACGGAATTGGCATTGCAGTAGTAACAGTAGTCATACGCCTTGATCTGATCCTGCACCATAGCAAACCAATGAAAACGAAGCAGGGTGTCATACGGCCAACCGGCTTTGGCTTGGTAAATATAAGACACATTCGCATGCTTTTGCATCATGACGCGCTTGGAGTCGGTGAATACAAAGTAGTGCTTTTCAATATCGGGATAAAAGAAAGCTTCGCTGGTGCGGTAGAATTCATCCCAGAAGCACTCGTATTTCCCGGTGCAAATATACATAACTGCAATTTTCATAGACAGCTACCTTCTATCGGGTTCCGGTCTTGCTTCTGAGCACACGATTCCCAGGATAAAAGCAAACCAGAAATAATATATCGTATTGACAGACAGTGTCATGGCCATTGCCATGCATCCCACAACGATACCCAGGCACATGGTATCTTGTTTCGCCAGGCGCTTTATCCAGATCCATAAAAAAGCCACGAACAGGGATAAACCCACAAGCCCCAGCTCCAAAAGCAACTGAAGAAACAAATTATGTGTCGCCCAGCCAATCAACGCCGTGCTGGAGCTTGTTCCGAAGCCAAAGAGTATTTTATGTGGGGCTTCCCGTAGGGCCTGAAATGCGCTGTCCCAAATCTCAGTGCGTCCCGTGCCACCGCTTTCAAGAACATCCCGTATTGAGAATCTGGCAGCAATATGCTCCGGCAGAAGCGTCAAAACAAAGCCATATACCAGCGCAATCAAAAGCGCCATAGCAACACAAAAGATAATTTTTGTGGATAACTTTTTAAACCGTGTGATCACGCACACAATCGCAACCGATGCTATGCCGATCAGCGCACCCCGAGAGCCGGTCATCATCACGCAGAATAGTATCAGCACAGCCAGTACAGCAAAGAAAATCTTTTGGTAAACTGCTTTTCGGTTTAAGAGCTGCCGGATCGATACTGCCGCGGGGATAAGAAATAAATATCCCAGATAATTGGGGTCCTGTTCTACTCCAAATACGGCCACTGTCATACGATTGTCCGTATAACCAATGTTGCTTTCCGTGATCATGAACCAACATACGATCAGACAGGACACCACCGATCCCAGAAAGAGAAAGTTTTTTTCCCGCCTGTTATACGTCTGACAATATAGGCACATAACGATCGCAATAATCTTTGCATAGTTATAGAGGGAGTAAGCGGAAAAAGACGGTGTCCACAAATAGCCGAGTATATTGTAGGCAAAGAACGCTGCCAACAGAGGTGTTGCCGGATCCCAGGCGTTTTTCCTCAGCTGTGACAAAATTGCAGCTGCGCTCAGCACCAACAAAGGAATACCGATCAGCATCAGCAGTCCCACGCCACTGATTATAAGTGTGTGGAACGGCAAGCACAGAACAGCCAAAAACGCAAACACCGTCACCGGCCGGATATTTTTGCCATCCTTTTTTGCCCGAACAACATATCGTTTTCCATTAATTTTCATAGTGTCTCCGTGCGCGTTGTATCTGTTGCAGATACATTGCTTTCATTCAAATAGGCTTGCGGCCTTTCTTGCCCGTTCCAACCAGGTATATTCCCGTTCCAGCTTTTCACGAGCCGCATTGCCGATACGTTTCTGAAGTGCGGCATCTTCGCACAGCCGTTCCAGCTTTTTTGCCCATTGCCCAATGTCGTCCGGCTCTACCATCACGCAATCCTCACCGTCAACCAGGACTTCCTCGATCGTGGTCAAGCGCGACACGATAATGGCCTTGCCGTAGGCCATCGCCTCAAATAGTTTGAGCGGCGAGATCCATTTTCCGATATTGGTCAGCTTTCCTTTTCCAATGCGGATATTCTTCGAAAACGGAAGAATCATAATATCAAACGCATGATAATAATTTTCCACCTTGCTATTATCCACATAGCCGTAAAACAACAAATTGTCCGTCTGTTCCTTATGGGACTGCGCCTTCCAATGTGTGACCCATTCATCTGTGCCTCCCACAATATGAAATCGATATTGTGGGCAGCGCTTCGCAAGAGGAAGCAAAGTTTCCATGCATTTTCCAGGGTACAGATGCCCGATATACCCGATCTTTACTGCATCGTCCTGTGTCTGAAGTTCCGCCTTTGTGCAGGAATCCCTACGCGGTATGTCTGCCGCGTCATGGAGCACAGTAATAAACTCGGGCTTCAAGAACGGGAATAACTCCAAATAGCGCTTTTTCAGCGCCATACTGATCACTACGAGAGCAACACAGTTTCTGTGGGAGAGAATCTTCCTTTCGATTTGCTTATTAAGCAAATCCGGTTCCATATGGGTTTCGTAAACATAACGGACCCGGTTTCGAGCAAAGTACAGTGAAACAGCAGAGCGACTGTACGCGCAGTCGCAATTCACCGTTACCTGCGCTTTTTTATAGGCTCCGTAATAGGCCCCTAACCGATGACCATATTTCCGAAGCAGCGTAGGTATATACGCTGTCTGAATCTCAAACCGATCTGTTACCGCATACTGCTTTCGGATTCGATCCAGTTCCGGTATTTTTTGACTTCCATCACACAAAAGTGTCACAGTATGGCCAAGATCCGAAAATGCCTGACACATTTTCATAACATGAACCATATTGGCACGTTGCGTAGGAATCACCGTATCAATATAGTAAGCAATTCTCATATGCGCTCCCACACAGTTCTATTTCAGCTGCGCAATCACTTTGCCGATTGCATTTTCCGGCAGGTATTCTGTACACCGTGCAACACAATTCAGGCGCATAGTCTCATAAAACGCCGGATTTTCCGCCATCTCTTCAATCGCAGCTACAAGCTGTTCCACGTTACCTACATCCACCAGAATACCATCCTCATGGTCACGGATAATATCCTCATTATAATTCCAGCGTGTAGCCACTACCGGCAGACCTGCCGCAAAGGCATCCACCACCGCATTGGGGTAACCCTCGCTTGCGTAGAAGGTAGGAAACAACATCGCAAAGTGATCTTTCAATACTTGGCCGCTCTTCTGGAAGTCAACAATCCCTCCGTAGCGGACAAAGGGAGGGAACATGCTGCTCAGGTTCTCAAAGGTTTCCTGATACGGCGCATGTATGGAACCATATATATCCAGCGTGTATTTCTCAAACCCCGCCCGCGCATTGGCAAGCCTTACAGCAGCGATGCAATCTTCCACGCCCTTTTCCTTCATTACACGTGAGAAGTAACACAGTTTATAAGGCGCACCCGGCTTCAAATCCAGTTCTTCCCGCCTGACAGGTGTCATGCGGCGAAACTTGTTGACCAGGATTCCGTTGGTGAACCCTCTGTCCTCCAATTCCCGAAGCATCGCAGGAACTTCAACATAGATCGCATCCAGCTTCTGCAGCTCCGTCGCAGCCTTCTTATGCCGGTCTAAATATCTATGGAGCCATCCGCCTACCACATAGTAGTGGAGTCTGCAATTCCTGCCTGCGTTGCCCCAACGCAGCAGCCACGGAAAGACTCTTATTCCTCCTTCGTCGGTCAGGAACATCACATTCTCAGAATTGCGAACAGCTATAATACAATTAATAAACAGCCTGAGAGGATTCTTTTTCCAGCCGTATGTATCGATTCGCTTTACAGCTTCTTTCCCCAGTGCTTTTTCTATTTCCTCTGTGACGATTCTTGTTTTCACACTTTGACCGTTAAAAACTTTCTTGCCCGTGCAAAACAGTCCAATGATGGTTATTCTTTTCACTAATAATCATCTCCTTACACAGCCAAACGTAAAAACCCAGGACGTTTATATTCGCTTATATTTTTTTAAACCGTAATACCCGTACCGTAGCATCGTAGTAACACATTGCACCACAGGCATGCCCAGATGTTTCCTGTAAATGGCCCATCTTCTGCACGCACTTGTCAGTTTGTCGGCTGATCGCGAAGTCGCTCTTTGACGGTAGGCAGCCAAAACCTCCTGGACGCCTCTTGCTGTTCCGCCATCTCTGAGGATCTGAAACCATAAAGCAATATCCTCATGGTACACATCTGTTGGAAACCGATTATTCTTCGCCAATTCAGAAGTTATGAGAACTGACGAGCAGGTAATCACACTTCGTATGATAGACTCTTGAAAAGTCGTCTGGAGGGGCACGATAAAATCGTTACATACTTTTCGCCCCTGTTCATCCACAAGTGAATAGGAACAATAAACGATGTCTGCCTTTGTTTCTTCTGCACGGACAAACATCTTTTCCAGCATTTGCGGCTGCCAGTAATCATCGCTGTCTAAAAATGCCACATATTTTCCGCGGCACATATCCAATCCCCGATTCCGTGTTTTGGCAGCGCCCATATTCTCTTCATTGATTTGCAGTTGAACTCTGCTGTCTTTTTGGACAAACTCCTCAACCACATCCCGGGTACGATCACCGGAACAGTCATCAAGCACGATCAATTCCCAATCAGAGATGCTCTGGGATAGCACCGAAGAAATCGCTTCCCCAATGAATACTTCCGCATTATATGCAGGCATAATAACAGAAACGAGAGGCGTTGTATTTTGCATATCAATCTGCATAGCCATGTTCCCCTATTTTTTATTTTGCACCACGACCGCGGAGCACTGCACCGACTGTTGCAAACATGATCTTAATGTCCCACCAGAAATTGGCGTTTTCCACATAGAAAAGTTCCATTTCTATCCTCTGTGCATAGCTAACGCTGGAGCGGGCATATGCCTGCCAGTAGCCGGTCAGTCCGGGTGTCACACTTAAGAACCTGTCCTTGTTTTCACCGTACTTATCCAATTCCTCTGCAACAACAGGACGCGGTCCCACAATAGAAAGTTCACCTTTGAGGACATTCAAAAGCTGCGGCAGCTCATCCAGGCTGGTTTGCCGCAGAATTTTTCCGATTCGGGTAACTCTCGGATCGTTATCGAGCTTGAAGTTCTCCAGCCATTCCAGCTTTTGCTCGGGAGTAAATGCTTCGATCATGTCTTCTGCCTTTGCAACCATGGAGCGAAATTTCAACAAAGGCAACGGTTTGCCGTTCTTTCCGATTCGGTTATGTATATAAAATACAGGTCCGGGTGATTCTATTTTGATCAGCAGAGAAATCACTGCGATGGGCAACGCGCATACAACAAGCCCTGTCACAGAAAGAAAAACATCCAATACTCTCTTGGCGATCAGATAGCTTTTCTTTTGCTTGCGTTTATTCCCGGCAACACTCGTTCCGGGAATAACCTTCTCTTCCTCTGTGATGAATTGTGCATCAGGTAAAGGCATTGACAAGACACATTCCTTTCTCTTTCTCACGGTGGATAGCCTTTTGGTAGATCGATGGAGCAAAAGGCTACCCTTTTTATAACGCAACCCAAGTAAGATATGTGGACATGCCTCCGCAGGTCGCTATCCTCTTGGGAAGAACATATTTGTATATATCCGAAGCGCCGTATATACCAAGCCCTTTATATCTATATAAGAATAACATAGTTAGCTAAAAAGTCAAGATATGCGTTGAAAATAGTGCATTTTCGGCACTTGAAATTTTAGGATATGGAATTAAAATAACCCAACCCCCATGATGTCTTTTAAGGAACAACGCGAAGGCGTGCTTTCGAAATGCACGGATTTTTGTTGGTCCTATATTGAAACACACGTGTCCGGCAGTCCCCTTATCCAAAACGGGGAGCAAGACGACTGCCGAAATTTGTGGAATTCCTCTTAAATACCACGCATTCTGTAGGGGTGATTCATGAATCGCCCGAAAGCCTTCTCCTCAAGGAGAAGGTAGCATTCTCAATTCTTAATTCTCAATTCTCAATTAAAAACGACGGAAGCCGTCGGGCTTCCGTCGTTTTGTATCAGTCCAAATATCTGCAAGCCGCCATGGCAGCGATCGCGCCGTCGCCTGCGGCGGTGACCACCTGCCGGATGCGCTTGCTGCGGCAGTCGCCGGCAACAAAGAGGCCGGGCGTTTCGGTGCAGCAGTCCTCTCCGGAGTCAAAGTAGCCCCAGTCGTTGAGCTTTGCGTGCTGGGCGAAGGGCTCATTCTCGGGCATCAGACCCACCGCCAAAAATGCGCCGTCCACTTTGATCTCGGTCTCCTCGCCGGTTTCCTCGTTGCGAAGACGCAGTCCGGTAAGCTGACCGTTTTCCTGCTTGTAGCCAACCACCACGGTGCTGAAAATGGCAGTGACATTGTCCTTTTCCAGCAATGCATCGGCAAGCTTTTTCTCACCGGTAAAGTCCGCAAGGTTCTGCACCACGGTGACCTTGGTGCACACCTCGGACAAAAGCAGCGCCTCCTGCAGCGCGGAGTTGCCGCCGCCGATCATAGCTACTTCCTGCCCTGCGTAGAACGCGCCGTCGCACACCGCGCAGAAGGAAATGCCCTGACCGATCAGCTCATTTTCGCCCTCAAGACCCAGAGTGCGGTGCTTGACGCCCACCGCCAGGATCACGGACTTGCCCTCAAAGACGCTGCCCTCTTCGGTGTGTACCTTAAAGCAATCGCCCTCTTTTTCCACTTTGATGACCTTCTCCAGCTCCATATCCGCGCCCAGAGCCATCGCCTGATCGGTGATATGGTCGGCAAACTCCGTGCCGGAGATGACCTTTGTGCCGGGGATATTCTCCACCTTGGGAGAGTAGGCGATCTGACCGCCGAAGCCGTTTTTCTCGATGACCAGAACGCTCTTTCCTGCTCTGAGTCCATAGACCGCCGCCGTCAGTCCTGCAGGACCTCCGCCAACAATGATAATATCATGCATATCGACACATCTCTTTCTTTTTTAGCTTTTAATCGATTGATCCGTTTCAAAAAAGCGTGTCATTGCGAACCAGTCCTCAGACTGGTGTGGCAATCCCCCACGGATTTAGACACTTTGGGGATTCCCACGGCGGTTTCACCGCCGCGGAATGACATTTATTTGCCTATCGGCAAATCAGCCGGGCATTGCCCGGCTGATGTTCGGTTTTCTTACAGAGAAGCAAGATACTTCTTAATTTCCGGTACGCTGTAGTGGTTCACATGGTTTTCACCGTCGGTGATCACCAGGGTGGGCGCGCCCTTGACGCCGTACTTTTTGCACAGCTCCACATTCTCGTCGGCAATGAGCTTCTCGTAGGCAACATTTGCCTTAGAGAGCAGGCCCTCAGCCACCCGGCAGTTGGGGCAGGTCACACGGGAAAACAGAATTGCCTTTGCGCCTTCTTTGACCTCAGCGACCTCAGCCTTGGGCGCTTCGCAAACGCAAGCTTCCTTGGCAGGCTGTGCCACAGTGCCCTTGAGCACGGAGTTGCCGATGTTATAGACCTTGCGGTCCTTGTACTCCTGGGTCTTGCCGTCGTTCCAGTTCTGAACGGGACGGTAGTAGCCGGTGATACGGCTGTAGACCTCGGTCTTCTTGCCGCAGTGGGGGCAGGTGTACTGCTCGCCGGTGATGTAGCCGTGGTCAGCACAGACGGAGTAGGTGGGGCTCATGGTGTAGTAAGGCAGCTTGTGATTCTCTGCGATCTTACGGACCAGGTCAGCCGCAGCCTTCCAGTCAGGCAGCTTCTCGCCCAGGAACGCATGGAAGACAGTACCGGAGGTGTACCGGGTCTGCAGCTCGTCCTGGATCTCCAGAGCGGAGAAAATATCCTCGGTGTAGCCCACGGGCAGGTGGGAGGAGTTGGTGTAGTAGGGAGTGCCGTTCTCGTTGGCGGTGATGATGTCGGGGAACTGCTCCTTGTCGTGCTTTGCAAAGCGGTAAGTGGTGGACTCGGCAGGGGTTGCTTCCAGGTTATAAAGGTCGCCGTACTCTTCCTGATAGTCAGAAAGGCGCTCACGCATATGATCCAGCACTTCCTGGGCAAACTTCTGCACCTTCTCGTTTGTCAGGTCAGCGCGCAGCCACTTGGCGTTCAGGCCCACCTCGTTCATACCGATCAGGCCGATGGTGGAGAAGTGGTTTGCGAATGTGCCAAGATACCGCTTGGTGTAGGGATACAGACCGGTCTCCATGAGACGGGTGATGACCAGACGCTTGGTGCGCAAGCTACGGGCGGAGATGTCCATCAGCTTGTCCAGACGCTTGTAGAAGTCAGCCTCATTCTCAGCCAGGTAAGCGATCCGGGGCAGGTTGATGGTAACCACACCGATAGAACCGGTGGACTCGCCGGAGCCGAAGAAGCCGCCGGACTTTTTCCGCAGCTCCCGGAGGTCAAGACGCAGACGGCAGCACATGGAACGCACATCGGAAGGCTCCATATCGGAGTTGATGTAGTTGGAGAAGTAGGGAGTGCCGTACTTAGCGGTCATCTCAAACAGGAGCTTGTTGTTCTCAGTCTCGCTCCAGTCGAAGTTACGGGTAATGGAGTAGGTGGGAATGGGATACTGGAAGCCGCGGCCATTGGCGTCGCCTTCGATCATGATCTCAATGAATGCCTTGTTGATCATGTCCATTTCCTTCTTGCACTCACCGTAGGTGAAGTCCATCTCCTTGCCGCCGACGATGGCAGGCAGATCTGCCAGGTCAGGGGGGCACACCCAGTCAAGGGTGATGTTGGAGAACGGCGCCTGAGTGCCCCAACGGGACGGGGTATTCACGCCGTAGATGAAGGACTGGATGCACTGCTTGACTTCCTTCTGGGAAAGGTTATCCACCTTAACGAAGGGAGCAAGGTAGGTGTCGAAAGAGGAGAACGCCTGAGCGCCGGCCCACTCGTTCTGCATGATGCCCAGGAAGTTGACCATCTGGTTGCAGAGGGTGGACAGGTGGGAAGCCGGGCTGGAGGTGATCTTTCCGGGCACGCCGCCCAGACCCTCCTGGATCAGCTGCTTCAAGCTCCAGCCTGCGCAGTAGCCGGTGAGCATGGAAAGGTCATGCAGGTGGATGGCAGCGGAACGGTGGGCTTCGGCGATCTCGTTGTCGTAAATTTCAGACAGCCAGTAGTTGGCGGTGATGGCGCCGGAGTTAGAAAGGATCAGACCGCCGACGGAATAAGTAACGGTGGAGTTTTCCTTTACGCGCCAGTCGTTGATCTTCAGGTAGTTGTCCACCAGATCCTTGTAGTTTAGCAGAGCGGAGTTGACATTGCGGATCTTCTCACGCTGCTTACGGTAGAGAATGTAGGCCTTGGCAACATCTGCGTAGCCGGTCTCAGAGAGGACCTTTTCCACGCTGTCCTGAATGTCCTCCACGGCGATGACGCCGTCTTTGATCTTGCTGGTGAAGTCAGAGGTCACCTGCAGAGCCAGCATATTGATAATGCTGATGTGGTATTCCCGGTTCACGGCCTCAAAAGCCTTGATCATGGCAGCGCTGATCTTGGAAACATCAAATTCCACAGTGCCGCCGTCTCGTTTCATTACGCGATACATAAATCATTCCTCCTTTATATATGTAGAAAAAATACAGACACTATGTCCAATCCGCAAGTTCTTCTTCACCTTTTTTCATTCGGTCATTGCGAACCAGTCCGCAGACTGGTGTGGCAATCCCCCTCGTATCTAAACCCTTTGGGGATTCCCACGGGCCCCTTCGACTTTGCTCAGGGTCCCTCGGAATGACAAGGTGTTACATACCTTGCGTTTTATGCGACAGTGCCTGTATTATATCTCTATATGTTGTGTTTGTCAATACCCAAATTCAACATATTGGGTAACATTTTGTAACCCGGACACAATATCTTGTGTTTTAGTCCAATGCGCGGATAGAGACGGCATCTACGAAGGGTTTTAAGCGATCCGCCATGGCGTGTAGTTTTTCAGCGGTGGGCGTGTGTAGTCCGGACGCGAGCACCGAGTCTCTATCCACATAGGGCTGAATAAAAAATCTCGGGCATTTCCGTTCAGGACTAAGGGCTTTCAGCCACGCGCCGATGGCCTCCATCTCCTCCACCCCATGAAGCTCCTCTGCCACCGTGGTGCGGAACTCAAAGTCCACCGCGCCCCCCAGAAGATACCCCATGGATTCCTCAATGGGCGCAAGATCCATTTTCGGCACACCGGCAGTTTCCCCGTAGCGGCTGGGGCAGTTTTTGATGTCCATGGCAACATAGTCAACAAATCCTGCCTCCACCAGTTCCTTTAACACCTTGGGCTTTGCGCCGTTGGTGTCCAGCTTCACAAGATAGCCAAGTTCCTTAATTTGCTTTAACAGCTGGGGCAAGTCCTTCTGCAAGGTGGGCTCGCCGCCGGTAACGCATACCGCGTCCAGAAGCCCCACCCGTTTTTTCAGAAACGCCATCAGGGTCTCCACGGGAATTTCCTCCGGTCCGTTGTTTCCCAAAAGGTCAGAATTGTGGCAGAAGGGGCAGCGGAAATTGCACCCCCGCAAAAACACCGTGCACGCCACTTTCCCCGGATAGTCCAATAATGTCATTTTCTGTAATCCCGCGATCACCATATAAAAACCTCCAGTTTTATCATTGCACCTATTATACCACACCTTCTGCAAATTGACAATTGACAATGGACAATGGACAATGGCGGTATTTTGCTTCGCAAAATGATTAAAAATGATTGGCTTCGTCAATGATCTATAAATCAGCTGATTTGGAATAAGAAAAAATTTTCAGATCCGTGTACACAGCACACACATTTATTGTCCATTGTCCATTGTCCATTAAAAAACGCCCCGTCTTTCGACGGAGCGTTTTCCCATTTTCAATTAAGCCTTCTCAACAGCGGTGATGTGGGGGTTGGGACCCTCATACCAGTACAGGAAGCCTTCCACATTGACCTTGTCGCCCTCTTTCAGCTCGCCTACAGCCTTGTAGACATCGCTTTCGGGAGCAGTCAGATACATCTCCACGCAGAAGTCGTAATCCTTCTCGCCGACAGTCAGGGTGACATAGATGTCATCGCCGGGCTCGCCGCCCTTGTACTCGATCTTCTTCACGGTAGCGCCCTTGACAGCGATCTTCTGGTTCTGGTAGTCGATCAGATTGGCCTCAGAGAGCTTCTCGGTGATGTCCAGAGCCTCAGCCTTAAAGATGTCAGCGCCCTCGATGATCTCGAAGGTAGCCTCGATGATCTCCACCTCGCCGGACCACTCGGCCTTGGTGCCGGTGACGCGGATCTTGGTGCCTTCGGTCAGCTTATCCTTGTCAGCCTCGGGGCAAGCCATCTCATACAGGAAGTAAGCGCCGTCTTTATCCTGAGCGTAGACGGTGATCTTGTTGTCCCACCAGGACTGATGAGCCTGCACATAGCACTCAACAGTGACTTCGCTCTGCAGCTCAGCAGCAGCGTACTCGGCATAGGTCATGACCTTAACCTCGTCACCGGTGGTAGCCTCGGTGGTAGGAGCAGTGGTGGTCTCGGGGGTAGTTTCCTTGTTTTCAGTTGTGCCACAGGCAGCCAGAGACAGAACAACAGTCAGTGCCAGCAGCAATGCGATCAGCTTTTTCATTTGTTTACACTCCTTTTATATGTTGGGTTGGAACGTACAAACCTCATTATACAAGGTTTTTTCAATAAATCAATATTTATTTGCAAATTTTTTACGCTTTGGCGTGTCCCTGGGCGCAGATCACATCCACCACCTGGTCCACACACTCTTCGCACAGTTCCTGAGAAGGAGCTTCCACCATCACCCGGATCACCGGCTCTGTGCCGGACTCCCGGACTAAGATCCTGCCGGTGTCGCCCAGCCGGTCGGCAACCTCATTTACCGCCTGCCGGACCTTGGGATCGTTCTGGGCATCGGGCTTACTGCGCACCCGGACATTTTTCAGCACCTGGGGATAGATCCTCAGACCCTCGCACAGGTTAGAGAGGCTCTTCTTTCGCTCCATGATCACTTCCATGATCTTAAGACTTGTGAGAATACCGTCGCCGGTGGTAGCGTACTTGGAGATGATGATGTGACCGGTCTGCTCACCGCCCAAACGGCAGTTATAGCGCACCATATGCTCGTAAGCATACTTGTCGCCTACCTTGGTCTTGGCGTACTCGATACCCTCGTTATCCAGCGCCTTGTAAAGACCGAAGTTGGACATAACGGTGGTGACCACAGTGTTGTTGTCCAGCTCGCCCTGATCGCGCATGTACTTGCCCAGAATGTAGAGGATATGGTCACCGGTGACCACCTGACCCCGTTCATCCACGCACAGACAGCGGTCGGCGTCGCCGTCGTAGGCAAAGCCCACATCCAGCTCGTTCTCCACCACAAATTTCTGCAGATGCTCAATGTGGGTCGAGCCGGCATTTTCGTTGATGTTCACGCCGTCGGGGGCGGCGTTAATCACATAAGTCTTCGCGCCCAACGCGTCAAATACGCTCTTGGCGATGTTCCAGGACGCGCCGTTGGCGCAGTCCAGGCCTACCTTCATGCCCTTGAAAGAGTGCTTGCCAAGGCTGATGAGATAGCCGATGTAGCGGTTTCTGCCTGCCACATAGTCCACGGTCCTGCCGATGGTCTCTTTCTTGGCAAAGGGGATCTCCTGATCGCCGTCGAGATAGCTTTCCACCAGGGCGATGGTCTCCTCTTCCATCTTCTCGCCGTTGCCGTTAAGGAGCTTGATGCCGTTATCGTAGAAGGGATTGTGGCTGGCGGAGATCATAACACCGCAGTCAAAATCGTCCATTCTCGTCACATAGGCAACCGACGGTGTGGTGGTAACATGCAGAAGATAGGCGTCCGCGCCGGAGGCGGTAATGCCTGCGGCAAGGGCATATTCAAACATATAGCTAGACCGTCTGGTGTCCTTGCCGATGACGATCTTGGCAGGCTCGTTATCTCCGGCGGCAGCCTTCTGCCGGCAGTAGTACCAGCCTAAGAATCTGCCCACCTTGTAGGCATGATCCGCCGTCAGATCAATATTGGCTTCCCCCCGGAAGCCGTCTGTTCCAAAATATTTACCCATAAAAACCTCCAGTTTTTAATGGACAATTGATAATTGACAATTGACAATTTTTAAATCGTGCCGCAGGCACACCTTCATTGTCCATTGTCCATTGTCCATTGTCCATTGTCAATTTTTCTTCACGATCGTATCGTTCTTCTTATAAATACTATTGGCCGGCACAACGCCTCTGACGCAAGAGGTAGGATACACATTGGAATTTCTGCCGATGACCGTACCGGGATTTAAGACGCTGTTGCAGCCGACCTCCACAAAATCACCCAGCATCGCGCCCACCTTCTTGATGCCCGTGGGGATCTCCGCATCTGCGTGGATCACCACCAGGGACTTGTCGGACTTGACATTGGAAGTAATAGAGCCTGCGCCCATGTGGGATTTGTAGCCCAAAATACTGTCGCCCACATAGTTGTAGTGGGGCACTTGCACACTGTCAAACAGGACCACATTTTTAAGCTCTACGGAGTTGCCCACAACGCAACCCTCGCCTACCAGGGCAGAGCCGCGAATGAATGCGCAATGCCGCACCTCGGTATCTTTACCGATAATGCAGGGCGCGCCCAAAAATGCCGTCGGGGCGACCTTTGCGCTCTTGTGCACCCACACCTGTGGGCTGACTTCGGTGTAATCCTCACCCAAAGTTTCTCCCAGCGCGGTGATCATATCCTTGATGCCCTTGAGCGCTTCCCAGGGATAGGTAAAACCTGCAAGATACTCCTTTGCAAGGGTATGCTCCAGATCATAAAGGTTTTCGATGGTATACAAACAAACCAGACCTTTCCTGTTCAGATTTTTAACGGAATTATTTTATCATACGGATGATAAATAATCAACAAAAAATCTTTCCACGAAATTTGTAGGGGCCGACGCCCCCGGCGGCCCGTAGTCACTGTTGCAGCGTCCTGTGGGGCGTCGAGGGCGCCGCCCCCTACATGATTATTTCTTTTTCTTTCTGGTGAAAAGCGCATACGCGCCGATGCCGACCCAAGCCGCAGCCAGGGTGCACAGCAGTGCCGCCGCGCCTGCGGGCAATTCCCCCAGCGCCGCCTTGCCGGCAGTTCCCTGCCCCAGCTGATCCAGCCGATACAGAGAAGCCGTCTCATCAAAAAGCTTCTCGTAAAACGCCTCGTCCACCTGCTGCTTGCGCTTGACCGCCTTGGTCACACCTTCCACAAGATACCCTGCGCCGTCCCGGACAGAAGCCGAGCCGGAAAACACCGGTGTCACAAAGGTATTGTCCACATTCTCAATAAACAGCTTGGTCGCCTTGAGCTTTACATCGTAGTAAAGGTCGTTATCCTCCCCTTCCCGGGCAAGATAATCCTGATAGGTATCGGTAGCCTGCGCCTTGGAGGTCACGGGCACATAGCCTTCCGTCTGGGCATAGGCGATCTGTACCGCATCGGTGAGCATATACTGGGCAAAAAGCCACGATGCCAGCACCTCCTGAGGATCTTCCTTGTTAAACACACACATGCTGGGTCCCTGGGAGATCATCTGGGGATTTTTCGTATCAAACTGAGGGATCAGCATGACCTCGGTCTCAAATTCCACCAGCTTATCCTCGGCAATGTCCACAAGCGGCGCGTTGGAGCCCATCCAGGTAGCGCCGGCAGAGGAATCGATGGCGAAAATGCACTGACCGGCATTTAAGAAGTTTGCCGGATAGCCGGAGATCTTAAAGGTGGAAAACGCTCCTTCCCTGGTAGCCTCCGCCACAGTGCGCAGTAGATCCTTGGTGGTCTCGTTAAAGAGCTTCACCTGCCCTAACTTGGTGGTGTAGTCCGCGCCCAGCTGTTTCAGCTGGGAGATCATCATGTTGTCCGTGGACTTGTAGATAAAGGGCAGCATGACTTTTTGTCCGTTAACCTTAAAGTTGCCGTTTTCGTCCTTTTCCGCCGCCGCCTTGCTTACTTCCCAGACAAAGTCCCAGGTCAGGGTTTCCGGCAATTCATAACCCAGCTTCTCCACATAGGTCTTGTTAACATAACATATCTCCGTGGAGCGCATATACGGCACAGCATAGTACGCGCCCTCCAGATAGCACTCCTCTAAAAACTTCGGAATGATCTCCTCTTTCGTCGGGCCGTCGAAGCGCACCTCACTGCCCCCAAGGCCGTACTTTTCGTGGCTGAACAGCCCATCGAGCGGCACAACCGAGTCCTTGCCGGTCAGATATGTGGCAATGTGGTCAGGGTAGGTAATGCACACATTGGGGGTGGTGTCCGTCTGAATGTTGGTGATCACATCGTTGTAGATCCTGCCGTAGTCGGTGTACAGCCGCAGATTCACCTTGATGTTGGGATACAGCGCTTCAAAGCCGCTAATGGCATCCTTGTAAATATTCACCTGGGTCATATTGGTGTCGTTTTTCGCCCAAAAGGTGATCTCATACTCCCGGGAGGTGTCAAAGGTATCAGGCACGGAAAACTCCTTCCTGCTTACCTTCCCGTGACAGCCGGTAAGACCGGCGCAAAGCAAGCACAATACCAACACAGCCGCCACTGTCATTCTGAGCGAGCGCAGCGAGTCGAAGAATCCGTTCTTTTTCATCCCTTCGTTCCTCCCCTTGCAACGCCAGCCATGATCTTCTTCCGGAACACAAGGAACAGCACGATCAGCGGAAGCGAAATGACCACCACCGCCGCCATCATGGCAGGAATGTTATCTCTGCCGAAGCCGTTTTCCCGGATCTGCTGGATTCCGTTGGACACAAGGAAATAATTTTCATTGTCGGTAATCAGCCGGGGCCATACAAAGCTGTTCCAGCACTCAATGACCTTTAAAATGGTCACTGTCACGATGGTAGGCTTGCAGATGGGCACCATCACCTTCCAAAGGTACTTAAAGTCACTCGTGCCGTCCACTTTGGCAGCAAAATAAAGCTCGTCGGGGATCTGGGCAAAATTCTCCCGTAAAAGATAAATGTAAAATACCGAGGTCACCGACGGCAGCACAAGACCCGTAAAGGTATTGCGAAGATCCATTTCCGTGATCGTCACAAAGTTGGTAATGACCACCAGCTCCGCCGGAATCATCATCAGCGCCAGAAACGCCGTAAAAATAAGGTCTCTGCCGGGAAACTGCAGCCGCGCAAAGGCAAAAGCCGCCAATACCGTCACCGCAAGCATCAGCGCCGTGGTGGCGAGGGTAAAGATCACCGTGTTAAAGAAATAGTCCGCCAAAGGTACAGCAGTGAAGGCTTCCAAATAATTTTCCAGCGTAGGCGCAAGGGTAAATAGCTTGGGAATAAATTCCCCGTTGTAGGCGCTGTAGCTTTTCACGGAGGTGAGCACCATCCAGTAAAAAGGAAACAGCACAAACACGCCCCACAGGGTCAAAAGCGTATAGGTAACGGTCTTCACAGCGCGATCTTTTCCCCGCGCCCCCCGTTTCAATTTCTCATAATCCATAAAGCATCATCCCTTAACCGGTCATTGCGAGCCAGTTCGCAAACTGGCGTGGCAATCCCCTTCGTCTTTCCTGTCATTGCGAGCCAGTTCGCAAACTGGCGTGGCAATCCGTCCCCCAAATACCCCCCCCAGGGAGGGGGTGTCGGCGAAGCCGACAGGGGTGGGTCATTGTCCATTGTCCATTGTCAATTGTCCATTGTCAATTAACCATAATGCACATGCTTTTTACTGAAGAGCAGGTTGATCACCGTAATGGTCAGCACCACGCAAAAAAGAATGATCGCCGCGGCAGACGCGTAGGACGGATAGCCGCCGGCGTTGCCGTAGAGCATATCGTACACATAGCCCACGATGGTGTTCATGCCGGCGGCATTTAAGTCCGTGCCGAACAGCGCCACCGCGTCAGAATACGCCTTAAACGCGCCGATAAAGCCGGTGATCACCAGATAAAATACCGTGGGTGAGATCATAGGCAGGGTGATTCTATGGAACACTCGCCACTTTGATGTACCGTCCACCATGGCGGCATTGTAGTAATCCTGCCGGACCGAGGCCAGCGCGCCGGTGAGCACCAGGATCTTAAAGGGCATGACCACCCACACGGTGTAAAAGCACAGAACGAACATCTTCGCCCAGTAGGGTCCGCCGATAAAGTCCACGCTTTCGCCCCCGAACAGACCGATGACTAAGTTGGCAAAGCCGTCGGTGTACGCCGTTTTCTGAAACAGCAGCATAAACACAAGACCCACCGCCAATGTGTTTGTCACATAGGGCAGAAAATAAACCGTCTGGAAAAGCTGCCGCAAAGGCTTAATGGAGCTAAGACCCACGCTGATGGCCAAAGCGATGGCAGTAGACAGCGGCACAGTGATGGCAACCAGAATAAAGGTGTTCTTCAGCGCCTGCAAAAAATAGGGGTCGCGGAGCACATATTGATAGTTGTAAATGCCCGTACCGAACGCCGTCTGAGACGCGGAGTTGTAGCCCTCTTCGAAAGAGTAGATAAACACATCGATAAGGGGATACACCAAAAACGCGCCCAAAAACAGCACCGCCGGCAAAAGGTATAAATACCCTTTGTAATTTCGTTTTTCCATGTTACAGCCTCTCTCCGCTTTCCCGGTCAAACAAGAATACCTTGTTCTTCTTCAGGCTGAACCGGGCAGCAGCGCCGCTATGCTCCGCATCCACAATGGCGCGAACGGGCACATCGCAGGCATCGTGCCGGCAGACCATGGTGATATCTCTTCCCATGACCTCCACCGCCGTCAGATCGCAAACAAGCGCGCCTTCTTCGTCGGGCACAAAGCCCTCGGGGCGGATACCCACGGTGACCTCCCCGTCGGGGGCATCTACATCCAGTACCGCCGCAACCCCTAAGTACAGCTTGCCGCTCTCTACCCGACCTTCAAATACATTGATCGGCGGCGTACCCAAGAACCTGGCAACGAACAGATTGGTAGGATCGTCGTAAACCTGTTGAGGCTTGCCCACCTGCTGGACAACGCCGTCTTTCATCACCACGATCCGGTCGGAGATGCTCATGGCCTCCTCCTGATCGTGGGTGACAAACACGGTGGTAATGCCGGTAGTCCGCTGAATACGGCGGATCTCTTCTCTGGTCTGTAACCGCAGTCTTGCATCCAGATTGGACAACGGCTCGTCCAATAGTAAAATTTTCGGCATCTTCACCAGCGCCCGGGCAATGGCAACACGCTGCTGCTGACCGCCGGACAGCTGGGCAGGCTTCCGGTCCAAAAGCTCTTCGATCTGCACCAGCTTTGCCGCCTCGGTAGCACGCTCTGCCATCTGCTCCTTGGTGAGCTTGTCCGCGCCCTTGAGATTCTCCAGAGGGAACAGAATATTCTGCAATACCGTCAAATGGGGATACAGGGCGTAATTCTGAAAGACCATACCCACCCCACGGTTCTGGGCAGGCAGCCCGGTAACCTCCTGATCGCCGAAGAAGATCTTTCCGGAGGTGGGCGTCAAAAGACCGCACAGAAGGTTCAAGGTTGTAGACTTTCCGCAGCCGGAAGGACCTAAAAGACCCACCAGCTCCCCGTCGGGGATCTCAAAGGAAAAGTTGTCTACAGCCACCACTTCTTTGGGATTTTTTCTGCCCCTGCCGGGGAACTTTTTTGTTAAATTTTCCAGTACCACTTTCATACGCAGCACCCCTTAACCTATTGATGCTTTTATTATAATACCATATATTCCCCATTGCAAGCAAAAATGGACAATGGACAATGGATAATTGAGAATGAAGAATTGAGAATTGAGAATTGATAATTGATAATTGATAATTAAGAATTAAGAATTGAGAATTGACAATTTGCAAACCTAATACCTCCTCCCCGTAGGGGCCGACGCCTCGGCGGCCCGCAAACCCTCTCCCAGAGGGAGAGGGTGGCAGCCCGTAAGGGCTGACGGGTGTGGGGTCATTGTCCGCGCTCCATTCCAACTGCACCTATCACCAAAATCCCCAAATTATCCCTATAGATCTGCCCAAACTGGGAAAGGGGCAAGGGATTGACCCCCTCCCCCACCTCAATGGTGTACCCGGGCCGCCCAAACTGCTGAATGAACCAGTCCTTGTACCCTGCAAAGCTGGAGTTATAGGCAACCTGCGTCAGCTCATATCCGCTGACCCTTGCAAACTCCTCTCCCAATTCCCTCGCCCCGGGCACTTCGATGTCTTTAAACTGCCAGTAGATCTCCTTCCCTTGGGAATGATACGCCAGTACCAGCGCCGGATCCACCACCTCGGTATACCCTGCCAGCGCTCTCGCTTCCGGCTGGGAAAGGGGCGCGCGCCCCACATAATCTCTCGGTCCGGGTCTTGTGTAACCCTGCGCAAACTTAATTTCCCGTGCCTGCAGCCACCCGGCAGGATACTGCAGATTCAGGTCCACCCCCACAAGATCTGCCTTCCACCCATCGGGAAAGGCAATGGCAGGATAGCCCTCCGCCAGTGCCCGGGCAAGCTCATAGGACACACTTCCCTCCGGGATCGCCCCCACCACCAGATCCACCCCGTCGGGGTTGACCATGGGCACCAAGTAAATGGTTGCCGTCTGCCCGATCTCCCGTGCTGACCGCCCGAAAATTTCTGTGCCTGACGCGATCGCCGCCGCCAGCTCCTCCGCAAATTTCAGAAGCACCAGCGCCGTGATCCACTCATTGGCATGATGGGCGGCAGTATAAATGACCTTCCGCGGACCGTTCCCAATGACCAGCGTCCGCACGGGCCGCCCAAAGGCGGTGGTAGTGAGCACCTCCGACCGGCAAAAAGGGTATGTGCGCACGATCTCCAGGATCATCCGGTCACAGCTTTCCGCCGTAACCGGCACCGATGTATCCACAATAGCCAAAAAAATCACCTCTGACCATACTACGCGTCAGAGGCAATTTCGTGAAACCTTATTTGTTTACTCCAATAGAAAACCCGAAACATTTGTACCGCCACCGACGATGCGCAGGAGGGGTACATAGGGGAGGGGCGGTTTGTGCGCGGGAGCGCA
>JAZSOR010000022.1:0-44298 GCA_045537035.1 Faecousia sp. | reverse complement strand
GTCCTGTCCAAGGAAGAAGGCGGCCGTCATACTCCCTTCTTCAACAACTACCGTCCTCAGTTCTACTTCCGTACCACTGACGTTACCGGCATCATCAACCTGCCCGAGGGCGTTGAGATGTGCATGCCTGGTGACAACATCGACATGAAGGTCGAACTGATCACCCCCATCGCTATCGAGAAGGGCCTGCGTTTCGCTATCCGTGAGGGTGGCCGTACCGTCGGTTCCGGCGTTGTTACCGAGATCTTCGAGTAATTCGCTGTCTCATAAGCAATTTATATCCCCCGGACATCCGTCCGGGGGATTTTTTTGTGTCAATGTGCAGCTAAATTCCGGTTTGGCGGCAGTGCCGCTTGACAATACGCTACTAACGGATATCATGTCCACCGTCTCCTAACATGCCCGGTATCGAAAAGACTGCAAAACGGAACAGTTTTTTGCGTGTTCCGTTACCGGGCGGTGTAGGGTGTGTAACGATTTTCTTGGGCGGTGGTAGCGAAATTGTCTGCAGGCACTGCCTGCCAAACCGGAATTTGCCGCACATGGAATAAACAAAAACGCACCGCCGATTGGCGGTGCGTTTTTAAATGCGATACAGGTCTGTAAGCCGGGTTCTGTTTTGACAGCCATCTATCTAGTCCCGCGATCGCTCACGGGATCAAGCCGCCTCCTCGAAGCGGTCGGGCAGACCTTAATGCTTCTCCACGGCGTTGCTCCGGATAGAGTTTACAGCACTCCAATGTTCCCATGGAGCGGGTGGTCTCTTACACCGCCTTTTCACTCTTACCGTCCTTGCGGACGGCGACATATCTCTGTTGCACTTGTCCTAGGGTCACCCCCGGCAGGCGTTACCTGTTATCCTTGCCCTGTGGAGCCCGGACTTTCCTCACCTGCAGCTTTTCAGCTTGCAGCCGCGGCTGTCCAACCTGGTCGCGGTGATATTGTACCGCATGAAAGCAAAGTTGTCAAACATCTTGCAAAATCTTCCGCTAAAGGATATACTATAATAAGACTAAATAGCAAATTCCGGTTTATCTATCTGTCATTCTGAGCAATCTGTGATTGCGAAGAATCCCCATCGCCAACAGTACCAATGTCGAAGGGGATCCTTCGTCGCCATTGGCTCCTCAGGATGACAGAAAGACAAACTGGAATTTGACGAGGTGTTATGATGCAAAATCGATTTGATGCATATTTCCGTAGCATGAAAGATAAAAAAATCGTTGTCCTTGGCTTAGGTGTCAGTAACCGTCCTTTGGTGCGGCTGCTGCTGTCCTACGGCTGCAGCGTCACCGGCTGTGACCGGACACCACGGGAGAAATTAGACCCGGAGGTGCTGGAGCTGGAAAAGCTTGGCTGCGTGCTGAAAGTAGGAGAGGACTATCTTGACAATCTGTCTGCGGATGTGGTGTTCCGCACCCCCGGCATGCACCCTAATATCCCGGCTTTAGAACAGCTGCGCGCATCCGGCGCAAAGATCACCAGCGAAATGGATGTGTTCTTTACCCTTTGCCCCTGTAGAATCATTGCGGTCACCGGCTCAGACGGCAAGACCACTACCACCACGCTGATCGCCGAAATGCTGAAAGCCGCAGGTAAGACCGTGTGGCTGGGCGGCAATATCGGCACGCCCTTGCTGCCTGTTTGTGATCAGATCCGGCCCTCAGACTTTGCGGTGGTGGAGCTGAGTTCTTTCCAGCTGATGGATATGACCCACAGCGCCCATGTGGCGGTGGTGACCAATCTTGCGCCGAACCATCTGGATGTCCATAAGGACATGGATGAATATGTGCAGGCAAAGATGAACATTTTTAACTTCCAAAGCAAAGACGATACCCTGATCCTCAATGCAGACAACGAGATTACCTCTGCATTGAAGGGTAATGGCAAGCTCCGCTATTTTGCCCGTGTGGGCAAAACCGATAACGGTGTCTGGCTGCATGGTGACAGCATCGTCCGGGATGGAAAAACCGTTCTGAACACGAAGGATATTCTGCTGCCCGGTGTCCATAATGTGGAAAACTACATGGCAGCCATCCTTGCGGTGGAAGGCCTTGTGGACGACGATACCATCCGTCATGTGGCAAAGACCTTTGGCGGTGTGGAACACCGGATCGAACTGGTCCGGATCAAGGATGGCGTGCGGTATTATAACGATTCCATCGCATCCTCTCCCAGCCGTACCATGGCAGGTCTTCGCAGTTTTGAGGACAAAGTGCTGCTCATTGCCGGCGGCTACGATAAGCACATTCCCTATGATGTACTCGGTCCGCAGATCTGTAAGCATGTGAAAAAACTGTATGTAAACGGCGCTACCGGTCCTCTGATCCGCGCAGCGGTGGAAAGCTGCGAGGAATACCGACCCGGAAATCCGGAAATCATTGACTGTAAAGATTTTACAGACGCAGTGTACAAATCAGCTGCCGATGCGAAAAACGGCGATGTGGTGCTGATGAGCCCTGCAAGCGCTGCCTTTGACCAGTTCAAAAACTTCATGGAACGGGGCGCGTATTTTAAGAAATTAATCTTGGAGCTGTAAGATAATGAAGATCAATGTGCTAACCAAATCCATCAGAAAAGCCCTGCCCCTGAAATACTGCGGCGCGGTGATCGTAGGGGCAGGAACGGCATCCCGGATGGGCGGTATCGATAAAGTGATGGCGCCTTTGGGCGCAGAGCCTATGATCCTGCGGACCGTCCGGGCATTCCAGCAGTGCGATGCCATCCGGGAGATCGTGGTGGTGACCCGGGAGGATCTATTGTCCACAGTGACAGGTCTGTGTGCAGAATTTGACAAGGTGCGCGCTGTGGTCGTGGGCGGAAGCGACCGTCCGGCATCTGTGCAGGCAGGTCTTAACGCGCTGTCAGAAAAAGTGCGCCTTGTGGCAGTGCATGACGGGGCAAGACCCCTTGTGTCCTATGAAGTGATCGATCGCACGGTCAGAGCTGCCCATACCTACGGCGCAGCCGCCCCGGCGATCCCGGTGAAGGATACGATAAAGGTGGTCAAAGGCGGTATCGTCACGGCGACTCCCGACAGAAGCCGCCTGCAGGCAGTGCAGACACCCCAGGTCTTTGACTTACAGCTGCTGCGCGGCGCGCTGAAAAAAGCGGAAAAGGACGGCGCAACCATCACAGACGATTGCTCTGCGGTGGAGAATATGGGCATGTCCGTGAAGATCGTGGAAGGGGATGAGCGCAATCTGAAGATCACCACACCCATAGATCTTAAGGTTGCGGAAATGCTGTTGGAGGAAATGTAATGAGGGTAGGACACGGATACGATGTGCATAGGCTTGTGCCTTGCAGAGACTTGATCCTTGGCGGTGTAAAAATCGAATATGACTTGGGATTGCTGGGTCATTCCGATGCAGATGTGCTTTTGCACGCGGTGATGGACGCCCTTTTGGGCGCAGCTGCGCTGCGGGATATCGGCTACCATTTTCCGGACACAGACCCCCAATATAAAGGCGCGGATTCCCGTGTGCTTTTGCGTGAAGTTGGGAAGAAAATTACATCTGCCGGTTACAGGGTAGGGAATATCGATGTGACCATGATCGCCCAAAAGCCTAAGCTCAAGGAGCATATCCCTGCCATGATCGCCAATATCGCAGAGGATCTTTCTATTGCAGAATCGCAGGTAAATATCAAAGCCACCACAGAAGAAAACCTCGGTTTCACCGGCGACGGCTCCGGTATGTCCTGCCACGCAGTCTGCCTGCTGGAAGAAATCTGAACGATTCCCTCCTTAAAAATCTCACATTTTCGACCTCCCGGGCATAGGTTAGCCCGGGAGGTTTTATTTATGGGATTTTGTATGATCACCTTCCGCTCGGTGACCCCTGCCCAACGGGGCGAGGGACTTCTGCGCCGGGCGGGTTATGAATGCAGCATTCAACGGACGCCCAGGTGGATGGAAGAACAGGTCTGCGGTTACAGTCTAAGGGTGCGGATGCAGGATGCAAGTAACTGCGTCGGGCTGCTGCGCACCAATCAGATCCCGTTCCGAAAAGTTTATCTGCGGCGGGAGAGTGGAGCGGTCGAGGAATTGGCGCTATGATCTATTTGGACAACGGCGCCACATCTTTCCACAAGCCTTTGGGTGTAGCCGATGCTATGCGCCGGGCGATCTTTACCTGCGCCAATCCGGGAAGAGGCGGTTATCCTGTAGCCATGGCCGCCGCCCGGACGGTGCTAAAGTGCCGGGAGCAGGCGGCAGAACTGTTTGACTGTCAACCGGAGCAGGTGGTGCTGACAGGAAACTGTACCCACGGTCTGAATATGGCGATCAAAACGCTTGTAAAGCCCGGTGACGAGGTCGTGATCTCAGGCTTTGAACACAATGCGGTGACCCGACCGCTTCATGCCATCGGGGCGAAGGTCACGGTAGCCGGAAGACGGCTGTTTGATTGGGGCGATACTCTGGAGGACTTTGAAAAAGCGCTGAAAAAAGGGGTCAAGGCAGCGGTGTTTACCCACTGCTCCAATGTGTTCGGCTATATCCTGCCGGTGGAGCAGTTAAGCGCGCTGTGCCGCAGATACGGCGTGCCTTTCATTATCGATGCCGCCCAATCTGCCGGGGTGTTGCCGGTAAAGTTGCAAAGTACCGGCGCATCCTTTATCGCCATGCCCGGTCATAAGGGTCTGTTGGGTCCTCAAGGTACAGGATTGCTGCTGTGCAATATGCTGCCTACCGCAGTGCAGCAGGGAGGCACCGGCAGTAATTCTTTGCAGCAGCAGATGCCGGATTTCCTGCCGGACGCTGGGGAGGCAGGAACTTTGAATGTGCCGGGAATCGCCGGTCTGGCGGCAGGGCTTTCTTACCTTGCAAAAACCGGTACAGACACCATCTTCCGCCGGGAACAAAAGGAAGCCCGGTATTGCGCGGATGCCCTGAAAAAATGCGGCTTCCAAGTATTCACCGGGGATCATCAATCAGGCACGGTAAGCTTTGTGCCGCCCGGTGATTGCGAAGTGTTTGCCGGGGAACTTGCCAAACGCGGCATCGCTGTCCGGGCGGGTATCCACTGCGCGCCCTTGGCACACGAAAGCGCCGGAACGCTTCACAGCGGTACGGTCAGAGTCAGCTTCGGTCACGATGCCGCAAGATGGCAGACGGAAGGGCTTCTAAAGGCAGTGGAAATGGTAAAAAAATTGTGAATAACTATTGCCATACAGCGCCGAATCCGTTATAATAGGATAGATAATAGGCTAGTTATGCCATCTTGACGAAATTGCTTTACAGACGGAGGAGAGTGCTGCTATGAATTACCTGCAATCCATGTGGGAACAGCTGCCCGGAATACAGTTCATGGACATTCTGGATATTGTGATCGTCGCCTTTCTGATCTACAGATTGCTGCCGATTTTCCGCTCCACGGGCACAGCCCGGATCGCTTGGGTAGTGGTCGGCGTGATCGTCATTTCCTGGGTGACGGAACTTTTAGAGCTTTATACGCTGCACTTTATCCTCAGTCAGGTGCTGGCTGTCGGTCTGATCGCCATCGTGGTGCTGTTCCAGCCGGAGCTGCGCCGGATGATCGACCACATGACAAATATCAAGCTCAAGACCTTCCTCGGCCTTAAGAAGCCGGAGCAGGAAATGATCCCCATCATTATGCACACGGTGAAGGCTTGCGAGATCATGGGCCGTGAAAAGGTGGGCGCGCTGATCGTATTCGCCCGGGACAGCCGCCTGGAGGAGTATTTAAAGACCGGCACAGTGATCGACGGTCAGACCTCCGAACAGCTGATCCGCAATGTGTTTTTCCCCAAGGCGTCCCTTCACGACGGCGCCATGATCATCCGTGACAGCAGAGTGCTGGCAGCCGGCTGCGTGCTGCCCTTGTCGGAAAGCTCCCGTCTAAGCGCAGACCTTGGCACCCGTCACCGGGCGGCTGTGGGTATCAGCGAGGTGTCTGATGCAGTGGCGGTGATCGTGTCTGAAGAGACCGGCGCTATCTCCGTGGCAGTAGGCGGCGTGCTGAAGCGCCACCTGGCGCCTAAGACCCTGGAGCGCCTCTTGAAAAATGAACTGTGTCCCGAGCCCGAGCAGACTCAGGAAGAGAATATCGTAGTCAAGCTTCGTCAGATGCTGCAAAAGAAGGAAAAGGAGGACAAAGGTCAGTGAAAAAAAAGATACTTACCGGACTTCTGTCCTTCGGAATCGCGCTGAGCTTGTGGCTGTATGTGGTCACAGTGGTCAGCCCCAATTCCGATAAGCATTTTTATAACATTCCCGTTACCCTGCAGGGCGAGGTGATCCTGCAGGAGCGCGGTCTGATGGTGACCACCACGGAACTTCCCACGGTGGACCTCCATTTGGGCGGCAACCGTACCGACCTGAATAAATTGAATAATTCCAATATCACCATTGCTGTGGACTTGTCCCGGATCGGTGAGGCAGGCACACACAATCTGGTTTATGCGCCCAGCTACCCCGGCGATGTGCCCAATAATGCCATTACGGTTTTGAGCCGTGATCCCGACACGATCACTTTGAAGATCGAGGAACGGGTCAGAAAGAATGTGCCCGTTGAGATCGTGTATAACGGCAGCCTGCCGGAAAACTACATGGCAGACAAGGAGAACAGAACGCTTGACCATGAAGAGGTCAGCATTGTGGGCCCCAAATCCGTCATCAATCAGATCGCTATGGCCCGTATCGAGTTAGACCTCAATAACCGGGTAGAGTCGATCAGCGAACAGTTTGAATACACCTTGTGCGATGAAAAGGGTGAGCCGGTAGATGCGGCACAGGTGACCACCGATGTGGAAGCTGTGACCCTTACCATGCGCATCGTGCAGGTTAAAGAGATCGCCTTGACAGTCACCGTTGTGGACGGCGGCGGCGCTACTAAGGATACCAGTCAGATCACCATCGAGCCTCAAACCATCCGGGTCTCCGGCAGCGATGTGTTGCTGGGGGGCTTGGAGAGCCTGGAACTTGGTATGATCAACTTGGGTGAAATGGCTGCAGACGAGGTGCTGACCTTCCCCATTAAGCTTCCTGAGGGCGTTACCAATGAGACAGGTGTCCTGGAAGCAACGGTAGATGTAAAATTCCCGAAGCTTGTTACAAAGACCTTGGTCATCAAAGATTTTAAGGCAGTGAATGTGCCGGACGGCATGAAAGCGGATGTTATTACCAAGCAGCTGGAGATCCAGATCCGCGGACCGAAGTCTGTTGTGGATAAACTCACGGAAAAAGATGTGACGGTGTCCGTTGACTTCTCTAATGAGCAGGCAGGCACCGCAAGCCTGAAAGCGGAGATCACCATCAATGCCGAAGGCGTGGGCGCTGTAGGCTCTTATGTGGTGACCGCTTCCTTGAAAAAGAAGTAAGTAAAAATTGGGAACGGAAAGAACTGCTTTCCGTTCCGATAAAAAGGGGATAATGACCTTGATTAAAAGTATGACCGGCTACGGCCGTGCCGTAGAAACGGTAAACGGAAGAGAATTTACCGTGGAACTGCGTTCCGTGAATAACCGGTATCTGGACTGCTCTGTCCGGCTGCCCCGGATGCTCTCCTTTGGAGAGGATGCCGTCAAGCAGGCGGTGAAGCAGGCAGTCTCCAGAGGTAAGGTGGATGTGTTCATATCTCTTCGCACCGAGGGTGCGGAGGAAGCGCAGGTGAGCCTGAACAAACCGGTGCTGGAGGGCTATCTGACCGCTATGCGCCAAATGGTGGCGGATTATCAGGTGGAAGACGATATCAGCGTTTCCACGCTGTCCCGTCTGCCGGAAGTGTTCGTAGTGGAAAAGCCCGAGGTTGATGAGGAGCAGCTGCTGTGCGACCTGATGAGCGTGGTAAGTAAGGCGCTGGAAGGCTACAACGCTATGCGCGAAACCGAAGGACAAGCTTTGGATAAGGACCTGCGCAGCCGTGGACAGACTATTTTGGAGCTGGTTTCCCAGGTGGAGCAGGGCAATGCCCAGACCGTGGTGGATTACAGAGCCCGGCTGGAAGCCAAGCTGCAGGAAGTTCTCGCCAACACTTCTATCGACGAAAGCCGTATCCTGACCGAGGCGGCGATCTTTGCCGATAAGGTGGCTGTAGATGAAGAGACTGTGCGTCTTCGCAGCCATTTGGAGCAGATGAACACCATGCTCACCGGTGGCGGAGCCATTGGCAGAAAGCTGGATTTCCTGCTGCAGGAGATGAACAGAGAAGCCAATACCATCGGCTCTAAATGTACCGATGTGAAGCTTGCCCGGATCGTTGTGGATATCAAGGCAGAGCTGGAAAAGATCCGCGAGCAGACACAGAACATCGAGTGAGGGCGCTATGAAACTAATCAATATTGGATTTGGCAGCATGGTGGCCGCAGGCCGCATCCTTGCCATCGTAGATCCGGACTCCGCGCCCATTAAGCGTGTTGTTCAGGAGTCAAGAGACCGGGGTATGCTGATCGATGCCTCCTACGGTCGCAAAACGAAATCGGTGATCTTAATGGATACAGACCATGTGATCCTTTCGGCGCTGACACCGGATGTGCTCTGCGCCCGTTGGACGGAAAAAGAACCGACACAGGAGGACAAGCTGTGAGCAAAGGAAAGCTTTATGTGATCTCCGGTGCTTCCGGTGTGGGAAAAAGCACGGTCCTTGCCAAGGTCATGGAAGCGCGGGACAATATCAGTTTTTCCGTTTCCGCTACCACAAGAGCCCCCCGGGAAGGGGAGATCGACGGCGTCAGCTACTATTTCGTTACGAAAGAGCAGTTTGAGGAAATGATCCGGCAGGATGCCTTTGTGGAATACGATGCCCACATGGAAAATTACTACGGCACACCCAAAGCCCAGCTGGAAGAGAAACTCAAAGACGGAGATGTGATCCTGGACATTGAGCCAAACGGCGCATTCAATGTGCGTAAATCCTGGCCGGAAGCTGTACTGATCTTCATTGCGCCGCCCTCTTATGAAGAGCTGGAGCGCCGCCTGCGCAGCCGCGGAGACACCGACAAAAAACAGATCCGGATCCGATTGGAAAGAGCCCTTTGGGAAATGGAACAGAGAGAAAAATATGACTATGTAGTCGTGAACGACCAGGTGGAAACCTGCGCCGAAAAAATACTCGCAATCATTGCAAACGAAGAATAAATTTTGGAGGATTTGAATATGCTTTACCCCCCCGTAGCAGATTTGCTTAAGAATGTACAGAGCCGTTATTTGCTTGTCAATGTGGTTGCCCAGCGGGCAAGAGACTTAGCAGCCCAGGCAGAGCAGCTGCAGGAAGAACTGCCTGAAAAGCCCGTGACTCTGGCGATCCGTGAGGTGGCAGACGGCAAGCTCAGCGCCCAGCTGAAGGAAGAATACATGAAATAAAAAAGTAAGGAGAGGGCATCATGATTGCAAAAATTGCTGTATCAGCGGCAAATTTCGCCATAGACAAGCCCTACTCTTACTATGTCCCCATGGGCATGACACCGGTACCGGGTATCCGTGTGCAGGTGCCTTTCGGCAGAAGCAACCGCTCTGTGGAAGGTATCGTGGTGTCTGTGGAAGATGGGGATGCTGCCGGTCTGAAGCCCATCCAGCGCTGTCTGGACGAAGAACCGGTACTTAGCGATGTGATGCTTCGCTTGGCGGCATTTTTACGGGAGCGCTATTTCTGTACCCTGTACGATGCCGCCCGGGCAATGCTTCCGGCTGGTTTGTGGTTTCAGACGAAGGATACCTTTTCTCTGACAGAAGACCGCAGCTGGCAGGAAAAGACCCTGCGTACTCCCGGCGCAAAGACTCTTTTGCAGACGCTCGCCGATTGCGGCGGAGAGCTTGACGATAAGACCTTGCGCAAAGCGGTAGAGAGCGAAGAGATTTTTGAACGGGCGATCCGTTACTTGCTGTCGAAAAAGTGGATTTCTACGCAGACGGATTATCTGCGCCGCACCGGCGATAAGACGGAAAAGATCGCCACGCTGGCTGCCTCTGTGGAAGAGACCATGGACTATGCCCACAGCCGTCCCAAATCTGCATCCCAGCAGCGTGCTGTGCTGGAGCTGATGTGTTCTGTTGGCAGCGCAGCGGTAAAAGAGATCTGCTACTTTACCGGCGCAACACCGGCAACGGTCAAGCGTCTTGCCCAGCTTGGTTATCTGACCTTGTCTGAGCGGCCGGTATTTCGCTGCCGGCAGATCCGTCCTGCGAAAGTAGACGATCCGCTGATCCTCAATGAGGAGCAGCAGACAGCCTTTGATGGTCTGTGCCATCAGATGCAGGAGGCTGATCCCGGCGCAGCTTTACTGTACGGTGTTACCGGCTCCGGTAAAACAGCCGTTTATATCCGGCTGATCAAGCAGTGCCTGCTGCAAGGCAAGCAGGCACTGCTCTTAGTGCCGGAGATCGCGCTGACACCCCAGCTTTTGGGACTTCTTGCCGCCTACTTCGAAGATAAGGTGGCGGTGCTCCACAGCAGCCTTGGCGCTGCTGAGCGTTACGATCAATTCAAACGGGTCCGATCCGGGCAGGCAACCGTGGTGGTGGGTACTCGCTCTGCGGTATTTGCCCCGTGCCCCAATCCGGGTCTCGTTATTTTGGACGAGGAGCAGGAACATTCCTACCGCTCCGAAAATTCTCCCCGATACGATGCAAGAGAGGTTGCGTTGTGGCGCGGAGTCCGGCAAAAGGCATTGGTCCTTTTCGGCTCTGCCACCCCGTCGGTGGAGACTATGTACCATGCGAAAGAGGGGAAATACCGCCTCTATACCTTGCAAAACCGCTATAACGGAAAAGATCTTCCCAAAGTGGAGATCGTGGATATGCGCCAGGAGCTGAAAGAGGGAAATGCCCTTTCTGTCAGCTATGCCCTGCAGGATGCCATTGGTGAAACCAGAAACATGGGCAAGCAGTCCATTCTGTTTCTGAACCGCCGGGGCAACAGCCGTGCCCTTGTGTGCGTGGATTGCCGGGAAGCGCCGGAATGCCCCCGTTGCAGCGCACGGCTTACATACCACAGCGCCAATGAGCGGCTGATGTGCCACTACTGCGGCTTTTCTCAGAAGGTCACTGAGCGCTGCCCCAAGTGCGCAGGACCGCTAAAGCGTGTGGGTACGGGTACGCAAAAAGTCCAGGAGGAACTGCAAAGCCTCTTTGCGGATATGGCTATCGAGCGAATGGACGCGGATACCGTCAATGCCGCCAATACCCACGAACAGATCCTTGATAAATTCAAGAATGAAAATATCCCGGTACTCATCGGCACCCAGATGGTTGCAAAGGGCTTAAATCTTCCCAATGTAACGCTGGTCGGCGTGCTGGATGCGGACCTGGGTCTATATACCGACAACTATCGGGCAGCAGAGACCACTTTCAACATGCTGACGCAGGTGGTTGGCAGAGCCGGCCGGGGCGACAGCGACGGCAAGGCCATGATCCAGACCCTGATCCCGGAACACCGGGTGATCACCCTGGCGGCAAAGCAGGACTACGAAAGCTTTTACGAAATGGAGCTGAGCCTGCGTAGGATCCAGCAATGTCCGCCCTTTGGCGACCTTGCCACCCTGGTCTTTACCGGTGAAGAGGAAGCCCATGTTCTGCGTGGCGCTGTGAAATTCCGCGACAGCCTCCGCGGCTGTCTTGACCACCCCGATTACAAACTGGAAACCTGCACCGTTTTAGGGCCTGCGCCCTGCCCGGTGCCGAAAATAAACTATAACTACCGTTATCGGCTGACCCTGCGCTGCAGTATGACTAAGGGCCTGCGCGCTTTGCTTGCCCATCTGCTGCGGCAGTTCTCTCAGGATAGAGAGAATCGGGGCGTATCAGCATTTATCGACATGAACGGTTATGACTAACGCCCATCAATAAATAATAGGAAGTCTGAGCTAATCAGATGCCCACTAGAGAGGAGTATAGCAATGGCATTGCGTAAAATTTTAACAGATGCAGAGCCTGCGCTGCATAAAACCTGCAAACTCGTAACAGAATTTGATCGTAAGCTGCATGTGCTGCTTAACGATATGAAAGACACTTTGATCGACTCCGGCGGTGTGGGTCTTGCAGCGCCCCAGGTGGGAATCTTGCGTCGGGTTGTTCTGGTGGATACCGGTGAGGAGATCCTGGAGCTCATTAATCCCACATTGGTGGAGACCGACGGTGAACAGGAAGGTCCGGAGGGCTGTCTCAGTGTTCCCGGTAAGTACGGTCTCGTGAAAAGACCTTATTATGCAAAGGTCCGGGCGCAGGATCGCAACGGTAACTGGTACGAGGCAGAGGGAGAGGAACTGATCGCCCGGTGTTTCTGCCATGAGCTGGACCACCTGGACGGCATTATCTATACGCAGGTCATGGAGCGTTACCTGACGGAAGAAGAATTGGACTTTGACGAGGACTGATAACATGCGCGTAGTTTTCATGGGTACGCCGGATATTGCGGCGACTTGCCTTAAAAAGATCATAGAAGACGGCTTTGAGGTTGTGGGTGTCTATACCCAGCCGGACCGTCCCAAAAACCGGGGTATGAAGCTGGCGTTTTCTCCTGTCAAGGAGACTGCCCTTGCCCATGACCTTCCGGTCTTTCAGCCGGAGCATTTCCGGGATGATGAGACGGTCGAGCAGCTGAAGGCACTAAAACCCGATGTGGTGGCGGTGGTAGCCTACGGACGGATTCTCCCTCAGCGTGTGCTGGATATTCCGCCTGAGGGCTGCATCAATATCCACGCCAGCATATTGCCTTCTTACCGGGGCTCTGCGCCCTATCAGTGGGCGGTGCTGGACGGACTTACCGAGACCGGTGTGACGGCTATGTATCTGTGCCGGGAAATGGATGCCGGCGACATGATCGATGTGGCAAAGACCCCCATCGGCCCCAATGAGACCGCCGGAGAACTGCTGGACCGGCTGGCAGTTTTGGGCGCAGACCTGCTTAGTGTCACCTTGGAGAAAATCCAAAAGGGAACTGTTACCGCAACCGCGCAGGACTATAGCTGCGCCACCTACGCGCCTATGCTGGATAAGACTATGTGTCCCATCGACTGGACAAAGACAGCCCAGCAGGTCCATGACCATGTTCGTGGCATGAATCCCTGGCCCGTGGCAACCACTCAGTTGGGCGGCAATCGGTTTAAGATCTACGAAACGGTGCTTATAGAGGGCAAGACCGGCGCAGCGCCCGGAACGGTTTTGGCGCTTACCAAAACCGGTCTGCAGATCGCCTGCGGCGAAGGCGCAGTGGAGATCCGCGTCCTGCAAGCCGAAGGAGGCAAGCGGATGGCGGCGCCGGATTACTTCCGGGGTCATCCCTTGGAGATCTGAGTATGGGAGCCAGAGAAACAGCGCTGAATGTGCTCATCGCCTGCCGGAAAAACGGCGCGTGGTCCAACAGCGTTCTCAAAGAATATGTAAAGCGGGATAAGCTGGATCCCCGGGAGGCGGCTTTGGCGGCGCGACTGTGCTACGGTGTGCAGCAAAACCGCATGAAGCTGGATTTCTACTTGAAGCAGCTGCTGTCCGGTAAGCTCCGTGACTTGCATCCCGTTATTCATGATATTTTGCAGTTGGGTCTTTATCAGCTGCTGGAAATGGACAAGATTCCCGAATCCGCGGCGGTCAACGAATCGGTGACCCTTGCGAAAAAGTATTGTCCCAAGATTCGCTCCGCGTCGGGTCTCGTAAACGGCGTTCTGCGCAGCTGCCTGCGCAGCAGGGATAGCCTTGCGCAGCCGGAGTCTCTTGCAGACCGCTACAGCCATCCCCAAAAATTAGTTGAGTTACTAAGGGCTTATGTAGGCGATGATCGGCTGGAAGGAATGCTGGCAGCCAATAATGCTGTTGCGCCCATGACGGTGCAGGTCAACACCCTGCGTACCGACACGGAAACGCTCATTGCTCTTTTGGAGCAGGAGCATGTGAGCGCAAAGCCCCATCCCTGGCTTAAAGACTGTCTAATCCTGACAGGAACGGGCAATTTAGAGCAGCTGGAGAGCTTCCGGAATGGCCTTTACTATGTGCAGGATGCCGCCGCCCGGTTGAGCATTCTGTGCGCTCAGATACCTGACAATTCTCAAGTGCTGGACTGCTGCGCCGCCCCCGGCGGTAAAAGCTTTGCAGCGGCCATCGCCATGCATGGTACCGGCGTGATCCGGTCCTGCGACATCCACGAACATAAAGTGGCGCTGATCGAAAACGGCAGATGCCGGCTGGGACTAACCAATATCACCGCGCAGCAGCAGGACGCATCCGTGTTTAACCCTCAGTGGGAAGCAAAAATGGATGCGGTCATTGCCGATGTGCCTTGCTCCGGTTACGGCATTATCCGCAAGAAACCGGACATCCGCTATAAAGACCCGGATACCATGGCTGACCTGCCTAAGCTGCAACTGGAGATCCTCTGCAATCAGGCAAGGTATGTAAAGCCCGGCGGTGTGCTTCTGTATTCTACCTGCACCCTTGTCCGCAAGGAAAACGAGGGCGTTGTGGAGAAATTCTTAGCCAAGAATACGGAATTCTCTCTTGAGCCTTTGCCGCTGCCCGAGCCCTTTCCCGGGAATACTTCCGGCATGCTGACATTAGTACCGGGCGAATTTGAAACTGACGGCTTTTTCATCTGCCGTCTGCGGAGAAAACTATGAGTGAACACTTACGATCCATGACAATGGAAGAGCTCTCCGGCGTGCTCAAGACTTTGGGACAGCCGGCGTTTCGTACAAAGCAGGTTTACACCTGGCTGCATAAAGGTGTCCGCAGTTATGATGAGATGACCAATCTTCCCAAGGCGCTGCGCGACGCACTGGCACAGCAGTATCCCCTGCATCCCCCTGAGGCGGTCCGCAAGCAGGAATCCCAAAAGGACGGCACGATCAAGTACCTTTGGAAGCTTTCCGACGGTAACTGCGTGGAAACTGTACTTATGCGCTACCACTATGGAAATACCGTCTGTATTTCCACAGAGGTGGGCTGTCGTATGGGCTGCGCCTTCTGCGCATCCACTTTGGGCGGTCTTGTGCGAAAGTTGGAGCCCAGAGAGATGCTGGAGCAGGTGCTCTTTACCCAGGTGGATTCCGGATTGCCCATTTCCCATATCGTGCTCATGGGCATCGGCGAGCCTTTGGATAACTATGAAAATGTCATGCGTTTTCTGACCCTTGTAAATAGCGAAGAGGGTATGAACATTTCCATGCGCCATATTAGCCTCTCCACCTGCGGCATCGTGCCGGGCATCGACCGGCTGGCGGAGGAGAAACTGCAGCTGACGCTGTCTGTTTCCTTGCACGCGCCAACCGACGAGATCCGAAACACCATCATGCCGGTGAATAAAGCGTATCCCACGGAGGAACTTTTGCAGGCCTGCCGGCGCTATTATGAAAAAACCGGCCGCCGCATCTCCTTTGAGTATGCGATGATAGGTGGTGTCAACGACACCCCCCAGGCGGCAAAGACTCTGTTAAAACGATTGAAAGGCTTGCCTGCCCACATGAATCTGATTCCCTTAAATCATGTGGAGGAGAGCCCCTTAAAGCCCAGCACTCGGCAAGCCGTACAGCAATTCCAGAAGATTCTGGAAGAGGGCGGCATCCCTGCCACGGTGCGTCGTACATTGGGCAGCGATATTGATGCTTCCTGCGGACAGCTCCGCAGAAAATATACCAAAGAAGAAAGCTAGAAGCCACTGCGAAAGGAGTGTAGCCATATGCACTATTGGGGCATCACAGACCCCGGCTGTATCCGACCACAAAACCAGGACGCCTATCAGATCGAAAAGCTGGACAGAAACACAGTATTATGTGTGGTATGTGACGGCATGGGCGGCGCCAAATCCGGCAATGTTGCCAGTAATTTGGCTATGGATGTGTTCGTGCAGGAGGTCAAGAGGACTTGGGTCGGCGGCATGGATCCGGATAAAGCGGATCAAATGCTCAAAAATGCGGTAAAGCTTGCGAATTTTACCGTCTACGACCAGGCACAGCAATTTGAAGAGTTCACCGGAATGGGAACCACCCTTGTGGCGGCGTTGGTCCACGGCAAATTTGCCACGGTTGTCAATGTAGGCGACAGCCGCGCGTACAGTGTAAAGCAGGACGGAGTCCGGCAGCTGACGAAGGATCATTCCCTTGTACAGATGATGGTATCCCGGGGTGAACTGACGCCGGAACAGGCGCGTACTTATCCGGGCAAGAACCTGATCACCCGAGCCATCGGCACGGAAGCGGTGGCGGAATGCGATATTTTCCACAACCGGCTGGAAAGCGGAGAGTGCCTGCTTTTGTGTACTGACGGCCTTTCCAATCTTGTGGATGAGCAGGAGATCCTCTTTGAGGTGGTACACGGCAGCAATAAGAAGAGCAGCTGTGAGCGACTACTGGAGATCGCAAAGAATCGCGGGGCGCCGGATAATGTGACCTGCGTTTTGATTCAGATTTGATCCGGCGGTGAAAGGAGTTTCTATTATGGATAAATATATTGGACGCCTGCTCGATAACCGGTACGAGATCCTTGAGGTCATCGGCACCGGCGGCATGGCGGTTGTGTATAAAGCCCGTTGTCACAGACTCAACCGTCTGGTGGCTATCAAGATCTTGAAAGACGACTATTTGGAGGACGAGGAGTTCCGCCGCCGTTTCCATTCGGAAAGTCAGGCTGTTGCCATGCTCAGCCATCCCAATATCGTCTCTATCTACGATGTCTCCACATCCATCACGGCAGACTATATCGTCATGGAGCTGATCGACGGCATCACCCTGAAGCAGTACATGGAGAAAAAGGGCGTACTGAACTGGAAAGAGACATTGCACTTTGCCATTCAGATCGCCAAGGCATTGGAGCACGCCCACAGTAAGGGCATTGTGCACCGGGATATCAAACCCCATAATGTGATGGTGCTGAAGAACGGCTCTGTGAAGGTTACGGACTTCGGCATCGCCCGTATGATGTCCAAGGGCAACACCCTGACCAAGGAAGCTTTGGGCTCTGTACACTACATATCCCCGGAGCAGGCCAAGGGCGGCAGAGTGGATAACCGTTCCGACATCTATTCTCTGGGTGTCGTGATGTATGAAATGATGAGCGGCAGACCCCCTTATGACGGAGAGTCTCCCGTGGCGGTGGCGATCCAGCACATTAACGGCGGCGCTGCTATGCCCTCGACGCTTAATCCCAATATTCCCGGCGGTCTGGAGCAGATCATTATGCGCGCCATGGCTCATGAGCCTTCCGAGCGATATGCCACCGCCACCCAGATGCTGGGGGATATGGATGAATTCCGAAAGGATCCCGGCATCCTCTTTGACTATCACACACCGCCGCTGGACGAGGTCATCAAGCTGAACAGACCCCCTCTGATCCTGGATGTGGATCAGCCTAAGACCACAGCGGAAAAGGTAGAGCGGAAGAACGGGGAGCAGTCCCAGACACCCCGTCGGCGCAGCAGCCAGACCCCTGGTCGCAGTGGCAGCAGACAGCCTGCCCGGCGCACCGCGGATAAAGAGGAAGAGGGCAAAAACAATGTGGCGACCATTGCCATTATTGCCTGCTCTGCCGTGATGGTCATTGCGATCATCGTATTCTTAGTGGTGCTGTTCAGTGACGGTACCGGCGTACAGCCTCAGCTGGTGGAAGTACCTCAGCTTGTGGGCATGGAATATGATACGCTGCCTTCCTACCCGGATTTCCAAGTGAAAAAAGACAAAGAAGTCTACGACGAGACCCATCCTGCCGGTCAGATCATCGAACAGAATCCTGCTTCCGGTGACAAGATCAAAAAAGGTGAGACGGTCTATGTGGTAGTGAGTCTGGGCAAAGCCCCGAAAACAGTGAAGATGCCCAACATCACGGAGGAATGGACACTGACCAAGGCGGAACAGTATCTGAATAACCTGGGACTGAACCTGCAGCTGAAGGTCGAGCATGAAAACCACGATACCATTCCGAAGGACAATGTGATCCGCACCGAGCCTCTGGCAGAAACGGATCTTGTCACCGGTCAGGAGATCAAACTGGTAGTCAGCCTCGGTATGGAGATGAAGGTGGGCGCGATGCCCGATGTGGTGGGCGATAAGCTGGACAGCGCTAAGAAGATATTGGAAAGTCAAGACTTGAATCTGGAATTTGTGGAAGAGAAAGTTTACGATTCCACGATCCCTGTGGGTGATATTGTCCGCACAGAGCCTGCAGAAGGTGAGGAGCTGATTACCGGACAGACGGTTACCCTTTACATCAGCCAGGGTCCCAATATCCTGAAGCTGCCGAATGTTTTGAATCTTTCTGTCGACAAAGCGATTAATGTGCTCAAGGGCGACGGATTTGTCAATTATAAGATCGAGACTGTGGAGAGCACCAAGCCCCAGGATAATGTCATCGAGCTGCGATTGGACGACAAGGTCGTGAAACCCGGTGATAAAGTGGATGCCGGTAAGGAACTGGTCATCGTTGTCTCCCTGGGTCCTGACACCTCCTCAGGCGGTGTTACCAAGGATGTGGTGATCAACCTGAAGGGCACTACGACCGGCGGTGCCTGCACTGTCAAGATCATGCGCCAGGATACCCGAGAAGAGGTCTTTAGCAGCACAGTTCCTCAGGGAACAAACTTTGTTACGATCAAGGACCAGTATGGCTCGGGAAAAGTGAGCTATATCGTCAATGTTGAACTTGTCGGCAGTGATGAAGATCCCGAAACATGGACTTATGAGGAGGTTTTCTCCTGAATGACGATGAAGCAGTCAGGACGGATCATCCGCTCATTAAGCGGCTTTTATGATGTACAGACACCGGAAGGAATCGTCACCTGCCGGGGCAGAGGCTCTCTGCGCCGGACCGGTGACAGCCCACTCACCGGCGATCTGGTAGAGATCACCGTGGAAAAAGGCAAGGGCATGGTGGAGAGAATTCTTCCCCGGAAGAATCGCTTTATAAGGCCTGCGGTAGCCAATGTGGATGCCTTGGTGGTCTTTGCAGCCAATGCCAATCCGGTGACAGAACCTTTTCTTATCGACCGGGTGGCAGCCATTGCCGCAGATCAGGAAGTGCCGGTGTATATTTGTGTGAATAAGTGCGATCTGGACCCTGCGGTGGATCTTGTGCGCATTTATCGCAGTGCCGGCTTCCCCGTGATCCGGGCAAGCGCAGAAACAGGGGAAGGTGTGGAGCAGCTGCGCTGCCTGCTGCAGGGAAAGCTGACCGCATTCACCGGCAATACCGGTGTGGGCAAAAGCAGTATGCTCAATGCCTTGTGCCCTTCATTGTCCCTTGCCACCGGTGAGGTCTCTGAAAAGCTGGGCCGGGGTCGCCATACCACCCGTCATGTGGAGCTTTACTTGCTGGATACGGATACCTATGTGGCAGATACCCCGGGCTTCTCTTCTTTTGATACAGAGCAGATGGATGTGATGCTGAAGGAGAATCTTCAGTATACTTTCCCGGATTTTGCGCCATATTTAGGACAGTGCCAGTTCCATGATTGCTCTCACCGCTCCGAACCGGGCTGCTGTGTCCGGCAGGCGGTAGAAGAGGGCAAACTGGAGCAAACACGCTACGAAAGCTATCTGCGCCTTTATGAAAAGGCGGAGCAGGTAAAGTTATGGGAGCTTAACAAGTAAGGTGTCAAATATGAAAAAAACCAATCAAAAAGGTGTCCGTTGGATCACACGGACAGCGGTGCTTGTAGCGCTGCTGATCGCGTTCCAGTGGATCACCTCCGGCACACAAGCCTTTGCAGGCCAATATATCACCGGTACACTTGTCAACTGCGTGCTGGCAGTTGCTGCCATGTTCGGCGGCTTGGGCTGCGCGGCTACTGTGGCGCTATTGTCGCCGATCGCGGCATTCCTTTTGGGTGTGGGTCCTAAGCTTGTGCAGCTGATTCCTTGTATTGCCTTTGGCAACCTTGTGTATGTGCTTCTGCTGGAACAGCTGACGGGCTGCGGTACGCGCCCATTGTGGTATCGGGTGTGCGCGCTGCTGATCGCGGCTGCCGCCAAATTTGGTGCGCTGTATGCGGCGGTGGTGAAGCTGATGATCCCGTTCATGGGAAGCGCCTTGAAAACACCGCAGATCAAGACCTTTACTGCTATGTTTTCCTGGCCTCAAATGGTAACGGCGCTCCTCGGCGGCATTTTGGCGCTACTGATCCTGCCGATCCTGAAAAAAGCGATCAAATCATAAACAACAGCCCGGAAGGCGATCGCCTTCCGGGCTGATTTGCTGTTTGCACTTCATAAAATCAATCGTACAAGCCGGAATTTTCATTAACCCAACTGCTGATAGAGCCCTACCGCCAATTCGACGCCTGATTCCTGCGCTTCATCCAGTAATCTGCCCAGCTGCTCCCGGTCTCTTTGTAAGGTAAAGACAGCCGCATCTTCGCGGATGTGGATGTGATAATTGCAGTGCAGGTCAGTTTCCTCAAAGAAAGGCACATCCAGCTCCTGCACTGTTTCCTGAGAAAAGGAACTGCCCTCCCGGGTGACGGTGATCGTTTCTGTGTCCAGGACCGCCTCCAGCCAGATCGTTCGACCCTGCCATGGCTGCAGATATTCTTTTAAGTTTACATGTAGCGGCGGCGAAGAGAGGAATACCGGACAGTTAAGCTCTTTTGCATACTGCTCTGATACTCCCACCGGACAGGAAAGCTCTTCACTCAGTACCCGAGCGATCAGCTGCGTTTGTTCCTGTCCCGGACGCTGAAAATCCAAAAGAAACCGGGAGGGTTTCAATGCCTGCAAAAGGTCGTTGAGCTCTTCGAGTATGCGCTGTGGATCATGCTTGCAGACGGGTGTTCTGTCGTTGAGTATGACCATTGCGCCCTCCGGCAGGTTTCGGGGAAGATTGGAAAGCCCCAACCCGTAGCAGGAGAAATGGCAGGCCATCCACCCAATGTGATCGGGCAGCGTCTGCGCGCCTTCGTATTCCCCGGCGGTCATCGCAAGATAGCAATCCAAAGGCATGGACAAATACCCCTTTCTGTGCTATAATCCTAACATAAAATATGACGCTGGGAGTTTTGATATGCCTTTTCCATTCTTTCCTACATACCGGGTAGAAGCGGTCACGGATCTGACGGAACAGATGCTTTCCGAGAAGAAGATCCGGCTTCTGATGCTGGATTTTGACAATACCATCGTGCCCTACACCACCGATGTTCCTACGCAGGAAATGGCGCAATGGCTCGCTACCATGAACGCTTCGTCCATACAGATCTGTGTGGTATCCAACAGCCACAATGCCCGGGTAGTGCGCTTCTGCGAAAAGCACGGCATCGACTGCATTACCCATGCCAAAAAGCCTTTTCCCAAAGGCATCCGGCAATGCTTAGAGCGCTACGGCATCGCAAAAGAATACTGTGCGCTGGCAGGGGATCAGATCTTTACAGATACGCTGGGCGCAAACTGCGCCGGTGTCCGGTCAATCCTTGTCCGGGCGATCCATAATCATAACATCTGGCTGAAGCTGCGCCATGTGGCAGAACTGCCCTTTATTGCACTGGCAGGAAACAGGAGGATCAGTAAATGAAAAATATGGAAAAATACTTGTCGCTGCTGGGTCAGGAGGTAGACGGTCTGCTGCTGACCAGCCGGTACAGCCGCCATTACTGCGCCGAATTTGATATTGCCGAGGGCATTGCCATCGTGGCAAAAGCCGGCTGCTGCTACTTTACCGACAGCCGCTACATTGAAGCCGCTCAGAATGGTATTACGGGCTTTGAAGTGGTGGAGATGAACCGCGCCAACCCCTATAAGAAACTGATCAATGAAGCGATCTCTCGCTTCGGCATTACCCGTCTGGGTTATGAGGAGGGCTATATGACCGTGGAGGAATTCCGCGGTTTTGAGGAAGGCCTGCAGGCAGAGCTTATTCCCTTCGGAAAGAAGATCAACAGCTTCCGCTCCGTGAAAGAAGCATGGGAGCTTGACCGCATCCGCAAGGCCCAGCAGATCACCGATCAGGCTTTTTCTGAGCTGCTGCCCCGGATCAAGGCAGGCATGACGGAAAAAGAGATCCAGGCAGAGCTTATTTACTGCCTGTATAAAAACGGGGGAGAGGGGCTCTCCTTTGATCCCATCGTTGTCTCCGGACTCAATACCAGCCTGCCCCACGGTGTGGCAACCGACCGGGTGGTTCGGGATGGCGACTTCATCACAATGGACTTCGGTGTCATCTATGGGGGCTACTGCTCCGATATGACCCGCACCGTGGCGGTGGGTCACGCCACCGAGGAAATGCAGAAAGTCTATGAAACGGTCCTTGCAGCCCAGAAAGCCGGTATCGCCGCCTCCAAAGCCGGTGTCACCGGCAGTCAGATCGACGGCGCAGCCCGGCAGGTCATCACCGACGCAGGTTACGGCAGCTTCTTCGGTCACGGCTACGGCCACAGCATCGGCATGGAGTGCCACGAGATGCCCAGCTGCAGCCCCTCCGGCAATGTACCCATGGAGGTCAATATGGTCAGCTCTGCCGAGCCGGGCATTTATCTGCCGGGAAAATTCGGTGTCCGGATCGAAGATCTGGTGATTTTTACAGCCGGCGGCTGCGAGAATATCACCCATAGTCCTAAAAACCTGATAATTCTTTGAAAAAATTCATATTAATACTTGCATTTCAAGGACTTTTGGGTTAGAATATATTGGCTATAGTAATGTATATTTTACCGATTTAGGAGGAAAATAAAATGATTTCTGTCAGCGATTTCAGAAACGGTATCACCTTTGACATGGACGGCAAGGTCATGCAGATCATCGAGTTCCAGCATGTTAAGCCCGGTAAGGGCGCAGCGTTCGTCCGCGTTAAGATGAAGAATGTCATCACCGGCGGTGTGACTGAAACCACATTCAACCCCAGTGACAAGTACCCCACTGCTTACATTGAGCGTAAGAAGATGGAGTATTCCTACAATGACGGCGACCTGTACTACTTCATGGACGGTGAGACCTACGAGCTGATCCCCATCGACGGCAGCACTCTGGACGACAGCTTCAAGTTCGTCAAGGAGAACGATACCTGCACCGTTATGAGCTACAAGGGCAATGTGTTCGGCGTTGAGCCTCCCCGTTTCGTGGAGCTGGAAGTCACCGCCACCGAGCCCGGCTTCGCAGGCAACACAGCTACCAATACGTTAAAGCCCGCTACCGTTGAGACCGGCGCTGAGGTCAAGGTGCCTCTGTTCATCAACGAGGGCGAGAAGATCCAGATCGACACCACCACCGGCGAGTATCTGGGCCGCGCTAAGTAAGATAGGAAAATACACAATCAAATCACTGTGGAGGCCGCGTTCCGGCCTCCTACTGTTAAGGAGAGTATTATGACTATTTCTGAGAAGGCAGCATACCTGAAAGGTTACATGGACGGCATCGAACTGGATATGGAAAAACCCGAGGGCAAGATGATCGAGCGGATCGTTGACCTGCTGGGCGATATCACCAAGCGTCTTTCTGATGTGGAAGAGACTACGATCGCCATCTCCGATGAGCTGGATGAGATCGAGGAAGATCTGGACGCCATTGAGGACTTCATCCTGGACGAGGAGGACGATGAGGACTACGAGGACGACTTCGAGGATTGGGATGACGAGGACGACTACGATGACTACGACGAGGAAGGCTTTGACTTCGGTGACGAGGATTCTATTATCTACGAAGTAAAGTGTGCCTGCGGCGAGATCATCAACTTCGACGAGGATACCTTGGAGGAGGGCTCCATGGAGTGCCCCAACTGCGGCGAGCTGTTGGAGTTCTCTCTGGAAGATGAAGACGAGGAATAATAAACATAAAATGACCCTGCCGGTCAGCCAATGACATTAAGTTAACGTCTAATGTCATTCCGAGCCAGTGCTCACACTGGCGTGGGAATCTCAAAGTACAGCGTAGTACATGGAGATTGCCACACCAGTGACACAGTCACTGGTCCGCAATGACAACTAACTTAATGACATTGGCTGACCGGCAGGGTTTTTTTGTTCATATTGGATCAGCCGCCGCGAATGATGCGCTTTCTTGCGATGTTGATAGGGCCTTCGGTCATGTGATTGATCCATCCGAGGCTCTTGCCGCAGCCGTAAGCCACGCAGGAGTCAGGATCGTCTGCCAAAGAGCAGTGAATACCGGTCTTTTCTGTCAAAAGCTGTTCCATACCGGCGATCTGGCTGCCGCCGCCGGTGAGGGTGATGCCGTTTTCTGCAATGTCACCTACAAGCTCCGGAGAGGTGTCTTCCAGAACGGACTGCACCTCGTCGGTGATCTGCTTGGCAAGACGGCTCAGCACCGTGTAGATCTCCGAGGACAGCAGGTTTAGCTCCCGGGGCGTGCCGTTCTTGGCATCACGGCCCTTGACGATCATGCTGATATCTTCCTGACGGGGGTAGACACAGCCAATCTGGATCTTGATATCCTCGGCAGTGGTCTGACCGATGATGACACCGTGCTTTCTGCGGATATGCCGGGCGATGGCTTCGTCAAAAGCGTCGCCTGCCACTTTGATAGATGCGGAACGGGCAACGCCGTTCATGGTCAGCACAGCGATATCCGTGGTGCCGCCGCCGATGTCTACGACCATGTGACCGTTGGGCTGGCTGATATTCAGGCCTGCGCCCAATGCAGCAGCCATAGGCTCTTCGATCAGATAAACACGGCGTGCGCCGGCTTCAATGGCAGCGTTGATGACCGTCCGCTCTTCCACTTCTGTGATGCCGCTGGGTACGCTGATGACTACTCTGGGCTTGGGACGGAAAAGGGAAGTCTTGATGGCGGAACGGAACAGATCCTGCAGCATCTTAACGGCCATTTCATGGTCGGAGATGACACCGTCCTTCAAAGGGTGCATAGCCACCACATTACCGGGAGTCCTGCCCAGCATATTTCTGGCGGCAGCGCCCACCTGCAGGACCTTGCCGGTGTTTTTATCCACAGCCACCACGGAAGGCTCCCGAATGACGATGCCGGTATTTTCCGCGCAGATAAGCACATTGGATGTGCCTAAGTCGATACCCAGATCGTTGGAGAAAATTTGAAGATTCATTTCTTTCACCTACATTTTTTATTGGTCAAAAGCCGCAACCACAGCGGCAAAATATACTTCTTTCGCACCGGCGATCATCAAGGTTTTGGCGCATTCCGATGCGGTTGCGCCGGTGGTGACTACATCATCGATCAGCAAGATCCGCTTTCCGGAAAGGGCTTCCTTGCCGATCGCCTTGTATGCGCCCTGCACATTTGCCCGACGGGCCTCCGCAGTGCGGATGCCGGATTGGGGAGGGGTGTGCCGGATCTTTTTCAGCAACGGCACGCAAGCACAGCCAGATTCTTTTGCCAACGCTTTGACGATCAGCGCCGATTGGTCATAGCCCCGGCGGAACTTTCGCTGAAAGGAGACCGGGACCCATGTGATGATGTCAGCCTTTTCCAGCAGGGAGTCCTGCAGTATCACCGCCATCAGCCGGGCATAGGTATCCGCATAACTGCGGCGGTTGCCGAACTTAAAACGGTGGATGCTTTTTCTCACAGCATCCTTATAATACCACATCGCGCGCCATTGTGCAATAAAAGGAATATTTCTTTTTGCTCTTGTAAACCGGGGCGCGTTTTCGCGGCAATCGTGGCACAGATCTGTGACTTCTGACGGAAGGATCGCGCCGCATAACACGCACTTGGGCGGATAAATTAATCGCAGCATTCATGGACCTTTCCCTGAAGCCGGAGCTTCAGACCGGTGTAGCGGCGGCCGACTTTGCCGTTTTGTACCATGACCGCAACCGTTTCTTCTCTGCCTACGATAATCAAAAGCTCCCGTGCACGGGTAATAGCAGTGTAGAGGATGCTGCGGTTAAGCAGATACGAAGAGCCGTTCCAGGCTGCCAGTACCACCGCCCTGTATTCGCTGCCCTGGCTCTTGTGGACAGTCATAGCGAATGCCGGCTCCAGTTCGTTCAGCTGGGTGAAATCATACTGGACCTCCCGGTCATCGAAAATCACCGTCAGCTGCTCCATAGCAGGGTCGATGGCTTGGATAATGCCCACATCGCCGTTAAAAATACCGGCGCCTACGGCAGTGCCGTTGGTCTTTTTCCAAAGGATATCGTAATTGTTCCGGATCTGCATCACCCTGTCGCCTTCCCGGAAAATGTAGTCACCGAATTGCCGTTCCTTTTTCTCCGGAGAGGGAGGGTTGAGACTGGCCTGCAAAAGTTTATTCAGGTTTACTGTACCTGCGCCGCCTTTTTTGGTGGGTGAGAGGACTTGCACCTGATCTGCCGGGATGCCCATATTTTTGGGCAGCCGTTGGGCGCACAGACCCACGATGGTCTGACCCACAGCTTCTTCTGACTTGGCGCTCAGGAAGAAAAAGTCGTTTTTCACATCCCGAAGCTGAGGCATCTCACCCCGGTTGACCCGGTGTGCATTCATAACGATCAGACTCTGCTGCGCCTGCCGGAAGATCTCTGTCAGACAAGTGCAGGGAAGGCAGGCGCTGCGTATCATATCATTGAAAGGAAAACCGGGACCTACCGGCGGCAGCTGATCCGGATCGCCCACTAGGATCAGCCGGGCATGTTCCGGAATGGCCTGCAGAAGATTATGTAGGAGCAGAATATCCACCATGGACATCTCGTCTACAATGACCGCATCGGTCTTTAAAGGATTCTGCTCGTCACGGGCGAAGAAATGGGCACCGGTGTGGGGATCAATGCCGGCTTCCAGCAATCGATGGATAGTGGAAGCCTCCCGTCCGGTGACCTCCGTCAGCCGCTTGGCAGCCCGACCCGTAGGGGCAGCCAGTACACATTTAAGACCCATCTGCTCGTAGAGGGAAAGAATGCCGTTTAAGACGGTTGTTTTACCGGTACCGGGACCGCCGGTGATCAGCAAAAGACCGGTGGTGGCAGCCGCGCGCAGGGCTTCTTCCTGCTGTTGGGAATAAGAGACATTGCTGTCCCGTGAGGCTTTGCTCAGCATTTTTTCTAAAGATTTCGGCGCAGGATGCTCCATGTCCGCCATCCGCCGCAGGCGGCTTGCGCAGGCGGCTTCTGCCCGGTATAAGTGGGGAAGATAGGTGATGTCTATACCGGCTAAATGGTCGCAGATCACCCGATCACCAAGGCGCAGCCGTTCAATACTGCCGCGCACCGTTTCCTCTCCGACACTCAGCAGCTGGCAGGTGGCAGCGATCAGCTTTTCCTCCGGCAGGAAACTGTGTCCTGCAGACAGATTGTAGCGTAGTTCAAAAAGGACACCGGCTTCCACCCGACGGTGATCGTCACCGGAAACACCCAGTGAAATGGCAAACTGATCCACAGCGCCGAAGGGCGCGTCCAGTTCCTCGTCGGTAAGAAGATAAGGATCGTCATATAGCATATCGATGGCGCTGTCACCGTAGAGTTTATAAGTCCTGGCTGCCAGTTCTGCCGGCAGATGGTGGAGTGCAAAGAATTCCATCAAATGGCGCATACCCACCTGCAAAAGATAATCCTCGCCAATCTGCCTGGCTTTTGCAAGGGAAATGCCTGCCACCTGCGCCAGCCGTTCCGGCTCCCGTTCCATGATCATCAGGGTGTTTTCGCCAAACTTTTCAACGATCCGGGCGGCCATTTTGGGGCCGATCCCCTTGATGATCCGGCTGGACAGATAACCCATAATATCTGCCGCGGTCTGGGGCATCAGCCGCTCTAAAAATTCCGCTTCAAATTGTTTGCCGTAGCTGGGATGGCTGCTCCAGCTGCCGGTGACCATGAGCCGCTCTCCCACCACGGGAAGAGGAATGGTACCCACCACTGTGACGGTTTGCCGGTCGGGCAGCTGCAGCCGCAGGACGGCATAGCCGTTTTCGTAGTTCTGATAAACAATGGCGCTGACAGAGCCTTGTAATACTTCTGTTTCCATGCAATGCCGCCCCCCTTTCATTTTTTATATTGTACTATATTTTTGCACGGTTGAAAAGGTCTTTTCTGAATTTAAAAATAAGCTGTCGGAAACAATAAAACAGCAGCGGTAAGTAAAAATGTAAAAAAATGTATTGTAACCCGTGGACATTTGTACTATAATAGGAGAAGTATGACAATGGGGGTGTATTGCCGTGAAGAGCATGCGGCTGCTTGTGTGGCTGACACAGCTTGGCCTGAGCGTTGCGCTGCCGCTGCTGGGATTTATATTGGCGGCAGTTTGGCTTCACAATGACTGTGGCTGGGGCAAATGGGTCCTGTGGGTCGGTATTGCCCTGGGCATCATCTGCGCGGCAGACGGGCTGCGTGTCAGCCTGAAGGCAATGGAAATGATGGGTCGGGATAAAAAGGAACAGACACCGCCCGTTTCCTTTAATGAGCATGATTGAAAGTGGGGAAAGCTATGGATTCCCGTAAGATCGTATTAAAAGAAACTGCCATTGTGGCAGCAGGACAGCTGATCTGTACAGCCATCATGCTGGCTGTTTACGGACTGCTGGGATATTTCGACACAAAAGTACTCTTGGGCGGCATTGTGGGCGTTCTTGTTGCAACTGCCAACTTCTTCTTTATGGCAATGACGGTGTCGCTGGCTGCGGATAAAGCCCAGCAGCAGGATCCGGAGGGCGGAAAGAAACTGGTCAAAGGCGCGTACCCCATCCGTCTTTTGGTGATCGCAGTGATCTTGTTCGCCTGCGCCAAGAGTGGGTATTTTGATGTTGTGGCAATGGTTTTACCGCTGGCATTTGTCCGGCCTACATTGACTGTTGCGGAATTCTTCAGAAAAAAAGGAGCGTGAGATTATGGATCTGGAAGTAACCGGCGCGTTTATATACTTTACGATTCCGATCTTCGGCGGTATCCACATTACCCAGACCACCGTTTCCAGCCTGATCGTCACCATTTTGCTGTGCTGGGCATGCATCTATTTCGGTAAAAATCTGAAAAAGCGCCCGGACGGCAAGCAGGTACTGGTGGAAAAAGGTGTGATGATGCTCAAGAATATGGTCACCGAGACCATGGGTGAGCACAATGCTCATTGGACGCCCTTTATCGGCACCATCTTCCTCAGCTCCATTTGCGGATCGCTGATCGGCCTGACGGGATTTCTCCGGTCCGCTACCGCGGACTTAAGCTGTACCCTTGTGTGGGCGCTGATGGTCACGGCGATCATTTGGTACAACAACATTAAAAACAACGGCTTTTTAGGTTGGCTGAAAGGCTTTACAGAGCCCATTGTGGTGATGACCCCTATGAACATCATCTCTGAGATCGCCCAGCCTGTGTCTATGGCATTTCGTCATTTCGGCAATGTGGCTGGCGGCGGTGTCATTACGGCGCTGATCTACAGCGCTTTAAGCCTTGCCTCTGCGGCAATTCTGAATCTGATCACAGCCAGCGGCTGGACGGTCAGCGCGGTTTTGCTGATAGCCTGCGCGCTTTTGCTTCTGCTGTGGAAAAAGAATGGCAAGAAAGCGCCTTTGATCTTCGGCATTCTTTGCGGTGTCATGGGTCTTTTCGGAATTCTGGAAGTCACGGGGCTTCTGACCGGCGTACCTTTGCTTGCCTTTGGCCTGCCGGCGCTTCTTAGCTGTTACTTTGATCTGTTTTCCGGATTTGTTCAGGCGTATGTTTTTACCCTTTTGACAATGGTGTATATTTCTGCTTCGCTGCCCGAACCTGCGGGCAATGACGCAGCATGATATAGATAATCAATCAGTAAACAAACATTAGGAGGATTTTATTATGGATTTAGCAACTGCAATCGCCATCGCCGGTAAAGCAATCGGCGCAGGCCTGTGTATGGGTATCGGTGCTGTGGGTCCCGGTATCGGTGAAGGTACGGCTGTTGCCCATGCCCTTGACGGCATGGCCCGTCAGCCTGAAGCTACCGGCACATTGCGCAGCACCATGATCATGGGCTGTGCCATTTCGGAGACCACCGGTATTTATTCTTTGATCATTGCTTTCTTGATCTTGTTCCTGCTGTAATTCCTTTCACTTTATCAGGAAGGAGCAACGCAAGTGTTTGAATCATTTCTGGGTGTTAACCCCTGGACTGCGCTGTTCATTTTGCTCAATACACTGACGATCTTTTTTGTGGCGAAGAAATATTTGTTCGGCCCGGTGATGAAGATTATTGAGGACCGGCAAAAAGAGATCGATGAGATGTACGATGCCGCGGGGCAGGATAAGCTCCAGGCAGAGCAGCTGCGCAGCGCATACGAAGAAAAGCTGGCAGCAGCGCAGCAGACCAGCGAGTATCTGGTGAAGGAAGCCACTGCCCGTGGTCAGGCGAGGGAAGAAGAGATCCTTCGTCAGGCAAACGCGCAGGCAGAAGCTGTCCGGCAAAAGGCAGAGGCAGACATTGCCCGCGAAAAGAAAAAAGCTCTCAACGATGCCAAAAACGAGATCGCTGATCTGGCAATGGAAATTGCCGGTAAAGTGGTCGGACGCAGCCTGGACAGTAACGATCAGGCAGCCCTTGTGGATCAGTTTATCAATCAGTTGGGTGAAGGCGTATGACGGGGATCGGAGAGAATTATGCCCAGGCTCTTTATGACCTGGCAAAAGAGGAAAATGCCGCGCAAATCATTTTGCAGGAGCTAAAGCTGTTAAACGATGCGTTTTCCGGGTCGCCGGACTTTGTGCGCCTTTTGGCGGCGCCGAACTTGGCAAAAGATCAGCGTGCTGCTGTGATCGACGACAGCTTCCGTGCTAAGGTGCATCCTTATGTGCTGAACTTTTTGAAGCTGTTGACAGATAAGGGCCATATCCGCGCATTTCCGGATTGCGTCAAGGCATACAGACAAAAGTTTAATGCCGACAACGGTATCGTCAGCGTGCAGGCGGTTGCGGCTGCAGAGCTGACGACTGAGCAGCAAGAGAAGCTGCGCAGCAAGCTGGAGGAAGTGACCGGCAAGAGAATCGACTTAAGCTGCCGGGTGGATGCTTCCTGCATCGGTGGTCTGCGCCTTGATTATGACGGCAAGCGGGTAGACGGAACGGTCAAGAGCCGTTTGGATACCCTGCGCAGCCAACTGAACAGTACCGCACTTTGAAAGTAGGTAAACTATGGAATTAAGACCTGAAGAGATCACGAAGATCATTCGTGCGCAAATTAAAAATTACGAGGCAAAGCTGCAGACCAGCGAGACCGGTGTGGTGATCCTGGTGGGTGACGGCATTGCCAAGGCCTCCGGCTTGGATCAGTGCATGGCCGGTGAGCTGGTGGAATTTCCCAACGGCTCTTACGGTATGGCGCAGAATCTGGAGGAAGATACGGTCTCCATCGTTATTTTGGGTACCGACAACGGTGTCAAAGAAGGCGATATCGTCAAGCGTACCGGCCGCGTCGTATCTGTGCCCGTGGGCGAAAGCCTGATCGGCCGTGTTGTGAACGCGCTGGGCGAGCCCATCGACGGCAAAGGCGCTGTGGAAGCTGCAGCCTATCGACCCATTGAGACGCCTGCTCCCGGTATCATCGACCGTGAACCGGTCAATGAGCCGTTACAGACCGGTATCAAGGCCATCGACTCCATGATCCCCATCGGCAAGGGGCAGCGTGAGCTGATCATCGGTGACCGTCAGACCGGTAAGACTACCATCGCCACAGATACCATCCTGAACCAGAAGGGCAAGGATGTACTGTGTATCTATGTTGCCATCGGTCAAAAGCGTTCTACCGTTGCGCAGATCGTGGAAGACCTGACGGTAGGCGGCGCGATGGATTATACCGTCGTGGTATCCGCCACAGCATCCGAGCTTGCTCCCATGCAGTATATCGCCCCTTATACCGGCTGTACCATGGGTGAGTATTTCATGCATCAGGGCAAGGATGTGCTTGTCATTTACGATGACCTGAGTAAGCATGCGGTGGCATACCGTGCCATCAGCCTTCTGATCCGCCGTCCTCCCGGACGGGAAGCCTATCCCGGCGACGTGTTCTATCTGCACAGCCGTCTGTTGGAGCGCGCTGCCCATCTGTCCAAGGAATTAGGCGGCGGCAGCCTGACCGCACTGCCCATTATCGAGACCCAGGCAGGCGATGTTTCTGCTTATATTCCCACCAATGTGATCTCCATCACTGACGGACAGATATTCCTGGAAACAGAGCTGTTTAACGCCGGCGTTATGCCCGCGGTTAACCCCGGTATTTCCGTGTCCCGGGTGGGTGGTGCTGCCCAGATCAAGGCAATGAAAAAGGTGGCAGGCTCTTTGAAGCTTCTGTACTCTCAGTACCGGGAACTGCAGAGCTTTGCCCAGTTCGGCTCCGATCTGGACGCAGATACCAAAGCGCGCCTTGCGCTGGGTCAGCGGATCGTGGAAGTGCTCAAGCAGAAGAACAAAGCCCCCAAGGAAGTTGCCCAGCAGGTCTGCATCATTTATGCAGTAGTAAACGGCTACCTGAATGATATTGCCGTTGCGGATATTCCGGAATTTGAGCTGCGTCTGCAGGAGTTCATGGATGCCCGGTACGAAGGTGTATTGGAAGCCATCCGCTCCACCGGAAAACTGGAGCAGGAAACAGAAGATACTTTGAAGGAAGCCCTCAAAGCGCTTCTTAATGAATTCCGAAAGGAGAATTAAGCGCTATGGCCGGTGTTTCCACAAAAGAGATCAAGATTCGTATCCGCAGCATGGAAGCCACCCGCCAGATCACCAAAGCAATGGAAATGGTGGCAGCCTCCAAGCTGCGCCGGGCGCAGGCTCAGGTGCTATCTTCGCGTCCCTACTTTGAGACGCTGTACGATACCATTCACGGGATCGTTGATGCCAATTCCGATTTTTCATCTCCTTACCTGACAGCCCGTCGGGGCAATCGTTGCCTGTGCATCGTGATCGCCGGCGACAGAGGCTTGGCAGGCGGCTATAACAGCAATATTACGAAGCTGGTTATGGCACAGATGGAAGGAAAAGACGCAACGGTGCTGCCCATTGGCAAAAAAGCGGTGGACTTTTTCGCATCGCGGAAACTGCCTGCGCTGACCGCCAATTACGCAGAGGCGGCAAGCGTTACCCTGGGTGATTGCTTTACCATCGCCAAGCAGGTGTGCAAGCTGTTTTTAAACGGCGACTATGATGAGGTGGCCATTGCATATACCAATTTCGTCTCCGTGCTGTCTCAGACCCCTGCGGTTTTGCAACTTTTGCCGCTGGTGCGTCAGGAAACGACCCGCCGGACGGTTGGGAGCTGCGATATCGTCTATGAGCCTGACAGCGTATCGGTATTTGAGTCCATCGTCCCGGAGTATCTGGGCGGTATTCTCTATGGCGCGCTGTGTGAAAGCCGCGCAGCCGAGCAGGCGGCACGACGGACCGCTATGGATTCCGCGACCCAAAATGCCGACGAGATGATCGGTCAGCTGAGTCTGGAATTCAACCGGGCGCGGCAGGCGGCCATTACCCAGGAAATTACAGAGATCGTTGCCGGATCTTGATAAGGAGTGGCAAATTATGAGTAAAAATAAAGGCGCAGTGATCCAGATCATGGGTCCTGTTTTGGATATTCGTTTTCCGGAAGGCGCACTGCCGGATCTCTTAAGTGCCGTTGAAGTACCCAATGGAGATCATACGGTGGTGGCAGAGGTTGCCCAGCATATTGGTGACAATGTGGTGCGCTGCATCGCCATGAGCTCCACCGACGGTCTGCAAAGAGGCGTAGAAGCGGTAGATACCGGTGCGCCCATCAGCGTGCCCGTAGGTGAAGGCTGCCTCGGTCGTGTCTTTAACCTTTTGGGACAGGCCATCGACGGGGGAGAGCAGGTAAAAGATGCGCAAGTGTGGCCCATCCACCGCAGCGCTCCTGATTATGACGAGCAGGAGCCTGCTACCGAGATCCTGGAGACGGGCATCAAGGTCGTTGACCTGATCTGTCCCTACGCAAAGGGCGGTAAGATCGGTCTGTTCGGCGGCGCAGGTGTTGGAAAGACCGTTCTCATCATGGAGCTGATCAACAATGTTGCCAAGGCCCACGGCGGTATCTCCGTGTTTACCGGTGTCGGTGAGCGTACCCGTGAGGGTAACGACCTGTACCGGGAAATGAACGAATCCGGTGTTATCAACAAGACCGCCATGGTCTACGGTCAGATGAATGAGCCCCACGGAGCCCGTATGCGCGTAGGCCTTTCCGGACTTACCATGGCAGAATATTTCCGTGATGTGAAGCATCAGGATGTTTTGCTTTTCATTGACAATATTTACCGCTTTACCCAGGCAGGTTCTGAGGTTTCCGCGCTGCTTGGCCGTATGCCCTCCGCCGTTGGCTACCAGCCTACACTGGCAACGGAAATGGGCGCGCTGCAGGAGCGTATCACCTCTACGAAGAACGGTTCGATCACTTCCGTCCAGGCAGTTTATGTGCCTGCTGACGACCTGACTGACCCGGCGCCTGCAACTACCTTTGCCCACTTAGATGCCACTACGGTTTTGGACCGCGGTATTGCGTCCTTGGGTATCTATCCTGCGGTTGATCCGCTGGATTCTACCTCCCGGATCCTTTCTCCCGATGTGGTGGGCATGGAGCATTACGAGACCGCTCGCGCCGTCCAGCGTATTCTGCAGCGGTATAAAGAGCTGCAGGATATCATCGCCATCATGGGTATGGACGAACTGTCTGAAGAGGATAAGCTGACCGTTGGCCGCGCCCGTAAGGTCCAGCGTTTCCTGTCCCAGCCCTTTGAGGTTGCAGAGCAGTTTACCGGTTATCAGGGTAAATATGTGCCGCTGAAGGAGACGATCCGCGGCTTTAAGGAGATCATCGAGGGTAAACATGACCAGATCCCCGAATCCTACTTCCTGTTCGTTGGCTCTATCGATGAGGTAGTGGAAAAGTACAGAGGTGAGGGCGAATGAGAGCCTTCCCGTTAAAGATCGTAACGCCCGACGGTGTGCAGTTTGACGGCACAGCGGAAGAGCTGCTGGTCAGGACCACCGGCGGCGATGTGGGCATTCTGGCTGGCCATATCGATTATGTGGCGCCCTTAGGTATGGGCGAAGCTATGATCGTAACCGAGGGTCAGAAACGCTACGGCGCCTGCATCGGCGGCATGGTGTCGGTGGTAAAGGGCGCGGTTACCCTGCTGCCCACCACCTTTGAGTGGTCGGATCAGATCGATATGGACCGTGTCCACAATTCCGAGCAGCGGGCGCAGGAGGTGCTATCAAGCAAGGATGCGTCCGAAACGGACATTCTGCTGGCGCAAGCCCGATTGAAGCGAGCCCTTGTGCGCAAGAGCGCCGCCTCCCGCAGAGCGAAATAAGAAACAGCGCAGAAGCGATATGCTTCTGCGCTGTGTTTATTTGTGATAATATACGCGGTACGCGGCTTCCCAACCGGGAGATTCCGGTGTGTCTGCGAACAATCCGTACAGATCACCGCAGCGGTTTTCCAGCTGCTGATAAGGGTCGTCCACGACTTCTCCGATATTCCGGAAATCACCGGTTTTTCGGGCGGTTTTTAAAATTTCTCGGCCTTTGTCATTAAAGGCGAGAACACGCACATAGGGAGCAGGGGCATTCAAAGTTTCCTGTGTGATCCCAAGAAAAGCGCATAGGACCATTCGGTCAAGCCTTGTACGGGTGTAGCGCTTGGACTTGGTGGCTTCTATGATTCTTTCCAAGGTCGCTTCCCGACGGGCTGCGTGCATCAGCTTTCGCCACAAGCCCTCCGAGCCGTAGGGGAGCGCTTCAAATTCCGCATCCGCCATGGTCCGCAGTCGGTATAGGATCGCTTGTTCGCCTCGGCGCAAGCTGTAGGACACAGCGTTTTGGTAGAGGTTACTGTGAGGCACATAGCTGTCCCAGGGAAGTGTTTGCTCGATCAGTGCCCGTATAGCTGTTGCCGAAGGATTCTTCTTATCAGGGGTACTGTCGTGATAGCTGCCTTGCCGCCGAATTACGCTGGGGATCATGGAACTGCCTTGCTGCAGGATCGCCTTACAGTATTCCACAGCTAAAATATTGTTGGGCAGTGTCAGCAATGCAGCGTCCACGCCCATTGCTTCCAAGGCAGCCTGCCGGGCGGCAGGGAAGGACAACCCCTTGTCCAGTTCTTCCTTTAAGTGTTTGGAAAAATCCGCAGACAAAAGCGCTTTGGCAATGTCTGTCAATGCTTTTTCATCGGCTGTTTCCGCGCCAAAGGATAGTTGCTGGCAAAAAGGGGAAAGAATAGAAACACCGGCGCTTGCAAAACCCTCTGCCGAACTAAGCGCTGCGGTAACCGGTAATTCCAGTACCAGATCTGCGCCGCTATATACAGCAGCTTTTGCCCGCAGCATCTTATCAAAGATCGCCGGCGCGCCCCTCTGCACGAAATTTCCGCTCATCAGGCAGACAATGCCGCCCCGGGGATTCGCGGCCCTGACAGCGTCCAGCTGCTTCTTGTGCCCCAGATGCAGGGGGTTATATTCACAAATAATTCCGGTAATTTTCAAAATAACCCCGCCTTTCTTGAAAAAATTTCCGTTTCAGGGGTTGAGAATTCTGGAAATTTATTATACAATGTATTTATCTATGGTTATCTTATCATAAATGACGAGAAAATCAATTTATTTTAGGAGGAAAATCCAATGAACATTTTGATTATCAATGCCGGCTCTTCCAGCTTGAAGTATCAGCTGATGGACCCCCAGACCGGTGTGGTCTCCGCTAAGGGTCTTTGTGAGCGTATCGGCATCGACGGCCGTCTGAATCACAATGCCAACGGTGAGAAGATCGTTAAGGACATTCCCATGCCCACCCACTCCGAGGCGATCGCTGCCACTCTGGGGATCCTGCAGGATCCCGTGAACGGTGTGATCAAGACCGTTGACGAGATCGACGCTGTTGGTCACCGCGTGCTGCACGGCGGCATGGAGTTCTTTGACTCCTGCATCATCGACGATGAAGTGATCGCTGCTATCAAGAAGTGTATCCCTCTGGGACCCCTTCACAACCCTGCTAACCTGATGGGTATCGAGGCTTGCCAGGCTGTTATGCCCAAGACTCCCCAGGTTGCTGTGTTCGACACCGCTTTCCATATGACCATGCCTCCCAAGGCTTACCGTTACGCTATCCCCACCGAGTACTACGAGAATGACTCCATCCGCCGCTACGGCTTCCACGGCACCTCCCACAAGTATGTGGCTCGCCGCACCGCTGAGCTGGTTGGCAAGAAGGAGTTCAAGATGGTCAACTGCCACCTGGGCAACGGCTCTTCCATGTCCGCAGTGAAGGACGGCAAGTGCCAGGATACCACCATGGGTCTGACCCCTCTGGCCGGTGTTCCCATGGGTACCCGTTCCGGTGATATCGACGCAGCTGTTGTGCAGTTCATCTGCAACAAGTACGGCATGAGCGTTGACGAGTGCCTGAACATGCTCAACAAGAAGTCCGGCATGCTGGCTATTTCCGGTGTTTCCTCCGACTTCCGTGATCTGGAGTCCGGCGCCAAGGAAGGCAACGAGGCTTGCGCACTGGCCCGTGAGAAGTTCTGCTACGAGGTCGCTAAGTATGTTGGCGCTTACGCTGCAGCTATGAACGGCATCGATGTTCTGACCTTCACCGCAGGTGTCGGCGAGAACGATGTCAATGTCCGCGCTACTGTCTGTGAGTACCTGGGCTTCATGGGTGTAAAGATCGACCCCGAACTGAATAACAACCGCGGTAAGGAAATGGTCATCTCCACTCCCGATTCCAAGGTACAGGTTTGGATCGTTCCCACCAACGAAGAGCTGATGATCGCGCAGGATACTGCTGATCTGGTCAACGCTGCTAAGTAATTAAGGCAGACTCTCCGGATTGATTTTCAGCCGACAGCGGATCTTTTTCCGCAATGCGGCAGTTCAGATTCTTGAAATACACAAAGTATTCCGGCAAATCTGAACCTTGCCCTGCAGAAAAATCTCTCGCTGACTGCAAGAAAATAAATCCCTCGACCCTGCCATGTTTTATGCGTTATCTGGAGCCGCCGCATCTGCGGCAGCTCTCATTTATAATTGTAAGGAGAGATTCCCATGCGCGCTGTAAAACTTCTGTATGGTGCGGCAATTCTTATGGTTGTTGGCTTCTGTATCCATGTGATCGTTGATTACCATACTTATTGCACAACGCTGAATTCAGCGCCTTTTTGGGTGTGGATTGTTGTGGATGGACTTATGTGGCTGATACCGGCATTGCTGGCATTTTTGTCCGGATGTATCGTATCCAAAATCATGCGCAAAAAAAGAATATAATCGGAAACAGAGTAACAGCACCTTGTAAGATACAAGGTGCTGATTTTTATTGGAGGCTACCTAACATTTCAATAAACTTTGCCATTGCTTTGGAGTAGTAGCGATTTTTCTTGTAACTGACATAAATGTTACGCTGGGTGTATTGAACAGGAAGCGCATAGAAACGAATATGATCCTGATTTGTTCCCTGAATGTTTTTTACCAGTGTATCGCTGACGATAGAAGCAGCGAGCCCCAGCGTGACATAAGAATACAGCGTCATCAGACGGTCCAGTTCCAGTACCACACGGGGAGTAAATCCTGCTTTTGCAAATAATGCGTTGGAAGTCCTACGAGAGTCGTTGTCCCGGTTCATTAACACATAAGGTACCTGGGAAAAAATCTCCAGAGGTACCGGCTCTGTGTTTTGGTGTTTGTTATTTAAAACATCCTGATAGGTAAGCGCATAGCCTGCGGCAGTTTCGTTTTCCGGGAAGCTGCCGGGCACGGCAAGAAGCAGTCGTTCTGTGGTCACGAGCTTTTGCTCAAACAGATCAGCCGGCAGTGTGTGGTTGCCGATGATCAGATCCAGCTGACCGGCGGTAATGGCATTTTCCAAAGTGGTGGAGTTTGCGTCTGTTACGGTAAGTTTGATTTTGGGATATGCCTCTGCAAATGCAGATATGTACCGGGGCAGAACTAAGGAGGACAGCAACTGATTGCTGCCGATGCCTAGAGAGCCGGATTGCAGGTCGTTCACTGCTTGAACATAATTGAAAAAAGCCGTTTCTGCATGGTTGATCTGCTCGATAGCAGCAATATATTCCTTGCCGGCTTCTGTCAGGTGAATCGGCTTTGTGGTCCTGTCAAATAGGGGAAGACCGATTCTCTGCTCCAGCTTTTTTACAATTAAACTAAGAGACGGCTGGGCGATGAACAGCTTTTGCGCTGCCTTGGAAAAGCTCTGTTCCTGATAAATTGTATAAATAATGTCTTTGTGATTAAAAAAGTTCTCCATAATGACACCTCTTTCTGATTTAATCCTACATGGGCAGATTCCGTTTGTCAACTATAATTATAATGTTAATGTTATAACTTTTATATAAATATATGTATTTGAACATAGTGCGAGGGTGTGATATAGTTTGGAAGAAATTTGAAAAAGGAGATATGTGTATATGTCTACTAAGCTCAATACCCGTCTGGAGAGCGACTCCATCGGTAAAAAAGATGTTCCCGTTAAAGCTTATTACGGTGTACAGTCTTTGCGCGCAATGGAGAACTTCTCCATTACCGGCGGCAGAATGCGTAAGGAAATGATCGAGGCGCTGGCTCTGCTGAAAAAGGCATGTGCCATTGCCAATAAAAAGGCCGGCGCGCTGGATGCTCCGGTAGCGGATGCGATCGTGGCTGCCTGCGACGATATTATGGAAGGCAAGTACCACGACGAGTTTATTGTCGACCCTATTCAGGGCGGCGCCGGTACATCCATGAATATGAACATCAACGAAGTGGTTGCCAATATCGCCATCCGTAAGCTGGGCGGACAGTTGGGTGACTACTCTGTTGTCCACCCCAACGATCATGTTAACTGCGGTCAGTCCACCAACGATATCGTTCCTACCGCCGGTAAGATGACCACATTGGTCCTGCTGTGCTCCCTGGAAGAGTCTCTGAAGGGCCTGTATGAATCTTTCTGCAAAAAGGCTGCGGAATTTGACCATATTATCAAAATGGGACGGACTCAGCTGCAGGATGCTGTTCCCGTGCGTTTGGGACAGGAGTTCGGCGCTTATGCAACGGCTGTCCGCCGCGGCTTGGATCGTATCTCCGAAGTCAAACAAGAAATGTACGATGTGAACCTGGGTGGTACAGCCATCGGTACCGGCATCAATGCTGACAGAAACTACTTCGAGCAGGCTGTGGAAGTTTTGGCAGAACTGACAGGCATGCCCTTCCGTCAGGCAGAGGATATGATCGACGGCACCCAGAATATCGATGAGTTTGCCGCCGTTTCCGGCGCGGTCAAGAACTGTGCGCTGGCCCTTAGCAAGATCGCAAATGACCTGCGTCTGATGTCCTCCGGTCCTCGTACCGGTTTTGGTGAGATCAACCTGCCTGCCCGTCAGAATGGCTCTTCCATTATGCCCGGCAAGGTCAATCCGGTGATCCCCGAGGTTGTCAATCAGGTTGCATTCCGCATCGTGGGTAACGATGTGACCGTTTCTATGGCTGTGGAGGCCGGTCAGTTTGAACTGAATGCCTTTGAGCCGGTTGTGTTTGACGCGCTGTTTCAGTCTATCACCATTCTGGATCAGGCGGTTCGTACATTCACAGTAAACTGTGTGGACGGCATTACCGCAAACGAGGAACGCTGTAACGAACTGCTCAACGCCAGCGTCGGTATTGTCACTGCGCTGTGTCCGTATATCGGCTATACGCAGGCAGCTGCTTTGGCTAAGGAAGCAATGGCAAAGCGGATCCCCATTCGCACTATGCTGATTGAAAAGAATATCCTGACCGAGGAAGAAGCAAAACGGATCCTGGATGTCTACAGTATGACACAGCCCGGTGTTCCCGGCAAAGCGTAAAAAAGTAATCGCCGCAAGATCAAAAATCTTGCGGCGGTTTTTATATTTCCTGATCGGAGAGCATCGTGCAGATATCCCGGGAAATCTTTGTTTCTCCGAATGCATTTCTTACAGCATTGCACATGGCGGGTAAGGTAAAGGGAGAGCCCGTAATGGCAGCTGAGAGTTTTTCTCTCAAGGACCAGTCCATAGAATCGGTATAGACTTGCGCGTTCTGAATGTGGCCGGATTCCACCTGCAGCTCCAGCGAGATACTGCCCCATGAGAATCGATCTTCGCAGCCGAAGGAGAAGGGGAGGCGAGGACCGTAGAGCCACTGCCAGCTACTCAGTTCTGCCGCGTAAGCTTTGACGGTTTGCATGTCCGTTTCACTCAGGGTGATCTGCTCCGGCACATATCCGTAAACCTGTGCGAATGCCCTTTGCATATTTTCTGCCATCATCTCGCAGGTGAGTTCGGGCACAAGCGCTTTCAAATTGGTCACCCGGGAGCGGACGGATGCAACACCTTTTGCCTCCAGTTTTGCCTTGGAAGGTGTCAGATACCGGGACAGCTTTTCCATATTGGCATCGATGAGCAATGTGCCGTGATGATAGGCGTGACCCTGGCTATGGTAAAAGGCGTTGCCGGAGAATTTTTGACCGTCCACCAGCAGATCGTTGCGACCGGACTGTTCTGCCTGCAGACCGAGAAAAGCGCAGGCTGCCTGGATCACGGAAAGCTGCCGGTCCACATCATAGTCCTCGTCGCGCAGGAGAAATGTAAAGTTCAGGTTGCCCACATCATGGAAAACAGCGCCGCCGCCGGAAAGCCGCCGTGCCAGCTTACCGCCTTCCTCCTCCAAAAGAGAGGTCCGGCATTCTGCCCAGGCGTTCTGATTGCGGCCTATGACGACGGTGTTTTGATTCTGCCAAAGATATAAAATGCAGCAGCCCGGCGCAACGGTCTCCAACAGAAGCTTTTCTGTGGCAATATTAAAATAGGGATCCACACAGTCACTGCGATATACAAGAAGTTTCTCGATCATAATTTCACCTGTTTATAAAAATTTCTCAGTTATTGTATAATACAATTTTTGTTTTTACAAGCAAAATTGAAAAATATCGTTGACAAAGGATGATATAGAATGTTATATTTGTGATATATTGTTAAAATGATAACATGCGGAGGCGTTATGTATAATATTCGACAGGAGCAGATGCGCGACTACATTGAGCAGAAGAATGTAGTTACGATCAAAGAGCTGCAGGCTCTGTTTCCCGATGTGTCTTTGATGACCATCCACCGGGATCTGGATGCCCTTGAGCAGGGCGGATTGGTTGTGAAATTTCGCGGCGGGGCGAAATCCGTGCGGCTGACCGGCGATCCGGAATTCAATGTGCGTATGCGTGAGAACAATGTGGGTAAGTCTGTTATGGCACAGAAGGCGCTGGAATTGATCCAGCCCCACACCTCTATTTTTCTCGATGCCAGCACTACAAATCTGGTCCTGGCAAAGAATCTGCCTGATATCAATCTGAATATTATTACCACCGGCCCCAGTATTGCATTGGAGCTTTGCAGACTGCATAATCCCGTTGTAACCCTGTGCTGCGGTACGATCAACCGGAAAAACTTTGCATTATCGGGACAAAATACCCTAAAAATGCTGGAGGATATCAACATCGATCTGGCGTTTATCGGTGTGTCCGGCTGCTCTGTGGAGGCAGGCTTTACCTGCGGCACAGAAGGGGATATGCTGGTCAAGCGCATGGTGATCCAGAAAGCCCGGACCCGGGTAGCCATGTGTGGTCACGAGAAGTTCAGCTGTCTGATGCCCTATACCTTTGCCAAGCTGTCGGATGTAGATTATATGATCACCGATGAACCGGTACCGGAAGTCATCCGGCAGGCAGCGCAGCAAGTAAATGTAAAAATTCTGTAATTTGATCCCGGAAAGGCTTTTTGCACAAGCAAAGTCTTTCCGGGATATGCATTTTATGCGAATTTCCTATTGACGAAAGGTGTTATGATAAGTTATAATTAACAAGCTATAACAAAACATAGGAGGATATATCATGGCAAATGCTGTCATCATGCCCAAGGCCGGTATTACCGTCGAAAGCTGTATTATCGGCGAGTGGGTAAAGAATGTTGGCGATCAGGTCAAGATCGGCGATGTTCTGTTCACTTATGAGACCGATAAGGCCAGCTTCGAATGCGAGTCCACCGCAGAGGGTACTCTGCTGGACATCTTCTTTGAAGCCGGCGACGAGGTGCCCTGCCTTGTCAACGTCTGCGCCATCGGCGCACCCGGTGAGGACACTTCTGCACTGAAGGGCGGCAGTGCTGCCGAGGCACCTGCTGCCGAAGCTGCCGCACCTGCCGCTGCTGCTGCACCTGCTGCTGCCGCTGTGGCTGCCAACACCAAGGCAAGAGCTGTTATCATGCCCAAGGCCGGCATCACTGTGGAAAGCTGCATCATCGGTGAGTGGCTGAAGAGTGTTGGCGACCAGGTCAAGGTCGGCGATGTTCTGTTTACTTACGAGACCGATAAGGCTTCCTTCGAGTGCGAGTCCACCGAGGAAGGCGAGCTGCTGGCCATCTTCTTTGAGGAAGGCGACGAGGTTCCCTGCATGGAGAATGTCTGTGCTGTCGGTCCTCACGGCGAGCCCACCGATTGCCTGAAGCCCGGCGCTGCTCCTGCAGTTGTTGAGGAGGTCGCTGCTGCACCTGCCGCTGCCGCTGAGGCTGCTGCTCCTGCTGCACAGATCGTACCCGGCGCACCCGTTTCCCCCAGAGCTGCAAAGCTGGCTAAGGCTGCCGGCGTTGACGCTTCTCTGGCTGTGGGCACCGGTCCTGAAGGCCGTATCATCGAGCGCGATGTGCAGAAGCTCATCGACTCTGGTGTTACCGCTGCTCCCAAGGCAGCTGCTGTCTGCGACGGTCCTGCTTACGAGGATGTGAAGTTCAGCGGTATCCGCCGCGCAATTTCCAAGTCCATGCACACTTCTTTGTCCACCATGGCTCAGCTGACCCATACCACTTCCTTCGACGCTTCCAACATTCTTGCTTACCGTAAGATGCTGAAGGCTGCTGGTGACGAGTACGCAGGCATTACTCTGGGTGATATCATCCTGTATGCCGTTTCCCGTACTCTGCTGAACCACCCCGACCTGAATGCCAACATGCTGGACGACAACTCCATCCGCCTGTTCAAGCATGTCAACCTGGGCGTCGCTGTGGATACTCCCCGCGGCCTGATGGTTCCCACCATCGTGAACGCCGATCAGATGAGCCTGCTGGAGATCTCCAAGGCTGTTAAGGCTCTGGCTGCTGAGTGCCGTGACGGCGCCATCAACCCCGACAAGCTCTCCGGCGGCAGCTTCACCGTGTCCAATCTGGGCAATATGGGTGTTGAGTCCTTCACTCCCGTTATCAATCCTCCCCAGACCGGTATTCTGGGCGTTTGCGGTACTGTTGATCGTGTACGCAAGGGCGCTGATGGCTCCATTCAGATCTATCCTGCAATGGGCCTGAGCCTGACCTATGACCACCGCGCAGTGGACGGTACTCCTGCCGCTAAGTTCCAGAAGGAACTGTGCAGCAACCTGGAGAACTTCACCACGCTGCTTGCTAAGTAAGAGAGGAGGACGGAATTATGCCTAAGAGTTTATTTGT
>JAZSOR010000055.1:0-15583 GCA_045537035.1 Faecousia sp. | reverse complement strand
AAGGGTCTGGGTCCTGTGCTGCAGATCGCAGAAGGCTGGACTGTGAACCTGCCCGACCAGGTTTCCGACACCCTGATGGAGCGTACCAACCCCACCTGGCCCTGCACCTGGTTTGCACCTCGCTGCGACGGCAAGGAAGGTTCTCCCTTCAAGACCGCTTATGAGGTCATGATGAACTGGGGCGCTAACCACGGCGCTATCTCCTACGGCCACATCGGCGCCGATCTGATCACCATGTGCTCCATGCTGCGTATCCCCGTGTGCATGCACAACGTTCCCGAGGACGATATCTACCGTCCCGCTTGCTGGAATGCATTCGGTATGGACAAAGAGGGCCAGGACTACCGCGCCTGCGCTACCTACGGTCCTATGTACAAGTAATTTCACGAATAAAAAGTGGCGGTCCCTAGGACCGCCACTTTTTAAAGATCATAGCAAATTTCGTTTCAGTGCCACTGTCTTGGCATAGTTTTCTGCCGCTTCCAAAAGGCCCATGGCATCCTCCAGATCCTGACCCACGCAGACCACACCGTGTCCTCCCAAAAGGGCAACGGGTCTGCCGTCCAAAGCGGCCTCGATCCCCCGGTGAATGGCATGGGTGCCGTGCTGCCCATAGGGCAGGCATTTGATCGTACCGAAGATCTGATGCAGAAAGGTATCTTCCGGTGTTTCAAAATCCTGATAAGCGAAGGCATAAGCGGTCAGATAGGGCGCATGGCAGTGAAATACCGCCCCGATATCCGGTCTGGCTTTGTATGCCGCCTCATGGAGGAAAAATTCGGAGGATTTTTTCTCTGTCCCTCCGATCTGCTCGCCCAATACATTGACTACGCAGATCTGTTCCGGTGTCAAAAAGCATTTTGCCTTATGGGACGGTGTGATGTAGATATTTCCGGTCTGTCGGTCGATCACGGAAAGATTTCCCTCCAGGCTGTTCACAAACCCTTTTTCTTCCGCAAGTTTAGAAAATTTGACTACTTCTGCTGCCAGTTCCATATTGGCACCTCCGGTCATTTTTTCTTATCATAGAATACCTTATTCAAAAAATCAACTACAGGAGGCAACTTTTATGTTAAAAAATATTCCTTCCATTCTCTCCCCCGAACTGCTGAAAGTTTTGTGTGAAATGGGCCACAGCGACCGCATCTGCATCGGCGACGGCAATTTCCCCGGCGCTGCCATGGCAAAAGCCAAGGGCGCTATTTTCCTGCGGGCTGACGGACACGGCGTTCCGGAGCTGCTCGATGCCATTTTGCAGGTGATCCCTGCCGACACTTATGTGGAAAAGCCCATCACGCTCATGGAAAAAATGGAGTGCGATAAGGATCTGGAGATCCCCGTTTGGGAAACCTATAAGCAGATCGTTGCCAAGTACGACGACCGGGGCGCTGAAGCCGTCGGCAATATCGACCGCTTCGATTTTTACGATGAAGCAAAGGATTGCTACTGCATTCTGCAGACCGGCGAATCTGCCATTTACGCCAATGTGATCGTCCAAAAGGGCGTCATCAAGTAATTTGTGCCTATGGATAAATTGATTTCCGTCATTCAGACAGCCCTTCCGGTATTCCTTGCACTGGCGCTGGGTATGTTCTGCCGCAAAAAGAGTTTTCTCAGCCGCGAGGGAATCGATGCGCTGAAAAAAGTCGTTATCAATATTACACTTCCGGCGGTATTGGTAAACGCATTCGCCACCGCCGAGTATAGCAGCTCTACCCTGATCCTGCCGGTCATCATCTTTTTGCTGTGCTGCTTTGCCCTTTTGCTTGGCAAGTTCGTCATCCGCATTAGCGGTATGAAAAGCCGCCTGGCGCCTTTCCTTGCCACAGGCTTTGAAGCCGGCATGCTGGGTTATGCGCTGTTCGTACTGCTGTTCCCTCAGGAGAGTCTTTCCAAATTTGCGATCCTCGATCTGGGTCAGACGCTCTTTGTCTTCACACTATTCAAGATCCTCATTTCCGGCAAGACTGACCTGAAAGCCATTGCCAGAGACATGGTAACGACCCCCATTTTGTGGGCTGTGGCAGCAGGTGTTCTGCTGGGTGCCACCGGCCTTTACAAGCAGCTGCACAGTTGGGGCATCGGCGGCATTCTGGATTCCGCAACCAGCTTTATCTCCGCCCCCACCGGCATGATCATTTTGCTGACGGTGGGATATGACCTGGTACTGCGCGAGATCCCCTGGCGAAAGACCGGCGGACTGATCGCTCTGCGTCTTGGAGTAATGGCTGTATGCTTCGGCATTGTGGTACTTTTGAACCGCACCTTGTTAAACGGTATCATTTTTGAAGGCGCTGCCCTTCTGATGGTGATCCTGCCGCCGCCTTACGTGATCCCGATCTTCGCAGACGAACCGGCGGAACGGACACAGATCGCTTCGGCGCTGTCCGCCATGACGTTGCTGACAATGATCCTGTTTGCTGTGTGTTCTGTATTTGTAAATTTGATATAAGAAAAGCCCGACCGAGCGGTCGGGCTTTTTCCATTTTTTGCGTCATTTTCCGAAAAGAAACATTTATATTTTTTCCTGATTCGGCAAAGCTATGTTTGCGACGGAACAATCCGTCAAAAAAGCTTTGAACATAGATCGGAGCAATTGCCCCGGTCTGTGTCCGGGGCAATAAAATAAGGAGAGAATCAGAAATGAAGAACAACAATCAGATCAATGTTCCTCAGGCTCGTGAGGCAATGGACCGCTTCAAGATGCAGGCTGCACAGGAAGTGGGCGTTAACCTGACCAACGGCTACAACGGTCACCTGACCAGCCGTGAGGCCGGCTCCGTGGGCGGCCAGATGGTCAAGAAGATGACCGAGGCTTACGAGCAGGGCATGCAGTAATCCTCTGCCGGTTGTCTGCCTTAGGCAGGCGGCCGGTACATACTTGAAAACGGTCTGCACCTATGATATAATTATTTTATCTTCTTCAAAGGAGCGGGCCTATGAGCATCCATGAATCCGGCGAAATGTATTTGGAAACGATCCACATCCTTTTCAACAAGAACGGCGCGGTGCGTTCCATCGATATCAGCGAGCATATGGGTTACAGCAAACCCAGCGTCAGCCGCGCCGTAGGTCTGCTAAAACAAGACGGCTATATCCTTATGGATAAGGACGGCTACATCACCTTGACTCCCAGCGGCGCGGAAATTGCCCAAAAGATCTATGAGCGGCACACCGTGTTGACCCGTATGCTCACTTCTCTTGGTGTCGATCCCCAAACCGCCGCTGAAGATGCCTGCCGTTTGGAGCATGCTATCAGCGATAAATCCTTTGAAGCCATCAAGCAGCATTTTAAAACCATGAATCCGTAAAAAATCCCCCGATCAGCGATCGGGGGATTTTCATTGCGGTTTAGAAGATTATCTCTTCTTCCACTCGTCATACTGCTCCAGGTAAGCCTTCTCCTCAGCGGGGAACTTACGCAGAGTGTTGACGACCTGACCGTCGTTGTACTTACGATCGCCCACATCCTCGGTGGTACCGATGATGGTGATGTTAGCCTGACGGCGGCGTGCACGGACATGGTCCCAGTCGATGAAGTAGATGTGAGCGAACTCACCGCCATCGAGCTTGCCGTCCTTGATGGTCATGGTCTCGCTTCTGCCGAAGAAGCAGGAACGCAGGTGGCCGTCGGTGTTCATGGAGGTGAAGTTGCCGGGCTCATCAACATAACGGCCGAACTGTGCGTGGACAGGGCCGGGGTGACGGTAATCGCCCTCGTTGGTGTAGTCAGGGATCAGATCACGCATGATGTCCAGCAGGTCGTGCTGCAGGAACTCCAGATCGAAAGAATCGAAGTCGTGAGAGCACTCCTGAATCATGACGGAGCAGGTGGTGTGGTGAGAAACGATAGCAACAGTACCGTTCTTGATGCCGGACTCGGCAACGATCTTCATGACGTCGGTAGAGATGTCATGGAAGGTGGGGACCCAACCGCGGGACTGCAGCTCGATCTCCTTCTGAATGATTTTCAATTCCATTTTAATTTCCTCCTAATATGTAAAATAAAATGATTGACAAAATTAAGCGTGACGCTCGTTCCAAGCCTTACGGCAGGCAGCGATCATCTCGTCGACCATAGCAGGGCGGTCAGCAGCCTTGGCAACACCGGAAGAAGAACCGGTAGCGTCAGCGCCTGCGATGATGGTGTTGTAAACATCCTCACCACCGGCAATGCCTGCAGCGGTCAGAACCAGAATGTCGGGGTTGACATCCTTGACGCACTTGGTAGCGGCTTCCACATACTCGGGACCTACGCTGACGCCGGTGCCGATGAGCGCAGAGGGCTCGGCAACGATGATGTCGGGGTTCAGAGTAGCGATCTTGGCAGCCTCTTCCTCGGAATCGGCGCAGACGATGGTAGTCAGGCCAACTTCCTCGGCGCGCTTGATGGTAGCAGCCAGAGTCTCAAAGCTAAGAGGCTTTTCCACATGGTTGAGCATAACACCCTCAGCGCCGGCAGCCACGAGGCTCTCGGGCAGGATATCTGCCAAACCGCGACCAACGGGAATGGGATCCATGTGGGGAGCGAATACATGAATGCGCTTGGTGTTTTCCTTAACGCGGCGAATGTCGACCACGGGGCAGGTGAAGATGATATCTACATCATACTTCTGGGAAGCTGCGTCAGCAGCCTGTGCCAGCTCCAGGATCTCGTCGCCGTAGAGGTAGGACTTGGGACCGATCTCAAAAAACGGTGCCTTGATGGTAGTCATAAGAGTTTTCTCCTCTCGCATATTTTTCCGGATATATTATATCAATCACAATGCGCCCCGTCAATAGAGATTCCACCTAATTTGTCAAAATATGCCTTGAAAATAGCGACTAAAAATAGTATACTCAAGATAATCAAATAATAGGAGGTATTCTACTATGGATATGAAAGTTGTTTTGGATGCTGCAAAGGCCGCTTATGACATCGAAGCTGCCTGCATCACCGAAATGAAAGACTATTTTGACGACGAGCAGTTTGCCAAGGCTGTTGAGCTGTTGGCAGGTGCTGCCCGGATCGGCGCTGCCGGCAGCGGTCACTCCGGAATCATCTGCCAGCATTTTGCCCACCTGATGTGCTGCATCGAGCGTCCCGCCCGGTTCATCAGCCCCGCTGAGGCCGTCCACGGTGCTACCGGCTTCATTCAGGAAGGCGATGTGATGGTGTTCGCTTCCCGCGGTGGCAAGACCAAGGAACTGTTGCCCATTGTGGACATCTGCAAAGCCAAGGGTGTCAAGATCATCACCGTTACCGAAAATCTGGAGTCCCCTCTGGCAACTGCCGCCGATGTGGTCATCAAGCAGCATGTCAACCGGGAGACCGACAAGTGGAACGCCCAGGGTACCACTTCCACCACCGCGCTGTGCATGATCTTCCACGCTCTGCAGGCCGCTTTGATCGAGTACACCGGCTATCAGGCAGAGCAGTTTGCCCTGATCCACCCCGGTGGAGCTGTGGGCGAGCGTCTGAATAACAAGGCACTGTAAATCTCATTTATCAAAACCCGTTCGAAAGAAATGTCATTCCGAGACCGATCTGCAGATCGGTCGTGGGAATCCGCTCTCCTTTGTTGGATATTACGGATTGCCACGGGCGCAAGCGCCCTCGCAATGACAACAAGGAGACTACTATGTACATAGGCATTGACCTTGGCAGCACCAATATCAAAGCTGCCATTTATGACAAGGATTTTCATCTGATCGACCGGCAAAGCCGCCCCGTCGAATATATCCGGGAAAACGGTTTTGTGGAATTCGATGCTCTGCGCTACTGCTCCGATCTGGTACAGTTGCTAAGCGAAATGGTTAAGGCGAACAAGGTTACATCCGTCAGCCAGATCGCCTTTACCGGTCAGGCAGAGTCATTAGTGGTGGTTGGCGCTGACGGTCAGCCGCTGATGAACACCATCTCCTGGATGGATGAGCGCTCTACCGAGGAATGCAAGGCCCTGAGCCTGCAATTCCCTCCGGAAACTTGCGAGGCTGTCACCGGTCAGATGGCGGTTCTTCCCACCTGGCCCGCCACCAAGATCGCATGGCTGCGGACAAACCGCCCTGAGATCTATAAAAATGCCCGGACCTATATGCTGCTGAAAGACTATGTGGTATTCTATCTGACCGGCGTAAAGCTCTCCGATATGTCCATCGCCACCTTCAGCTTCTACTTTGACATTTACAATAAATGCTACTGGCAGGAAATGCTCGATGCCATCGGTATCACCGAAAGCCAGCTGCCCAAGCTGTGCGAACCCTGCACTGTCGCAGGCACACTGCTGCCTCAGATCGCAGCAAAGCTGGGTCTGTCTTCTGACACCAAGGTAAATGTAGGCACGCTGGATCACTTTGCCGGCATGATCGGTACGGGCAACATCCGCCCCGGCGGTATCACATTGTCCACCGGTACTGTGATGGCACTTGCCACCATGTGTGACCAGCCCACACCCAAGAGCTGTGGCTGCGCTATGCACTACGGTTTCCTGCCGGACACCTATGTTATGCTGCCCGTTGCAGAAAGCGGCGGCGTCAGTCTGGAGTGGTTCCGTCGCAGCTGCATGAGCGTCGGCTATGATGTGATGAATGAAACCCTTGCCCAGCGTCCCCGGGGCGAGCTGCTGTTTCTGCCTTATCTGGTAGGTACCAATGCGCCGGAATTTGACGCGGAAGCAAACGGTGTATTCTGGGGCCTGCGGCAAGAGCACGACGCCATTGACATGGCAGGCGCTGTCATGGAAGGTGTCAGCTATGTGCTGCGGAAGAATTGCGAGTATATTGCCCAGAAGGGCATGAAACTCCAGCGGATCATCGCCACCGGCGGCGGCGCAAAGAGCCCCATCTGGTGTCAGCTGCAGGCGGATATTACCGGTCTTCCGGTGTGCATCCCTGCAGAAAAAGAAGCCGCCTGCCTGGGCGCTGCCATGATCTGTGCCGTCAGTGACGGACAATTTGCGGATTTTGCTGCCGCAGCAGAGAGCTGCGTTGCCATGTCCAAGCAGTATGAGCCGCAACCCAGTGAGCAACTGGATCGGAAATACCGCCGTTTCTGCGCGCTGTATCAGGCTGCGCTGCAGATCAATTCCATTGAGTAAGAGGTGCGTAAATTATGAAACTGCTAATCGATGACGCAAACCTGGAACGCATTAAGCATATTTACAACTACTACCCCATCGACGGTGTGACCACCAATCCGTCGATCCTTGCCAAGTACGGCAAGCCCCCTTACGAAGCATTGCTTGCTATCCGGGAGTTCATCGGCAATAAGGCCGAGCTCCATGCGCAAGTGATCTCCACCACCGCAGAAGCGATGGTTGAAGAGGGACGCAAGATCGAGCGGATCTTAGGCAATAACACCTACATTAAGATTCCTACGATCCCGGAGGGTCTGAAAGCCATGCAGATCCTGCGTGGCGAGGGCTACCATGTGACCGCCACCGGTATCTACACCCCCATGCAGGCATACCTCGCTGCCAAAGCCGGCGCAGAATATGCCGCCCCTTATGTCAACCGCATTGACAATTTGGGTGCTGACGGTGTAACGACCACCAAAAAGATTCAGGATATTTATGTCAGCAACAAACTGGAGACCCGGATCCTGGCAGCCGGTTTCAAAAACTCTCAGCAGGTGCAGGAGCTGTGCGAATACGGTATCAGCTGTCTGACCATTGCTTCTGATGTTATCGAAAATCTCATTAAAAATGCCAATGTCACCGCAGCGGTTACCGATTTTGTCGCGGACTTTGAATCTCTGTGCGGACCTGGCAAGACCATGCTCAACTGCGAAGAGTAATTTTATAAAACAAGAAAGGACGGATGAGGGGCTAACGATGTTCGACTCCCCTCTGCTCAATTATGGCTATTCTCTCTCCCTCTATTCTATCTGCCGACTACATGCATTTCCATGAGGACATGGACAAGACAAAGGCAGACGGCGCCAAGTGGCTTCATGTAGACATTATGGACGGACACTTTGTGCCCAACCTTTCCTTCGGCTACTCCTGGGTCAAGGCCATGCGCAAGATTACTGATCTTGTACTGGATGTCCACCTGATGATCGACACTCCCATCAAATACGCAGAAGAATTCTGCAAAGCCGGTTCCGATTATCTGACCATCCATGTGGAAGCCGACACTCCCGAAAACATCAAGAAAACCCTGGAGCTGATCCGGTCTCTGGGTGTAAAGCCCGGTATCGTAGTCAAGCCCAAGACCCCGGCAGAGGCAGTTGCCCCTTACCTTTCCATGGTGGACCTTGTGCTGGTGATGACCGTGGAGCCCGGCTTCGGCGGTCAGAAGTTCATGGCTGACATGATGCCCAAGCTCAAAAAGCTTCGGGCTATGCTGGACGAGGTAAATCCCGATTGTCATCTGGAAGTTGACGGCGGTGTGGACCTGACCACCGGCGAGATCTGTAAAGAAAACGGCGCAAATGTTCTGGTCGCCGGCTCCGCCTTCTTTGGCGCAGCAGACAGAGCTGCCTTCCGGCAGAGCATCGAGAAATAAAAAATCCCGGAGCGTTGATAACGCTCCGGGATTCTTTTTATTCACTTGCTTTACTCTCCCACGCGTGGAGTCGATCCCATACATTCCGGCACATATCCAGATTGCGGATATGGCCGGACAGGACAAAGTAGATGGGTCCTTCGCTGGTCACCGTATCTTTAACAAAGGGAAGATTGGTAATATCCACAGCCACCGGGAACCGTTCGCCGGGTTCTTCATTCTCCTCTTCCTGGATCTGCAGATACATCAGCCGATTTTCCGCCTCCAGCGCTGCCAGTTCATCTGCGGTGAAGAATTCCCGCAGGTCAAGATACACATCCTGACCCATGTAGTATTCCATAGCAAACTTGTCCAAAAGGGCATAGTCAAGCATCTGTTCGCTGACACGGGCCACTAAGGTCATGGCTGCGTAGTAGCTAGACTCGCTGTTCTCCGGATCGCTTGGGTCACCGAAATATGTATAATCAAATTCTACGATCTTGTTTTTATCGTCGGGCGACAATTCCTTCTGATAATCGTCCTGAAGATAATTAATGCCCTCTTGCTCCATAGACAAGTTGACCATCATGCCGCTGACCAGTGGTGTCTTGGAACGATGGTCCAGGACATTGAACGCAAAACCCAGCACCATAATGACCATCGCAACGATGATAAGGTATGGTTTATAATAGGTCCACAAATGATCGACCCGCTGTTTGAAAGTCATGGGCTTCATATCGTTAATTAGCTTAATCCAGCCCTTACAAAACTTTGTTTCTTTAAATTTATTCCTCAGTACCATTTTCCGTTTCCTCGTCGTCTGTTTTTCTACTCTTGCCTTCCTCGGCAAGCAGGGTGCCCTCGGCTCTTGCTTCTGCCAGCAGATCCATAAGCGATCTTTTCAGCACCAAGGTTGCGATAAGCGCCACTGCGCTGAAATACACAGCAATAAAGATCATGATGAGATAGAAGAAGGTCAAAGGCCATAAAAGCGCCAAAATCACCGGGAAGACCCATAGAGCTGTGCCTGCTGCCAACTGCAAGGGTGCTTTAAAAACCAAACTCACAGAGTTCTTGACCCATGTTTTTACATTGGTCGGGATATAAACATTTAAAATGATCAGCGCCGTGGTCACCATGGATGTGAGCAAAAATACCAGGCACGAAGAGATCAGCGGTACGGTATAGCCGCCGGAATAATTGTGCAGCACATCCAAAAGCATGTGGATATTTACCGGCAAAAGAATGCACCAAGCCAGTAAGCCACGCAGAAAACGCTTCTTAAATCCAGCCTTAAAGCCATCAAACCACTTATCACCACGGATATTATACCGGACAGAACTCAAAAGGCCACTCCATGCCTGTCCGATGGTCACTACGGGGATGCAGGAGATCAGAAACATCAGATTCATCAAGATCAATGTTCCTGCAAATGTGACAACACTATAAAATTTTTGTAATCCGGTCTTTTTCTCCATTTCGGTACTTCCTCTCTTCTCCAACTGATTCAATTATAAATGCTAATTGTGAACAAAACAAATCCTTTCTGCTCTTCCTCGGAAAATCTACATATTCCACAAGAACTGTCCCCTTTTTTTAGGCATCTTTACCCAAATTGTTTACAAATTATTCTTGCTTTTGCGTCTTTTTTCGCGTAAACTATAAGGTACAAGAAGGAGGTTATCACATGGGATTTTTTTCATACGAGTCTAAGCCGATGCAGACGATGATGCGCATCGGCGATCTGATGATATTAAACGCACTCTTTTTGCTATGCTGTCTGCCGATCGTCACCATTGGCGCAGCCCAGGCAGGTCTGCACAACGCCGTTAAGGTTTTGCTTGATAAAGAGGATGATTCCTCACCTGCTGCCGCATTTTTCAAAGGTTTTGCCAACGGATTTCTTACCGTCACATTGGCTTGGGGTCTTATCAGCATTCTGCTGATCGCCGTGGTCCTGCTGAGCATGACCGCCTATACCATGGGCGCACCTGCATGGCCTCTTTTCATTGCCGTTGCTATCTGCCTGCTGTTTCAGGCTCTGATCCCGGCATTTCACTCCCGCTTCACCTGCACGCCCTGGCAGCTGATCCGCAATGTATGGTTCCTTTCCTTTGCCCATCCCCTTCGGTCCATCGGTGTCACATTGTTGGTCAACATTCCCGTTCTTGCAGCGGTCGACGCCTTGTTCGGAATCTTCCAGCTGGTAAGTATCTACACATTCATGTCGCTGACCCCCATTTGGCTCACACTGTTTTTCAGTACCGTTTTCTGTTTCTGTCACGGTCTTTTAAAGAAACCTTTTAAAACCCTGATCGATCACTTCAACGAGACCCACGGCATTGTTACAGAGGAATCCGTTTCCAACGATGAAGAGGCTCTTGAAGAAACGGACGAACCCTTATTGATCGAATAGTTAAATATTCTTTAGCAGGTCACCTTATCGGCAATGTCATTAAGGTGACCTGCTTTTTGTATAAGAATACCACCGGCACAGCCGGTGGTATTCTTATACAAAAACGGACAAGCGTTGCTTGTCCGTTTTTACATAATAGAATTAGCCCTTAAGGGAACCAACCATGATGCCTGCCTTGAAGAATCTCTGGCAGACCATATACACGAATGCAATGGGAACTGTGGAGATAATGATCAGTGCATAACGCACATTTTCCAAACCTTGTTCTGCTTGCTGCTGATAAGAAGAGCCCATGCCACTGGCGTTCATCTGTCCACGGGCAGAAGCCGCAGTCATAATGGGACGCAGGACCAGCTGCAGAGGATACAGGTTAGAATCACGCAGGTACAGCATAGAATTGAAGTACTCGTTCCACTGACCGACGATGGCAAACAGCATCAGGGTTGCCAAGGTTGCCTTGGTCAGAGGAATTGCCAGTTCCAGCATGCACTGGAACTGTCCGGCGCCGTCAATTCTGGCTGCATCAAACAGATCATCAGGAATGCCGGATTTGATAGCAGTACGCAGGATCAAAATGTTGCCCATTTGAACCCAGCCTGCCAGCAGGATCGCCCAGATGTTATCAAACAGACCCAGGCTGCAACGATGGACAAAAGTAGGAATCATACCTACGGGAATATAGCCCACTATGAATATAGCCAAGGTGTAGAAGGTACGACCCTTGAAGTAACTGCGGGAGATGGGATATGCAACCAGAACATTGGATGCCATATTCATCAGGGTACACACGACGGTGTAGAAGATGGAGTTACGGAAGCCGATCCAAACAGCCTTATACTTAAGAACAAAATCATAGGCTTCCAAAGTGACATCCACCGGCCACAGAATGACAAGTCCGTTCTCCAATGCTCTGGAGCTGGAGAAGGAACAGGATATAACATAGGTGATGGGATACAAAACGATGACACAGACCAGAATCAGCAGAATTCCGATGATAATATTCAGAACTCTGTCGACGAAAGTATCACGGATCTTTGTGCTTTTTACATTTGCCATTTCTGAACCCTCCTTAGAACAAGCCCATTTCGTTGTCCGTAAGGACATTGCAGATCCAGTTGGTCAAAAACACAAGGGCCAAATTAACAACACTCTGCAGCAATCCGACGGCAGTACCGAAGTCCATATTACCACCTGCAATACCACGCTTATACACATAGGTAGAGATGATTTCAGATGTATCCGAGTTCATGCTGTTCTGCATCAGGTAGGCTTTCTGGTGACCAAGGCTCAGCATACCGCCGGCGGTCATAACCAGCTGCAACGCGATCAACGGCATCAGTGTGGGCAGGTCGATTGCAAACACACGGCGCAAACGGCTGGCGCCGTCGATTTTAGCTGCTTCGTGCAGTTCATCGGGAACGGCAGACAGAGCAGACACATAGATAATAGAGCTCCAGCCGCAACCCTGCCAGATACCGGACAGTGTATAGATCCAGCGGAACCAATCCTTATCGCCGCGGATATCTGTATATCCCTCCACACCCAGGACTCGGTAGAAATAGCCCAGGAAGCCGGAAACCGGGTTCAAAACGGTATTGATAATACCGACCATGACCACGAGAGAAATAAAGTGGGGCAGGTAGGAAATGTTCTGTGTAATCTTCTTCAGGGCCTTGCCGGTATACACATGCAAAGCCAGGGCAAGGAAAATAGGAAGGGGGAAGCCAATAAACAAGCCCATTAAGTTCAAAGCCAGCGTATTCCAGATCAGGTTGGGCCATCTGTAATACTCAAAGAACTTGAGCATGTTTTCAAGACCGACCCACTCACTGCCCCAGACACCTTTTCTGGGGGAATAGTTTTTAAATGCCAACTGGACGCCGTATATGGGCATATAGTCAAAAATCAAAACATGGAGCATCGGGATCAGCAACATCAGGTGAAGCTGCCAGTTCTGTCTTGCATTGATCAAGAACTTCTGAAACTTGGTCTTTTTGACCAAGGTTCCCGGTGCTTGGGCGATCGCGGTTTTCGCCATTTGGAGATCATTCCTTTCTAAAAATATAAGCTGACGCAAGCCGGGAGAAAACTCCCGGCTGCGTTTTTTGCAAAACTAAAATCGGTCGGTTATATTTTTAGCCGCGATCGTATGCCCTCTGGTTGTACTCCATAACTTTGTCAACACCCAGCTCTTTCAGTCTTGCAAGGTAGGCGTTCCAATCAGAGTCACTCTCAGGATCCAGCTTGCCGATAATGAAGTCGGTCTGGCACTCTCTCCAGTAATCGTTGACATTCAAACGGGTCTGCAAAATTTCTTCATTCTCTTGTGAGGTGAAGTACAGCTTGGGACAAACCTTTTCGGGGTTATTCTTCTCTTCAGCTTCATTAAAGAGCTTCAGGTGAGCTGCCAACAGCTCATATCTGCCCTTGTCCCAGTCGGTCATGGCTTCTGCCAGCTCAGCGTCCTCAGCCTCGGCATACATATTGAAGGTGGGGGACATAGTAGACCACATGCAGGTATTCTGACGGCCCAGGGGATCCTGGATCAGCTTGTAGGTGCAGGGAAGGCCAACAGCGGAGATAGCGCCGGGGGTGGGATCGGTCCAGTTGACGCCGTACTCGCCGTAACGCATACGCATAGCGCCCTCGCGGCTCCACAGTTTCATCATGACTTCGAAAGCCTTTTCAGGATAGTCGCAGTCTTCGGTAATAAACGCAGTAGTATGGACAGGGTGATCATCTCTGACAACGCAACCCCAGTAAGGCAGGGGCTCATACTGGAACAGGACATTGTTGCCCTTCTGAGGCTGAGAAGAGGGGTGGCACAGCATGATGCCGCACATTGCGGTGCCGGAAGCGGGGGTCATAATGGTAGTTGCTTCAGGCTTGCTGGCGGTCCATGCCAGGGCGGTCAGCAGTTCTTCCTTATACAGCTTGTTGATGAACTTCAGGGCTTCGCGATAAGTGTCCTCCGTGTAAGAGGCAGTCAGCTTGCCGTCGGGGTTGACGGTGTAAGCGCGGTTGTCGTTGAAATACATGAACATATTGATCAGCCACTCAATGACGTAGGAGCACATACCACCGTTCTTAGCGCCAAACAGAGGGATCTCATCGGGCTGACCATTGCCGTTGGGGTCGCCGGTCTTGAAAGCCTTCAGGACATTGTAAAGAGAGTCAATGTCGGTGGGCATATCCAGATTCAGCGTATCCAGCCACTGGGTATTGATGTAGACCTGATACTGCTGACGGTCAAAGGTAGAGATCTCGAGGGTAGGTACGGCATAGATATTGCCGGACTCGGGCTCGGTGATGGTGCCCAAGAGCAATTCCATGGTTTCTTCGTCTACCTTCTCAGCTTCGAGACGATCCCAGAAAATCTTGGACTTGCCTTCCTTGTCAGCAAAGTAGTCCTTCAGGTTCACGAAGTAACCTTCGTTACCGTACTGGTACATAACCGCTGAGTCAAGGGACATGCCCAGCAGCATGTCGGGCAGCTCCTGACGGGCTGCGATGGATGTGGTAATCTGAGTGCCGATGTCGGTACCGCCGGAGTACTCGATGAACTTCAGCTCAACATTGCACTCGTCTTCGATCCACTTGGTCAGCGCATTGTTCTTATGGTCGATGACCGTTGCGCTGGCGGGAAGACCGATGGACAGCAAAACCTTACCGTCTTCTGTCATGCCGCCGGAAACATTTTGTTTGTTGCCGCATGCGCACAGACTCAGGACTGTCACTGCTACTAAAAGAATTGCCAAAAACTTTTTCACTATTTTTTCCTCCTCATTTTTTATGTTCAAAGGCACACACCTTTTACATACACATTTTCGGGTTTTGGCGTCAGGGCACAATGCCCCCACTTGTACGTGTTTAATTTTAGCACATTTGGAAAGCAAATACAACAAGGCATTTTGCCTAAAATCTTCCGTCAAAACCTGACATGTTGCACAAAAAATTGTCTATCATGACCAGTTTAAGCATTACTCGGCTTTCCTGCAGCTTCTACCATCAAGTAAGAGGGCAGGCCTTGCAGTCAATATCATCAAACGTTTTCTGTCATTCTGAAGAAGTAGCGCACACTGGCGTGAGAATTTCAATACACCTCGCTGTACATTGAGATTGCCACACCAGTGACATCGGTCACTGGTGTGGCAATGACAATTAACTCAATGACATTGACCTTGTGGTCTGCCTCTTTGTATTATTCCAGTTCGAAAGCACCGGTGTAAAGCCGGTAGTATGTTCCCTTCTGGGCAATCAGGTCCTCATGGGTGCCCCGTTCAATAATACGGCCATGGTCCAGCACCATGATACAGTCAGAATTTCGGACCGTAGACAAGCGGTGCGCGATCACAAAGGTGGTCCTGCCCTTCATCAGCGCATCCATACCCTTCTGCACCAACGCCTCGGTACGGGTGTCGATAGAAGAGGTGGCCTCGGCCAGGATCATTAGGGGAGGGTCTGCCACCGCCGCCCGGGCAATGGCGATCAGCTGACGCTGGCCCTGAGAAAGCTGGGCGCCGTTGCCGGTCAGCTCCGTGTCATAACCATCGGGTAGCCGGGTAATAAAATCATGGGCATTTGCCAGCTTTGCCGCATGGATACACTCTTCGTCTGTAGCATCCAGCTTGCCGTAGCGGATATTGTCCATCACCGTGCCGGTAAACAGGTTGGTGTCCTGCAGAACGACACCCAGTGACC
>JAZSOR010000001.1:0-16424 GCA_045537035.1 Faecousia sp. | reverse complement strand
GCCGGTTTCCCGGTCTACCGGCTGATTGATATCAACGCGGCAAAGGACGGTTTTGCCACTGACGGACAATTCGTCCAGTGTGCGGGTACCGTATCTCATAGCAATCCCCCTTGTGTTTTACTGGCCCTTGGGACGGAAAATGCCCTTGAACTGGCCAATGTTCAGATACTTGTTGGTCATGGCGGTGCCTTCCTCGCGGGTCAGCTGCAGCTTGCAGGCGGCGCGGATGGCGTCCATGGTCTCGGGGATGGTGATGCTCTCCTGAGGGATGTGCAGGGCGAACATGATGTCGTCGCCGCTCTCCACGATGCTGTCTGCCCACAGACCGATTTCGTACAGGTCGCCGCGGGGACGGCCCAGGTCACGGCCGTATTTGAAGAAGGAACTGTTGCCGGCAAAGCCCTCGTCGATGGTGACCACGCGGATACGGGGATGGGCCTGGAAAGCTTCCAGAGCGGCTTCCTTAGTGATCTTCTTGCCGTCCTTGGCGCTGACCAGAACGGTGATGATGTGACCGTGGGTCACGGGAGTGTGGACCAGGATGCCGGTGGCATGGACATGGGGCATAATGGTCATCAGATCAACGGCCTGGTGGGAAGGAGCCTTGTCCATCTGCAATGCGTTGGTCAGGCCGCGATGGTAGTCACCGGGGTCAGCAACACGGCGAATGATGGTAATGGCGACCTTTTCAATACCGTAGGCACGATCCAGGCAATCCACAGCGCGGATCAGACCGGTGGTGTTGCAGGAGGTCAGCTTCAGGTAGGACTGGTCCAGACCCTTTTCGAAGTTGGCATAGCCGTGGAAGAATACATCTGCCACGGAGTTCTTTTCGCCGCCCTGGAAGATGGCCTTGACACCGTACTTTTCGTAGTAGTCAGCCTTGTTCTTGGCGCCGACACCGCCGGGAGCGGAGTCGAGCATGATGTCTACATTTTTGCACAGGTCCTCAAAAGAGCCTGCTACGGGAATGTCTTTTGCCTCAAAGGCAGCCCGGTCTGCGCCGTCTACAAGGTACAGGTTGTACTTGACGCCGTTGGCGCCGATCATGTCCTGCTCCCGCAGAGCCTGCAGGGAAAGAGTGGGCGCCAGATCGGCAATACCGACCAGCTCCATATCGTCCTGCATTGCTACGCCGTCAGCCAAACGCTGACCAATGGTGCCGTAACCTGCGACACCGACTCGAATCTTTTTCATAAATAAGTTCCTCCTTTAATAATTGTGGGTATGTTTTGGGTGACTTATGAGCAAGTCTTTGCATTTATACTATAATATACTTTTGGGGCAGTGTCAATAGAATTTCCCCTTAAAAATCTGTTTGACGGACAGAAAAAAATGGGATATACTGAAGCAAATGACGAAAGATTTGCAAAGGAGGGGTATCGTGCGAACAGACCGTCTGAACGAAATGGAGCAGTACATCATTCGCAATGTTTCTGCATCCTTGGAGGAATTGACGCAGGTTTTCTCGATCTCCATGAATACGGTCCGCCGGGATGTGCAGCAGCTTCTGCAAAGAGGCCTCATCCGGAAGGTTTACGGCGGTGTCGAAGCCATCCATCAGGCAGAGCCGCTGCCCATGTCTGTGCGCGCAGCCAGCTGCAAGGAAGAAAAGCAAGTGATTGGTAAACTGGCGGCATCTCTGATCCCGGATCACACATCGGTTTTTTTGGATTCCGGTTCTACCACACCCCAGATCCTTCCCTATCTTGCGGAGAAAAAGGGCATTACCGTTGTGACCCACAGTTTGACCGCTTTGATGGAAGCTTCCCGGTATCCTTCCTTGCATGTAATCAATCTGGGCGGCGCCTTTCTGACAGATACAGCATCCTATGTGGGGATCTCTACGGTGGAAGCGCTGGCTAAGCTGAATGTGCAGACTATACTGATCGCGGCTACCGGTGTTTCCTTAGAACAGGGACTTACCAATACGACATATATGGAAGCGGATATCAAACGGCATATTACCGCCAATGCAAAAAATATTATCCTGATGGCGGACCATACGAAATTTGACAGAACAGCGGTGCTGTCCTTCTGCCCGTTCCGCAAGCTGTCTGCGGTGGTAACTGACAGAAAGCCGGAATCTGCATATCTGCGTTACATGGAGCAGCATAACATTAAGCTCCTTTGTCCGTGAACACAAAAAATAAAGGACGGATCTTGCCGTCCTTTATTTTTGCAGATTTTTAAGAGTCATACGAATGGCCTCCAGGGCAGCTTGCGGATCGTCAAGATCTTTGGTGGCATGCTCCATGGGGCAAGGGCCGGTGTTGTCCCGGTTGCGGATACCGCTGACCCGTTTGTCGCAGGTATAGGTAATACCGGCTTGTTCAAAGACAGCCGCTGCTCCGTCACTGAGGACACCGGCATGGACTGACCGGACGCCCAGCAGGCAATATAAAAAGGCGGTGGCTCTTCCTACTACCTTATCCGCGGCGGAAAACCCGGAGAAATCCTCGCCACTGTCCAAAAAATCCAGCAGCGGACGCACACCCCGGTGACGGCTGTAAACAAGGGAATCTCCCCGGCACAGCACGCAGGTGCAGTTTTCTGCCGTCAAATATCCTTTGGCTTTTTGCAGGTCCTGTTCCATAAATGATCTCCCGGTTTGTTATTTGAAACTGATTATACTATTTCAAGGGGAATTCGTCAATTGCATCTGTTATTGACTTTTGGAAAGGTTTATGGTATTCGTGATGAGAATTGCGACAGCTTTTTTATGTTGCGTTTGCTATGATTAGAAAAAAAGGAGTACGCGATGATAATACCTGTTATATTATTTGCCATTGGCTTGTTGGCGCTGATCAAAGGCGGTGACTGGTTTGTAGACGGCGCCACCGGAATCGCCCGGCGGTTTCGTTTGCCGGATATCATCGTGGGTGCTACGGTGGTATCTATCGGCACCACATTGCCGGAAGTTATGGTTTCCGCCACCGGCGCGCTGAACGGGCAGGGCTCTATGGCCTACGGCAATGCCATTGGTTCGATCATCTGCAACACCGCGCTGATCGCTGCCATTTCTGTGGCGGTGAATCCGGGCAAGGTCAACACCAAGACCATGAAAATGCCGGTGATCTTTTTCTTTGGCTCTGCTGCCATTTATTGTGTAGCCGCGTATCTGCTGGGATACTTCAGCCGTTTGCTCGGTGTGCTCATGCTGGTGATCTTCGGCACCTATCTGTTTCTGACGGTTCGCCAGGGCATCAAAAACCCGGAGACGGTAGAAGAGGAAGCCGGCGAAGCAAAAGAAAAAGCCCTTTGGATGGAGCTGCTGCTTCTGGTAGTGGGCGCTGCCCTGATCGCGGTGGGCGCGGATCTTCTGGTGGATAACGGAACGATCATCGCCAAAAAACTGGGCGTTCCCGAGACAGTGATCGCCCTGACCTTTGTAGCGTTGGGTACCAGCCTGCCGGAATTGGTCACTACCATTACTTCCTTGAAAAAAGGTCATGCCTCTTTGGGCATTGGCAATGTGATCGGCGCAAATATTTTCAACTTGGTGTTGGTGTCCGGTGTTTCCGTAACATTGGCGCCCTTTGAAGTACCGGTGGGCAAATTGCTCTTTGGACAAAATGCCTCTTTGGTGCTGGATATTCCCCTGATGCTGACGGTCATGCAGCTGCTGACAGTACCGGCGCTGCTGACAAAAAAGCTCAGCCGATGGCAGGGCATTACGCTGCTGGTGATCTACGGAGCATTCTGCATCGTTCAGTTTGCGGTATAAATAATCCCCCGTCCGAGGACGGGGGATTGTTTTTTACAGAGCGGCGAGTTCTGCAACGATCTGCTTGCCGGCCTCCACGATGGTCTCGGCAACGCCGGACTTATAACGGGAAGAACGGGCTTCGTAACCGCCTTCGTCGTAGGCTGCTTTTACGGGGAAGTAGCCTTCGTAGCCGTTGGTCAGGCCGCAGGGCATGACCAGCTTAAAGCCTTCCGCCTCCTTGATCTTGACGCCGACCTCGGTAAAGGGCTCGCCGGGGATGCCCACCAGCGCCACCGGGCCAAGCTTCAGACCCAGCATGGGCAGGTCCAGATAGGCAGGGCTGTTTTCGTACTTACAGATCCGCAGGGCTTCTGCCACAACGGTGGTCAGTTCCATGGCGGTGTAGGGAATATCGCAATCCCGGCCTGCTTCGTGGAGCTCCTTGTATTTCTTGGCAAGGGGTACTTCATGAGGCTCGGGGACATTGAGCCTGACGGGGACGATCTTGGTGATCATTTGGATGCTGTCGATGTCGGTGTAGAAGAGCTTGTCGTAGACCTGCAGCACGGTGCCTGCAAGGGCGCGGCCTACAAAGCGCGCCATGCCGGGGCTCTTCATTTCGTTATCAAAGCTGATTTCTGTATCGTTCATAGCTGCGCTATCGGGGTGCACATTGGTACTGCCCACATCGCCCTGGGCGCCGCAGATAAACATGCTGTCTGCCCCGTCCAGCGCAAGATCCAAAGTCTTTGCCATCCAGTAGACCCAGTCGGCAGAGAGCAGATCGCCGTTGACGGTATCCACATGGACGCCGTAGTTCACAAGAATAAAGGGCTTTCTGCCTTCCCGGTCAAACCGCAGAACATTCACTCTTTGGTCCAGTTCGCCGATAGGGCCGACGATGTCCGGATCGTCGATGGGAGGGCAGGTCATGGTAGAACCGTCCTTCATTTTATAGCGGCGGATATATGCCACACGCTCAGGGGCGGTGCCGGTGCCGTAAGCCATCCTGGTGGGCACAAGGTCAGCAAGCGCAAGTTTCACTGCGTCTACCAGCCGCTCTTCCACAAAGGCGGCATATTTTTCCACGGGCTCCATAGGGGCCTCGAACATATCGGTCTCGCAGAACAGAGGACCGGTGTGGGTATGGGTATTGGTCAGGAAAATTTGATCTTTGGAAATGCCGGTAGCTTTTTCGATGGCTTCCCGGTAACGGGCAACCAGGGCTGTTTCCAGAATGCAGGCATCGATGCTGAGGATGGCGATACGGGTATCGTCACAGCTGAGCACAAAGGCGCTTGCGGTGATATCATCCAAAAAGCCCTGGGCAAACCGGGGTACAAAATAGCCGGAAATGCCGATCCCCAAAGGGGGGTTGATGTTGGTTTTATAGTAGCCGGTCTGCAGTTTATTCATAGAGCTTTCCCTCCGTCATAACAGTAAGTACATTAAATTTATCGTCCACAAACACAAGGTCTGCGATCTTTCCTTTTTCGATAGAGCCGATCTCTTTATCAAGACCGATAACCTTCGCCGGATTCAGCGATGCCATCATAAACGCCTGGGCGATGCCGCAGGTGGTGTGGGACATGATGTTTTGGCAGGCTTTGTCCAGGGTCAGCTGACTTCCGGCTAAGTCGCCGTGGTCATCAAAGTTCAGGTCGGTAATATGGCGGAAGCGTTCCGGAGAGGGAGAGTCGATCATGCAGGAATCGGAGATCAGCACCACCTTGTCGGCGCCTTTGGTCTGCAAAAGCATCCGCTGCAGAGCAGGGTTTACATGGATGCCGCAGGAATCGCAGATCAGCTCCGCGTACATATCCGGCTTGGAGAGACAGTACTCGTCCGGTCCATAACCCCGGGTGCCTCTGGGAGTATCGGGTCTGCCGGTGGCATTCATGGTGTGGGTCATCAGGGTGGGCTTATATCTGCCCATTTCTTCGATCCGGTCCGGGGTGGCGTCGCTATGACCGATGGCGATCACCGCATCCGGATTTACCTTTTTGGCGTAGGCGCAGAAATCCTCAATGCCTGCAAGCTCCGGGGCGGTGGTCCAGACCTTTACATCGGTGCCGCAAGCGTCTACCAGCGCTTTGTATTCCGATTCCACGATGCCGTGGCGCCAGGGGTTTTTGGCAGTGTTGGCGCCGTAGATGGGGTTGGTGTAAGGTCCTTCCATATAGATGCCCTTGATCACGGAGCTCTTTTCCATGGCCTTTTTGGCATCTTCAATGGCGCGCAGATTTTCTTCCAAATTCAAAGAGTAGTAAGGGGTGGCGAGAAATGTGGTAGTGCCGTGCTTTAAGAAATGATCCACAATGCCGGCGTCTGCATCGTAGGTGGCGCGGTTGCCGAAACCGTGGACATGGATATCCACAAAACCGGGTCCTACATAAGCGCCCTTTGCGTCGATGACGGCAGCATCGGCAGGGGCTTGTTCGGTACTTTTCAGAATATCAAAAATCCGGTCATCCTTGATAACCAGCTTGCCGTCAAAAAGAATGCCGTTGCAGGTAACTATGTTGGCATTGACAATGACTTGATACATAAACATCTCTCCTTTTTCGAGGCTGTCTTTATTATACGAAAACAGGCAAAAAAAGCAAGGGGGGGTATGAAAAAACACACCGGCTACCCAGTGTGTTTTTTATTTTTACAGTTTTTCATAGCCCATCAGCAGGCCGCCTTTTTCTGCGTAGTAGCTGCACAGACCAAGGCACTTGGAAATTTTGATGTCTGCTTCCGGGCAGGTGTCGCGGACCGCTTTTGCAAGGGCTTCTGCTGCCTGCTCGTTTTGGCAATGGGCGATGCGCACTTTGCCTTGTTGGAATCCGTCTGCTAACATGCGCTCTACAAGTTTTCTTAAGGCTTTTGCTTCACCCCGGCACTTATCCAGCGGTTGGAGGGTGCCTTGCGCACTGGCTTTGCCAACCACCCGGATGCCAAGGACACCGGAAATTTTTGCCACTGCCATAGGAACTCTGCCGTTGGCGGCAAAGTTCTGCAAAGATGCCAGCGCAAAGAGCAGACCGGTTTTTTGGGTATATTGTCCGATCGCTTCGCAGATCTCCTCGTAAGACTTGCCGGTCTCGATCAGCGCTTGCAGCTTTTCGATAATCAGCGCCAGTTCCGGACCGGCGGACAGCGAGTCGATCACAAATACCCGTTTCCCGTCATTTTCTGCTTCATACATTTCTTTGGCAACGCAGGCGGCATTATAACTGCCGGACAGCCCACTGGTGATGGTCACGCAGAAAATATCGTCTGCATCGCCGAAGGCTTCCAGCCAGTCTCCCGGATTGGGGCAGGAGGTTTTGGATTTGCCTTTATAGCTGTCGAAAAATGCTACCATTTCCTCCACATTCAAATTGCTGTCGTCCACAAATTCCCGCTGCGCGGCAATGACCTTCAGGGGCGCTGACGCAAAGGGTACTTGCTGCAGGGACAGTAAATTGGCAGAGGAATCTGCCACGATCTTCATCTTTCTCATAGGGGTCCGCCTTTCGTTTGCTTTTGAGAAATTATACCACAGTCTTGCCGAAAAGATTATCTACACCGAAGAAAACGGACTCTCCCTATTGTAGAATGCCTCCTTTTCCGGATAGAAAACTCCCTGCCGGGTGACCGGCAGGGAGTTGTTTGTCTGTTATACTGCGCGAATGGAATCCACGGGCTTTTTCTTTGCTGCGGTATATACCGGCAGGAAGGTAGCCACCACGATGGTTACGGCAGCGATGGCGATCAGTACGGCAGCCGAAGCCACACCGAATACGAAGACCGATGCGCCCAGCTGGGAAGCATATTCTGTGTTGATCAGCTGGCAGAGCAGATAGCTTGCCCCGGAGGAGATCACCACACAGATCAGACCGATGACAAAGGATTCCGAGAAGAAGATCTTGAATACATCGATGCTTCTTGCGCCAACGGCTCTCAAAATGCCGATCTCCCGTTTTTTGTTGGAGATAGACACGGAGATGAAGTTGGACAGCAGCAGCGCCGCGAAGATCGCCAGTACCAGGCCCACATAGAGGAATATCTGGGAAAGGCTCTCTACCATATAGTCTACCTCTTTCAGAGCGCTCACCACACCGCCGGTCATCCGGATCCGGCTGGAGTCTTCTCCGAAGGCTTCGTTACTGTAGAACTGCCAATAAGTATCAATTTTTTCAGCAGGCACATTGCCCGGCAGGTACACCGTTGCGTACAGATCGTTTGCGCCGGCGACATAATTGGTCTGGGTCTCAGGATAGTCGGGAATGACTGCCTTCTGCTGCTCCCAAAGGCGGTCGGCTGTATCGTCGGACAGATAGCAGGCAAGCTCGTACCGGTCTTCTGTTGCTTTGTACAGCCCCACGATCTGATACTCCTGAATATCACCTACATAGGTTTGATTCATGTCGTCAAAGAGGCGGATGCCCAGTGTCAGATCCAGCTTCTCGGCCTTAGCCGCAGCCAGCAGCTCTGCCACCACCGCATCGTACTGTTCGTCGGTATAAGGCTGGAGCACATATTCATTCTTTTCCTTGTCAAGGATATGTGTACCGCCGGCGGACAGCTCCCAAGCTTTGCTGGCAAGCTGATAATACTTTTCGCCTTTTTCATACTGCTCTTTTTTGGAGTAAGTATCTCCAAGGGCAGAAAACAGGTCGCCCAAATAACCGCCGAACCGGTTGGAAGGCAGCAGGATCTCCTGGTCGGAAAGGGCGGAGCCTTCCTTGGAAATGGCGTACAGCTTTTGGCCGGCAGGCAGGGAGGAGACACCGGCATACAAAGCGTTGCTGTATTCCGGTATCTGATATTCTCCGTCACGCTTTACGCCTGCGCAGATCCGCATATAATTGCCCTTGCCTTCCACCCAAGGTTTAAATTCCTTGGAAAGATTGACCATATCTGCTTCAGACACAAACACCAGAAGATGCATGCCGGAAGAAATGAAAGACTGGTATTCCCGCTGCAATGCGTAGTTGTCCTGGGCACTGTTTTCTTTCAGAATGTCGAATTTCTCCGGGACGGCGCCGGTATCCAAAATACCGCAGACGGAATATTCCTTGCCGCTGAGGGCAATGGTCTTGCCGACCAGATCTGCCGGGCTGGTAAGGTCCATGGAGGCTCCCTTGGAGTCATAGGCGTTGCAGGCGACCAGCATATTCGCAAAATAAGAGGAGAGCATGATCTGGCCGCTCTTTTCCGGATAAGTTCCTTGGATCCGGTTTCGCAGACTGCTGTCTGCCGGCAGGGTGGCAAAGCCGGAGATATAGTTCTGCCAGTAAGATCCCTCTACTTGCCGCAGGTTAAAGGAGCCGCCGATATCCAGCGCGCCGAAGGCATCGGGATTCAGCTCTCCTGCCAGCCGGGTCAGCTCCTCCGGGGAGAATCTGGCGTCATAGTAGGAATCAAAGGAGTACATTTCTTCGCCGTGGCTGTACCAGGTGATTTGCGCCTGATATTCCTTTCTCAGCTGGACCGCGGAAATATCAGAATCCTGCAAAGTCTGCCGGAAGGTGGCTTCGCTGTTGTAGAAGTTCAGCGTGCTGAGAAGTCCGAACATTACAAACGCCACGCAGCAAAGCAGTATGGTAAAGAACAGACGGATGGGCTTGCTCTTCAGACCGGAAACGCCGATCTTAAAGGCGTGGCGCATGGGAAGCTTGGAACGGATAAACCGGCTGTCCTCTTTGGTATATGCTTTCTTGGGGGTCTTTTCCGGGTCGGTCTGCCGGAATACCTCCATCTCTCCGCCGTCGGTGATCCGGGCGGCAGTCTTGAAGGTTTTGACCGATTTTTCGTTGGTGGCGATGACCACATCGCCGTCCGATTTCTTCAAAAACTTTTTGATGTTTTCAAAATCGCTTTCAGAAAGCTCTGCGCCCTTTTTGATGCAGAGAACATCTCCCAAAACGCTCATGTTTTCGGAAACCGCTTCCGCTTCTGCGTGGGTCTTGGACACATCGGAAAGAATTTGTCCGTCTTTGAGCTCAATGATCCGGTCGCCGTACTGCTCCGCAAATTCCCGGTCGTGGGAGACTACGATGACCAGCTTGTCCCGGGAGAGCTTTTTCAGGGTGTCGAACACCTGCTTGCCGGTATTGGAATCCAGCGCGCCGGTGGGTTCGTCCGCCATGATGATCTCCGGCTTTTTTACAAGGGCTCTTGCAATGGCGATTCGCTGCTTCTGACCGCCGGAAAGGGTGTTGGGCTTTCTCTTGGCGTAGCCTACCAAGTCCACTTCCTCCAGAAGCGCGTTGATGGCGGCTTTGTCCTTGGATTTACCCTGCAGCTCCAGCGCCAAAGCAATGTTGTCCTCTACGGAAAATTCATTGAGAATATTATACTCCTGGAAAATAAAGCCGATAAAGGTATTGCGGTAGCTGTCAAAATCGCTCTGGGAAAAATCCTTGCTGCTTCTGCCCTTGACGATCACTTCGCCCTCGGTGGGGCTGTCCAGACCGCCGCAGACATTCAGCAGGGTGGACTTGCCGCTGCCGGATTTGCCCAGCAGGAACACCATGCCGGTCTCGGGAAAACGAAGAGATACTCCATCCAGCGCGTGGACCGGAGCGCCTTTTTTCGTTTTGTAGATCTTTTTCAGGTTTTTGACTTCTAACAAAGCAGATCCCTCCTGTGTTTTTTGATGCGCTGACGCATCGGATTTTCCTTTTGACTATATCATAAGAAAACAGAAAAAGCAAATTCACAGTATTGCCTATAAAAACCCCACCGGTTACCCGGTGGGGTTTGGGGGGATGATAATTAAAAATGTTTTTTAAACTTATCAAAAATCTTTGCGGAAGAGAACTTCTTTGTGACGGTTGCTGCATTTCTTAATGCAGGTGTCAGTAGTTTCATATAGGTCCGTTCAATAATATACATGCGCAACAACTCAATTACGGCACAGATGGCAAAAACCAAAAGGATTTGTAAAACGGTATATGGTATCAACAACCGCCGATATATAAATTGCTGATTGCGGAAAATAGTTTTCCATAATAAGCTGCGCATAGGTTCGTAGTCGTGAATCAAATAAACAGCAAAGGTTGCAGAGGACACGAAGTTTATGAGGGGAGAAGTCCCGATATCCAAGACCAGAAACCCTAAGAAGAGTGTTACCGATATCAGCAAGGTGGGCAGGGTCTGCATATCAAAAAAGTATTCAGAAGAGAATGGGTTGAATACTGATTTCACGCCCAGACGGTCAAGTCCAATGGCAAGAAAATAGGTCAGCAGGATCATAAGCGCTGCGCAAAGGAAGCATTTTGCAGATTTGATTGCCTTAAGGTCAGCATGCAGTCGGAAATAACCAGCCAGGGCATATAAATATATAAACCAGAGCAGCGCACTGCCTTGCCACGTGCCTTTGGAAAAGGTGGGAATTACGCACCAGCAAAAGGTTAGCAATAACAAGAGACGGCGATATGTAGAGCGGCTCATTGCTCTAAGCCCAATGTTTAGGTAGGGTGAAAGCAAAAATAACACAAAGTATGTGCTGGCAAACCACCATGTAGCATCGGTTATGGGTGAAAAACAATGCAGAAGCCCTTCTTTGCTAAATGGTACTTTTTCCAAAAAAACAAACAACGCAAACATCACCAAAGAATATGTTACCAGCTGCAGCCACAGTTTAATAACCTTATCGTATTTTAAAGATTCAGCTGTTATCAGAAAGTATCCGGATATCAGAACGAATATATTCACACCGATTTTTCCGCCCATTTGTATAAACTGAAGCCATGCTTTGTTTATAATAGGAAAGTCGGCAGAAAGGTTAAAACCGCTATGCACGCCAATATGATGGGCCAGGATCATCACCATAGCAAAAATTCGCAATAATTCAATATTGGAACTTCTTACAGCTGTTTTTTTCAAAATAACACCTTCTTTTTATTGAATACTATTAGCCTGCTACAAATCTTTTGTTCATTTTAGCATGGTTTGCCCCCAAAAGTCAATGAAGCAGGCAGTTGTTGCCGTCTTAGGCAAAACCCCACCGGTTGACCGGTGGGGGACATCATTACAGGAAGATATACTTCAGAATAAACAGCACAGACAGCACATACATCAGTGGGGTGACTCTCTTTGCCTTGCCGGCGCAAAGATTCAGCACCACATAAGAGATGATGCCCATGCTGATGCCTTCGGAGATGCTGTAGAACAGGGGCATGGCGATGATAGCGATATAGGCAGGAATGGCTTCCGTCAGGTTGTCGTCATCGAAACGGATCTCGGTGACGGAGCTGACCATCAGAAAACCGACCATGATCAGCGCGGGGGCGGTGGCAAAGGAGGGAATGGTAGTAAACAGTGGCGCAAACAGCATGGAAAGCAGGAACAGAAGCCCCGTTACCATAGCGGTCAGACCGGTGCGACCGCCGGCGGCAACACCGGAGGCGGACTCCACAAAGGTGGTGACAGTGGAAGTGCCCAGCACCGCGCCGGCTGTAGTACCGATTGCGTCTGACAGCAGCGCAGGTTTGATCCGGGGCAGACGGCCCTGCTCATCGAGCATATTTGCTTTTGTGGCAACACCGATCAAAGTGCCCAGAGTGTCAAACAGATCCACAAACAAGAAGGCAAAGATCACAACCACAAAATCCAGAATCCGGAAGTTGCCCCAATCGATCCGGAAGCACTGACCGAAGGTCTCTTTCATAGAAGAGAAGTCTGCGGAAATGAAGGCGTTGGGAATCAGAGAATAGAAGCCTGCCTCGGGATTGGGCGCATACAGACCGATCAGCTGGCAGACAATTCCCAATACCCAGGTGGCGACGATGCCGATGAGAATCGAACCCTTGATCTTACGGACATGCAGTGCCGCAGTAAGCAAAAAACCGATCACCGCCAGCAATGCGCAGATGCCGTGGGTGTTGAAGTTTTCGGTAAAGTCGGTGATGGTGACGAGGGTGGAAGAATCCACTGCCAATCCTGCATTTTGCAGACCGATAAACGCAATAAACAAGCCGATGCCCACAGAAACGCCCCGTTTCAGGGTCAGGGGAATGGCGTTGAATATGGCTTCCCGGACATTGGTCAAAGACAGTACGATGAAGATGAGACCTTCCACAAACACTGCCAGCAGGGCAAATTGCCAGGAATATCCCATGCCCAGCACTACGGTGTAGGCTAAATAGGCATTCAGGCCCATGCCGGCGGACAGGGCAAAGGGCAGGTTGGCCGTCAGCGCCATGGCGGTGGTGGCAAGAAAGGATGCCAAAGCGGTTGCCAGCAGGACTGCGGTGGGATTCATGCCGGCATCCCCTAAAATACTGGGGTTGACCGCCAGGATATATGCCATGGTCATGAAGGTGGTAATACCTGCCACCACTTCGGTCTTGACGGAGGTGTTGTTCTGCTTAAGCTTAAATATCTTTTCCAGCATAAACATCGTTCCTTTTTGTTAGTTTGTTTTTGTGGGGTATGATAAGTATACTGTTTAGTATAGACAGAAACAAAATAAAATAATCTGTCCGGAGCGGCAAATATCATGAAGTTGTTTGCCATTGCGTTGTTATTCCGGATCCGGCTGCTGTCCGTCGTGGGCTGACCATTGACACGGGGAAAGTGCCATGTGTGTAAAGGTTGCGTTGAAGGAGGAATCCTCCGGGCTGCAGGCATAAATGCCAAAGCGGATCGCGCCGCCGCCCTTCTCCATGTGGCAGATGCGCATCTGCCGGAAGATTACACCGTCCTGGGAACATTCGATGCGGTAATCGTCTTCCCGGCGGCTGAATCGGTACCACATGGATTTGATACTTGCGTCAATTTCGGTGGTTGCCCAGTCGGGATAGCCGTTGTTTGTGACAACGCTGCCCAAGTGTTGGATCTTATCGTTTTCAACCTCAACAGAAGCTTTCAGCCAGTTGTCGCTGTCTAAGTACATGACAATGCCGCACTGGTCATACCGGTGCTTGCTCTCAAACTGGGTTTTGACAGTAAAAGAGAAGAATTTTTCTTCCGTTTCCATCTGCAAAAGCGGCGCATTGTCATTTCTGAAATGATAATAGGTTCTCTGCCACAGATCTGTGTGGGGTTGCGTAACGATCTCAATGCGGTCTGCCGAGACCATATAGTTGGCAGGCTCTCTTGTCCATTGTAACTTCTTTACATCAAAGGGCATATTTACACCTCGCTGTTCTTTACTGGTTAGATTATACCATTCTTGCCACAAAAGCGCAATGCACAGAAATAACCGCCCGAATGATAAAAAGGCCCCCTTGTGTAAAGGGGGCTGTCGAGCGTATGCGAGACTGGGGGATTGCGACAATCCCTCCGCCAAAAATCAAAGATTTTTGCCACCTCCCTTTACACAAGGGAGGCTTTAAGGGGCGATTCGTGAATCGCCCCTACAAAAAACTGGGACTCGGAAACACACACTGCTCAACATCTATCCCCTTTACAAAAAGCACACCACGCTGTGTTGGGAGTCCCGGGAGTTTATATCCGCGCTCCTCCAACGCCTGATATATTTCCTTGGCATGCTTCCTGTATAATTCCATATAGAGATAAATGGCCTTTGCATTTCCCTCCATGCAAACACAAAAAGCCTCATATGTGGTAACCATGACCGGCAATACTTTTTCGTCCATTTTCTTTCCTCTTGTATCATTGATGTTTGCAGAAACGCTCCCCGGGAATGCTATTTTAGGACATATTGTCCAAAATGTCAATAGGACGATATGTCCTGCTGTATGCTTATGTGGGTGATGCGATATGCGGTTGCGGATTCGTGACTTAAGAGAAGATAATGACCTAATACAAAAAGATGTAGCAGACTATTTAATATGCGATCAGTCTTTATATTCCAAGTATGAACGGGGAGAACGCCCGTTACCGCTGGAATATGCTGACAAGCTGGCAGATTATTACGGAGTCAGCGTGGATTATCTTGTGGGCAGAACCAACATCAAGAAACCATATCCTAAGAAATAGGGTGGATGATATCCACCGCTGCAAAAACCCGCTCCTCGGATGAGGAGCGGGTTCGTTATAAGCAAGTAGTCTTTGACAGCAGTCTGCCCGGAAATACGCAAAGGGGGATGTTACTTTTGCTAAAAACAGGTATCAATCGACAATGCGGTTATTCTTCAGGTCATAGCACAAAAAGATAAAGCCCGAAATTGTTTTGGTCCAGCGGTCATGCTCTCCGTCACAATGGGGATAATTATCTTTATAAGTATATTGGGGAAAACCTAACTTGATTTGATCGCCGTCTACGATGCATTTGACCTCAGAGAATTTCTCGTCGCCGGACAAAGGCGTTTCGACCCTGGCAGACAAAAGCTTTTTTGCTTCCGCATCATAAAAAACCACTTCGCCAGTTTTAGCTTCAATATCAGCTGTGATGTTTTCGTTGATAAACACGATTTTTGTGAGCGAGACATAGCCGCAGGCCAGGCTTACCATTTCACCATCCGGGCGCTGGTTGCTGTTGAAAATCACCTCATGTGTCATATGTTGTCACTCCTTTATACGCTTGTTTTTAAACATTATAACACATATTTTAGTTAATTACAACAAAACTCCGCCCGGATTGTTCCGGGCGGAGTTGTTGTTTGATAACCCTTGATAACTGCCTGTGGGGCAACACGCAAAAGAGGGGAATTAGCCGTTTACATTATAATGTGCATTCATCTTATTTACGGCCTTAAACATCTTATGCAGGTACACAAACGGTCCAACTGCAATCAAAGAACCCAAGACGCACCAAAGCCAATAATCTGCTGCGCTAAAGCTATATGCAATGCCGCGTCTTGTCAGCTCTGCGCCAATTCTGTTGGAAATTCTGTGATACCAAACAATGCCTGCGATGCCGAAAGTGATAGGTGCGACAATAAACAACAGCAAGCAAAAATGCATTGTCTTCTTGCCGTCATATCTGGATGCAACGATGTTAATGTCGTTAGAGACGGCGGACATAACAACCAAAGGATAAATGCCAAATGTAATCAGCGAAAGCAGAATTGTTTTCAGCAGACCCTTGTTTGTTTTCAGTTGCCCAACAGGGGCAGTGTTTACGGTGTTTTCCATAATAAAACTCCTTTCTTTCAGCCAGAAAATATGAACATATTGTTAACTGGCTTGACTGTATTATACTATGGGGGATGATGCTTTGTCAATAAACAGACAGAAAAATCCCACCGATTGCTCGGTGGGATTTTGTATTAGAAATTAGCCCTTAATAGCAGCCTGAGCGGCGGCGAGGCGGGCGATGGGCACACGGAAGGGGCTGCAGGAAACATAGTCCAGGCCGACCTTGTGGCAGAACTCAACGGAGACGGGGTCGCCGCCGTGCTCGCCGCAGATGCCGCAGTGCAGGGTGCTGCGGGAAGCCTTGCCCTTGGAAACAGCCATTTCCATCAGCATGCCGACACCGGTCTGATCCAGCTTAGCGAAGGGATCGTTCTCGTAGATCTTGGTGTCGTAGTAAGCGTTCAGGAACTTGCCGGCGTCGTCACGGCTGAAGCCGAAGGTCATCTGGGTCAGGTCGTTGGTACCGAAGCAGAAGAACTCAGCTTCCTTGGCGATCTCGTCAGCGGTCAGACAAGCTCTGGGAATCTCGATCATGGTGCCGACTTCGTACTTCAGCTCAACGCCGGCAGCAGCGATCTCAGCGACAGCAGTAGCGACAACAACAGACTTAACGTACTTGAGCTCCTTGACTTCGCCGACCAGGGGAATCATGATCTCGGGAACTACCTTCCAGTCGGGATGAGCCTTCTGG
>JAZSOR010000012.1:0-3587 GCA_045537035.1 Faecousia sp. | reverse complement strand
TTCGTTTTCACGACCTACATCATAGTTGTTGCAAGCCTATTATTTTCCAATGATGTACCCACGAAGCAGATCAAAGAATAGTTGGGTCACAGCGATGTGATTAGCTGACAGAAAAAGCCCACAAGAGGAATAAGCCTCTTGTGGGCTTTGGGGCGGAGGAGAAGGGATTTTTCTACATTTTCTGCTTTACTGAAAATAGATGTTCCGCTGCGTCCACCCGCAGCGAGCAACGCTCACTCGCGTTGCATTTAATCTTTCGAATCCTATCATTTGCTTAAAAAACAGCCACCCAAATGGGCGGCTGTTTTGTTTGGCGGAGGAGAAGGGATTCGAACCCTTGCGACACTTTCATGCCCTACGAGATTTCGAGTCACGCCTCTTCGACCAGCTTGAGTACTCCTCCGTACAGACTGGCTTATTATATCAGCAGCAATGGAAAAAATCAAGGTTTTTTGGCCAGTTCGATCACCTTGCACATCTGCTTTTGGATGTCCTCAAAGTTTTCCCGTTTATGAGGTCGCAGGCAGCCGGAGCAATCCTTGATACCCTTTTCCGTATAGGTAAATTGGCCACCGCATTTGTCGCCTAAGGCATACAGCGGACAGTAGCAAAACAGACAGCTGAACTTCTCCGGGTCAGCGCCCTGATGGCAGGGAAAATACTCGCATTCTTTGTTTTGGAAGAAATCATAGTTTGCCATTTCTTTTCTCCTCTTATTCTAAAATCGACCGCAAAGCGGTGAAAAAGGCTTCATTCTGTGCTTGCTTCCGTTTTGCAGGACCTTTCGTGCGGCCACCGGCGGCGCGGTATTCACGGGATGCATGGCGTTGAAACAATAACGCCTCTATGTTATAGGCTGTATATTCCCAACCGTCCTGATGCAGCACCCGGGCAGCTTTTGCAAGGCACATGGATGCAAGACCGTAGTCCTGGGTGATCACAACATCCCCTGGTGCTACCCGATTCACAAGAGCAAAATCCACACTGTCCGCCCCTTTGTCGAATACCAGCGTTTGAGCGCCCTCACGACGCATCTCATGGGCTGTATCGCAAAACAGCAGACACTCCGTTTTAAATTCCTGGCAAAGCCCCACCGCAATATCCACCACCGGGCAGGCATCTGCATCGATCAAAACCTTCATATTCCCTCTCAGCAAGCCGTCCAGGGAAAAACTGCAGGCGGCTCCATTGTAAATTCCATTTTCTCTCCGGTAACCGGATGGGTAAAGGCAAGGCGATAAGACCACAACGCGATCTCGCAATCGTCTTCCAAGGTTGCGTACTTTCTCTCGCCCACCAGCGGCAGCTGACGGGAGGCAAACTGCACGCGGATCTGATGGGTGCGACCGGTTTCCAGTTTGATCCTAACGCGACTCATGCCGTTATTACGGCTCAGTACATGGTAAGTCAAGGACGCAGGCTGCACACCTTTCCCCTCTTCTTCTGTGACCATAGTCATCTTACGGGCTTTGTCACGAATCAGCAGATCCCAGAGCCTGCCTCGATCAAATTCCGGCGCACCGTGCACTACCGCCAAATACTCTTTCTCAAATTCGTCGTCGCGGATCTGTCGTGAAAGTTCCGATGCCGCTTCCGCGCTGCGGGCAAGGACCATCAAGCCGCTGACCACCCGGTCCAGCCGATGGACTGTGCGAACATCAGCAGAAGGGTCGCCCAACACTTCCCGGATTAAACCCGGCAAGCCGCCCGGCTCATCTGTAGATAACACCCGGGGCGGTTTTATGCACACCACAATATCCGCATCCTGATATAAAAGTTCCACCATGGGGCAATGCTCTCCTTAAAATCCCTGATCGGTGATTCCGTAACGCAGCAAGATCTCATGCAGATCCTTATGCTGCTCGTTAGAAATAGAATAATAGAAATCCAGTTCTTTGATGTAAATCGAATCACAGCCATCCCCCGCAAGGCAAAATGTCAAGCCGCCAAGGGTGACGGAATACTCTTCAGAAAATGGACAGCCGTAGCCTACTAGGTCCGTTTCTCTGATCATCAGCGCTTTCCGCAAAGCCCAGCTGTCTGTAAATGTGATTTTTTCGGTTTTGTCAAATGCCCGGGCGGTGGCAGTATCCGTTAGATTCCAGGTCAAAAAAGCCGCCAGCACACAAATGCAAACAGCCATCAGGATCATTGCAGTCTTTCGTTTCATCCGGACCACCCCTTTTACATACTAACATAGCCATATATTTCTTGTCAATTATCTTGGGCTTTATAAAAAAACATCGGGCATCTAAAGATGCCCGGTGTTTTAAGATGTAATTAAGCCGTCTGTTCCGATTCTGTGGTGATCTCTGCAGGCGCTGCTGTCACTTTCTTTTGCACGAATTTCTTCTTAATAAACAAGTACAAAAGCAGCATGCCAACACCGGCTACCAGCATGATACCGGTACGGACATAAACACCGACAGTAAATGCGTCAACAAATTCCTGTGCCAATACCGCGAGGGCAGGCTGGCCTTCTGTCAGTGTGCCGAGTGCCGCGGGAATAAAGGAAAGTCCGGCACAAACCAGGGCAGAAAGCCCCGTTGCCACAAACAGATCAACAGCGATCCAGCGCAGGCCCCGGAACCCCGGAATTCTGCAAACAAAAACCAAAGCCGACAGCACAATAATAACCGCGACATAAGACAGCTTGATCATATCCGCAGCATTAAAAACATCCACAGCCATTTGCAGTTCCGGGTTCTCTGCCATAACGCTCTGACGCAGCTGCTCTACAGTGGGAAGTCCGGCAACCAACTCAATCAAACCTTTAGAAAACACTTCCTCAGCCTTTTGCTTTACCTCAGCCTCGGGAAGCTGAGCTGCATCAGGCTCTTCCTGCAAGAAGATCTGATACAGTTCATCAATGTTATTATGGACAATTTCCTTAATTTTTTCCTCAGACAGAGTATTCTGCGCAGGCTCATTTTCAAAAATACCAGTCAGGCCGCTGATATAGACTTCATAAAGTTCCTGTACCGCATCGGTAGAAAGGAATTTCATGAGGGTTTCATTTTCTGCATCGATTCCACCGAACAAATCAGCAAATTGAGAGATATCCACTTCCTTCATAGTATCCGCGATTTTTGCTGGTTTGACCGCAGAAAGCGCTGACAGCAAAACAGGCGCAACATATAAGGTAATGACTAACACAATGCTCAAGATCCATGCAAAAATGATGCCAAATACATTTAAGACTTTCTTACCGGTGCTCATAATAATACCTCTTTTCTTCCAGTGATTATCCATCACCTATAATGCAATTATAACACCAACATAGAAAATTGCAACAATATGTCTTAGATTGCCACAACAGTGCGCGCAACTCTTCGCAATGACAATGTTCTGCCAGTGGTATTCTTTTACAAAAAAAGACCCCCACATTACTGTGGAGGTCTGTGTTCGCGTTACCTATCTTCCCGGGCAGTCGCCCGCCAAGTATTGTCGGCGTACATGTGCTTAACTTCTGTGTTCGGGATGGGAACAGGTGGACCCACATGACAATCAACACGAACTGTCCGTTGGCTCTTTACCAACTTATTTATGTCAAATGGGTTCCCCCATCTAACCGCTTCTGGATTATA
>JAZSOR010000020.1:0-3197 GCA_045537035.1 Faecousia sp. | reverse complement strand
CCGTTTCGCACAGCCTCCATATCCATCTCGCGACCGGCAGACAGAAGCTCCACATCGCCGATCAGCTGCTGATGCTTCTGCTCACTGTCCAGAAACTCTGCAACCTGGGGATCGTACAGGTCAACAGACAGCTTGTCTGCCTTGGCTTTGCCGTTTAAGCCGGAGAAGAACAAAAGCTCACTGTTTTCCCGGTCGTACACACCCCTAAAATCCTTGCCGCAACCGATGGGCCAGTTCATGGCATAGGTTTCAATGCCCAGCTCACGCTCTACTTCGTCCAACAGGTCGAAAGGATCCTGGGTTTCCCGGTCCATCTTATTGATAAAAGTGAAGATGGGAATGTGTCGCATAGCGCAGACCTTGAAAAGCTTCCGGGTCTGAGGCTCAACGCCCTTTGCGCCGTCAATGACCATCACCGCCGAGTCCGCAGCCATCAGGGTGCGGTAGGTGTCCTCGGAAAAGTCCTGGTGACCGGGGGTGTCCAGAATGTTGATGCAGAAGCCGCCGTACTGGAACTGCATGACAGAGGAGGTGACAGAGATACCTCTCTGCTTTTCGATCTCCATCCAGTCGGAGGTGGCAGCCCGGGAATTCTTTTTGCCTTTGACAACGCCTGCCTGGGCGATAGCGCCGCCGTAGAGCAGGAATTTTTCCGTTAAAGTCGTTTTACCGGCGTCAGGGTGGGAGATGATCGCAAAGGTCCGACGGCGGCTGATTTCTTGCTCTAAAGTTGCCATAATATCTACTCCGTAATTGGTTTCATAATAAATCAACTTAGTTTACCACATTTTCCTAAACTTTACAAGAGGGAGATACGAAACGGCAAACTCCGGTTTAGCAGGCAGTGCCTGCAGACAATTTCGCTACCACCGCCCAAGAAAATCGTTACACATCCTATCCCACCCGGTAACAGAACACGCAAAAAGCCGTTCCGTTTTGTAGCCTTTTCGATACCGGGCAGGTTAGGAGACGGTGGATATGAGATCCGTTGGTGGCGCATTGTCAGGCGGCACTGCCGCCCGATAAACCGGAATTTGCGAAATGTGTTACAATAATGAAAAACTTTGCGTCTTATAAAGCAGAAGGGCCTTTCTGAGAAAGGAGATGCCGGATGAACGACGAGAAAATTATAGAACTGTTTCAAAAACGGGACGAGCGTGCGATCAAGGAGAGTATGGCGCTTTATGGCAGTTACTGCCGGACCGTTGCTGCCGGGATCTTGACCGATCCTGCCGATGCTGAAGAAGCGGTAGCGGACACTTGGCTGACGGTATGGGATTCGATTCCACCTCATTGCCCAAAGTATCTGCGGTTATTTCTGGGCCGTATTACTCGCAACCACGCGATCAGCATCTGGCGCAGAAACAATGCCTGTAGCCGTGGCGGCGGACAGGCGGCTCTGGCTTTGGAGGAACTGGGCGAGTGTGTATCGTCAGGGGACACACCGGAGACAGCGGTCAGTGCCAGAGAACTGGAGCGGGCGATCACGGCATTTCTGAAAAGTGAGCCTGCCAGGCGGCGAAATGTATTTCTGCGCCGGTACTTCTATTTGGAAGATATTCCGGCGATCGCCCATCGCTATGGCTTGACCGAAAGCAATGTGCGCATGATGCTCAGTCGCACCCGGCAGAAACTGAAAAAATACTTGACGCAGGAGGGATACATACTATGAAGCAAGAAAAATTGCTTGAAGCCATTGGCGGTGTCAGTGAGGATATGCTGTTGGAGTCTGAACAGAGAACCCGCCGTTCCGGAAAAGCGGTTCGCCGCATCTTTATGGTGGCGGCGATCGTGACAGTCATTGTCGTCACAGCTATGGCAAGTACCGGAATTTTCACAGGATTTTTAAAAGCGGATGAAAACGGTTCTTCTGCATCTAATCTCGCTACCGGCATGGCCGGTTTTGTCTACAGTGACGGCTATATCTATCAGGGCGTACCGGGATACATCTACAAGTACGATCATGATGGTAACATCGTAAAAACCTATCCTTTGAGTGATAAGTTTGAAACGCCCCATTATATGTTTGCCACCGATGATGCCATCGTCTATGTAAACGGCATGGGTCTGGCTGTGGAGCCGGAGGATGAAACTGCCCCCACCAGAGAAGATTTTTGGGGACTTCGGGTACAGCCCAAGGACGGCTCTGATCCCTACAGCATTTGTCCCGGTGTGGAAGCCACCCACGCATACGCTGACGGCGACCAGCTCTACATCAATAACGGCGGCACAAAGTTGTCCCGTGTGGATTTGATAACCTATGAACAGACTGACCTGATGGAAAATGTCTATTCCTACTTTGTGGATGATACCTACATTTATGCTATACAGAACAACTACGGAAACGACGGTGATGTAAACTGTTATTTCCGCAGCCGTAAGGATGTGATCGTGTTTGAGAAAATTGCACTTCCCTTTGATCCGAACAATATCATAGCTGACGGGGAAGATCTTTACATCTGTGAATGGATGAACGGGGACGATCAGAAAGCATTGGGTGAGCGCTACCGGGTGAATCTGGTCCGGGATGGAGAAGTCACACCGCTTCCCATCTATTCCTGGTTCTATCAGGTTTTGGACGGCTGTGTGGTGTACATTGAAAGAGATACCTATCTGCTGCAAAGCTATGATCTTTCTACCGGCGAAGTGACTACGATTGCAGAAAATATATTTGAATTCTCTGTTCTGGAGGACCGGTACATTTGCATTGTCACCTTTAATGCAGATCCGCTGATCTACGACTGGCAGATGAAAACCACTGCCAAGATAACCAAATAACAAACGGGCATCCTCTCCGGAGGATGCCCGTTATGCGATGTAGGGGCGATTCACGAATCGCCCCACAAAAATGCTGTCATCCTGAGCGGAGGGCAAGGCTCGGAGTCGAAGGATCCCCATCGTCGAAGGGGATCCTTCGCCTGCGTTGCAGGCTCAGAATGACATTTTACAAAGGTTCGTTGTAGGGGCCGGCGTCCCCGACGGCCCGCGGGCGGATGTGGGCATCCGCCCCTACGATATAATAAAAAGGACTCCCTCACTCGAGGGAGTCCAAATTAGTTATCGTGTAAACGATTAAGCCTTGCCGGCGCAGCCCAGGACATTGATCAGCTTGTGGCGAACGATCTCCTTGATGTTGGCGCGAGCGGGCTTCAGGTACTGACGGGGATCGAAGTGATCGGGATGCTCGTTGAAGTACT
>JAZSOR010000033.1:0-36728 GCA_045537035.1 Faecousia sp. | reverse complement strand
GCATAAAGAAAACCCCTTAAGGGGTAGCCCGTGAATGAAATGCGGTCGGCAAACCATTCGGGGCCCCTTTAGGGGCAATCGTCTGTAAAAAGCCCTTCTAGGGCTTAATCAAGCCCCCGGCTTAGCCGGGGGTCATGACTTATGGACTTATTGCTTGGGGGCTTCTGTGTACTGAGACTGGGTCACCTGCAGAGGATTCTTCAGCGCATTGTTGACAGACTCCACGATGATCGCCTTTTCCGTATCGGTCAGAACACGGTCATTGGCGCCAAGATTGGATTTGAAGAATTTTCTGGGGATCGCATCGAGCTTGACCTCTTCCAGTTGTTCCACACCGGTGAGTACACAGAACCATGTGTAGGCAGCAAGCAAACGGCCATAGTCGGTAACATGGGCATAGTCACGGATCAGGTCCCACTCGGTCATGTAGCTGGTCAAAGCGTTCTCAACGGCTGTGCCGGTGGGGAGCAGCTTTGTAAAAGTCTCGTCGGTCATGATAAAATCAGCAACATGCTTGGTAAAGGCTTCGTAGAACTTCAAACGGTCGTTATCGTAGTTCTTATAGCCGTTGATGTAAGGATTCTTTTCAGGGGTAGAGTGGGTGTACATCAGCTGCAGACCTTCCTCTGTTGCAAATGCCCAGGGCATATGCCACATGAAAACCGCATCAGGGTTCTTCTTATGCTCGTTTACATAGTTTTGGATCGTCTGGATGTGACCAACAGTATATGTGGTTTTCTCACCAACCTCAAACGTGCCGCCCTGCATAATAATAACATCCCAGTAATCCAGCTCCAGCGCATACTGCATCGTTACATTTTCCAAAGCAGCAGGCGGCTCGTTGGCAGTCTTTGTGCTGGTAGAATACAGTATGTACTCCGCGCTGTTATTGGTCAGGTATTCCACATGTCTGTACAGCGGACAGCCGGAATAGTACAGCGTAGATACGACCATATCCTCATAGCCTTCAGCAGCTGCCACCAGAGACAGCATGTACGCTGCATCTACAGCCAAAGAGTGTCCCAGGGTCAGAACCTTCAGTGTTTTTTCCTCTTCAGGGTCTACCGTTGCAACGGGCTCTGTTGTTTCCGCAGGTTTCTGCTCGCCGCCACCACAAGCGGTAAAGCAGCCCAGGATCATCAGCACACACAGCGCCAGCGCAAGCATGCGTTTCCAAATTTTCATCATAGTATCTCTCTCCTTGTTAGTTAGGATATCTCTATTCTAGCAGGTTTTCTGTCTTTTGCAATCCTTTTGTGATTAAAAAATAAAAATATGTCTGTCGCTGCCGCCACATCTGTGGAATCCATATTCTTTTCTATTCTCTTCTACTACACTTATATTATCTTCTCTTATATTCTCTTCTCTTATATTCTCTTACTTTACTTTAGGATTCCGTTTGGTCTCCACATGGAATCCAACAAAGAACGCACCGGAAGAGGAAACCAATGTCATTAAGTTAACGCTCACTGTCATTCCGAGCCAGTTCGCAAACTGGCGTGGGAATCTCAAAATACAGTTTGTTCTTGAGATTGCCACACCAGTGACACGGTCACTGGTTCGCAATGACAACTAACTTAATGACATTGGAAGAGGAAACTCCGGTGCGTTTCGCGGTATTTAATTCTCTTTTGTCTGCAGCGCCTGCAATAACGATTCTTGCCGCAGGAATTGCTTGGCAATGATCTTGCAGATCATACCTTTGTCGATCATCTCATGGATGCCGGCAATATCCGTCCACTGATACGCATCCGTCTCCCCCGGCTGCAGCAGGATCTGCGTATCCGCAGGCCGGAGCAAGGTGTAAAAATCGTAGTGGGCATTTCTGTCCCTGCCGGAACACAGAAGCTTAAACTCCTCCCCTCGGGCACAGATGCCCGTCTCCTCCCGCAGTTCCCGAGTGATGGCTTGCAGGCTGTCCTCCCCCGTTAAAGCCGCGCCGCCGGAATTTTCCCACGTGCCGGCAAAACTTTTCTCCGATGCCCGGCGGGTCAGCAGAAACTTACCGTTTCCGTCATGGACCCATACGCATACCACAAGGCCGTATTCCCCCTTGCGCCAGATGGTTCCCCGACGGTGGGTGCGGCCGGTGCGGTTTCTGTCCTTATCGTAAATATCGTTCAGTTCCATTATTCTTCCAAGCTCTTTCCCTGATCCCGATAAGCGCTGTCCATTGGGCTTTCTCTGTCCGCCTCACTCTGATATCTGCCGACCACCTTAGCCGCCAGATCCACAGGAAGCAGCGTGCCGGCGCCTGCAACACAGCCGCCGGGGCAAGCCATGCCCTCCAAAAGGTAGCCGTCGTATTTGCCGGCTTTTGCCAGTGTCATCAGCTTGCGGCACTCACGCAGTCCCTCTGCCCGGGCTGCCTTGACCTCCCGGTTCGGATCGGTCTTATGGATCATCTGCTCCACCGCCCCGGCAACACCGCCGGACACCGCAAAGCCACGGCCTGCGGCGCTGCCTTCATTGAGGTCATACATAGGCTCAATGGTCTCAAAATCGATCTCCTTGGCCTCAAACATACCCTGCAGTTCCTCAAAGGTCAGAACAAAATCCACATCGGAGCGGATATCTTCCCGGATCGCCTCCAGCTTTTTCGCCGCGCAAGGTCCTACGAATACTACCTTGCAGCCGGGGTATTTCTTTTTCATCAGCCGGGCAGTGTAGACCATAGGCGTCAGGGTCATGGAGATCTTACCTGTTTCACCGGGGAACATCTTATAGATCATAGAATGCCATGCAGGGCAGCAGGATGTGGCCATGTAATTCTGCTGCTCGGGTACTTTTTCCAAAAAGTCCTTAGCTTCTTCAATGGTACAAAGGTCTGCGCCAACCGCCACCTCCACGATCCGCTTAAAGCCCAGCTGTTTCATAGCAGCAATGAACTTGCCGGGGGTGGAGTGCTTTCCGAACTGGCCGATAAAAGCAGGCGCAACGATGGCGATGACCTTATCGCCCTGCAGAATGGACTGGATCACCTGGAAGATCTGACCCTTGTCCACAATGGCGCCGAAGGGACAGCTTACAAGGCATTGACCGCAGGCAACGCACTTGTCCTGATCGATCATGGCTTTGCCGTTCTCATCGGATTTAATGGCATCCATGCCACAAGCCGCCTGACAAGGACGCTCCAGATGTACGATGGCATTGTAGGGGCAGGCCTTGGCACACTTTCCGCAGCGGATGCACTTGTCAAGATCAATGTAGGAGCGGTTATTCCGGAACGAGATCGCATCCTTGGGGCAAACCTTTTGGCAGGAAGCCGCAAGGCAGTTCTGACAGTAGTTGCTCACCTTGTACTGATCGGTAGGGCAGGCATGGCAGGCATAGGGAATGATATTGATCAGCGGCGGCTTATAATACTGCTCCGCCACAGCCGCCTCGTCCATACCTTCGGTCATCAAATGGCGCGTCTGGATAGGACGGATGTTCAGGCCCATAGCAAGACGCACCCGCTCACTGGCAATGGCTCTTTCCAAAAACACGGACTCCCGGTGCAGCGGCTGGTCGCCGGGTACGATGATGTAGGGCAGCTCGTCCACGCCCTCATAGCCCCGGCCGCTATACGCCATCCGCGCAACTTCCGTAAATACATTCTTACGAATATCTGTGATAAGAGAAGGAATTCCTCTCATGTTGTATCCTCCACACGGTTGATTCATTATTTAATTATATTATAGCGAGCAACGAAAAATAGTCAAGCAAGCAGGCCGAATTGGCGAATGTTTCAAATTCCGGTTTATCGGGCGGCAGTGCCGCCTGACAATGCGCCACCAACGGATCTCATATCCACCGTCTCCTAACCTGCCCGGTATCGAAAAGGCTACAAAACTGAACAGCTTTTTGCGTGTTCTGTTACCGGGTGGGATAGGATGTGTAACGATTTTCTTGGGCGGTAGTAGCGAAATTGTCTGCAGGCACTGCCTGCTAAACCGGAATTTATCTTTCTTCATTTTGTGATTGCATTTTCACCGGCGGTCGTGTATAATACAGCAAGTTCCATCAATTATCCGGATGTGGCTCAGTTTGGTAGAGCGCTTGCTTTGGGAGCAAGATGCCGCAGGTTCGAATCCTGTCATCCGGACCACATATACAAAAACCGACCCCGAGGGTCGGTTTTTGTATATTCTCCTCTTGTCTGTAAAAACTAAGGTCAAAGGAGTGGTTTTTATGGACGGACAAGAACTTGTAAAACAAACATTGGACCAGATTCCGCGGGCTAATTCAAACGCAAAACGGATCGTCGGCTTGGTCAAGGAAGGCGGCAGGATCACCGGATATCAGTTGTCTGACGATACGGTTGTGGAAAAACAGCAGGCGGTGAATATGGCAAAGCAAGGGCAGATTGCCGATGTCGCCATCGCTCACCGGGGAGATACGGAATACCTGAAATCTGTACCCAACGGCAGCGAAAACGACAATTTAGGTAATCTTCCCTCAGTTTCACCGGACACGCAGGCATAACAAACAGATTGCAAGAAGGTGAATTGCCCCATTGTATAAGAAACGGATTGCCACGGGCGCAAGCGCCCTCGCAATGGCAGAAGACGGGCCTATACCGGGCAGAATCAGGATGCGAAACGACACACAACCGTTTATGCGCATTGCGAGGCGGCGCTGCCGCCTCGCAATGGCAGGTTTATACCGACAGCTTTTCAAGATGCTGTCGGCTTTTTCATGCCCGTTTTACCGCTTACGGCACGAAAATGACCGTTGGGAACGATCCGCAACATTTTTTGTTTTGGGTATGATAGAATAACATCGCAGGAGGTGAGGCGATGAAGTTCACACTGATCATCGACAAAGAAAAGGACGAAGAGGTAGTCGCTACCGTCCACGAGCGCTCCGCCCTGACGGACGGGATCGAATCACTTATTTTGAAGTATGCAGGCGCTGACCGCATTCCGGCTTATACAGAAGACGATATGAAGATGCTGTCGTTTGCGGACATTGAATGCGTCACGGTCCTCGACGGCAAGACCTACGCCATTGACTCCCAGAACCGACGCTACCGGCTGAAGCAGCGGCTGTACGAATTGGAGCAGATGCTCCCCTCTTCTTTCATACGCATCAACAAAAGCACGCTGGCAAACGAAAATCGCCTGGACCGGTTTGCCGTCACCTACAGTGGCGCAGTAGATGCCGTCTTTAAGTGCGGTTACAGAGAATACATTTCACGGCGGTGCTTTGCCCAAATCAAAAGGAGGTTTGACGCAAAATGAAAAAGTTTTGGAAAGAATTTTTGTTCCGGGGGCTGATCTGCGCCAGCGGAGGTCCTATCGTTTTGGCGATCATCTACGGCATTCTGGGCGCTACCGGCACTGTAGAAGCCTTCTCCCCTAACGAAATCTGTATGGGTATCCTGACGATTACGCTGCTTGCCTTTATTGCGGCAGGCATGACCGCAATCTATCAGATGGAGCAGCTTCCCCTACCCATTATGATCCTGCTCCACGGCGGTGCGCTGTATATCGCCTATATTCTCACCTATCTCTTTAACGGTTGGCTGCAAAACTCCCTTGTCCCCATTCTTGTTTTCACCGGCATTTTCGTCGCAGGCTACGCTCTCATTTGGCTCATCATCTACTCCATCACCAAAGCCAAAACAGAATCGCTCAACAAAATGCTGAAGGAAAAACCCGTAACGGAGTAATCAGTATGGATGCTATCAGAATTGAAGGCTTAACAAAAAAATATAAGGATGTGGTTGCAGTTGATGACCTTAGCCTTTCTGTTCGCAAGGGAGAACTATTTTCCCTGCTGGGTGTGAACGGCGCAGGCAAAACAACCACCATCAAAATGCTGTCCTGCCTGACACAGCCCACAAGCGGTGATGCGTTTCTGAACGGGAAAAGCATTTGCAAAGATACTGCCGCTGTGAAATCGATCATAGCAGTTTCACCGCAGGAAACCGCGATTGCCCCCGGCCTTTCGGTCCGCGAAAATCTGGAACTGATGTGCGGCGTTCACGGATTTACAAAAGATAAGCGAAACGCCAAGGTCTCAGAGCTGACCGACCGATTGGGGCTGGAAGCTGTGATCAGGAAAAAAGCCGGAAAATTGTCCGGCGGCTGGCAGCGCAGGCTAAGTATCGCAATGGCACTGATCAGCCAGCCGGAGATCCTGTTTCTGGACGAGCCTACCCTTGGACTGGATGTGCTGGCAAGAAGTGAACTTTGGGACATGATCCGTTCCCTCAAAGGCAAGGTTACCATCATTCTGACAACCCACTATATGGAAGAAGCAGAGGCGCTTTCTGACCGTATCGCTATTATGAAAGACGGTAAGCTGCTCATTTGCAATACCCCCGACAAGATCAAAGAAACGGCAGGGACAGATCATTTTGAGCAAGCCTTTGTAAGGATTGTGAAGGGGGCGGCAAAATGAGAATGCTGACTTTTGCGAATAGAAACACAAAGGAAATATTACGGGATCCGCTGAATTTGGCCTTTGGTCTTGGCTTTCCCCTTGTGCTGATAGTGCTACTGAGCGCAATACAAGCAAACATACCTGTAAAGCTTTTTGAAATTCAGCACCTGACTCCCGGTATTACGGTCTTTGGTCTTTCCTTTATGACACTGTTTTCTGCAACGATCATTTCCAAGGACAGAGGCAGCTGCCTTCTTCAGCGGTTATACACCACGCCGCTGACACCGGTGGATTTTATCCTCGGCTATACCCTGCCCATCGTTCCTATTGCCGTGGCACAGTGCGTGATCTGCTATATTGCAGCGATCATCCTCGGTCTGGAAGTAACGGTAAATATTCTGTACGCGGTCATTTTTATCATACCTGTTTCCCTTTTGTACATTGCCCTGGGACTCCTTTGCGGAAGCGTGCTGAACGACAAGCAGGTTGGCGGCATTTGCGGAGCATTGCTTACCAATCTTTCTGCCTGGCTGTCCGGCACATGGTTTGACCTTGAACTCGTGGGCGGTGCTTTTCAGAAGATCGCATATGCACTGCCCTTTGTTCACGCGGTGGAAATGGAACGGGCGATACTTGCAGGAAATTTCGACGGCATTTTCCCACATATATGGTGGGTGCTCGGATACGCAGCCGTTGCCCTCGCAGCAGCAGTATTGTTTTTCCTGCGACAGATGAAAAAGCAGTAACGCATACAACAAAAAACAAAGCCCGGGGTTGGAAACGCGAGATTTCATGCGAAACCAACTCCGGGTCTGTTTTATTTCAGCCGTTCTTAAGCCGAAGAGTGTCGAGCCCCCGACAGCCTCTCAGCCGATATTTTGTGATCTTTTTGCTTTGTTGTCCTTGCCTTGCGTCAGCAAGGCTTCGTCCGCCGCACCAAAAATCTCAACAAAACCTCTCGCTGAGAGGTGCATAGCAGTTTTCACAGAGCAGCTTGCTGGCAAGGCAAGTAAAATCACAAAGGGAATACCCGTTGGTATTTCCGAGGGATTTTCCGCAGCATTGGCGGCAAGTGGCCTGCAAAAACCTATCGGAGGTTCGACACTCTTCGGCTCAAATCTAACACTTTTTCCTCAATCAGGCGGATCGTTTTCAGGAATGCTTCATCGTCTTTGCCTGTGGGGTCTTCCAGTCCCCAGTCCTCCCGGTGAGAGCAGGGCAAAAACGGGCACTGGACATTACAGCCCATGGTGATGACCACATCCACCTCCGGAATATCGGACAAAAGCTTACTGCGCTGGGTCTGTTCCATGTCGATGCCGTGAGTCTTCTTCATCAGCCGCACCGCATCCTGGTTGATCCGGGGTTTGGTTTCCGTGCCGGCAGAATAGCTTTCAAACACATCGCCTGCCAGCTTCTTCCCCAACGCCTCCGCAATCTGACTGCGGCAGGAATTATGAACGCAAATAAAAGCAACTTTCTTCATACCCGTACCTCGCTTTCTTTTTAACCATTGTATCACAGCATCCCCGGTGTTGAAAAGAGGGTAAGTGCATGATAGAATAAAGAAAAAACGCGGAGGAAGTGCTATGAAAGAGGAATGCCTGATCTGCAAAGCACCGCTGGAGTATCTGAACGAGGGCATCGAGATGGAGTGCGCCATCTGCCACAAGAAAGAGATTTCTGCTGCCCGGTGTGTAAAGGGTCATTTTGTCTGTGATGCCTGCCATACCCAAGGCATCGACCAGATCATCGGTGCATGTCTGGAGGAAACCTCCAAAGATCCCTATGAAATCATTTCCCGTTTAATGGAACTTCCCTTCTGTCATATGCACGGTCCGGAGCATCACATCATGGTCGGCTCTGCCCTGCTGACCGCCTACAAAAACGCAGGCGGCGATATTGATCTACTGAAAGCGCTGAACGAAATGCAAGCCCGGGGCCGTAAAGTGCCCGGTGGGATCTGCGGTTTTTGGGGAAGCTGCGGCGCTGCCATCAGCTCCGGTATATTCATTTCCATCGTTACCGGAGCGACTCCCCTGTCAAATCGGGAATGGGGTATGAGCAACCTGATGACTTCCCGGTCTCTTCACGCCATCGGTACTGTAGGCGGTCCCCGGTGCTGCAAGCGCAATTCCTATCTTGCCATCGCCGAGGCTGTAAGCTTTGCGAAAGAGAATCTGGGCGTGGAAATGGAGCTGTCCCCCATTCGCTGCCGTCACTGGGCGCAGAACAACCAATGCATCGGCAAACGATGCCCGTTCTTTGGGAAATAATTTGAAATTCCGGAAGGTATGATGATATGCAGGCAATACGCAGCACAGCGGACAAAACGCAAATTTTCGAAAATATGAGTATACCGGCAGCTCTGGCGAAAATGGCGATCCCCACCATTGTTAGTCAGCTGATCACGCTGATCTATAACATTGCTGACACCTGGTTTATCGGTCAGACCGACAACCCCTACATGGTGGCTGCGTCCAGCCTGGTTCTGACGGTTTTTCTGATGACTACAGCCCTTGCAAACCTCTTTGGTGTCGGCGGAGGCACACTGGCGGTACGGCTGCTGGGTAGCAACGATGAAGAGGAAGCCGGAAAGGTGGCATCGCTAAGCCTTGTGATGGCTTCCGGTGCATCATTGCTGTTTTCCGCTTTGTGTCTGATCTTCATGGATCCTCTTCTGCGACTGCTGGGTGCCAGCGACAACACCATTGGCTACGCACGGCAGTACCTGCTGTTCGTGGTGGTCATCGGCGGCGTGCCCACGGTGCTGTCAGCTACCATGAGCTCCATGCTGCGCAATGTAGGTTTCTCCAAGGAAGCTGCCTTTGGTTTGGGGCTTGGCGGCGTACTCAATGTGGCGCTGGATCCCCTTTTTATGTTCGTACTGCTGCCCGATGGTTACCAGGTCATGGGTGCCGCCATTGCCACCATGCTGTCCAACTTCGTGGCATTCGGTTATTTCGTTCTGACCTATCGCAAAGTGCAGGGCAGTTCGATCCTGAGGCTTCCGAAACGAATCGAAAAGATCCGGCGAAAGTCCATGCAGTCTCTGCTTTCCGTAGGCATACCTGCTGCCATGGGTGTGCTGCTGTTCGATGTGACCAATATGGTAATCAACCGCCTGGCATCCTCCCACGGCGATTTTCAACTGGCGGCTATGGGCATCGTTTTGAAGGTAGAACGGCTGCCGCTGAATATCGGCATTGGCATTTGCCTGGGCATGGTGCCGCTGGTTGCCTACAACTATGCCGCCAAGAACCATGACCGGATGCGAAGATTTTTCTCTGCTGCCCTGCTCGCCGGTCTTACCGTATCCGTGGTGAGCGTTGCACTGTATTATTTTGCCGCACCCTGGCTGATTCGCGCCTTCATTAAGGAGACCGCCACCGTAAGCTATGGCATCGAATTTCTGCAAGCCCGGTGCTTTGCCACCCCATTTATGTTCCTGAGTTTCCACATGGTGCATTTTATGCAGGCCGTGGACAGGGGCAAGATGTCTTTTTATCTGGCCGTGATCCGGCAGCTTCTTTTGAACATCCCCATTTTGGTCCTTCTGAACTGGCTGTTCGGCATGACCGGCATCGTTTGGACGCAGCTGACAGCAGATGTTGTCAATGTGATCTGCTCCTACATCATTTATTTCAATGTTATTCGTAAACTATAACGGAGGTTATCTTTATGACATTTTTGGAACTTGCAAAGACTCGTTATTCTGTCCGCTCTTTTAAGGATCAGCCCATTGAAGACGAGAAGCTGAACCTGATCCTGGAAGCAGGACATGTTGCGCCCACTGCCCGCAACTGTCAGCCCCAGAAGATCTACATTGCCAAGAGCGAGGACGCAAGAAAGAAGCTGGCATCCGTATGCAGCTGCACCTTTGACGCCCCTGTGATCCTGGTGGTCTGCTATGACCGCACCCGGGATGCAAAGAGCAGGCTCATGCCCGGTTATGGATACGGCGAAACCGATGCCGCCATCGTCTGCACCCATATGATGCTGGAGGCTGCGGAGCTGGGTATTGGCTCCTGCTGGGTTGGCTACTTTAATAAAGATCAAGTTTCTGAGATTCTGGGTCTGCCGGAGAATGTGACCGTGTCCGCATTGCTGCCCATGGGTTACCCTGCCGATGATGCCAAACCCGCGCCGCTGCACACCCAGTATCGGGAACCAGACGATATTGTTACTGTAATCTAATTTTTCAACGATAAGGAGATAACAACATGAACGAATACGAAGTTTTTATTGAAGATATCAATTCCTGCGGCGGTGAGCAATATGCCAAGAAAGAGCTGATCGAGGTGGAGGCAGACAGCCCCGAAGCTTATGTGAAGGAAAACGGCAGATTCCCCATTATGGACATTTCGGAAAACGCCAATGGCGATACCGTGATCATCACCGGCGACGGCAACGGTAATTTCGTGAAATACACCTTCACAGAGTAATATACAACCCGGAGTTGGAAATGTGAGATTTCACATAAACCAACTCCGGGATATTCTTGCCATATCAGTATCTATTCTTCCTTTTTATCGGACTTTGCATCATTGTCACATTGTTTGTTATGTATAGAATCAATGACAACGCCAACACACATACCAACGCTTAACCCTATACACATACCAATGGCAATGTTGTCAACGGCTGCGCCGATTGCCATACCGACACCAACACCAATGCTCATGCCTATAGGCATATATTGTATTTTGTTGGGTTCTTGATTGTTATTATTCTTATCCATAGTATAATTATCCTCTCGACAAATCCAAGTTTATGGAATTGATTATACCATACAAATGTTAATATTTCCAACAAAACATCCCAACAAAATTCAGTGTAAATTAAAAATTGAGCACAACCGCCCTGGAGCAAACTTCAAGGCGGTCGTTTTTTCAAATCTCTCGCTTTTTAAAGAATATAATGGACAAATACCAAGAAAGAATATACACGCCGATGCCGACAGCTACAAGTATGGCCAAGAATGCATTTGGTTGAATTTCTGACACAAGCTGTCCCCTAAAAAAACTGGAAGCCAACACACTGGCACCGCAGACAAAACCGATCATCACATAGTACGCAGTGCGTCCTTTCTCAACACCCAACTTAAAAATAAATGGAAGGGATATGGAGGATGTGAGGGTTGCCATAGTCAAAAGCAGCAGCATAAGAACAGCAAACTCTCCGAGATCGAAATTACCACCCACAGTCATTTTAACGCCCTGTGCAATGGCTGTAACAAGTAGCATTGCAACCTGTGCAAACAAGCCAATCAGATACTTAGCAGAAACGATCTGTGCCTTTGTATAGGGCAAAGTGCCACTATACTGCATCCAGCGGCTTCGTTCATCATAACCGAGAAGATTTACAGGAATCATCCCGCAGAGCAGGCACGGATAAAACACAAAAAACAAATTATCATTGCTGAAAAGCGATACTGCAATAAATACGGTGGCAATCAGAAGATATGCCCTGCAGTACTTTTTCATCATATACCAGTCTTTTAGCAGAAGTCCTTTCATATTATCCTGCCTCCTTTACCATAAACACAAAAAGCTCCTCGATGCTGATAGGACTGATCTTTGCTCCTGTCGGCATTGCAGACCGACATACCATTGCCTGAATGCCGTAGGGATTCTCTTTTTTGTATTTAACAGCATCCGCAGGCAGCTCCCGCAATTCATCGGTTGTGCAGTGGATCAAGCCGTACTCAGCAAGCAGTTGATCCTTCTCTTCGCAGAGCAACAGCTTTCCTTTGTGCAGGAATGCCACGTAGTCGCAAAGTTTTTCAAGATCGCTGACGATATGAGAAGAAATGAGGATGGAACGGTTTTCATCCCTTGTGAAGTCGCTGAACATCTCCACTACTTCATCCCGGACCACCGGGTCAAGCCCAGATGTTGCTTCATCCAGGATAAGAAGCTTTGCATTATGCGATAATGCAATGGCAATACCCAACTTCATCTTCATGCCACGGGAAAAATCTTTGAACTGCTTTTTTTCCGGAAGTGCAAGTTTCTGTACCAAGCGAGCATATTCAGCATCATCCCAGTTGCAGAAGGTATGCTTCATTACCTTTCCGACCTGTTTGACGGTGAGGCATTCCGGAATACCGACCTCATCCATTACTACACCGATATCCTCTTTGGTGAGTTTGATACTATCTGTGTTATCTTTTCCGAGAATGGTAATGCTTCCACTGTCCTTGTGGATCATATCGAGAATGAGTTTGATGGTAGTGCTCTTACCTGCACCGTTCTCGCCGATCAGCCCCATAATACATCCGCTTGGCAAGGTAAGATTCAAATTATCCAGCGTAAAGCCGGGATATGTTTTTGTTAGGTTTCTAATTTCAAGTGCATTCATCCTTGTTCCTCCAGACTGAAATTAACCATTTCGATAATATCTTGTTTGCTTAAATTGCAGGAAACAGCGAGTCTGACGATCTCGTCAATATGTTCTTCGATCTTTTTCAGATTTTCTTCCCGAAGCAGTTCCACATTCTTCGGGGCGACATAGCACCCCTTGCCGGGAAGCGTATAGATAAAGCCATCCTTTTCAAGCTCCTCATACGCACGCTTTGTAGTAATAAAACTAATGCGAAGGTCTTTTGCAAGGCCACGAATAGACGGAAGCATTTCATCTTCCTTTAGTGCTCCACTGATGATTTGACTTTTGACTTGAGAATATATCTGATCGTAGATCGGTGTGCCGGTTTTGTTATCAATCAGTATGTGCATACGATCACCTCTGTTTATACTGTATATGTATAATATATACAGTTGTGACAGCAATGTCAATAGGAATTATATAACAAAAGCGGCTCCCTTCATTGAACGGAAGAGAGCCGATAGATGTATTCAGAGGATACCTTTGTGGTGTTACTTTTGTATGTCGTATCATTGTTCACAAATTCAGTATTGATTATGGGGCGATTACCAAGTAGAATGAAGATAAGAGAACCGAGGAACGGCGAACGGCACTTTTAAGAACGCCGGATTTCCGTTACTGTTTGACAAGGAGGAAAGGACATGCAATATACCTTTGAGACTGACTACAGCCCCAAAGCGCCTGCCGTAATGGCAAAGTGCCTCCGAAAAACCGTGCGGGCAAAAAGAAGTAGGCGAAGCCATATTTTCGGCTGGATCGTGGCAGCACTGGCTCTGCTGCTTTCCTTCTATTCCGGCGATGAAGGCTTTACCGTCACCTTCAATCGCATAATTACTTGGTTTGCAACTCTGGTAATCCTGATTGTCCTGGTGTTCGAAGATCAGATCAACGGCTACTTTGCCAGAAAGCGTATACTCAAAGGAACAGAACGAGCAAACGCTACCTTTGACACTGAGAATCTGGATATGTTCATCTCTGAAACCGAGGTCGGAAAATCCGAATTTGCCTATAACAAGATTGCAATGATTGCTGAAACGGATCGTTATTTCGTTTTCGTATTTAGCGCAAGCCACGCACAAATCTATGATAAAAACAATCTGTCCGGTGGGTCTGTGAGTGCGTTCAGGGAATTCATAACCGAAAAGACAGGCAAACCAATTCTTTCTGTCAGGTAAGTTCGGTGCAATTTAAGTAAAAAAATATCGGCCTCTTGGCCGATCACAAAAAGAAATAACCCTCGACTCGTTACTTAATCACTGTAACTGTCGAGGGTTATTTCATTGAGTAGACAGGTTCCATATGTGGTTAACCTCGCTTTCCGCAGTTTAGACGCAACTTCCTGTTGTTTTGAATTGCTCCCGGTTCAATTCCTTTAGTATCGTTTCTGAGAAATCTATGTCATCGGGATGAGGTGGGAAGCTCGTCTTTCGATTCCGTTTTTCATGGGAATCTATGATTAACTAGATCATCGGTATCACCTCTTTGTGTCTTAATAATAACCCATGTTTCCGCTGTTTTCAAGATGGGATGTTGTATAAAAAAACGGGGTCAAAATGTTCTCGAAATGCTCTGAATTAATGCAAAAGAGAGAATCTTTTCTTACAGAACAAATCGTGATTGACAGTGCTATATTGCTTGTGATAGAATGATAGTGTTGGGTGGTCAAAAAGACCGCCCTTTTTTCGTAGAGAAATTAAGGGTATGCATAAGAATCAAGGAGCAAAAATCCTGTACTTTTGAGAGCGCCGGATCTCCATTTTTCTCTACCATCGGTTGATATCTCCCCATTCAACCAGTGGTATGTAGATTATTACTACAAGTGCTTCTATACTGAAAGTGAAAGGAGGCAGCCTATGGATCAAATTAAGATCGGTAAATTCATTGCCGAGTGCAGAAAAAACGCAAAGTTAACGCAAATGCAGTTGGCAGAAAAACTAGACATCACCGATAGAGCCGTATCCAAGTGGGAAACTGGCAAAGCAATGCCGGATTCTTCTATTATGCTGGAGCTGTGTGATGTTCTGGGTATCAGTGTAAATGATTTATTGTGTGGGGAGGTAGTTACAGTGGATAATTACAACAAAGAATTAGAAAGCAACTTACTTGAAATGATAAAGCAAAAAGAGGAAAATGACAGACGGCTTCTTCGGATGGAAATCGTAATGGGTATTATCGCTATTTTGCCTCTTCTAGCTGCAGTGGTAATCGTTTCTGTCGTGCCGATGGAGGAATGGCTGGGTGGATTGATTGCAGGCCTCAGCCTGATCCCTCTTTTGATAGCAACTCCGTTTGCATTAAAAATCGAGCAAAAAGCAGGTTACTATGAATGCAGAAAGTGCGGCCACAAACATATTCCAAAATACGGCAGTGTATTTATGGCGATGCACATGGGCAGAACAAGATATATGCGCTGCCCGAAGTGCAATCAAACGTCCTGGCAGAAAAAAGTGCTCAGCAAGGAATAAACCCATTCCAATTTGAAGAATTGAACAAGAAATGCGGATGCCGCTCACAAATGAGTGGCATCCGCTTTTGCTATTATATGATGACAGCATACTTTTCCGGGTTTTCCCGTTCGTAATGAACAGTTATCCTTTCATCCTTCACAGGACAGCGTTTGTTCCAATTCACATATCGTTTTCCCTTGTAGGTTTGACCGCCTACACTGTATGTAAAATGGATGATATGGGGAAACAGTGCGCCATCAATGGCACTACGGCGGACAGGTTTGGTATTGACCTTGAGCCAGTAGCAGGTCTTGACTTCTGTGACCACACCTTCAGTCTGACCGCCTGCAATGGCATTGGCAGTGCCAACGCCGAACATTCGCAACATCATTTCACACCACCCTCCCGAAAAATCATCTAAAAAGTGGTATCACCAGAATCACGATTGCACAAGCGAAGATAAAGCCTGCCGCACAAAGACTGATAATTGCAACGGTTCGGTTCTTTTTCCAGTGGCAGATCGCCTGCAGCAGTAAAACAACACCGATCAGTGGCTCATAGACATTGATCGAATCTTCCCAGATACCGAGAAGCTGAAGTGCCGCCAGTGCAATAACGGCTATTGAGAAAATAATGATCAAAACATTGATGATCCTGCCTGGTTTTGTCATATTGTTCCATCTTGCTTTCATATGGCATCACCTCTGATATCATTATAAATTCCCCATACATGGCAGTCAACATCTTTATACAATCTTAACACCGCCTCCATGCGCCTTAACACCCTCTTTATGCGTTCTCTTATATGATAACCATGAGAAAACCATCAGGAGGTATCGCCATGTGGGCGGTTTTACATAAACGAAAGCTCAGCTCTTCCCAGATCATCCTCTTTGGATTTGCAGGGGTGATTTTGGTGGGAACGCTTCTGCTAATGTTGCCATTTGCCACAAAAAGCGGTCAAAGCGCTCCTTTTTGGGATGCCCTGTTTACATCCACCTCGGCTGTCTGTGTAACAGGACTGATCGTGCAGGACACGGCAACCTACTGGTCGGAATTTGGGCAAGCAGTGATCCTGCTGCTGATCCAGATCGGTGGTATGGGCGTTATCACTGTTGCCGCAGCCATCACCATGGCTTCCGGCAGGAAGATCTCCTTAATGCAGCGCAGCACTATGCAGGACGCCATCTCTGCCCCCCAGGTGGGTGGCATCGTCCGGTTTACCGGTTTTATTCTGAAGGGGATTTTCCTCTTTGAACTGCTGGGTGCGTTGGTGCTGATGACTGCATTTGTCCCGGAGTACGGCGTAAAAGGCATCTGGCTGGCGGTGTTTCATTCAATATCTGCATTCTGCAACGCAGGCTTTGACCTGATGGGCACGAAAAGTCCTTATTCTTCTTTGACTTCCTATGCTGCGCACCCGGTGGTAAATATCACAGTCATGCTGCTGATCGTCATTGGCGGTATCGGATTTCTGACCTGGCAGGACATCCGGCAAAACGGACTACATATAAAGCGTTACCGGATGCAGAGCAAAGTGATCCTTACCACTACCGCTGTTATGCTGGTTATCCCGGCCGTGTATTTCTTCTTTTTCGAGTTTTCAGCAGAACCGATGGGAAGAAGAGTATTTCTGTCACTATTCCAATCTGTTACACCCAGAACCGCAGGTTTCAACACAGCCAACCTTACCGCACTGAGCGAAACAGGTCAGACTTTGACCATTGGCTTGATGCTCATCGGCGGCAGCCCCGGCTCTACAGCAGGCGGTATGAAAACCACCACTGCAGCGGTGCTGATCGCCTGTACTGTAGCAATCTTCCGCAGGCGGGAAAACGGACGGTTTTTCGGCAGGCGGATCACTGACGAAACCGTGAAGAACGCACTGACCGTTTTTCTGATGTACATTTCTCTGTTCCTGCTTGGCGGTATGATCATCAGCCGAGTGGAGAATTTGCCGGTCCTTACCTGCCTGTTTGAGACTGCATCTGCTATCGGTACAGTTGGTTTAACTTTGGGAATCACCCCGGGACTGCATCTTGTATCCAGGCTGATATTGATCAGTTTGATGTTTTTGGGCAGAATCGGCGGTCTGACTCTGATCTTTGCCACATTGTCCGCTACAAAAAACACTCTCTCCAAGCTACCCCTGGAGAAGATCACGGTCGGTTAACCACTGTCATCGCGAGCAGTACAGCGATACGGCGATCCCCTAAAAAGATGGAGATTGCCACACCGGTGTGAGCACTGGTTCGCAATGACAACAAGACATGGAGGTTTGTTATGAAATCGATTCTTTTAATTGGCCTTGGCCGTTTCGGCAAGCACATTGCTATGAAATTACGGGAGCTGAATCATCAGATCATGGCTGTTGACCACAAAGAAGAACTGGTGCAGGAGATCCTGCCTTATGTCACCAACGCCCAGATTGGCGACAGCACCAACGAGGAATTTCTGCGCTGCCTTGGGGTTGACAATTACGATGTATGCATCGTAGGCATCGGCAATGATTTTCAGAGCAGTCTGGAGACCACAAGCCTTCTGAAAGAGCTGGGCGCCAAGATGGTAGTGTCCAGAGCTGCCACCGATGTGCAGGAGAAGTTCCTGCTGCGAAACGGCGCGGACGAGGTGGTCTACCCGGAAAAGCAGCTGGCCCGGTGGGCAGCTATCCGGTACAGCGCCAATCATGTGCTCGATTACATCGAACTGGATAATGAGAACGCCATTTTTGAGGTGACGATCCCCCAGAGCTGGATGGGTAAGACCGTTGGTCAGCTGGACATTCGTAAAAAATTCAGCATCAACATTCTGGCAGTAAAATGTGGAAGCAAGCTGGATTCCTTCATCACCCCGGATACCCTGCTCAGCGAGGGGAAATCTCTTATGGTGATGGGCAGATTCAAGGATATCCAGAAATGCTTCCGGATTTGAGATCGCAATCATGAATATTATTTGGATCATACTGGCGGTACTCAGTTTTATCGGTGGTCTGATATATCTGTTCCACTGTCTAAAGAAGCTGGATAAGTTTCTGAAGAGGAGACCGGGTAACGAGCCAACCTTTACCTATGACGATAGTTGTAGATATCCGGACGAGGATGTGGTAGAATGAAGAAAAATGACACAGGAGGATTGCCTATGGCAGAACATATCCTTGTGGGTCTTTCCTCTGCACCATCCAACGCCCGGATCATTCGCACAGCTGCAACGATGTCAAAAGCCTTTAAAGGCACTCTGACCGCACTGTTTGTCCGCACGCCCAATTATGATGCGATGTCAGAAACAGATAAAGAGCGTCTGCGGGAAAATATGAAGCTGGCACAGAATTTGGGAGCTACCATTGAAACTGTCTTTGGTGACGATGTTTCTTACCAGATCGCAGAATATGCCCGTCTAGCCGGCGTGACCAAGATCGTGGTGGGCAGAAGCGCGGTATCCAAGCGCAGGCTCTTTGGCAAGCCTACTCTGACGGAGAAATTGACCCAGATAGCGCCCCACATTGATATCCATATCATCCCCGATGCCAGTACGGATGCTACTTATCGGCAAAAGAAGATACGCAGGCGGATAGATCTGCGAACCACCCTCCGAGACTGGGGAATCTCTCTGGGCATACTGGCGCTTGCCAGCGGACTTGGCTATCTGTTCTCCAAGGTAGGTTTCAGCGAAGCCAACATCATCGCTATCTATCTGCTGGCTGTTCTGTTGACGGCTATGTTCACATCCACCCGGTCAAGCTATGTACTGTCAGCTGTAGGCAGCGTTCTGGTGTTCAACTTTTTCTTCACTTACCCCCAGTTTTCTCTGCGGGTATACGCAGACGGAGCACCGCTGACTTTCCTCATTATGCTGATCGCATCATTGACCGTTGGCACTATGACAGACCGGTTGAAGAATCAGACCCGACAGTCTACCCGGGCCGCCTACCGTACCAATCTGCTGCTGGAGACCAATCAACTTCTGCAAAAGGCGCAAAGCGACAGGGAGATCCTGCAGGCAGCGCGAACACAGGTGTCTAAGCTTCTGGGAAGAAACACTTCCGTTCTGCCCGGTGTGGTTACCGGTGAAAATAAGGACACACAGCACCATTCCATCAAGGTGCAGGACCGGGTGTACGGCACTGTTATCATCGAGGGAGCAGAACCATTGGAAGCCTTTGAAAACAGTGTCCTGCTGTCCATTCTTGGCGAGTGTGCCCTGGCGCTGGAGAATAGCCGGAACGAGAAGGAAAAGGAAGAAGCGAAATTACAGGCAGAGCAGGAAAAACTGCGAGCAAATCTGCTTCGTTCCATTTCTCATGATTTACGCACACCGCTGACTTCTATTTCCGGTAACGCAGGTATGTTGCTTTCTGACATAGGAAAACTGGATACAGAAACCGTGAGACAGATGTGCGGTGATATCTACGACGATTCTGCATGGCTGACCAATCTGGTGGAAAACCTGCTGGCGGTAACAAAGATCGAAGAAGGCCGGATGGACCTGCAAATGCAGCCCCATCTGGTAGAAGAAATCGTATCTGAGTCCTTGCAGCATATCAGCCGAAAGCAAGAAGAGCATACCATAACAGTCCATCACGAGAATGAGCTGCTCCTCGCCAAGTGTGACGCTCGTTTAATTATCCAGGTCATTATCAATCTGGTGGACAACGCAATCAAGTACACGCCTGCTGGCTCACACATCGCCATTACTACAAAGCAACATGGGCATCATACCGAGATCTGCGTTGCTGACAACGGCGCAGGTATCCCGGACAGTGAAAAAGAAAAGGTGTTCCAGATGTTCTACAGCGGCAGCAATCCCATTGCCGACTGCCGCAGAAGTCTGGGCTTGGGTCTGAGCCTTTGTAAGTCTATCATCACTGCCCATGGCGGCGAGATCACCGTATCCGACAATACGCCTGCCGGCACAGTCTTTACATTTACCATTCCATCCGGGGAGGTGGAAGTCCATGAATAAACCTTTGATCCTGGTAGTGGAGGACGATTCCACTGTCCGTAATCTCATTGCCACTACACTCAAATCAAATGAATATCGTTATATTACTGCATCCACCGGTGAAGCCGCCATCGCAGCAGCTACGACCCAGCAGCCGGATATCCTATTTCTGGATCTGGGTCTGCCGGATCTGGACGGTGTGCAGGTTATCAAGCGCATCCGTTCCTGGTCACAGATGCCCATTATCGTTATCAGTGCCCGTAGTGAGGACGCCGATAAGGTGTCTGCTCTGGATGCAGGAGCCGATGATTACCTGACCAAGCCATTCTCTGTAACGGAATTGTTAGCCAGACTCAGAGTCGCTCAGCGCCGGATCGCATCCTACGACGGAAAAGCCGGTGATTCCGTGTTTCAAAACGGAAGGCTGTCTATTGACTACGGTGCAGGCTATGCAACGCTTGGCGATGAAGAACTAAAACTGACACCTACGGAGTACAAGCTTCTGTGTTTGCTTGCCAAGGATGCAGGCAAAGTGCTGACCCACACCTATCTGACAAATAAGATCTGGGGCAGCGCCTGGGAAAGCGATATGGCATCCTTGCGAGTGCATATGGCAACTCTGAGAAAGAAAATCGAGAAGAATCAGGACACCCAGTACATCCAGACCCACATTGGCATCGGCTACCGGATGCTGAAAGTAGAATGATATTGCAGGTTGCTCCAGAGACCCTTTTTATAGCAAAACTGCGGATGCCTCGGCATCCGCAGTTTTACTGCTCATAATCGCTTTCGTAGCTGCCTGCAATCGCATTGGCAGTGCCAATGCCGAACATTCGCAACAGCATAGCAGTTTCCTTTCTTATGAGATCAATTTCAAAAGCATCTGTGCGTATTGTTCCGGGTGGTTCAGGCTTAAATCACCATGGCTATATCCGGCAAGGATCTCCAAAGTGCTGTCCGGAATCATGCGATTCAGCAGTTTTCCGGATGTTCGGATAGAAAGCTGTTCCTTGCTGCCGAAAACGATTTGCACTTTTGCTTGTGTATCCGCAAGGGCAGGCTTTAAAGAATATGCGCTGTTGCTTTGCAGAAATGCGATCATATTTTCTTTTGTGATCTTACAGGTATCCCGGTAGTAATCCTCAAAGAATTCTTTGGGAATCCCTAAGTAGGCTGCCTGCAATTTAGCAAACCATTTCTGCTTGATCAAGCCATAGCTCATACCAAAGGTCGGCCCCACCAGTGCGTGGGTCAATTTCATAGGTTTGACCAGAGCGCTTTCAATCAAAGCAAACCTGCAGATGTCAGGGCGCCGGGTCAGCATTTCCACAACGATCTGACCACCCAGGGACAGTCCCCCAAGCGCCAGAATGTTCCCATCAAAATGCTCGTCAACGAAAGCGATAACCCTGGCAGCGTTCTCTTCGATAGAAGAAAAGGGTGCGTCACTGTCTGCATGCCCGTCCAGAATTGGCAGGATCACACGATATTTTTCTGCCAGCAGCATGGCTGTATTTCGGTAATTCCACCAGGATAAACCCCCACCGTGGAGCAGGATGACAGTTTCCGGGTTCTGCGTGCCGTACTCTACATATTGCATGATTCATCGGCCTTTCTTTACCAAATGAACGGGATAATTCTGTATTTGACCTTCTTTTTATACTCTGCATAGTCGGCAAGTTCCCGGGTCAGCAGGTCCTCTTCATCCCTCAAGCGGACAATGATGATCGCCGGATAAAACGCAAAAACGATCAGCGCGTACCAAGACCCCAGAACAATGGGGATCATCAAAAACAGCAGGATCGTTGCCATGTACATAGGATGGCGGACGATGCCGTAAAGGCCCGTGTCCACCACCTTCTGCCCCTGTTCTACCTTGATCGTGCGGCTCAGGTATGCGTTTTCCCGCATGACTTCCGCATAGATGGCATAGGCGGTCAAAAACAGCACCGACGCTATGATCGTTACAGACAACGGCATTTGCGACCAGGAGAAGCGGTAGTCCAGTCCGGCCACTACAAATCCGGCAATAAACATCAATCCTGAAAAGGCGATCACGCCCTTTTGTGTTGCCTGCTTTTCCCTGACATCCAGGCGTTTTTTCAAAAACTCCGGGGACTTCGCCAGCATCACGAAGCCGGCAAGCAGCATAGGTACGAACAGTAAAGTGATCAAAAGCCACCCTTTTGCATAGTGCAGCGTACCTGCCGGCAGGAATATCAAAAGACCCACCAGCAGCAGAGCGCAGATGAATTTCGTCAGTGCATTTCGTAGCAGTTTCATTCTATTTCCTTTCACAGCGTTACGCTGCCAATGTAGCTGTATCCCGGCACTTCCGGAACAGTCTCCGCCTTGAAGAAGCGGAAGGTTTCCTCGTTTGCCACATACAGATGTGCCAGGGCGATACCTGCGTCCAGGCGACTTCCTTTTCGATTGCAATAAACATGGATGTTGTCACCTTCGTGGGTGAAATACCAGGGCTGGCTGTTGACTGCAGAAGGCGCCAGTCGGGCAGGCTCCAGTCTGGGATCAGCCTGGTCCGCGATCTGTTCGAGAGTCTTTCTCTTAAAGCCCTTTAATTCATGACGCAGCTGGTCGCCCTTGGGATGACCGAAGGCAAGCATGATAACAAACTTCATTCCTTCTATGGCCGTAGTCGTCTTGGGATGCATCCTTCCCATGCCCAGCCAGCAAACACCAAGGCCAAGGCTCTGCAAATACAGGTCCATCTGCTGGAACAGAAAACCTATGTTTTCCAGCCAGCCATCGGTTTCCCTGGAGTAAATGGTGATCAGCTGCGGCGTAGTCCATGGGCAAATACACTTGACCTGATTTCGAGGAACGATATCCCAATGGACCTTGATTTCCGGATACAGCGGTTTCATGGGGAACGCCTTGATGGTTTCGATCATTGCTTCGTCTACAGGTACATTCGTAAAGCTGCGGCAGGATTTGCGATGGTAAATCATTTCATTGAGTGTCATGTGTTTACCTCCTCTTCTAATGCTTCAAGATAAAAGCTCACCGGTCTAAAGCCGTCGTTGCAACTTATCATAGCGGAATGCGGATCCTTCATCCATCCGTCATAGAAGTTTCCACCGCCCTCGGCAAGTGTTTTGACGAAGGCAGACATACTCTCCCAGGCGCTGTCGCAGAAGCCCTCGGGCTTCTCCCATCCGTTGGCGATCCAGACTTGACCTTCTTCCACATTACAGGCATGCTCGATGGAGTTTTCGTATTTTGCCATCAAGTCGGGATAACAAGTCCTTCTGATGGCGGTGATTTTGACTTTCTTCATATTGCTTCCTCCAGCCGTTGCAGCAGATCTCCCTGCAAGTAAAAGGTGGTCTCAAAATGCAGAAGCAAGTCCGTATTCCGATCCCAAAGAAGCATCAGCTTCGGTGGAAATTCCTCGTCTCCCTCCCAGAATTGCAGAAGTACCGGAAAGAACGGCGTTACCGGGATCCGGCAAGTCACATCCGCCCCCGCCATTCTGGGCTGCAGAACGCCACCTAAACCTTCGCAGGCAGCCTTCAGTTCCTCTGTGTGTCCATCAAATATCGCAGCGTACTTCTTTGTGAAAGTATCGGTTTCGGTAACTCCGGTGACCACAAATGTACCAACTGCACACCACTGACCTGCCAATATTGGAGCGATCTGTCCCTGATGATAGCATAGCAGATCATAGATGGTCATCACCGTACTGAAGGAGCGACACTCCTTCCACCGGTCTTGGATGTTTTCCTCGACTGTCCCGTCTCTTCTGTTGATGCGGCACGGGGTGTTCAGATAGTTCAGATAGATATGCCCTTCGTCCGCTTCCAGCCGGAATTTCCGGATCAGCAGCTGCTGATCGTACGCTAAGAATATCCGTTTGCCGATATCCACTTGAAGATCATAATTATTCATAGGCGCACATTCCCCTCTTTTGTACCATTATACCATGCCAAAGCGCCACTTGCAACGCAAGTCTACGCAGCATAGGTTGCTAAATTTGCGGATTCATAGTATGCTTGCATCAAGAAAGGGCGTGACATTTATGAACACCTATGTAACCGGAGTGACCATCAAGGAATTACGGGAGAGCAGAAAGCTCACGCAGGTGGAGCTGGCAGAGAAGATCGGTGTCAGCAGCAAGACCGTCTCCAAGTGGGAGACCGCCAAAGGTCTGCCGGACATTTCTCTGCTGCAGCCGCTGGCACAGGCTCTGGGTATCTCCGTCATCGAGCTGATGAACGGAGAGCATATCACCAACAAAAACACCTCCGCCAATATGCTGCGGTGCAAATTCTATGTCTGTCCCATCTGCGGAAACATCATCCACAGCACCGGCGACGCGTTGGTCAGCTGCTGCGGTATCACCTTGCCTGCTCTGGAGGCAGAAGATGCCGATGCTACCCACGGGATCACCATCCAAAAAGTGGAGGACGAGCATTTTATCTCGATCCCCCACCCTATGACAAAACAGCATTTCATTTCCTTTGTGGCATTTGTCACCGCCGACCGCCTGCAAATGGTCAAATTCTATCCGGAATCAAATGCCGAGACCCGTCTGCAGCTGCGCGGCAGAGGCTATCTCTATTGCTACTGCAATCAGCACGGTCTGTTTAAGCAGAAGATATAATCAAACCGCCCCGATCGGGGCGGTATTGTTATATCAGGATACCATTACAGTGATCGATCTCGTGCTGGATGATCTGGGCAGGCCAACCGGTGAAGGTCTTGACACGGGTCTGAAATTTCTCGTTTTGCCATTGGACCTTTATGGTCTGATAGCGCTTACACGGACGAGGTCCACCAAGCAACGAAAGACAGCCTTCCTCTGTATCATAAGGTCCTGACATCTTGACAATCTCGGGATTGAACATTACCATGTATGCCCCCGCATTATCAAAGGCAATGATCCGTTTGTGTACGCCGATCATATTGGCAGCCATACCAACGCAGGCCTCTTTGTTGGCGGCTAAAGTATCCAGCAGATCCTGTGCTACCTGCAGATCCTCTGTCGTTGCGGTCTCCGACTTCAGCGCAAGAAAAAACGGATCGTGCATAATTTCTTTAACCATTTTTCTCTACCTCGTAGGGCCAGTCGATGATGCCGCCAAATTCTTTGATGTTGGTATAGCCCAGCTTCGCCAAATCTTCCGCTGCCAGCTTGCTCCGCCGACCGCTGCGACAATAGACTAAGATCATCTGATTTTTGTCCGTCAGTACACCTTCTGCTTTCTGCGTGATCTCATCGTGAGGAATCAGTATTGCGCCGGGAATGTGACTCTCATCGTATTCCTCTTGGGTGCGTGTATCCAGAATGACATAGCCTTCCTGGCTGTCCATAATTTCCTTGGCCTCAGCTGCCGTGATATTCACATATACCGCCTCCTGCTTGTTTTCATTCTCTTGTCCGCAGGCAGTCAATAGCATCATTGCCATAAAAATCAAAATCAGTTTCTTCATAGAGTATCACCTCTTTGCCTTATTATAACATGCAAAAACATGTCTTGCAACGGTTACACTTTATGCGGTATAATAAACGCAGAATCTTATTAGGAGGATGAATCATGCGCAAGAACTTCGGTGCAAAAGAAATGTGTTATCCCATGCCGGTGTTTATTATCGGCACTTACAACGAAGACGGTACGCCCAATGCCATGAATGCGGCCTGGGGCGGTGTTACGGAAGAAGCCCAGCTTACCATCTGCGTGGAAGCCGGCCACAAGACAGCTAAGAATATCCAGGCACGCAAGGCGTTCACCGTGTCCATGGGCACAGCGCAGTATGTAAATGCCTGCGATTATGTGGGCATCGTCTCCGGCAATAAAGAGCCGGATAAGTTCGCTAAGGCAGGCTTTCACGCTACAAAATCCGAGTTTGTGGATGCGCCGCTGATCGATGAGCTGCCCATGGCCTTGGAATGCGAGATGATCTCCTACGATCCCGAAGCCTGCCGTCTGGTGGGCAAAGTCATCAATATCTGCGTGGACGAAGCTTATCTGGATGCCAACGGCAAGGTGGATGTTGCCAGGCTGCAGCCCATCACCTTTGACCCCGTACACCACCACTATCTGGTGCTTGGTGAAAAAGTCGGCCAGGCATTCCACGACGGACTTGCTATAAAATGATATTTATCCCCCGGCTCGCCGGGGGATTCTTAATTTTTTCTTAGGATTTTCGACAAAAAGCTACAAACGGGAAAAACCGTGCTATAATAGCCGAAGCATATTCCCTAAATATAGAATCAAGAGGTCAGATATGAGAGAATTTTTTGGAATCGGTGGCTATCAGCGAACACCGGAGGGATTTTTATCATGGCAGCACCTGCTCTTTGCCACAGTATTGATGGCCGCCATGGTCGGCTGCGCGGTGTGGCTGGGTAAGCAAAATCGGTCTGCAGACAAGAAAGCACAAAACCGCGTCCTTGTATGGACAGCGTTCCTCATTGACGGCGTAGAGCTCTTTAAGATCTGCATGCTTTGCTACAAGCAGGAAAGCCTCAGCCCGTGGCTTTACAACCTTCCGCTGTTTTTGTGCAGCATTCAGTTACTGGCGATCCCCATCGCCGCATTTACCCGGGGACGGATCAAGGAAGCCGCTTTGGATTTTGTGTGCATCTTCGGCATCGTGGGCGCGATCTTGGGTGTATACGGTGCCGGGCAAAACTACAATGCCTACCCGGTCATCGGCTTTGAAAATGTGGTTTCCGGCATTACCCACTGCCTGTCAGGCTTTGCCTCGCTGTACATCATGATCTCCGGTATGTCCCGGCTGAAATGGAAAAACATTCTCCCCACCACCGCCATTTTGCTCTGCTTCTGCATCATGGCATACATTGCAAACCTGCTGATCGACTATAACTATATGTTCTTAATGCAGGGCGACGGAACGCCTTACGACATTCTCTACAATCTGGTGGGCGGTCATCCGGTGCTGTACCCTGTAGGTGTTGTGGTGCTGTTTTTCCTATATCTGACCGGCTTTTATGGCATCTATTACCTGGCGACCAGACGCAAGCAAGCTGCCCCCATTGCATAACGCAAAAAAGAGCCGACGCTGTCGGCTCTTTTTGGATTTTACTTTTGGCGGGTATCTTCCTGCCCCCGGTAGACCACAAATTTACAAAACAGAAATTCCAGTACGAAATTTGCCAGCATCGTGGCCGCAAGGATCACAAAATCGTTGACACCGCCCTGTTCCGCAAGATCACCAAGCCATGTGGAAAGGGGCGTAAAGATAAGATAAAAGCCGAAGACCTTTGCCATAGCCACCGGCACATTGGCGGCAGATTGAAAGGTATAGCGTCTGTTCAGCGTAAAATTCCACAAAATGGAAAGTACCAAAGAGATCAGATACGGGATCCAGTATCGGTGTATAAAGATCTGCAAAAGCGCAAAAGATCCCACTTGTATCACGCCTGCAGAAATGGAAAACAGCGTAAATTTCAATGCCTGGAAAAAGGATTTCTTCTTGCTGTCCATAAACGCACCTCTTTTTCTATAAATTACAATCTCATTCTATCATACTTTTATCCTTAAGGAAAGTTTTTTCTGTTTTGTATTGCGGATTCTGATATTCTTCTGTATACTATATGCAGATATTGTAATATAGCGCTTTCTCATCGCGCCGCTTATTTGCAAAGGACATCGTACTATGAAAAAGTTATTGCTCATCGTCAATCCCAAAGCCGGTCAGCTGAAAGCAAAAAAACAGCTTGCCGACATTATCGAACTGTTTAACCGGGCCGATTTTACGGTCATTACCCATATTACCGCCGGCGGTGGTGACGCAGAAGCTGCCTGCATCCGCTATGCGGATCAAATCGATCTTGTGGTCTGCTGCGGCGGCGACGGCACATTTAACGAGACCGTATCCGGTGTCTTAAAATGCGGTCGCGATATCCCGATCGGCTATATCCCCGCAGGCTCTACCAACGACTTTGCCAACAGCTTAGGTCTAAGCACCAACATTATGCAAGCTGCCCGGGATATCATTGAGGGTGTGCCCAAGCAGTTGGATGTAGGTCTTTTTAACGAACGGTATTTCTCCTATGTGGCTTCTTTCGGTGTCTTTACCAAGACCAGCTATTCCACGCCCCAGGGTATGAAAAACATCATAGGACACGCAGCCTATGTGCTCAGCGGCATTCAGGAGCTGTCCCAGCTGCGTACCTACCCTTTGCGGTTTGAACTGCCCGACGGCAGAGTGATCGAGGATTCCTTCATTTTCGGTGCCATCAGCAATTCCACCAGTGTGGGCGGCATTTTGACACTGTCCCGTGACCTTGTGGACATGGCGGACGGTCTGTTTGAGCTGCTGCTGGTGCGCGCGCCCAAAGATCTGTTCGAGCTGGGAGATTGTGTAAAAGCGCTGCAGCAGCAGACTTATAACTGCTCTATGCTCACCTTTGTAAACACACCGTCCGTAAAAGTATCCGCCCCCCTCAATATGGGCTGGACAATCGACGGTGAATCCGAACAAGGCCATGAGCAGCTGGATGTTGCCTGCCTGAAGCATGCGATCCGGGTGTTCTGCCCCTAAAATTGCATCCCCCTGCCGCAGTATATATGCGGCAGGGGGATTTTTTATCAAATGTCGTCTGCAAGGACTTTTCGTTTTTTCCAGATGCCGGATACAAAATAAATAAAACCCGGTATGGCGCCGCCATAGGCTGCCAGGGCATAACCTAAAACAAACCCGTAGAAGCCCCAATGAAATGCGATACCAAACAGCCAGCTCAGACCGATCCGCAGGACCACACCATCCAAGAGGGCTAAGATCATACTCAACTTTGCGTTGCCGATACCCTGAATGAATGCGCCGGTGCCGCGCATAAAGGACAGCGCCGGGAACAGCCAAAGGATCGCGCTTATGAATGTGCCGGACATCTCATGGACCAGGGGATCATCAGAGAACAGCATAAACATCTGTCGTCCGAACAGCAGGTATGCCGCCATGCACAGCACGGTCCAAACGCCTGAATAGATCCAGGAATAGTGCACGGTCTTCACTGCCCGGTCAGTTTTTCCTGCCGCCACATTTTGGCTGATCATAGGCAGTGCCGCCTGCTGGATGCCCATTGCCAGCTTATTGATAATATCGTCGATACGGATACCGACACCGAAGGTAGCCGATGCCACCACGCTGACTTCATTCACAAGAGCATTGACATACAGCATAGAGATATTGATAAAGCCCGCCTGCACAGCCATTGGCGCGCCCAAGGCGATGATCATGCGGCTATAATGCTTATCGATCTTGAAGCTTTTAATTTTAAAATCAAAGCCAAATGCTTCCCGTTTTCTGTACAGATAGTAAAGGGAGAACAGAAACGATACTGCCTGGCCGATGATGGTAGCCCATGCTGCGCCGGCAACTTTCCAGCCCAAAATGCCGGTAAAGAGAATGTCCAGCACCAGATTTACCGCCGAAGCAATGCCAATAAAAAGGAAGGGCCGTTTGGAGTCGCCCATGCCACGCAGGACAGCAGAGACCATGTTATAGCCGGCGGTGAAGATCAGTCCGGCTGCGCAGATGACCAGATATTCCATGGCGAAATCATAAGATTCCACCGGTACATTCAGCGCATTGAGGATCCATGTCCTGCCGGCAAGGATGACCACGGACATTGCCAGACCCAAAAGTAAGATCAGGCTGAACAGTGTGCCAATGATCCGGTTCAGTTCTTTCCGTTTTCCTGCGCCCAGTGCTTGAGAAATAAGCACCTGACCGCCGTTGGAAACACCCATGCCCACCATAGTGGCAAAGTTAATGACCTGGCTGCTTTGAGACACCGCAGAAAGACCCGGTGTGCCGACGAATTCTCCGACAATGACCATGTCGATGGTACTGTAAAGGACCTGCAGCGCGTTGGATGCCATAAAGGGCAGCGTAAAAAACAGCAGTTGCTTTGCAATGTTTCCGCTGGTAAAGTCTTTGGATAGTCTGTTTGTGTGCTGTGCCAATTTGATCGCCTCGTGTTTATCTTTAATCTTTTCTGGAGCACTTTTCCGCGTCGATGGCCAAGACCAGCATCAGGGCGCACAGCGCATCTGCCGGATTTTCCACATCGATCACATAGGTATCCGTCCAGTTAAATAACTCTTTCGTCACCGACGCAATAGGACGACCGGCGCTGTTGCGGATCAGGTAATCCCATTCGAAGAAATTACCCTCCACCTGCCAGCCATTGCAGTCGATATGATATCGGGGTGTAAAGAAGCTGAATTCCCGGCTGATGCAGCCCAAATACCTCTCTGCTAAGTACATTTCAAACTTCGGCAAAAAAGTCAGCAGCCGCTGCTGTACCGTACCTACCTCATTGCCGGCTGCATCGAAGATCTTCAGACGGTGTCCCCAGCCAAACTGACCCTTGACCACATAGACCGTGTCGCCTGCCTCATTGAAGATATCATAACTGTCCAGCCATGAGAACATTCTTTGTTTAAATAACAGTTTCATCTTTCTCACCTCTTATTTATTATATCTTTATCCTCGTTATATTGCAATAAGCGCCGCCTATAAAATGGTAAATTCATTGCGTTTTGACAGGATAACCCCGTCTGCGCGGAGCTTGCTGATCTCCGCAGACATGGCGCTGCGCTCCACACCAAGATAATCCGCCAGCGCCTGCCGGTCGTAGGGAATGGTAAAGGTGCTGCTGCCGGCAAGTTTAGCCTGGCCCAGCAGGTAAGCCATCAGTTTTTCCCGGGTGGTGCGCTTTGCGGTGATCTCCAGCTTTTGGTGAAATTCCAGATTCCGCGCTGCCACCGCCTTTAACAGGTTAAAGATCACCTGGCTGTGAAAGCTGCAGGCATTGGCGCAGCCCACAGTGATCCGCTGACAATCCACCAGCAGATAATGGCATTCCTCATTTGCTACCACACTCACCGGCAGGGTGGGAACACCGGCGCAGGCAAAGCTCTCGGCAAACATTTCCGCTTCCTCTACCCTGCCCACGATGCTGCGAACACCGTAGTAATCCTGCTTGACCACATTGGCGCTGCCCCGGAGCAAAATGCCCACATAGTCTGCCGAATCTCCCTCGGACAGAATTGTCGCGTTCTTCCCGGCCTTTTTTAGCGATGCGCCAAAGCAATGGAGCATACTGTCGATCTCATCCGGTGCTATGTTATCAAACAATACGCACTGCTGCAAAACCGATAAATATTCTCGCATAATTTTCTCCTTTTGTTGGAATTCCAACATACTATATAATGTAAGTATAGTATACTGTCATTAGAAAGTCAAGTAAAGGAGTGATTGATATGATGATGGAAGGATGTCAAGGCAAACCCCGTACTCCTACGATCCATGAAAAGATATGTCCCCAGTGCGGCAATATCATCGAGCTATTCTCCATTGACACCCAGATGGCCTGCGACAAGTGCGGCTTTATTGCTTATAACGACACACTCAGCTGTGTCCAGTGGTGCGAATATGCCAGAAAATGTGTCGGTGATGAGATGTATGAGCAGATGATGAAGATCGCCGCAACGCAAAAAGAAAAAGCTGCCGAACAGCGGCAGCAAAGGAAGGAGCGATCCGCATGATCCGCAGGATCATTACCATCGATAAGGAAAAATGCAACGGCTGCGGACTTTGCGCCACAGCCTGCCACGAGGGTGCAATCGGCATAGTAAACGGCAAAGCGCAGCTTCTTCGGGAGGATTACTGCGACGGCTTGGGAGATTGCCTTCCTGCCTGCCCCACCGGCGCTATCTCCTTTGAGGAAAGAGAAGCGCCTGCCTATAATGAAGCTGCGGTGCTGGCAGCGAAAGAAGCTAAGAAAGCACCGGAAATCAAAACCTTTGTTCCCGGGCAGCTGCAGAATTTTCCGGTGCAGATCAAGCTGGTACCCCCCGGCGGCCCTTTGTTTGAAAACGCCGATTTGCTGATCGCAGCAGATTGCTGCGCTTATGCCTACGGCAATTTCCATGCAGATTTCATAAAGGGCAAGATCACCCTGATCGGCTGTCCCAAGCTGGACAGTGTGGATTACAGTGAAAAGCTGACCCAGATCCTGCAAAACAATCATATCCGCAGCATTACGGTTGCGCGGATGCAAGTGCCCTGCTGCGGCGGTCTTCCTTTTGCAGTAAAAAAAGCGCTGGAAGCAAGCGGCAAGGATATCCCCTTGGAGATCGTCACCATCTCCCCTGACGGCAAGATCATAAACAGACAATCCTAAAAAGAAAGGCAACGCTTACAAGCGTTGCCTTTGCTATTTACGGCAGTTTGCCAAGAAGGCTCGTTCCGTTTTCCCTTAGCCATTTTCTGCGCTGCGCATAGTCCGGCAGTATCTTCTCCACCTGCGCCCAAAAACGATCGGAGTGATTCAGCTGTTTTCTATGGCACAGCTCATGGACCACCACATAGTCCATGACCTCCGGTGGCGCCAGCGCCAGCAAACAGTTGAAATTCAGGTTGCCCTTTGCGCTGCAGCTGCCCCAACGGGTTTTTTGATGCCGCACCGTAACACGACCGTAGTCAACACCCACCAATGGCGCGTAATGCCTGAGCTTTTCTGAAAGCATCGCTTTTGCCTTTGCCGTCAGGTCCTTGAGCTCTTTGGAGGATAATTTCTCCGCTGGTTTGGGAATGGTCTTCAGTTTTTTCAGTATCCAGGGAGTCTTATCCTCCACAAACTCCCGGATCCGCTGCTGACTGAAGGTTTTGGGGCAGCGCACCTCTACGCTTCCGTCGGGAAGGATATGTAAAGCCAAGGTCTTACGGTGGCTGCGGATCACGCGATATTGCAGCTGTGTCATTCCAAATCCCCCCAAATAAAAAAACAGGCGGTTTTTTAGCCGCCCAACATAATCATTATATCAAACCGCAAACACCCATGTCAACCACAAATTGGTCTTGAGATTAACTTTTCTGCGTTTTGCACAGAAATTTATAGTGCACTTTGTACAATTTTACATATTGCAAAGTCATATTTTTTGTGCTATATTATAGACACAAAGAGGTGATACCAATGTACATGTAAACCTTGAGGCTCACAACCAAAAGCGTAAAGCCTGCTTACAGTTCTTTGGAAGTTATGTAAGAAGTAAGTAACAAGCAATAAGAACTGCAGCAAAAAAGTTCAGCTTAACAGTTATAAAGAAGATTGAAGTCGAGTGTGGAATCTGAAAACATAAGAATCAACCATCGATAAATGAATGTTAAGAACTGAAAGCCGGCAGCGTTTCGGTCTGAGCCGAAAGACGAACTTCATAAATAACGATCCGACACATAAGAGCTTCCCGCTGATGGGAAATGGCCGAATGAATGCAGTGATACGGAAAGATGCAGAAATGAAAGTTCGTCGATTCTGTAGAAAGCGAGGTTAACCAATGATGTTAGATACTAAGAGTGAACAGAAATGACCCTTGATCGTAAGGCTGCCGAAGGCAACACGGTCAAGGGTCATTTCTTTTTTATTGCCCATTTTTTCTTTTTATGATATAGTTTTCCTATCTGCACAAAAGGAGAACGCATTATGATACTACATTCCGGTCGACCCACCGAGAAAAAAGGTCGTTTGCAAAAAGAGCTGCGGGTCTATGACCTGCTGGATTCCCTTGGTGTCAATTATGAACGGGTAGATCACGATGCTGCCATGACCATGGAGGCCTGCGCGGAAATCGACAAAGCCATGGGCTCCCCCATGTGCAAAAATTTACTGCTGTGCAACCGGCAGTGCACCGATTTTTATTTACTGATGATGCCCGGCGAAAAGCCCTTTAAGACATCCGCTGTTTCAAAGCAGATCGGTTCTTCCCGTCTTTCTTTCGCTGACGGAAAGTTTATGGAAGCGTTTCTTGACATCACCCCCGGCTCTCTGAGCGTTTTGGGTCTGATGAATGACAAGGAACACCGGGTGCAGCTGCTGATCGATCAGGAACTGCTGAACTGGGACTATATCGGCTGTCACCCCTGCGTCAACACCTCCAGCCTGCGGCTCAGGAAAGAGGATCTTATGGAGAGGATCATTCCTGCTATGGATCATGCTCCCAAAATCATTACATTGGAATATCCCAACGAAGAAACGGTCGTCAATTAAGACGACCGTTTTCCTTAGAATTTCATAAACCATTTCGCGCCCTTGGAGGCAATTTTATAGATAGGATCTTCCAAAACCTTTTGGGCATCCTTCAGATGCTTGCGGATCTCGATCCCCTGGGGGCAGTGCTTTTCACACTTACCGCAGCCGATGCAGTTGGAAGCGGCGGCAGAGTTTTTCCGGAAGGTAGTGCACATAAAGTACTCCCGGAGCGCTTGAAACCACCCCTCCTGATACCGGCGGTTATAGGCATTGAATGTGCCGGGAATGTCCACACCTTTGGGGCAAGGCATACAGTAGCCGCAGCCGGTGCAGCCGACTTTCACTTTTGCATGGAAGGCTTTGACCACCTCACGAAGAAGCGCCTGCTCCCCTTCTCCGAAATGTCCTGCCTGCGCATCGCTGGCAGTTTGCATATTTTCCTCGATCATCTCCCGGCTGTTCATACCGGAGAGAACCACGGTCACACCCTTCTGATCCCACAGCCAGCGGAAGGACCACTGGGCAGGCGTCCAGCCGCTTTCATGGGCAGCAAACAACTTTTTCGCCTCTTCCGGAAGCTGATTGACCAGCCGTCCACCCCGTAAAGGCTCCATAATGATCACCGGTATCCCCTTCGATTCCGCATACTCAAGACCCCGTCTGCCTGCCTGAGTAAACTCATCCATGTAGTTATACTGGATCTGACAGAAATCCCAATCGTAGGCATCCAGAAGGTCACAGAAGGTCTGAGAATTACCGTGGTAGGAAAATCCGATCTGTCGGATCTGTCCGCTTCTGCGTTTTTCCTCCAGCCACTGCCGGATTCCCAGAGCCTCCAGCCGTTTCCATGTAGCGGTGTCAGTGAGCATATGCATCAGATAGTAATCGATATAATCTGTCCGCAAACGGCTCAGCTGCTCCTGAAACAGCTTTTCCATACCCTCTGCGCTTTTAATTAGATAATGGGGCAGCTTGGTGGCTATGTAGAGCTGATCGCGGATGCCGTTTTTTGCAAAGATCTCGCCGATGGCCGCTTCACTGCCAGGGTAGATGTAGGCAGTATCGTAGTAATTCACACCGCCGTGAAACGCCTGCAGGATCTGCTGCTCGGCAAGTTCCATATCGATCCTGCCCTGCTTTCGCTGAAAGCGCATACAGCCAAAGCCAAGCACAGAAAGGTCGTTTCCGTATTTGTCCTTCCGGTATTGCATACAACCGCCTCCTTGTAATAAAAAATGGGCGCAATTTTTGCCGCCCAACATATTTATTATATCAAGGTGCACTATCCGCTGTCAACGAAAACTTGCGCCCTAAAATCATTTTCTGTATTGTGCACGAAAACCGCGCTTATTTCTTGTACACTATACCATATTGTAAAATGAAAAAACCTATGCTACTATATAGTCAGAAAGGGTGATACCAATGTACAGGTAAATTCCTGAAAGGCAGCATATCGTGCATGCCGAAGAATCTGCAGAAACGGAGGTAACCATTGATGATAGAGCCCAAGAACGAAATGAACTGACCCTTGACTGTACGGTGTAAAGACAGTCAAGGGTCAGTTCTTTTTTATTGCATTATTTGACAAAAACAGTATAATGGGCTTATCAATCCTTGGAGGTATCCCTATGGATCACAGCAATTATGCAGCAGAACTTTTTTTAAAGGGCTATAACTGCGCCCAGGCGGTAGCTATGGCTTTTTGCGATGTAACGAAACTGGACGAGAAGGCCACCGCGAAGATGATCTCCTCTTTCGGCGGTGGTATGGGCAGGCTTCGGGAGGTCTGCGGTGCGGTCAGCGGCATGCTGTTCGTTGCCGGTATTTTATACGGGTATGACGAGCCCGACCAGACAAAGCAAATGGAACACTATACCCGGGTGCAGGAGTTATCCGGCACTTTCCGGGAGACAGCCGGCAGTATCATCTGCCGGGAGATTTTGAAAAATCCTCCCTCCGATCCGAAACCCACACCCCGTACTGAGGAATTTTACAAGCAGCGGCCCTGCGTCCGGCTGGTGATCCTGGCCGCGCAGATCCTGGACCGATATATCACGGAGCATCCTGTGTAATGAGAAAGAAAAACGGTGTCTGCAAGGCAGACACCGTTTTTTTATGCCAAAAACAGAAAGACAAAGGACAAGATCATGTAAATGATGATAATAGCGCAGATGACCACCAGCATGGGGGTAAACATCATTTTTACCGCGCCCCAGTAGGTCTTCCATACCTCTTTTGCCTTTAGCGGCGGACGGTAAGGATCATTACTAAGCCGGGGACCGGAGGACACGCCGGACATATCCGCAACGGTCCTGCCGTCATCTACATAGGTGACCTTTTCTTTTTTTTGCTTTTTACCCATTCCTTATTCTCCGGACAGCAGATGGCAAGCGGCAAAGTGACCGGGCTCCACCTCGGTGTACTCCGGCGGAATGTGCTTGCACACTTCCTTTGCGTAGGGGCAACGGGTGTGGAACCGGCAGCCCTTGGGCGGATTGGCAGGAGACGGAATATCGCCTTCCAGCTTGATCCGGTCCATCTTAAGTCGGATCGTAGCC
>JAZSOR010000059.1:0-35381 GCA_045537035.1 Faecousia sp. | reverse complement strand
CCTGGGCGATCAGCAGACCTTCCAGCAGATGAGCCCGTTCTCTTGCCTTGCGCAGGTCGAACTCGGTACGGCGGGTCAGAACCTCATTCTGGTGGGCCAGATATTCATCAATGATCTGCCGCAGAGAAAGAATTCTCGGCTGCTTCTGGTCATCCACCAGCGCCAGCATAATGATACCGAAGCTAGACTGCAGCGCAGTCTGCTTAAACAGATTGTTCAGCACGACCTGGGGATTGGCTTCCTTCTTTAATTCGATGACGATACGCATACCGTTACGGTCGGTTTCGTCACGCAGGTCGGAGATATTCTCCAGCCGCTTGTCCTTTACCTGATCGGCAATGGCTTTGATCAGCTGGCGCTTATTGACCTGATAGGGCAGCTCCGTCACGATAATACGGACTCTGTCCTTATTGAATTCCTCAAATTCTGTCCGGGCGCGGACAACTACTTTGCCGCGGCCGGTGGCATAGGCGGCGCGAATGCCGGATCTGCCCATAATGATACCGCCGGTAGGGAAGTCAGGGCCGGATACATGCTCCATCAGATCCACCATAGATACTTCCGGGTCGTCCAGCACTGCCACGCAAGCATTAATAACCTCTGTCAGGTTATGGGGCGGAATGTTGGTAGCCATACCGACCGCAATACCGGAAGAGCCGTTGACCAGCAGGTTGGGGAACCGGCTGGGCAGGACACGGGGTTCTTTCCGGGATTCGTCGAAGTTGGGGTCCCAGTTGACCGTATCCTTTTCAATATCCCGGAGCATCTCATTAGAGAGCTTGCTCATTCTTGCTTCGGTATAACGGTAAGCAGCCGGGGGGTCGCCGTCCACGCTGCCGAAGTTACCGTGTCCGTCTACCAGCATGTAGCGCATGGAGAAATTCTGCGCAAGACGGACCATAGCATCGTAAACGGATGCGTCGCCGTGGGGATGGTATTTACCCAGCACATCACCGACGCAGGTTGCGGACTTTTTAAAAGGCTTATCGGAGGTCAGACCGCTTTCGTACATGGTGTACAGAATGCGGCGATGGACCGGTTTTAAGCCGTCTCTTACATCCGGCAGGGCGCGTCCAACGATGACGCTCATAGCATACTCAATATAAGAGCGCTCCATTTCTTCAACCAGATTGGATTCTGTGATTGCCTGATCTGGGAACAGAATATCCTCCGGCTTATAATCACGATTATGCTTAGCCAAAAAGAAACACCTCCAAAGGTTTTCTATAAAAATTGCAGTAAATTCTAATTCGATTAAGAGGAGCTTTCACGCAAATGCGTGAAAGGGGATTTGCGTCTCCTGTTGCGGTATCCGATATCTTCCTCGTCCTTCAAAGGACTTCGTCAGCTATCGACCGCTGCCACTCGCTCGGCTTCCTTTTTCCGCCACTGGCGGCGGTCGCCTCGCTCCCCTCCATTAAATATCAATATTGATGGCATATTTTGCATTACGCTCGATCCATTCCTTCCGGGGCTCGACCTGCTCGCCCATCAAGACCGTAAAGATCTCATCGGCGCGTCGGGCATCCTCCAAGGTAATACGGCGCAGGGTACGGGTATTGGGATCCATGGTGGTCTCCCAAAGCTCGTGGGGATCCATCTCACCAAGACCCTTAAACCGGGAGATCTCCACTTTTGCATTGGATTCGCCCCGGAGTTCAGCAGAAACCAGATCACGCTGTTCATCGGAATACGCCACACGCTCTGTCTTGCCCCGTTTCAGCTTATAAAGGGGCGGCACAGCAGAGTAAACGAAACCGTTTTCGATCAGCGGCCGCATATAGCGGAAGAAGAAGGTCAGCAGCAGCGTACGGATATGGGCGCCGTCTACGTCCGCATCGGACATGATGATGATCTTATGGTAGCGCAGTCTTTCAATGTCAAAATCCTCACCGATGCCGCCGCCAAGGGCGATGATCAGCGGGCTGAGCTTGTCGTTACCGTAGATTTTGTCGGCGCGTGCCTTTTCCACATTGAGCATTTTACCCCACATGGCAAGGATCGCCTGGAAACGGGAGTCTCTGCCCTGAATGGCAGAGCCGGCAGCAGAGTCACCCTCGACGATGTACAGTTCGCACAAGGAGGGGTCTTTTTCGTTGCAGTCCTGCAGCTTATCGGGCATACCGCCGGATTCCAGACCGGTCTTTCTACGGGCATTTTCTCTTGCCTTCCGGGCAGCTTCTCTTGCCCGGTTTGCCAGCATTGCCTTTTCCAGAATGATTTTGGCAGTGCCGGGATGCTCTTCAAAGTAGGTAGACAGCTGATCGCCCATGATCTGCTCCACCAGGGTGCGGATATAGGCATTGCCCAGCTTTGCCTTGGTCTGACCTTCAAACTGAGCATCGGTCAGCTTGACGGAGATAATAGCTGTGATACCCTCACGGACATCCTCACCGGAGACCTTGTCGTCACCTTTGATCGTGCCGATCTTTGCACCATAGGCATTGAGAACACGGGTCAGGGCTGTCTTAAAGCCGGTTTCATGCATGCCGCCCTCGGGCGTACGCACATCGTTGGCAAAAGACTGGATAGACTCATTAAAACTGTCGTTATATTGAATGGCAATTTCCGCAGATGCGTCACCCTTACTGCCGGAAATATAGATCACATCGTCATGGATGGTGGTCTTTTTCTTATTGGTAAAGGTAACAAACTCCCGGATGCCGCCCTCGTAGCACATGGTCTCGCCCACGGGCTCTTCGCCGCGATTATCCGTAATGGTGATGGCAAGACCGGCATTGAGGAACGCCTCCTCACGCATACGCTCATGGAGGGTCTCATAGCTGTAGATCACATCGTCGAACATCTCGGGATCCGGCTGGGAAGTAACTTCCGTACCGGTTTTCTCGGTTTTGCCTACGATCTTCATTTCCTGAGTGATATGACCACGGGCGAACTTCATCTCATAGATATTGCCGTTTTTATGGACTCTTGCGGTCAAACTCTCAGACAGCGCGTTGACAACAGATGCGCCCACGCCGTGCAGACCGCCGGAGACCTTATAACCGCCGCCGCCGAACTTACCACCGGCATGCAATACCGTAAAGACGACTTCCAGAGCAGGCTTCCCGGTCTGGGGCTGGATATCTACGGGGATGCCACGGCCATCGTCGGTAACAGTAATGGAATTACCGGGATTGATGGTGACCGTAATATGCTTACAGTAGCCGGCCAATGCTTCATCGATGGAGTTATCCACGATCTCATATACAAGATGGTGAAGACCCGAGGCACTGGTAGAGCCAATGTACATACCGGGCCGTTTCCGAACGGCTTCCAAGCCTTCCAAAACTTGTATTTGTTCGCCGCCGTATTCCTGTGTTACCTTTGTTTCATCAGACATAAGTTTACTCCTTATACCAATTCGCCCTTGCGAATTTCTATGGTCTTTCCTAACTTTGTAAAGCGCTCCGGCTCACAGCAGGTGATAAATACCTGCCCTTCCGTAATTTGATTCAGGATAAAATCCTGCCTGCCCGGATCCAGTTCAGAAAGCACATCGTCCAAAAGCAGTACCGGAATTTCTCCGGACTGTTTTTTCATAAGTTCACGCTGCGCCAGCTTTAAGCTGATGGCGCTGGTTCTTACCTGCCCCTGAGAGCCGAAGGTCTTCAAAGACAGACCGGAAAGGGTCACATCAAAATCATCTTTGTGCGGACCGGTCAGACACTGTCCGCTTTCCAGTTCCGCCCGTTCATGAGAAATTAAATGCTCCTGCAGCTGCTGCACAATGGTCTCTACCGGCGCAAAAGGATCGTTTACAGTAGAAACTGTGCGGTAGGTTAAGGAAAATTCCTCTTTACCGCCGGAAAATAAACTGTGGTAATTTGCCGCAGCTTTTCTCAAACTGTCGTAAAATCTTGCCCGGTAGGAGATCAAAAGCGCGCCTACCTGGCAAAGTCGTGTATTGTACTCCGGCAGAATCTGCAAAAGCGCCGGATTTTCAAACCGGTCTTTTAAAATACGGTTTTTCTGTTCCAGAATTCTTCCGTACTCTGCTAAAGCGGCTTCATAGTTAGGTCTTAGTTGACATAACGCTGAATCTCCCAACCGTCGTCTGGCGGCAGAGCCGGTTTTTAAGACCATCAGATCTTCCGGACAGAACAGCACCGTTTGCAAAACACCGGAAATGTCGACCGCTGTTTTTTTCTTCACGCCGTTTAAATATAGTTGCCGGGGTCTTGCGCCGGCAAAAAGAATCCAACGGAGCGCTTGTTCCCGTTCCTGAGAGTAGAGATTTCCCTCTACCTGGGCAAAATCCGCGCCGAATTTGATAAGATCGGCGGTTTTTTGGGTGCGGAAGCTTTTTCCGCTGCCCAAATAAACGATTGCTTCCAGAAGATTCGTTTTTCCCTGGGCGTTATCTCCCACAATGAGATTCACGCCGGAGTCAAACTCCGCTTGCAGACGGCTGTAATTCCGAAAGTCATTTAATTCAATATTTTTAAGATTCATGGATGCAAATTAAATAAACAGTATCTTCAAAGGTGATGCGGTCGCCGGGGTATAATTTCTTTCCACGCATGGTACACACTTCACCGTTTACCAAAACAGCTCCGTCCTGAATCACGGCCTTGGCAATGCCGCCGGATTCGGTGGCATTTGCATATTTAAGCGCAGCTTCCAGTTTAATAAACTCTGTGGAGATCACTACCGGAATTTCGCTTTTTTCCTGTTTTTTCGTTACTTTGACACGCATACGCGTTCTCCTTATGCTGTGATACGCACCGGCAGGACCATGTAAGAGAAGTCTTCCTTCTCATCCACCGGAGTCATCACAATGGGGCTTAAGCCGTTTGTCAGCTCCAAAACTACCTCTTCGCCGGGAACAGCCCGCAAAGCCTCGCTCAAATAACGGACATTGAAGCCGATCTCCAGCTCTTTTCCGTCACCGGCAAGGGTGCAGCGGTCTTCTGCCGCGCCGATGGTGGTATTTGTCTTCAAGAGCAGAACCTGATCGGAGAACACACAGCGGACCGGGCTCTTATACTTTTCAGAAACGATCAGACCCACACGCTCAATGGCAGATGCCAGCTCTGCCACATTGGCAACCAGCTTTACGGGGCAGTTGGTGGGAACGACCCGTCTCCAATCCAAAAATTCACCTTCTAAAAGACGGCAAATGAGGGTTGCATCGCCGATCTGGAACAGAATGTGCTTTGTACCCAGTGTGAAAGCGGCATCCTCGTCTGTATCCTGCAGGATCTTTTCCACTTCCTTCAGACCCTGCGCAGGCACGACGAAAGACAATGTCCGTTCGTCCAGGCCCTCTGCATGATAAGTCCGACGGGCAAGACGGAAACCGTCCACTGCGATTGCAGAAATCGTACCCTCAGCCACTTCAAACTTTACACCGGTGTGAATGGGTCTGCCCTGATTCTCGGAAACAGAGAAGATGGTACCGGAGATCAGCTCTTTCAGAGCATTCTGGGGAATATAAATGCTTCTGCCACTTCCCACATCCGGAAGCTCCGGATAATCGTCGGCAGATTCCGCGGAAATGGTAAAGGAAGCATAACCGGCGCGAATGGAAACCTTGTAATTCTCATCCACCACCACAGTGACCGGGCCTTCGGGCAGACGGCGGATAATATCGCCGAAAAGCTTTGCAGGCAAAACGCATTCACCGGCATCGGTGACCTCTGCGTCGATCTTATAGGTAATGGCTGTCTCCATGTTAAAACCGGTCAGATGCAAACCGTCAGCAGCGCGGCATAAAATACCTTCAATGGCAGACAGAGCACTTTTTTGGGCGACCGTTCGTCCGGTAATATTCAGTCCGGTAACAAGCATACTTTTTTCACAGGTAAAACGCATGGCGAAAACCTCTTTTCTGTAAAAATAATAAATATATAAATAAATTTCTTATATTTGGTAGCAGAAGTAGTATTAGTACGAATTTATGTGGAAAAGTGGGTTTTTCCGTTGGGAGACAGCAGGTTTTTTTCAACAGATAAATTGTAGAAAAGAATAACTTTTCAACAGCCCTTGTTGAAATAGAAAACCTTGCGATTTATCCACAGGAAATCTATCCACATTCCACAGATCCTGTGGAAAATTACAGACAGGAGTTGATATTAGAGGTAATATCCCGAATATGAGTCTGCAGGGTATCGTCTCCGTTTTTAAGGGCATCGGTCACTTTATTGATGGAATGGATGATCGTAGAGTGATCCCGGTTAAATTCCTTGCCGATGTCCGGGGTGCTCAAATTAGTCAGCTTCCGGATCAGATAGATCGCTACCTGACGGGCCTCTGCAGTACCCTTGTTTTTCAGCGTACCGCGGAGCACTGCCTCGTCGATGGAATAGAACTTACAGACCTGGCTGATGATCAGGCTGGGAGTGGGCAGGGCGCTTCCCTCGTTCTTGAACATGTCGTCAATGGCACGGGAAACATTGGGAAGATCCAACGGCATATTGTTCAGATCCCGGTATGCCATGATCTTTTTGACCGTACCTTCGATCTGCCGCACATTGTTCGTCACATTCACGGCAATGTAGTTGCAGACCTCGTCGCTGAGCTCCAAACCTAGGGACATGGCCTTTGTTTTGATGATCGCCATACGGGTCTCATAGTCCGGCGGCTGGATATCCGCAAGCAAGCCCCATTCAAAACGGGTGCGCAGACGGTCCTCCAGAGTCAGCATATCGCCGGGCTTCCGGTCGGAGGTCATGACGATCTGCTTATGTTCCTCATAGAGCTTGTTGAAAGTATGGAAGAATTCTTCCTGGGTGGTTTCCTTGCCGGCAATGAACTGAATATCATCGATCAGGAAAAGATCGGCTTCCCGGTACTTGCTGCGGAACTCGATATTTTTACCGTCTTTGATGGCGGAGACCAGTTCGTTGGTAAACTGATCGCCTTTGATATAGACGATGTTTGCATGGGGATTTCCCTTGCGAATGCCGTTGGCGATGGCATACAGCAGGTGGGTCTTACCCACGCCGGGAGGTCCGTAAATAAACAGCGGATTGTAAGTCTGTCCGGGGTTATTGCTGACAGCTACCGCTGCGCCATGGGCAAACCGGTTGGAAGGACCGACCACGAAATTGTCAAAGGTAAACTGGGGATTGAAATCCATGGAGGATTTTTGCGTTCCTTTTGCTTTATAAGCGTTCAGTTCTTCGTCGCCGAAAACGATCAGCTTGGCATCGGAATTAAAAATCTCCTTCAATGCGTCCTGAATGTAATCGGTAAACCGGCGGCGGATATGATCCCTCCGGAAATCGGATGCGGAGTAGAGAATCAGCTGCTCTTCATTGAGCTCCACGACCTCAGCGTCGTCAAACCAGGTAGATACCGTTAAAGCGCCTAAATGCTCCTCAATATAGCTTAGGATCTTAGCCCAGACAAAGGCGGATGAATACATAAAATTACGGCTCCTTTCGTCTTTTTTTCGGTGCCAGAAGGGGGTAAAAAAGGCGACATTTTCTCACCGTAAATTTTATCACATTTTCAAGGAAAAAACAAGGACTTTTTCCACAACTCCTGTGGAAAAAATCCGGCGAAAACAAAGGCATTTTGTAAGGTTTTAAGATCGGCAAAAACGGACGAAAAATGAGAAGAAAAAGAGGCGCTTTTTCTCCCTTTTGAAGGGGTAAAAAAGCGGCGGAAACAGCATGCTTGCCGTTTCCGCCGCCAAAGGTCTTATTTAAGCTTATTTTTTATAAGCGCTTTGTCCGTCAAAAAGAAAAAACCCGGGTCGCGGTTGCGACCCGGGTGGGGAAATTATACCAGAGCGGCGGTGATGATCGCCATCTTGTAGACCTCGTCGGCATTACAGCCGCGGCTCAGGTCGTTAATGGGAGCAGCCAGACCCTGCAGGATGGGACCATAGGCCTCGAAGCCGCCCAGACGCTGCGCGATCTTGTAGCCGATGTTGCCTGCCTCGATGCAGGGGAAGATGAAGGTGTTGGCGTAGCCGGCAACGGGAGAGCCGGGGAACTTCAGCTGGCCTACTTCGGGAGCGACCGCTGCGACAAACTGCATCTCGCCGTCGATGAGCAGCTCGGGATCCATTTCCTTGGCAACCTGAGTCGCATCGTGGCTCAGCTGCACGGTGCCGCCCTTGCCGGAGCCGTTGGTGGAGAAGCTCAGCATTGCGACCTTGGGGTCGATGCCGAAGACCTTAGCGGTCTTAGCGGTCTCGATAGCAACCTCAGCCAGCTTACGGGCTGCAGTGACGGTCACATTGCCTTCCTTGTCCACGCTGTCCTCATAGCTGAGGTTGATGGCGCAGTCGCCCATAGCGATCTTCTCGTCGCCGCGGACCATGATGAAGCAGGAAGAGACCAGATTTGCGCCCTTCTTGGTCTTGACCAGCTGCAGAGCGGGACGGACAGTATCAGCGGTGGAGTAAGTAGCGCCGCCCAGCAGGGAGTCAGCCAGACCCATCTTCACCAGCATGGTGCCGAAGTAGTTGCCCTTGGACAGAGCCTTGCGGCAGTCCTCGGCGGACATCTTGCCCTTACGCAGCTCGACCATCTTCTCGACCATGGCATCCATGCCTTCGTAGGTCAAAGGATCGATGATCTGGACACCTTCGATATTGAAGCCGCCCTTGGCTGCGTTAGCCTTGACCTCTTCCACATTGCCGATCAGAATGGGGGTCAGGAAACCACCCTCCACCAGGCGGGCAGTTGCCTCCAGGATACGGGCATCGTGACCCTCGGTGAAGACGATCTTCCGGGGGTTGGCCTTCAGAACTTCAATCATAGCGTTAAACATGATAACATTCCTCCAATTACGGGCATAATGCCCAATATTTTACACATAGATTATACACCTAAAAACGATAGGGCGCAACTGTTTTCTCTATGAAAATTTACAATAAATTTATTTGACTATGTTTCTTCTCTTTGATATGATAATTTTGAAAGGAGGAATGTATATGAATCCTATGGCAATCGTTTGGCTGGTGTTACTGATTCTTTTCCTTATGGCGGAGGGAGCAACCGCCGCGATCACCACCATTTGGTTTGCAGCAGGTGCGCTGGTCGCTATGGCGGCTGCGATCCTCGGCGCGCAGCTGTGGCTGCAGATCGTGTTGTTTGTGGTGGTGTCTGTGGTTTGTCTTATGGCGCTGCGTCCGCTGCTGAAAAAGTATGTTACTCCGAAAAGAGTCCGCACCAATATCGACGCTGTGATCGGACAGCAAGGCGTTGTCCTTGAGACCATCGACAACATTGCCGGCACCGGCAAAGTGAAGATCGGTGGTATGGAATGGTCCGCCCGTTCCGCCACCGGAGATGTGATTGAGGCGGAAACCGTTATTAAAGTAGAAAAAATCGAGGGCGTTAAGGTGTTTGTAACACCTGCCGGCGTTCTTGTAAATTAAGGAGGAAAGATTATGATACCTGTATTGATCGTGATTGCAATTTTGTTAGTTCTCATTATTTCCAATATCTATGTTGTCCAGCAGTCCCGGGCCTATGTCATTGAGCGTTTGGGCGGCTTCCATGCGGTGCAGGGCGTCGGTCTGCATCTGAAAGTGCCCTTTATCGACCGGATCGCCCGTCGTGTGTCTCTGAAAGAACAGGTCCTTGACTATCCGCCTCAGCCGGTTATCACCAAGGACAATGTTACCATGCAGATCGACACCGTTGTGTATTTCCAGATCACAGACCCCAAGCTGTATGCCTACGGTGTGGAAATGCCCATGGCGGCTATGGAGACGCTGACCGCTACCACTTTGCGTAACATCATCGGCGATCTGGAACTGGACCAGACTCTGACCTCCCGTGATGTGGTCAACACCAAGATGCGCGCCATTCTGGACGAGGCTACCGATCCCTGGGGCATCAAGGTCAACCGCGTGGAGCTGAAAAACATTCTGCCCCCTGCGGACATTCAGAGTTCCATGGAAAAGCAGATGAAAGCTGAGCGTGACCGCCGTCAGGCGATCCTGCAGGCTGAGGGTCAGAAAAAGTCCGCGATCCTCATTGCAGAAGGTGAACGGGAATCCGCGATCCTGCGCGCCGATGCAGAAAAGCAGGCGGCGATTTTGAAGGCAGAGGCAGAAAAAGAAGCTGCGATCCTGAAGGCAGACGGTGAAGCGCAGGCTATTCGCACCGTGCAGCAGGCGCTGGCAGATTCTATGGCAATGCTCAACGAAAAAGCACCCAACGATCAGGTTGTGAAGCTGAAAGCTATCGAGGCCATGGAAAAGGTGGCAGACGGTCAGGCGACCAAGATCATCATTCCTTCCGAGATGCAGGGTCTTGTGGGCCTGGCAACGGGTCTTGTAGAGGGCGCAAAATAACATGCCCCAATAGCAGGAAGAAAGGAGAACAGCACTATGATCCCGGAAGAAGAGAATGTATTTACCAAATACAAAAAGGGCAATTGGTATATGCCGGAAATAAAAGAAGAATGGGAACAAGAGGATCCTATTCGGACAAAGAAAAAGGAGAAAATCGTCAAGATCCTTAAAAAGACCGCGTGGATCGTTGGCATCATCGCATTTATTGCGTTGGGTGTCGTGGTGCTGTCCGATTATTTTGTCCAAGGATAACGGAGGGCAGTTATGGATAATAAACGGTTTATTAAAACCTACAGCCAGGGTGGCTTTGCAAATCCTGCGGTGATGATTTTGGTAGATAAACAGACCGGGGTGAATTATATGTATACCCAAAGCGGCTATGCCGGAGGTTTGACGCCACTGCTCAACCGGGACGGCACGCCGGTGGTCACACCGGTGCCCAAGCAATACGAAGAATAATCCGAAGCGCCCACTCTTTTCTGAGTGGGCGCGTTTCCGTAAACAATCCGTTAACAAAACAGATTCCGGGTTGCAATTCCGGTTTTTTGCAATATAATGAGCATATATCAAAGGCAATAAAGGGGACAGCTATGAATTTCTTCCACAATTTGGGGGCAAAAATAAAAGCAGGTATCCGCAGTTTTATGCAGGGCCGCTACGGCACGGATAAATTAAATACGGCGATCTTGGGTGTCGGCTTGTGCTCTTGCTTGCTGTCTATGCTGATCCGCTTCCCGATCGTTAATTGGATTTTGACTGTGGTATCTTACGCGCTGATGGGTTGGGCCATCTTCCGGATGGTATCCCGGAATACCTACAAGCGGTATCAGGAGAATCGAAAATATCTACGGTTTTTGGAGCGAGTTAAAGACCGGGATCATAGGTATTTTGACTGTCCCCGGTGCAAACAGCCGGTGCGTGTGCCCAAGGGAAAAGGAAAAATTGCCATTTCCTGCCCCAAGTGCCGTGAAAAGTTTATCAGAAAGACATAAAAGGTGTGCGCTGCACACCTTTTTTATTTTTAGTTCCGGTTGACGAAAGAACCCAATCGGGGTAATATAAACAAAAGACCTTTCCAAACCGATCAGAAAGGACGAAGCTTATGAAACACGGTATATTCAAAAAAGATCCTTCCTTAAAACCTTTTGAAAAAGACTTTGATCTGCGCATGGAAAACTACCGCAGAAAGACCCGGGAGCTGTTAGGGGAAAATCAGACCCTGGCGGAGTTTGCCAACGGACACCACTATTTCGGCTTCCATAAGGAAACCGGTGGCTGGTATTATCGGGAATGGGCACCGGCGGCGGAGAAGATGTACCTGACCGGTGACTTTTGCGGCTGGGACCGGTATGCCTGCCCTATGGAAAAGCAGGAAAACGGTGTGTTTTCCGTGTTTCTTCCCGGAGAGGATGCGCTGCCCGACGGCTCGTTGGTCATGGCGATCGTTGTCAGCGGCGGTCGGGAGCTGGAGCGGATCCCCCTCTATGCAAACCGGGTGGTGCAAGACCCGGTGACTTATGTCTGGAACGCCCAGATCACCCACCCCAAGACCTTTTCCTGGACAGATGCAGGCTTTAAGCCGAAAAAGAATCTGTTTATTTATGAGTGCCATATCGGCATGGCCCAGGAAGAGGGCAAAGTGGGCTCTTACAGAGAGTTCCGGGAGCATGTGCTGCCCCGGGTCAAGGCGCTGGGGTACAACGCCATTCAGATCATGGCCATCATGGAGCATCCTTATTATGCTTCCTTTGGCTATCAGGTGACCAATTTCTTCGCGGCATCTTCCCGTTTCGGCACCCAGGAGGAGCTGAAAGCTCTGATTGATACCGCCCATAATATGGGCATCGCGGTGCTTTTGGATGTTGTCCATTCCCATGCCTGCAAGAACACCCGGGAGGGTATCAATGAATTTGTCGGCACTGCCTATCAGTTCTTCCACGACGGCGGAAAGGGCGAACATTCCGCATGGGGAACCAAGTGCTTCAACTACGGCAAGAATGAAGTGATCCATTTCCTTTTGTCCAATTTGAAATACTGGATGGAGGAGTATCACTTTGACGGTTTCCGCTTTGACGGCGTAACATCCATGCTTTACCTTGACCACGGTTTGGGTACAAGCTTTGACTGCCCTCAAAAGTATTTTTCCATGAACACAGACACCGAGGCGGTGACCTATCTGCAGCTGGCAACGGAGCTTGTCCGGCAGGTAGATCCCAACAGCATTCTGATCGCGGAGGATATGTCCGCAATGCCCGGTATGTGCCGCCCGGTAAAGGACGGAGGCATCGGTTTTGACTACCGCCTTGCCATGGGCGAGCCGGATATGTGGATCCGGCTTTTGACAGACACGCCGGATGAGTATTGGGATCTGAATAAAATATACTATGAGCTTGCCATTCGCAGACCCGGTGAAAAAGAGATCGGCTACTGCGAATCCCATGACCAGGCGCTGGTGGGCGACAAGACCATTATGTTCCGGCTTTGCGATCAGGAAATGTACTGGAGCATGGGGAAGGATCATCAGAATCTGATCATCGACCGGGGTGTGGCGCTGCATAAAATGCTGCGGTTGATCACCATGTCGTTGGGTTCGGACGGCTATCTCACCTTTATGGGCAATGAGTTCGGCCATCCGGAATGGATCGACTTTCCCAGAGAGGGCAACGGCTGGAGCTATCACTATTGCCGCCGGCAGTGGCACTTGGCAGACGACCCGAATCTGAAATATCAGTATCTGAATGCCTTTGAAAAAGACATGGTCGCGATGGCAAAAAGCAGCCGTGTTTTCCGGGGCGCAGATCGGCAGCTGGCGCTGGATAACGAAGCAAAAACCTTGGTCTATCAAAAGGGCACAGCAGTTTTCGCGTTTAATTTCCACCCGGTCAATTCTTACGACGGGTGTTTCCTGACCATGCCCGAGCCGGGGGAATATGAGGTTGTTATGTCAACTGACGATTATTGCTACGGCGGTCAGGGCAGGATCTGGCATCAGACTTACCGTACAGAAGAGCGAAATGGCAAACCCGGGATCTTACTGTACCTTCCCAGCCGTACAGCGGTGGTGCTCAAAAAGAAAAAGTAAACGGAGAGGCAGCAATGAAAAAACTGGTCCTGCTGATACCGGTCATTCTGTGTCTTTGCGGATGTCAGCAGAAAAAACAGACAGAAATTATAAAAATAGAGGAAGCCGCCTGCATGGCAGAACAAGCGTCCCGTGTTACGGTGTATGGTGGCGCGGTGGAGGACTATCTGGGACAGATTTATGATTATTCCTGGGAGAAGCCAAACCGGACGGAGTTTGTGATGCTTCATTTTTGCAGCGCGGTAGTCGATCATCCGGAAGATCCCTTCCGGATGGAGCATGTGCGTAAGACGTTTATCGATGCGGATGTGAGCATTCATTATATTATTGACCGGGACGGGACAGTGTATTGCTATATCCCGGAGGATCGGGTGGCATGGCACGCAGGCAAGGGACAATGGGGCGATGATGAAAAATACACCGATAAAATGAACTTTTATGCCATTGGCATTGAACTGGTGGGCATCGGGTCTGCAAAGGATATGTCCTCCTACATGACGAAGGCAAGCTACAATCAGCTGGACAAGTCTTTGCGCGGCTTTACCGATGCCCAATACATAGCGCTCAAGGACCTTGTTGCGGATATCTGCGATCGCAACGGGATACCCATGGACCGGCAGCATGTGATCGGGCATCAGGACTATTCCTCCAGAAAAAAAGACCCGGGAGAATTATTTGAGTGGGATCGCTTACTGCCATAAAAGCCGTTGCTTTTTATAAAATAGTTTGGTATATTGTATCTGTTATCAAAAAGAAAAGAGGTTACTTATGAAAAAGATTATTTCCCTGATCCTTTCTGCTGTACTGCTGCTTTCTCTGGCAGCCTGCGGTGTTGTTGACAAAGAACCGGAACCGCCGGAAGCATATGTACCTTCTGAAGATATCGAGGTTGTACTGAGTCTTGTGGTTGAGGGCGCTTTGACCGGTAATGTTAAGGTAGCAACTCGCCGCACCACGGACAAAGAGCTGAAAGCAATCGATCTGACCTGCATCTACTACGATGGAAACGGCAAGCAGCAAGGCGATGCGGAGACTATCGAGTGCACATTCTCCCAGCAGGGCACATTCAGCTTCTGGACCTTTACCGCGTCGAGCCTTCCTACATATGTAGAAGCGATCGTCAGCAGCGTGACCTACGCAGACGGCACAAAGACCACCTGCCCCGGTGTTTCTACCTGGGTGCAGACCTCTTCTGCGACATTTACGGTAGATAAGTATGAGAAAAATCTGGCAGATATGGCAAAGACCGAAGCGGTTGCCGCAGAAAAGTGCGACGCAGTCACTTGCGTCAGCGGTGAGCTGGCAGAGCAAAAGCTGGGCGTGGAGCTGACCAACAACAGCGATAAGGACATTGATGAGGTTATTGTATATGTTCTTTGGTTTGACGAGGCCGGCGCACCCATTGATATGAAGGGTGTTTTGGTCCCCAATTCCGAAAACATCTCTGCAAAGACCCTGAAACCGGAAGAAAAAGCTACCTACAAGGTGTCCGCACCGGAAGGCGCTGCTTCTGCCAAGATGATCGTCAAAGAAGTAAAGTTCGCAGATGAGACTACTTGGGAAAACGAATTTACTTACGAATGGGCGTTCTGCAATTACAAAACTGCAAAATAAAAATAAACCCGGCGAGGATCTTTGATCCTCGCCGGGATTTTGTTTAACCAAAGGCTTTTTTTGCAAGGTCGATATAAACGTTTGCGTCTGTGTGGATGTAATCCTTTTGTTCCTGGGTCAGGGGCTTAACCACCTGCGCCGGGTTGCCCAGCAGCAAAGAGCCGGCAGGGGCATTCATTTTACCGGTGACAACAGCGCCTGCGCCCACTAAACAGTGGTCGCCAATAACAGCGCCATTGAGGATAATAGCGCCCATACCGATGACACAATGGTCACCCACGGTGCAGCCGTGCAGAATCGCACCGTGTCCTATAGAGCAGCCCTCTCCTACGGTCACCGCTTCGTGGAGCACGCAGTTGTCCTGCACATTGCTGTTCTTAGCGATCCGGATAGCACCCATGTCACCGCGCAATACCGCGCCGTGCCAGATGCTTACATTGTTTTCAAGGGACACATCTCCCGTGACCGTTGCATTGGGGGCAATATAAACTGTTTTTTCCATAGAATCAATGACCGCTGCCCTCGCCGCCGCTGAGGATCTCACCGTCAGAAGCAGCAATGATGTAAGAGTAGTCGCCCTTTGCAGAAGAAATGTGAACGCTGTAGCAGGGAATGCCGTCTTCGGTGACGATATGAGTATGGACATCAGTCACATCATCGGCGGACAAACCGGCAGCTTCTGTGGCGATCTTCTGTGCCTGCTCTGTGGTGACCACATCATCTTTGCCGCAGCCGGCAAGGACACCTAACAGCATAACAATGATGAGAACAAGAGAAAGAATTCTATTACGCATAAAGAGCCTCCTTGTTTTTTTCTTAGTATAGCATGCTTTTCTGAAAAAAACAAGAAACCGCCCGGACAAAAATCGTCCGGGCGGTGGTTTTTATTCAGCCGCAAGGCCTTTGAGATAGCTGATGGTATTTACGCAGCACGGGAAGACCGAGATGTCCAGAACATTGGTATAATGCTCGGAAAAATAGCGGATGTGAAGAGCGCCCATAGTCTCTTCGCCCTGGTGGAATTCCCAGTTTTGCGCCATAGTTCCGGCTTTACAGTCGGCTTCGATGGCAGCAAGAAGTCCGCGGAAGTAATCGCCGTCTGTGGAAGTGATCACTTTCCAGTCCTCGTTTTCGTACCGGTATTTGTTGCTCAGCTCCGCCAGTTCTGCAGGAGTGCCCATGGCGATACTTCGCATTCCTTCATAATAGGAGGTGAATTCTACGAAATAAATGCGTCCTAGCAGATCTTCCGGCTTTTCGTGCCGCGTCACAAACCGGAAATCGCTTACATACTGCTTTAACCGCTGACCGGTCTCGCTGGCGGAATCCAGGTAGTATTTACGCTCGATGCGTCTGCCGTCTTTCAGGGTATAGTGCAGCTGAAGACAAATATCGCCGTTGGTGCGATCTTTCACAAGGTCGGAATGGATCCCAAGGAACTTTTCGATATCCTCCTGCCCGGTGAAGGTCACGCCTTTGTATTCCAGATAATAATCCGAAGCGTAGGGACTGACGGTCAGGCTTTCCACTTGATTGGCTTTGGGTACATACCGGGTGATCCCCAGAGGATCGAGCATTGCAAGGGCGATGGTCAGGAAAAATGCCAGGGTAAAAATACCGAAGCCGAGGAATCGCTTGGGCTTGAAGACGTTGACCTTCTTTTCCAGCAGCATCCAGCCGGTGAAAAAACCCACGGCAAAGCCGATCACCAAAAACAGATAAGAAAGCTCGGTGTTAACTGCCTCTGCGATGAAATAGAGCACTGCACCGACACACAGGGTATAGATCGCCAGGAAAACGGGAGCGGCAGGCTTTACTGCGATAAAATCACCGGCGCTTTCCATTTGCCGCCGCCGATACAGCAGCACCGATGCTCCCAGCAGCAAAAGACCGATGGCAAGCGCGATAAACAGATACTGCCAATCGCCGCCGATAAAGCCCTCAAAATCTGCCCGGTCATGGATGCTGTTATATCCAACGGCTACATACCGCATCAGGGAAAAGCCCACCACCGGACTGCACCGGCAGACGGATTCCCAGCTAAGCTTCATGCCGTAAAGCACCGGCATATAGAAGGTATAGATAAGGAAAGCTGCCAGCACAGCAAGGAAATTGAAAAGGCCGTAGACCGCGATCGCGCCTAACCGGTTGCCGGCGCACTGGGCGCTGAAAGCGCCAACACCGAAGAAGAACAGGAACTGGCACACCATAATCGCCAGCCACAAAAAGGCAAGATAGCAGTATTCCTGCAGCATCAGGCAGGCGATCAGCGCGCCCAAGGCGTTGGGACCGATGCAGAAGAGCAAGCCTGCGGTCAGGTGGGTCAGAAACCAGCCTTCCCGGCGCATGGGCATCGCGTGCAGCGCGTTGCACATTTTAGAGGAGAACAGATCACCGAACAGCAAGATAGAGCACAGTCCGGCATATACGAAATTGACGACACCCATGGCCATCATGATATAAGACGCGTCGGCAGCGAAGAATGCCGGCTCAAGGTCTTCTCCCCAGATCAAAAACAGAAACAGGAGCATGAACACGGTGTACAGCCCCCACACAGGCGCAAACCGGGTGATATCCTTTTTCAGGACAGTACGGTTAAAGAACGATGTTTTTAACTTCATAATCGACACCTCCCAGTTCGTAAATAAAGATCTCTTCCAGAGAAAGGGGCAACACATCAAAGTAGGCAGGGTTGTGCTTCTGCACCCGGGCGGTGACTTCCTCTGCGCTGCCGCGCACCACCAGGGTATTCAGCCGGCCGGAGCTGGAGCTGTGGAGAATTTCCAGGTCATCGGGAATCTCACCGACCAGCTGCAGCTTTACGGTGCTGCCCTGCATATCCGCAAGGCTCCGCTCCAAAAGCATCTTTCCGTGGTCCATGATGCCCACATGGTCACAAATGTCCTCCAGTTCGCGCAGATTATGGGAGGAGATGAGGACCGTGGTCTCCCGTTGGGCAACATCCGAAAGGATCAAACTCCACACCTGCCGGCGCATCACCGGGTCAAGTCCGTCCACCGGCTCGTCCAGAACCAGAAGATCCGGACGGGTGCAGATGCTCAGGTGAAACGCCGCCTGCTTTTGCATGCCTTTGGAGAAGCGGCGAATGGGGCTTTTTCTGGGCAGATCGAAGACCTCAAACAGCCGGTCAAAGAGCTTATCGTCAAACTTGGGATAGATGCCCCGGTAATATTGCCGCATATCTTCTAAGGATGCGGAGGGAAAATAAAAGATCTCGTCGGGGATGTAGCCGATCCGGGTCTTGATCTCCGGGTTTTCATAGACGATCTGACCTTCCATGGTGATCTGCCCGGCATCCGGACGGTATACGCCGGTGATATGTCGGATGGCAGTGGATTTGCCTGCGCCGTTGGGGCCCACCAGGCCGTAGACCGCGCCCCGAGGCACGGTCATGGACAGATCGTCCAGCGCTTTAAAAGCCCCAAAGGTCTTTGTGATGTTTCTTAGTTCAAGCATAGTTACTTCCTCCTTGTTCCAAGCGTGCGATCAGATCTTCTTTGGTAAGTCCCAGCGCCAGCAGCGCGGCCGCGGCTTTGTCAAAGCTGTCCAGCAGCGGCTGTTTTTCCTTTCCGGAAACCGCAGGAACACCGCAGACAAAACAGCCCTTTCCCGGAACGGTGGCGATCCAGCCCTGCATTTCCAACTCCCGATAGGCTCTTTGAATGGTGTTGGGGTTGATGGTCAGCTGGCTTGCTAAGTCCCGGACAGACGGTAGTTTGTCACCGCTGCGCAAAATGCCGGAAAGGATCTGATCCCGAAAGCCGTCTGTGATCTGGCTGTAGATGGGCCGGGCATCCCGGTAATCCAAAAGTATCACAGCAATCCCTCCTTGTGTATTAAGCGTATTAAGTGTACTAGTACAGTTAGCATACAGCAGATGTTGACCTTTGTCAATAGGCAAATTAAAAAAATGTACCGCCTCATTAAAAGATGAGGCGGTACACTTATTCTTCTATCAGCTGCCGGAAAAGAGGCAAACTTCTTTGGATCGTGTCATAACTGACGCAGTAGCACAATCTAAAATAGTCCGGACAGCCGAAATCGTCACCGGGAACGATCAGCAGGTCCTTTTGCTTGGCTTTTTCACTGAATGCCTTGGCATTGCCGCCGGGGGCTTTGACAAAGAGGTAGAATGCGCCCTTAGGGGGAACGACCTCGTAGCCGGCTTCCGTCAGACCCTCCCATAGCGCTTTCCGGTTTTTATCGTATGCCGCAAGATCCGGGCGCAAATGGGCGCACCGGGCGATGAGCTTTTGCATAAGGGAAGGGGCGCAAACATGACCGAGTCCCCGGGCTGCGCCGGCAATGGCTGCGTAAAGGGCATCGCCGTCTGTTGCCTGCTTAGGAACATAAATATAGCCGATCCGCTCACCGGGCAGCGAGAGGGATTTGGAATAGGAATAACAGACGATGGTGTCCGGATAGATGGCAGGAATAAAGGGCACTTGCGTTCCGTCATAGATAAGTTCCCGGTAGGGCTCGTCAGCGACGATATAAATGGGGTGGCCGTACTGCCGGGATTTTTCCGCCAGCAGACGGGCAAGGGCACGAAGCGCTGTTTCCGTATAGACGCTGCCGCTGGGGTTGTTGGGGGAGTTGACGATCACGGCAACGGTGTTGGGGGTGAGCATTTCTTCCAAGGCTGTCAAAGGAATCTGAAAATCCGGAATATCCGCAGGTACGACCCGGAAAGCACAGCCTGCCTGCTGGGCAAAAGGTTTATATTCCGGGAAGAAGGGCGCAAGGGCAAGGATCTCACTGTCGGGGGTCGACAAAGCCCGAAAAACCGCAGTCAGCTCCGGCGCAGCGCCGCAGCCTATAAACAGCCGATCGGCGGTGACCCCTGCGTCATAGCGACTGTTTAGGTCATCGGCAATGGCTTGCCGGGTCTGCAGATCGCCGACCGCAGAGGTGTAGCCGTGAACGGACAGAGAATTCTCCTCTGTTAAAATTTGGAGCAAGGTTTGGGTTACTTCCGGGGGCGAGGGGATGCTGGGGTTGCCCAAGCTGAAATCAAATACATTTTCAGGACCTACCTGGGCGGCGCGTTGCCTGCCGTATTCAAACAGTTCCCGGATGCAGGACCGGGCAGTGCCTAAGGCATAGGCTTTTTCGTTATACATAGGATCATCTCCAAAGGTGTTTACAGTTCGTAAAGGGGCGATGGTGGATCAAAGCTCTGGGGCTTATATGTAACAGAACCGATGGGCTTTCCGCTGATGCCGTATTTTGGGTTGTAGCCGAAAAGGTTTACATAACGCTCAAGGTCTGCTTTCTCGGCTTCCATGGCTTTCATAACAGCCACCGTTGCGATCACATCATCCACCGCCCGGTGGGAATTGACCACCTGATCAGACAACTGATAGACCTCGATGGCGTTGCACAGCTTGTGGGGATAGCTGTGGCGGTCTTTGTAGACGGTCAGCAGGTCCAGCTTGTCTTTTCCTTTTAAAACGCAAGGGTCGCCGCTGCGCAAAAGGAGATAAAACAGAAAACTCAGGTCAAAATGGGCGTTATAGGCAAGGAGCAGGGTGTTTCCCCGGAACATTTCTGCAATATCCCGGCAGACCTGCTCTTTGGGAATGCCACGCTGCCTCAGGTCCTCGCCTGTGATACCGGTCAGCTGCTCGATCTGGGGCGGCACGAAACCGCCGGGACTCAACGCGATCAGCTCATCGTATTCCTGAACGATCACCGCTTCGCCATCTTTTTGTTCCACGACAACGGCGGCAAATTCAATGATCTCATCCCGGTTGTACTGTAGACCCGTGGTCTCGGTATCAAATAAAACAAGGCGGTCATATTGGGAAAAAAGCGTTGCAAAATCAGCCATGGTTCTCTCCTTTGGCAAGGGCCAGCGCTCTGCGGAATTTACTGCAGGGTTCTTCTTTTAAATCAAATCTTGCGGCAAGGGAAAGGGCGTAAGCGATCGCAATGTTCCGGTCGCCGCCTTTCAGCTCAAACTCGATCTCGCACAGAGGCAGCTGCTGACCGCCGCCCAAAAGAACGCCTTGGTCCAAAGCGACCTCTACGGTGCAGCCGGATAAGCAAACGGTTTTTGCGATCCGGGTGAAACGGGCGCCGCAGATGGGCAGGAGCGTTTCTTTCGTAAAAGTGGACAGTTCTGTCAAACCGCTCAGTTTACATAATTCGGGGAGTGCAGAGAAGATATCCGGGCTGTCTACCTCAAATTCTTCCCGTGCGCCGGCTGCCGCCGGAATTTTCAGGGTACAGACAGACCGTTCGTTTTCCTGCCGTCGACGCAAGGTCCGGTGACGGGTGGACAGCGCCCCGTCGGGGGTGTCATAGTAGGTGGTTTCCATTGCGTAGGAGTTCTCTTCACCTTCAACGCTAGCCCGCAAGGCTTCCAAGGCTTCCAGGGTTGCCCGGAATTTCAGTTCAAATTCGATACCCACAGCGTCACCTCCTTCGTAATTGGTATCATTATACACCCTCGGGAGAAGATGTGCAAGAATCTTTCTTAGACAGCGGATTTTGACAAAATAATCATGCGGTCCATGCTAGGATTTTAGTATCCACACAGAAAGGTAGTGTTTACATATGATGACCACCCTACAGTCCTGCGTAAAAACGGGAAAGCGGAAGTTGCGAGCCCTTGCGCTGCACCCCCGGGCGCATTTCTATGCACGGGCCGGGGCATATTTTTTATCGGGCTTCTGCCTGAGCGCAGCTGCCTTAAATAACGGACCGCTGCCCCTTTCTATGGCTTTGGTATGCGCCTGCGGCGGTTGGTCAGCAGTGCTGACAGCTGCCGGCGGAATCCTTGGCTATCTGCTTTTCTGGGGCAGTTTGGGACAGCAGGGCGTGCTTTGGGTAGCGGCAGGCTTGATCTTAGCGCTGCTTCTGAATGAGCGGCGGATCACTTTGCAGACACCGATGCTGCTGCCGGCGCTGGTTGGGCTGGTGGTTTCTGCTTCCGGGGTCATTTTTCAGACATGGTTTGCCGACACCACCACCGTGGGCGCGTATCTAGTCCGGGTGGGGTTAGGCGCGTTTGGCGTTTGGTTGTTTACCCGGGTGTTGCAGGGCAGAAATCCCATTCAGGACTGGCTTGCCTGCGGCTTGGGTATCTTGGCCCTTGTGCAGATCGCGCCCATCCCCCAATTCAGCCTTGGGGTGTTGGCAGCCGGGGCGCTGACGGTTGTTGGAGCGTTTCCTGCGGTTGCCCTTGCCGGGGTGGCCATCGATCTTGCCGCTATCACACCGGTGTCTATGACTGCGGTTTTATGTGGCGCTTACTTGATCCGGTTTTTGCCCCGTTACCCAAAATGGATCGGAGCGATCGCGCCGGCAGGTACTTATATGATGGTCATGAGTCTGTGTCATCAGTGGGATATTTCTGTCTTGCCTGCCCTTTTGGCAGGGGGTATAGTGGGCGTCTTTTTGCCGTCTCCCACGAAATTACCAAACCGTCGGGGTGAGACCGGTGTGGCACAGGTGCGGCTGGAGATGGTGGCAGGGGTGCTTTCCCAAACGGAACAGCTGCTTCTGGAAGCACCGGAAATTCCGGTGGATGAAGATGCGCTGGTCCAACGGGCGGCGGAGCAGGCATGTCACGGCTGTCCTTGCCGGAAAAACTGCAAAGACAGCCGCAGGATCGCCCAGCTGCCGTCGGTGATCCTCCACAAGCCCCTGCTTAGCGGCGAAGAGCTTCCCATTATCTGCCGAAAAAACGGGCGGTTTCTTGCCCAGCTCCACCGCAGCCAGGAGCAGCTGCGCTCTATTCGCGCTGACAGAGAGCGGCAGAGGGAGTGCCGGGCGGCGGTAGTGCAGCAGTATCGGTTTTTGTCGGAATATTTGCAGGAGCTGTCCGATGGACTCGCCCGAAAGGTCGTGGGCTATACTGCCTGCTACGAGCCTCAGGTGCAGGTGTACGGCAACCGTCCGGTACCGGATAACGGGGATCGGTGCGTGATGTTTGCCGGGACCCAATGCCGATATTATGTGCTTCTTTGCGACGGCATGGGAACGGGCCTGGGGGCGGTGCAGGAGGGAAAAGCAGCGGCGGACCTGCTGCGGCGGCTGCTGACAGCCGGGTATCCGGCAGAGTACGCGCTGCAAAGTCTGAATAGTTTATGTGCTTTGAGAAACCGCGCCGGTGCAGTAACGGTGGACTTATTGGAACTGCAGCTGGAAACGGGTAAAGCCATGATCTATAAATGGGGCGCTGCGCCCAGCTATCTTGTGTCAAAGCTGGGTGCAGAAAAAATCGGGACAGCCGGACCGCCGCCCGGTCTGTCGGTAACAGATTGCCGGGAGACGCTCTATCGGCTGTCCCTACGTCGGGGAGAGACCCTGCTGCTGGTCAGTGACGGTGTGGGGGAGGAGGAAGCGATGCACTGTTGCATGGATATGGCGGGCGCCGGACCCGGAGAGTTGGCCAGCGCCCTGCTGACCCGTTCGCAGCTGGGTGGAGAAGATGACGCAACGGTCGTGACGGTCCGGCTCAAATCAAAGGCGATCTTGTCATAATCTTGTTGCCATCATTTTCTGTGTCGCGTCTACATAATATCATAAGGAATGTGGCGGATTCTGTCGAAACACAAGATGTAGCAGTAAAATTTGCGGAAAAGAACAAGATATTGCCGGAAAAGAAATTAAAAGCGTGCTGATCCCAGATCAGCACGCTCTTTTACAGAGGAGATTGTTTGATTTTCGCATACCGCCGTGGATACTGGGGCGGTGTGGGCGCCACTTTCCGCAGAACGATCACCGCATGTGCAGTTTCGTCTACCGGAAACCGGGCAATTTTTTCCAATTTCAGACCCAGCCGCACAATGGCATTTTTTGCCTCTTCCAGCTCTTCTTCCGCAGCCGTTCCTTTCATGGCAAGGACAAGTCCGCCAACTTTTACATAGGGCGCGGTCAGCTCCAGCAAAATGTTCAGCCGTGCCACAGCGCGGCTGGTGGCGATGTCGTACTGCTCCCGACGGGAACAGACCGCTTCTTCCGCCCGGGCGGTGACGCACTGGGCATCCACTCCCAAGGTAGGCAAAACGGTTTCCAGCCAAGCCATGCGCTTGCCCAAAGAATCCAGCAAGGTGAGATCTGTCTGTGGGCAGGCGATTTTCACGGGCACACCGGGAAAACCTGCGCCGCAGCCCACATCGATCATCTTTTTGCCTGCAAAATCCGCAAGGGTCAGCAATGAGATACTGTCCAGAAGGTGCAGCTTTGCAACCTGCTCGTTTTCGGTGATAGCGGTCAGATTCATGACCTTATTTTGTTCCACAACGGCATGACCGAAATCGCACAGCTGACGCTGAATATCGTCGGTCAGTGTAATCCCTAACGCGGGCAGCCCTGCCTGCAGGGCGGTGAGCATTTCCATACTTACCCCTGGGGCTTGGCATTGACAATGCCGCTTAAGTCCACCTGCGTGGGGTCTTTCGGATTAAAGGGCGCTTCTTCTTCCACATGGAGAGGAACGATGAACTCCTGAATATACCAGCTGACCAAAAGGTCAGAAACATCGGCATACTCAGAGAAGGTGATCAGGCTGGTATCGCCGCCCTCGACAGAGGGATCTGTGTCCGTGGGGTTTGTCCGGATGGAAGCAGAACGCTTTTTTTCGCCGAAGAAATCAGTATAAGATTCCAGATCATCGGCCACAGCCTGGCTGACACCGGCGGCTGTTTGGGTTGCGCAGGTTTGGGCTGTGCTGGTGGGGATGGAAGCAAGGGCATCGTAGCAGAAACGGTATGCCACAAGGTAAGCCGAATACTGGAATGCAGGGGAGGTGTTATGAATGCCGGCTAAGAATCCTGCAAATTCTGCGTCGGCATCGCTGTAGATGCACATACGGCGGGCCATTTCCTTGCACATGGCAAAGGGAAGCGCCGCGGTGGGCACGCTGGGATTGACGGCAGCCTCACCGGTCAGGGGAACGGTCACACCGGAGACGCCCCGGACGGTATAAAGACCGGACCAGCCCAGCTTTTTCACCGGGACAGTAGAGCCGGCAAAAACCGAGATGGCTTCATCGTAGGTCAGCACATCAAAACCGTTACCGGCCTGCTGCGCCAGTTCTGCAAAAGTACCGAATTCCGGCTCGCCTTTTTTGTTGCGGGTGACGGACTTTGCCAGTTCGTTGGCTTTGTCCCGGAAATAAACGGTGGCTTCGTTCAGCTGAGAAACGGTATAGTCTGTGACTTCAAGACGCACATCGTCAGCCAAGGGGCTTGCGTATTGATTCAGCCCAAAAATAGCTGTCTGCAGGAAAATGACACAGCTAATAGCTGCCAAAACCCAGCCAAGCCACTGAATGGGATTCCAGCGCAGCAGGATCATCAGAATGATGCTGGCGATAGCTGCAAGGATCATGCCGATCAAAAGCACCTGCCACAAACAAAAGGCCATGTTTCCGGTCCATTGGGACATAGAGGTGATGATCAGGCGGGTGATGTAGGGGTAGATCATATCTACAAGGACGGTGTGCGCCTGGGCAAACTGGACAAGCGCCCAGGTAATGACAGCCAGGATCGCTGCCACCAGATATCCGCGCCAATATTTCAAAGGAAACGCCTCCTTACTTCGGGTGTTTGCATTACATTACAATATAGTATAGCACACTTTACGAAAAATGTCTGCCCCTTATTTTTATATTTTTCAAAGGGGGCTCAGCTGTGCCAGAACACCGTCATTATACACAGCGGTGACGGTGACAGAACGCACCTTGTTGTGAAGGTTTTCGCCATTTGTATAGACCTTAGTGTAATTGGGGCTGTGACCGGTAAAATATCCCTTTTCCGGCTCTTCAAACAGCACATCCAAAGTCTTGCCGATGAGGCTTTGGCGGTATGCCACGGACATTTCTTCGGCTACGGCAATGGCGGCTTTGCTGCGGGCTTCTTTTACCGCGTTGCTGTGCTGACCGGGCATTTTGTCCGCCGGGGTGCCGGGTCGCCGGGAATAGGGGAAAATGTGCATATCCGCAAAGCCGCACTGCCGGATAAAGGCAAGGCTCTGAGAAAATTCTTCTTCCGTCTCGCCGGGGAAGGCTACGATCATATCGGTGGTGATGGCGCAGCCGGGGAAGGCTTCTTTTAACAGCGTAACGCTTTCTAAATACCGGGCGGTGCCGTATTTGCGGCGCATTCTCAACAAAACGGAATCGCAGCCCGACTGCATGGACAAGTGGAACTGGGGACAAAGGTTGGGAAGCGCCTGCAGCCGACGGCAGAATTCTTCCGTTATGATCCGTGGCTCCAAGGAGCCCAGACGGATCCGCAGCTGCGGAACGGCGGCGCAGAGTTCCTCCAGCAAGGTGATAAGCCCCGGCTTGCCCGGCAGATCCGCGCCCCAGGAGGCAATTTCAATACCCGTTACTACGATTTCACGAAAACCTTGGGATTCCAAAGCTTTTGCCTGCGAAACAGCCAGCTGTGCAGGGGCGGAGCGAATGGGTCCGCGGGTATAAGGAATGATGCAGTAGGAGCAGAAATTACAACAGCCGTCCTGCACTTTTAAGAGTGCCCGGGTGCGTCCTTCCAATCCGCCGGCAGGCAAAACCTCAAACGCTCTGCGTTTCAGGGCGTTATCCAGCACATCACAGCCGCCGCGGCTTTGGGCGCATAAGAGAAGCTGCTCTAAAAACGCTTCCCGCTGGGCGCTTCCGCCCAAAATGTCCACACCCAGTTTCTGCAGGTCCGCAGGCGCGTGCTGGGTATAGCAGCCGCAGACGCCGATCACCGCATCCGGGTGTTCTCTGCGGCAGCGGCGAATGATGGCGCGGTTTTTCTTGTCGGCGATGGCGGTGACAGAGCAGGTGTTGATAATATAGCCGTCGCAGGGCTCATCAAACTGGCCGATGGAGTGCCCTTTTGCCGCAAGAAGCTGCTCCATCGCTTGGGTTTCGTATTGATTTACCTTGCATCCGAGGGTATAAAAAGCAAATCTCATAGTCAATTTCACCAAAATTTAGATGTGGTTTTTGTATAAATCGTCAATGAATCTAATTGCGCATTTCAAAATGTCTGTTATAATAAGTAACAGTGTCAGTATATTATAACGCATAAATCATTATTTGTACAGCATCGGGGGGATTTTGGTGCGTCAATTTAATATTCGTATCCGATCTTTCCGGCAGGTGGAAGAATTTGTGGCGCTGGCCATGGTGCAGCCGTTTACGGTGCTTGTGGGAAATGACCGGCAGCAGGTGAACGGAAAAAGCTTTATCGGCATGTTTAGTCTGGACTGCCGCCGTCCGCTGCGGGTCAGCGTAAAATGCAGCGAAGAGGAATTCGGCCGCTTCCGGCAGGAGACGGATAAGATCTTTGCGTAAATGGAATAAAAATGCCCTGTGCTTTGCACAATGTCATTAAGTTAACGCTCACTGTCATTCCGAGCCAGTTCGCAAACTGGCGTGGGAATCTCAAAAATACAGTTTGTTCTTGAGATTGCGAACCAGTGACACGGTCACTGGTTCGCAATGACAACTAACTTAGTGATATTGATGCATTGCACGGGGCATTTCTTGTTAGCCTTGTTACAGATTTGGGGTCATTGCGCCTGATTGCCGCCGGATTTATGCCTGCGGCGACGGTAAGGTCTGTGGTGAGGATTCTTTGCCTTTTCTTCTGCGCCCGCTACCGATTGTTTGGCAGGCTGGGGCTTTATCGGCTTGTTGTCTGCCGCTTGTTCAGCCTGAGGCTTTTTGTGACGACGGCGCCGGGAGCGGTTTGTCCGGGGCTGCTTATCTTCCGGTTCTTCGGAAGGCTTTGCCTGCTCCTTGACCTCCGGCTCTTCCACCACCGCTTCTGTGCTGTAGCGGAATTTGATGGGGTCTAAGAACAGACGGTTATTTTCCGCGTTCTCCAGTTCTCCGGAAGACTTGAATCTACGCTTTGCTGCGCCGGAGATGGGCGCCAGATCTGCCGGAATGGGAGGATCGTTCTTTTTCGCCTTGCCGCTGCGCAGAACGGCAATGTCAGCGTTATTATAGGTGCCAATGGTCTCGGGACGGTCTTCCATCCGGACCTTTACACGCTGCCGCAGCAGGTCAAGCTCTACAATAGTGCCTCTGCCGTCGGGGGTGTCCACAAAAGAGTCAGCCTTCGGGCTGTTCTTCAGAAGGTCTTCGTACGCGTCCTGCTCATATTTCAGACAGCACATCAGACGGCCGCAGGTGCCGGAGATCTTTGTGGGATTCAGGCTCAGGTTTTGGGTCTTTGCCATTTTGATGGAAACCGGCTGGAAATCGTCTAAAAAGCTGGCGCAGCAGAAGGGCCGTCCGCAGATGCCGAGGCCGCCGACCATTTTTGCTTTGTCCCGGACGCCGATCTGCCGCAGCTCGATCCGGGTATGGAAAGTGGTCGCCAGAACCTTTACCAGCTCACGGAAATCCACGCGTTCGTCGGCGGTAAAGAAGAACAGGATCTTGCTGCCATCAAAGGCGCACTCTGCGGAAACAAGCTGCATATCCAGCTGATATTCGGCAATCTTCTCCAGGCAGGTGGCAAAGGCGCGCTTTTCGGTCTCCCGGTTGGCAGCGGCGGTTTTCTCGTCCTGCTCGTTTGCGATACGCAGGACCGGCCGCAGAGGAGCGACCACTTCGCTGACGGGGATCCGGTGATTTCCACCGACGCAGTAGCCGAACTCAGGACCTCTGGCGGTATCGATGATCACATGGTCACCGGCTTTGCAGCAGATCCCTGCAGGATCAAAATAATAAATCTTTTGGCCCGAACGGAATTGGATATCTACGACCTGCGTATATTCCGGGGCGGAATTTGTTTGGTTTTCCATTGTTTACTCCTTGTGTATGCCCTTCAAGAAACGGTAACGAGGCATTGGGACTGCCCCGTAGCTCAGGAATGGGTTTGGATTATATTATATCATCTCAGGGACCAGGACAGCCAGCCGCAGATGGCGGCAGCTGATACATTACCCTGTGCATATTCGATGGCTTTTTGCAAGCAGCGCAGAGCCTGCAGCAATTCTACGCTGCTGCGCTGACTGCCCAGCTCCCGGGCAAGGGGAGAGGGCGCATCCATGCCGCTGCGGCAGACCAATGCCTGCTGCAAAAGGGTTGCCCAGTCGTTTAACTCCTGCAAAAGCGCGTCCCGTTTCCATTTTTCCATGGGAACAAGCGTCTCCACAAGGCCAAACGCGTTTTTCTGGGCGAAGCTGTGGGCAAAGGCTTCTGTTTGGGAAGAGTAGGCTGCCCCTTCTTCCAGCAGAGCGATCGCCTGCCCCAGATAGCCGCCGCTGCGGCCGATGGCGGCTGCGACAGATTGAGCATCCGCTTCCGGGAAACGGGCGGTCAACTGTGTGTTAAGCAGTTCGTCAGGAAGCCGTTGCAGCTGCAGCTGTGTGCAGCGGGAGCGGACGGTGGGAAGCAGCTTTTCCGGGTTGTCGGTCAGCAGGATGAAAACACCGTAGGCAGGGGGCTCTTCCAGAATTTTCAGAAGGGCATTCTGTCCCTCTATGCCCAGCTCCTGCGGAAAGAGGTATATTTTCTTCTCTGCTTCGTTGGGGCGCACAAACATATCGTCACGGATCCGCCGGACGATAGAAACGGAAACATTTTTGTGGTCCGGATCCAGTACGGTAATATAATCGGGATGGGTGTCTGCCATGATCTTCCGGCAGGGGTTGCAGGAAAGGCAGGGCTTATCTTTGCCACCGCAGAGAAGCGCGGCGGCTAAAAGCCGCGCCAGCGTTTTTTTGCCGGAGCCGGCAGGACCGGAGATCAGGTAAAAATGGGATACGCGTCCCCGGGCGATGGCGGCTGTTAAGTTGTTTTTCAGCCGGTCGTTACCCAGCAAGCTGTCAAAGCCCATAGGGACCTCCTTGGTTTATTCTTGTGAGGGCGAGATGCAATTATCTGCCACCGGCAGCGCTTGGTCTGTCCTATTGCGGTGCCCGGCAGCTTCCTTGGCGCGAACGCCTGCGTCATCTGCCGACCGCGGCTATTGCGCTCCCTCGCTTCATCTGCCACCGGCAGCGCTCGGTCGCTTAACCCCAAAGTGCGGAGAGCATGGGGATCACTTGCTTTTTACGGCTCATGATCTTGGGAAGGAAAACGGCGTTGTCTTTCGGCTGTACATTAAATGCCTGCTGAATGGTTTCGTCGTTGCCAATGTAGATCAGCTGTGTACCTTCCATCAAAACATCGGTGAGCATTAGAATGACCATAGAGAAATCCTTCTCCTCGGCGGTCTTTCTCATGATCTTCAGGAACTCTTCTTTGCGCTCGAGCATATTGGGGCTGTCAACGCAGGTGACCTGCGCCACCGCAAGATCGTGACCTGCGATGTGGAATTCCTTATAGTCGGAGAACAGAAGCTCTTTTGCAGACTTTCCTTCCATAGATGCAGAGAAGATCTCTCTTCCCAGCTCTTCCAAGGACACATTGGCGATGCGCGCCATACGCTCTGCTGTGCGGATATCCCGTTCCGTGCAGGTGGGGGATTTAAACATGACTGTATCCGAAAGGATCGCGGCAGCCATCATGCCTGCCATCTTGGCAGAGGGCATGAGACCTCTGTCCTGGAACATGCTGGCGATGATGGTATTGGTAGAGCCTACGGGCTCGTTACGGACATAGATGGGATTGTTGGTCTGGATATCCGCCAGGCGGTGGTGGTCGATGATCTCAAGGATATCCGCTTCTTCCAGACCGGGAACGGACTGGGAGATCTCATTGTGGTCCACCAGGACCACGCGCTTCCGACGGGGACGGAGCAAATGGTATCGGGTCAGAACGCCCACGACTTTTTCGTTTTCGTCCAAAATGGGGTAGCAGGGATCGCGGAATTTCAGCACCAGCTCCCGGACCTCGTCCAGCCGGTCTTCCAAATGGAAACAGACCAGATCGTTGGTGCGGCAGATGGTGTCGATGGATACCGACTGGAAGATCAGACGGGCTGCCCGGTAAGCGTCATAAGGGGTGGAGATGATGCAGGTCTTGGTGGGCAGGTGGCGCAGCTCTTCAGAAAGCTCTGCCTGGCACAAAACGATGCAGTTAACATTCATTTCCAAGGCCCGGCGGATCATATCCGGCTGGTGGCCGCAGATCACGATGGTATTGGGGTCGTTAAAGAGCAGATTTTCCTGTTCCTGAGGAAGGGCAATGGTGACTTCGCCGGAGATCACATCGATGTTTTCGCCGGCGTCATTTAAAAGCTTGCCTTCCAGCACAGACAGAACATTGAAAAGAGGAACGGTCTGCAATGTGGCGTGATTGATAGCTTCCATGTTATAGCTTGCCACATTTTCACGGGACAGCATACCGTACAAGGTGCCGTCTTCGTTGGTCACGGGCACAGCGGAAATGTTCTTTTGTCCCTGCAGGATCTTCCAGCCGCGACCCACGGTCACAGCGGCGCTGAGCAGAGGAGGTGTGTCAAATTCCAGGTCCCGGACCTGAGTGAACATATTATGAATGCGTTTCGGCGGTTGGAAACCGAAACGGTTGAGCACGATCTGTGTTTCATCGGACACATGACCCAGGCAGGCAGCTTCGTATTCCCGGTCGCCGACGGCATTGCGCAAAGCGGCGTAGGCCATGGCGGCAACGATGGAGTCCGTGTCGGGGTTGCGGTGACCGGTAACATAAATAGGATCCATGATGATTCCTCCTGAAGTAAGAATTAAACGGAGATCTCTCCGGCGATACTGCGCTCAAAAAGTTCGGCGATCTGCTGTTGATCCATGCCCTGACCCAGCGCCCACATAAGCTTGGTGACCGCGGCTTCAGAGGTCATATCTCTGCCGGGAATGACACCCAGCTCCAAAAGCCGGTTGCCAACTTGATAGACCTGCAGGTCAGAGCTGTCGTACAGGCACTGGGTGGTGACCACCACGCTGATGCCGCTGTCAACGGCGTTACGGATACCCTGCAAGCCCCGGTCGAGCACATTGATGCCGCCGAGACCGAAGGCTTCGATCACGATGCCCCGGTAGCCCAGATCTTTCAGCGCGTTGAAGATTTCCGGAGACAGACCCGGTGTCAGCTTTAACAGAAACACTGTCTGGCTGATGGCATCCAGCAGCTGCGGACGATCGGTATGGACAGGCAGCGCTTTGGGGTGGAGCACAAGACCGTGGCTGCTGACTGTTCCCACATATTTGGCATTGATGCTTTCAAAAGCGGTAAAGCCCGAGGCGCGTACTTTCACGGCCCGGCAGCCTAATATGATCTTACGGTCAAAGGCGATGAATATGCCTGGTTGTCCCGATGCAGCCATAGCGAAGGCGGTCCGCAGGTTATCTGGTCCGTCGGACAGAGGGTCGGACAGGGGAAGCTGCGAGCCGGTAAACACCACGCATTTGTCGATGTTCTTAAGCATAAAGGACACGGCAGAGGCGGTATATGCCATGGTGTCTGTGCCGTGGGAGATCACGATGCCGTCGTATTGGGTTCTGTTTTCAAAAATGCACCGGGCGATCTTTTGCCAGTCATCCGGACGGATGTTGGAAGAGTCTAAACACATCACATCCTGAACAGTGATGTCATAATGCGCTTGCAGCTGATCCAGCGCGGAGAGCATGACGGAGGCGCGGCGAGGTTCCAAGCCGTCACTGCCGGGCACGCAGGCAATGGTGCCGCCGGTGGTCAACAGCAGAATATGTTTCTTCATTGCAATAAGCCTCATTACATATAATGATACACTATAATTATATCCTCCAAAGGAGAAAATAGCAAGTGCTATTATATAGGAAACGGACGGAAGAATTCCTTTCTTCCGTCCGTTGTCTTTTACAGCGCTGCCGCTGTGGGGCGGCGCTTTTTGATTTTATACAATTCTTCCACAGCCAGCCGTGTTTTTGCCACCACATCTTTCCCGTCCTCCGGGAAACAGTAGTAGAGGGCATCGTGATCGCCGATGCAGATCACATCGCCGATCTCATACCAGTAGTAATCGGCATATAAGCCGTAAGATGCCAGGGGGCTTTGGCTGTAGTTTAGCTGCCCGTCGCAGCCGGTCAGCCGGAAGCCGTTTGCATCATGGATCAGTGTGCCGTCGCCCACCATATAGATGGCGTTATAGTCTACCATCATGCCGATCTTTACTTTGGTTTCCAACCGGTAAGTTCCCACTTCCAGCTCTTTGCGGACCTGCTGCCGCTGCCAGCGGTACCAATCGGGAATGTGGGTAAAGGCAGCGTCGCCGTTCTCCGGGATCAGCTCGCCGTATTCCGACAGCGTATAGGTTTTTCCGCAGTTGTGGCAGGTAAACTGCGTGCCCTTGCCTTCTGTGTTACCTTCTGTTTCGCAATGGGGGCAGCGGTAAAGAATGCGGTTAAGACCGTCCGCCCGGAAGGGCTCGTCGATGCAGACGCGGTTTTCCTGCTGCCATTTGAAGTTATCAAAGGAGAAAGCTGCGTCCAGCAGTGCGTCCAGCTGGGCGACCGACATGGATTTTATTTCCTCGGCGGTGGCAAGGCAGGTCACATCTGCCCGGACATTGACCTTGCGCTTTTGCAGGCAGTTATACAGAGGATCCCGGGCAAAAGCGCCCTGGGTGATCACTGTGACCACCGGAACACCCAGCTTTTTTAACAAAACGCCCATTTTCCGGGGCAGAGGCGTGGCAGTGCCGTCAAAGGAATAGCTGGCTTCCGGATACATCAGAACGCTGCACTTTTTCTTTTTGAGCAGATATTCCATGTCTTTGATCAGGGAGACATCTGTCACAAATTTCCGGGTGGGAATGCAGCCCAGCAGTCGCATCAGCAGCTCCATGCCAAAGCCCACAAAACCGTCAGAGGTACATACGATACCATAACGGCGGGGGAAAAAGATCCGGGAGGCGATCTTCAGGTCAATGAAGCTGGAGTGATTCATGAGGATCAGGCAAGGTTCTTTTTTAGAGATCTTTTCCATGCCGTGGGTCTTATAGGTAAAGCCCGTGGGCAACAGGTCAAAGATCGCCAGAATACGGACCACCAGCTGCAAAAGCAGCATGGGCCGCAAAGGCTTTCTGTGCTTGGGCCGTTTTTTTGCCATGACCTTATGGTAGGAAAGGGTCTTGGTTTTGATCTTCATAATGGTTATCCTATCTGAAAAGTTATTCTGTCTCTTCTGTTTCTTCCGGCGCTTCCTTGGGCTTACGCTCTGAGGCGAGGGCTTCCTGCGCCGCGGGGGTGTTTACATAGAGCTTTTCTGCCGGATGCTTCCGGAAAGCCATGAAGATCAGAGCAGCAGCGGCAACGAAGCAGGAGAGTGCAGCCAACAGCTGGCTGACCCGGAAGGATCCCAAATACAGGCTGTCTACCCGCAGACCTTCAATGAAGGTTCTGCCCAGGCCATACCAAAACACATAGCCCAGCGCGATCTGTCCGTCGTATTGGCGCTTTTTGGAAAGGAAATGCAGCGCAACAAAGCCTGCGGCATTCCACAAAGATTCATACAAAAAGGTGGGGTGGTAGTACTTGAATTCCTCGGCAACGGTGTCGAAAAGACCCATCCGGAAGAAAGAATCGGTGGTTGCGCCGAAGGCTTCCCGGTTGAAGAAATTGCCCCAGCGGCCAATGGACTGACCGATCAAAAAGCCCAGGAGCACAAGATCAAGAACCGCACCCAGCGGAATTTTTTTGATCAGGCAGAAGACGATGACACCAAGCACCGCGCCGATGACACCGCCGTAAATGGCAATACCGCCCTCCCAGATATACAGGACGCTGATGGGGTTTGCGGCAAATTCCTCCCAGGCGAAAATGCAGTAATATGCCCGGGCGCAAATAATGGCAAAGGGCACGATGCCCAAAACACCGTCAAGGATATCGTCTTCTTTCAAACCGAATTGCTTCCGGCGGCACAGACCGTAAATAACCGCAAGGAGCAGACCCACGGCGATTATAATGCCGTAAAAACGGATATCAAGGCCGAAAAGGGAGAAACCTTTTGGGGGATTGATCTCGATGCCGAAACTGGGGAAACTGATAGAGGAAAATTTACTGGGATCCATAGTTTAAGCCTCCTTGGTAGGATAGATCACAGACATGCAGCACCGCTCGTCGGTGACCACACGCTGCAAAAATTCTAAAATATCCGCAACCTCTACCGACCGATAGATTTCCGGAAAACGGAAATAGTCAAAGCCGGAGAAATGGTAGGCACAGATCCGGTAACAGGTGGCATCAAAGCTGTCGAGGCTCCGGATTCGTCGACCCAAAGCGCTGCGCTTCATCCGCAGGAAATCCTGCTCGTCAAGACCATTATCCACAATTTCTCTGGAGCGGGCCAGAATGGCATCCACCACAGCTCTGGGATCGTTGCTGTCGCCGGAGGCGGTGAACAAAGCCATGCCGTCGATGGTCTCGAAGCCGCCGCCAAAAGATGTGTCGATGAGGCCTTGCTCATAGAGAGATTGATACAGGGCAGAGGACTCACCAAACAGGGCTTCTGCAAAGTCGGAGGCCAAGCGGTCT
>JAZSOR010000015.1:0-2791 GCA_045537035.1 Faecousia sp. | reverse complement strand
TCCGCCTTCCGCATGGATCCCAATGTTCCCCTGATCGTGCCGGAAGTCAACCCCGAGGACTTCAAGAACCACAAGGGCATCATCTCCAACCCCAACTGCTCCACCATCATCACCGTGACTGCAGTCAACGCTCTCAATAAGATCGCTCCCATCCGCAGCATGACCGTTTCCACCTATCAGGCGGTTTCCGGTGCAGGCGCAGGCGGGCCCATCGAGCTGGAGCAGCAGGTGGAAGCCATCCGCGCAGGTGAACCTGTAGAGGCAAAGATCTTCTCCCACCAGATCGCCTATAACCTGATCCCCCAGATCGGCGGCGAAGCATTCGAGGGCTACACCTCCGAAGAAATGAAGATGCAGAACGAAGGCCGCAAGATCATGCACCTGCCCGACCTGAAGGTCTCCTGCACCTGCGTGCGTGTCCCCGTTGTCCGCAGCCACTCCATTTCCGCAACCCTGCATTTTGACCGTCCCGTCAGCGTAAAAGAGGCCAGCGAGGTCATCGCCTCCGCTCCCGGCTGCCGTCTGGTGGACGATCTGGCAGCAGGCCGTTACCCCATGCCCATCGAGACCTCCAATCAGGACATCGTATTCGTGGGCCGCATCCGTCCCGACCTGACGGACGACAACGGCATCAACCTGTGGTGCTGCGGCGACCAGGTCCGTAAGGGCGCTGCAACCAACGCCGTACAGATCGCAGAGCTGCTGACCAAGGAATAATGCCAAACCTTCAGAAAAAGGCTGCCTTTTCCACAGAGCTTGCCTATCTGCTGGGGCTGATCGCCATCGCCATCGGCGTTGCCTTCATGGAGAAGGCGAATTTCGGTGTGTCCATGGTGGTGGCTCCCGCCTATGTGCTGTACCGGGCCATCTCCCCGACCCTGCCCTTCTTCACCTTCGGCATGGCGGAATATGTGCTGCAGGCGCGGCTGCTGATCGTGCTGTGCATCCTGCTGGGCCGGGTTCGGCTTTCCGACCTCTTCTCCTTCGTCACAGCGGTGCTCTACGGCTTTATGCTGGACGGTGCCATGCTGGCGGTACAATACATCCCCTTTGACCACATTGCCATGCGTCTGTGCGGCTATGCCTTTGGTATGGTGCTGTGCGCGCTGGGCGTCAGCCTGGTATTCCATACCTACATTGCCCCGGAGGTCTATGAGCTGTTCGTCAAACGGCTGTCGGAAAAATACCGCATCCCCATCCACCGCTTCAAGACCGGTTATGACTGCGTCAGCTGTCTTGCAGCACTGGCAATGTCCTTTGTCTTTTTCGGCTTTGGACAGTTCGTAGGTGTTCAGGTGGGCACTATCGTATGCGCTCTGGTCAACGGCAGCCTGATCGGCCTCTTCAGCCGTGGTCTGGAAAAACACTTCCGGTTTGTTGACCGCTTTCCCATGCGCCGCTTCTTTGAAGCTGAGAAGGCCATATCCTGATTCTTATATGCATACTAACCCCCATGCGGACGCAACTATCCGCATGGGGGTTTCTCGATCGCTGCATTCAATCGTACTTTGGAGAATAAACGAGATGGGCATCCAGATCGATCACATAATCTACAGGTTGATCGGAAGAATGGGAAAGCACTTCATATTCACAGCGGGCGCAAAAAATGGATATAAAATCTTCTTCTCCCGCTTCGGAAAGAATGCGGTTCACTTGTACTCTAAGTTCTGAGGAAGAAAGATGTTTGCCATAGAGCAGGGTATCTCCATAAACAGATTCGACTTCAATTAGCATAAGATTTCTTTCTGATTGTAACTATGATTGAGTATTCGGTTTCGTTTTGGGGTTATTTGTTGCTTTTGGCGGTATTGATGGAAGCGATCAGTATTTTTTTAACCTCGACACAATGCGTAAGAACGGTGTGGTTATCCGTATAACCGCCTTCCAGCAGAAGCTCAAGCCAATATTCGCTTTCAGCGCATTCCTTGAGCGCAATATGAAGCCTTGCAATAAAGTCGGCCTTTCCATGGGCATAAAATGCTTCTCGAATGTTGGCACCTACACTTGTGCCGGATCGGATCAATTGATTTGTCAGCACGGATTCTTTTTTATTTGCCTTTACCTCATTGCATAAGCGAATGATTTCCAAGGCGAATGCTTTTGACTTGTCAAGCAGAATGCTGTTGCTCATATAGTACCTCAATTTCAATTCATCGGCGAAGCCGATACATCACTTATTCACTATTCATTATAACTTCTAACCTTCCAAAAATCGATCGGTATTCATAGTGTTTCGTTTAAAAGTCCAGCAGATATGCCACCTGAAACATATAGAGAACACCCGGCAACACAATTCCAAACAAGTCTGATATGATACATGTAAAATTTCTACGTTTATTTAACTTATAAATCTCAAACAGAACGAACGCTCTGCCAAACTGTTCCCTATTAAATGTTGTAGTAGAATAAGCCACCATAATACCAACAACGATCATAAGCAAAAAATTAAACACTGCGGAAACATACGGAACAAATGGGAATATACAAAACAGACTGAGAAGGAATGCTGTCGGCCACAGTATAAGATAGGTGATATTTGCATAATACTTCCAGTTTAAGCCATACTCAGTATGAAGTGATTTATATAACCAATAGTTGGAGACACCTTTTAGCTGACGCCTAATATCCCGCTTTCTGAAACGCTGCATACGCAAATCATTAAATACAGCCATACGGAATCCCACATAACCGATCCAAGGAAACAGCATGAGCATGATATTGATCCAATATTTTTCTGCCGACATTGTATACCTCTATTCAATCCATCGGCGGAGCCGATACATCACTTATT
>JAZSOR010000049.1:0-6107 GCA_045537035.1 Faecousia sp. | reverse complement strand
GCAGCTTGGCGATCACATAGTCCAGCCGGGGCTCGAAAGCGGCGGTAGTGTTGGCGATCTTGATATCCTCCAGAGCCATACCCACAGCGATCTTTGCGGTAACCCGGGCAATGGGATAGCCGGAAGCCTTGGAAGCCAACGCAGAAGAACGGGAAACTCTGGGGTTGACCTCAATGAGATAGTACTCACTGGAATGGGGATTCAGTGCAAACTGAACATTACAGCCGCCCTCGATCTTCAGCTCGCGAATGATCTTAATGGCGGAATCATTGAGCATTTTCAAGTCATGGTCGTTCAGCGTCATGATAGGCGCCACAACGATGGAGTCACCGGTATGAACACCAACGGGATCGATGTTTTCCATGCCGCAGATGGTAATGGCATGGTCGTTACTGTCGCGCATGACCTCAAACTCGATCTCCTTATAGCCCTTAACACTCTTCTCAACAAGGACCTGATGCACGGGGGAAAGCTTAAATGCATTCAGACCGATCTCGATCAGCTCTTCTTCGTTGTATGCAAAGCCGCCGCCGGTACCACCCAGAGTAAAGGCAGGACGCAGGACGACGGGATAACCGATCCGTTCTGCCGCAACTTTTGCCTCCTCGATGGAGTAGGTGATCTCAGAAGGAATGACTGGCTCACCAATGGCCTCGCACATTTCCTTGAACAGTTCTCTGTCTTCAGCGCGCTCGATGGAAGCGCTGCTGGTACCCAGCAACTCTACATTACACTCTTTCAGAACGCCCTTCTTTTCCAGCTGCATTGCCAGATTCAAGCCGGTCTGTCCGCCCAAGCCGGGAATGATCGCATCGGGACGCTCGTAACGGAGGATCTTCGCGATATACTCCAGAGTCAGAGGCTCCATGTAAACCTTATCGGCAATGGTCGTATCTGTCATAATGGTAGCGGGGTTAGAGTTGCAAAGAACGACCTCGTAGCCCTCTTCCTTCAGTGCAAGACATGCCTGCGTACCGGCATAGTCAAACTCTGCCGCCTGACCGATCACGATCGGACCGGAGCCAATGATCAAAACCTTTTTAATATCCGTTCTCTTAGCCATAGTTATCCTCCTAATTATCTACGATAAACAATTTTTCCGTCACAAACCGTCAGCATGCATTCGCCGCTGAGCTTCCACCCGGCAAAGGGTGTCGCCTTGCCCATTGAGAGGAAGGCTTCCGGATCAACAGTCACATCTTTACTGAGATCCCATACTGTAAAATCATTTCCCAAAGGAATCCCGAAGCGTTTTCGGGGATTCAGTGCCATCAGATCTATGAGTTTCTCCAGAGTAATGATGCCCGGTTTTACAAGGTGGGTATACATTACCGGGAAAGCTGTCTCAATACCAACGACACCGAACGCACTGCCGGGTAATCCCTTGCTTTTCTCTTCTGCGCTGTGGGGCGCATGGTCCGTTGCGATCATATCAATGGTTCCGTCGCAAATGCCCTGTACAAGCGCAAGCCGGTCCTCTTCACTGCGAATGGGCGGATTCATTCTGAACCTGCCGTCCTCCTGCAGATCGTTATCGTTCATCACCAGGTAGTGAGGCGCCGTCTCACATGTTACATCGACACCTCTTGCTTTTGCCTGACGAATCAGTTCCACACTTTCTTTCGTAGAGATGTGACAAACATGATAGGCGCATCCCGTTTCTTCTGCCAACCGCAGGTCTCTTGCCACCTGCTCATATTCACTGGCGCTGCATATCCCCTTGTGGCCGTGTTTCTTTGCATACTCGCCATCATGGATATATCCGCCGTGCAAAAGATCATTCACCTCACAGTGGGCAACGATCATTTTATTAAGGGCTTTTGCACGAAGCATTGCATCGCGCATCATCGCATCACTCTGAACACCGCGACCGTCGTCGGAGAAAGCGATCACATCCGGCGCCATATCGTCAAGGTCTGCAAGGCATTCCCCTTTTTGACCCACAGTGATCGCGCCGTAAGGATACACATGAATCACAGCGTTATTTTTAATTAATTCCAGTTGCTTCTCTAAATGTTCTGCGTTATCGGGCACCGGGTTCAAATTCGGCATGGTGCACACCGCTGTATAACCGCCGCGAGCAGACGCCTTACTGCCTGTTTCCATGGTCTCTTTATAAGAAAAACCCGGCTCGCGCAAATGCACATGCACATCACAAAAGCCGGGAAAAACAAAATATTCAGGACGGGAAAAAGAGGACAGTTCATCCATCAACGGAGCACCGGAAGAAACAAAATCACTAACACAGCAACCAACAGTTTTCAGCTTGTTCATTGCGCTCATCATGAAGAAATCCTCCCGTTTCAAATTTATCTGAGTAAGTATACCACAGGGCACACATTTTGTCAAACCCTGCGGCGCTTATTTTTCGAGAAAAATAAGGAATTATTGGGAAAATTCTTCAACATCTAAATCCACAAAGGGATATACCCTCTGAAAACCTTGTTCTGTCTTCTGAATACTGCTCCTGTGGCTGTTAAGCAGACGAACGATATCATACACATCGATCCATATTTCTGAATTACATTCCTTCTGACTCTCATCAAATATCAGCTGCATACCAAAATGAAGGTGCACCGTCTCAATGTTATTCACATTCTCTTTATCTGAATACCCGGTCCTGCCCATAAAACCGATCAGGTCTCCTGCTTGTACGATATCCCCTTCCTGCAACCCTTCCGCAAAGGGTCTGTCTTTTTGCAGGTGGGCATAATAATAGTATCTCTTTGAATCAAAGGAGCGTATTCCGATTCTCCAGCCTCCGTATCTGTTCCAACCCATCGCCTCGATCACGCCGCCCTCTACGGCAATGACCGGTGTTCCCAGACTGCCCATCAGGTCATTACCCAAATGCTTTCTTGCAAAGCCAAAGGAACGGCTGTTGCCAAAATCGGAACAGTGACTGTAGCCGTATCCGGCTGCAATCGGTGAAAACGCCTTTAGTCCATAGGTCGGTCTTAATTCGCCATTTATCTCGATGGCATAAGATCCCAGCATACCACCCAATGCGGCGCTGTACGCGTCATGATAATAGTTATAGTATTTTTCTGCGTTCCCACACAATTCCGCAGCAGAACGGTCACCCTGCAAATCAGCTGCCGCTTTTTTTACGGATGATAAACCGCATTTGCCACCGGTCCTGCAGGCAGCCAGCGCCAGAATATCGATCCAACCAATATGCTTCTCTTTTTCAAATGTTTCGATATCTGTATTCATGGCGTATTTCAGCGATTCGTATGGAACACCAAAATCTACCCATCGGATGGTTTCCGCCCGTACCGGCACCAAAAGCGTCGGCACAAGAACACAGATTATAAACAGCCGTCTTAGCATACACTCACCTCTTCGGTAGCGTGCGCTAAGACGGCTGCAATATGCGATGTAATTATTTCAAATCCTTACGGATCCCATCTGCAATGCGATATATGTCATCCATGCTTTTAATTGAGGATATTTTTTCCTTATAATAATTTGCATAAGCGACACCGCGCAGATACCACGCGAAATGCTTTCTTGCCTCCAGACAGGCGATATGTTCTCCTTTATCTTCCAGCGCCAATTCAAATTGTCGGACGGCAACATCCACACGCTTGGTAAGAGGCGGCCTCTGCGGTATCGGTTCGCCCGACAAAGCTGCGCGGACTTGTGCAAAGATCCACGGATCACCGAAGGTTGCTCTGCCGATCATAAAGCCGTCACACTTGGTCCAGTTTCTGCAGCGAATCGCCGCTTCTGCAGAAACAATGTCACCGTTAGCGATCACGGGTATTGATCGTTCCTGCTTGACCCGGGCAATGGCATCCCAATCTGCTGTTCCGGAATAAAGCATACTCCGGGTGCGACCATGGACAGCCAGCATAGCCGCGCCGTTATCTTCCATGCGGCGTGTAAAATCGAGAACATTGATCGATCCCTTATCCCAGCCCAAACGGCATTTGACAGTTACGGGAACATCTACCGCTTTCACCACAGCGGATACGATCTGACCGGCAAGCTCCGGCTGACGCATCAGACCGCAGCCGTCACCGGAATTTGCGATCTTCGGCATCGGGCAGCCCATGTTAATGTCAATAAAATCACACCCGGATTTTTCATATGCCAATGCTGCTGCCTGCGCCATGACCAACGGATCGTTGCCAAAGATCTGCGCACCGCAGATACTTCCGCTATTTTTCTTTAAAAGCGCTTCGCTCTTCTTATCCTTATATATAAGGGCTCTGGAAGAGACCATCTCCGTTACCGTAATGTCAGCGCCCAGTTCCGCGCAAACCGTACGGAACGCCCAATCCGTTACGCCGGCCATCGGACCAAGAACCAACGGTTCTGTAATTTCAATATTACCGATACGAATAACGATCACCTCCGATTTTGGAAGGATTATAACACATCCAAAAAGTTAAAGCAACAGTATAAGAAGCCATGCAATACTGGTCAGCAATGCCCCTGCGCAAGCCCACACGGGACCGGAAAAATAGGCAGCATTCTTTTTGCTTGCATAGCGCGCGCTGATAAGTTTTTTGGCTTCTTTCAACAAAGCTTCATCGGTTACCCCTTGCTGTCCGTCTTTGAGAATAAAGATAGCTTGTTCAAAAAGCTTGGGATCCGGGGAATGGACTACAATGACCTGACGGGAAATGCCTTTTACCATAATAATCGCCTCCGCTGACAGTATTCCCCAGTCGTTACCACATAATACCTGACAGTTACCCGTCCATTGTGTCCTTAGGAGGCTTGTAGCGTCCGCGGGGCGCCCATTCAGGCAGTGGAAATCTCTGCATAGCGCCAAATATTCTGTCCTTCAGATCCGGGTATGTGGCGCTCATATCATAAATAAGCTTTTTGATTTCTTCCCGTTTGGTTTGCTTATCCACGGGACAGCGGTTTTCCAAAACAGGCAATCCCATACGCTGAACAAAATGATCAATAGTCTGCTCATGAATATAGAGCATAGGTCTGATCTGAATTATGCCGGTACGGTCGAGGTCCGTAACCGGTTGAAAACAACTGATCCGACCTTCATACAGTAGTGACATCATAAATGTCTCCACTGCATCATCGTAATGGTGTCCCAGCGCCAGTTTATTAAGACCACGGTCAAGAAGCGCCTGATTCAATGCGCCCCTGCGCATCTTCGCGCACATGGAGCAGGGGTTCTTCTCTTTCCGGTAATCAAAGATCACCGGACCGATCTGTGTTTTTACCAATGTAAACGGAACATCAAGGGTCTTACAAAGTCTCTCGATACCGCTATAGTCCATACCCAGACCCATATCAATGGTAATGGCTTCCAAGGTGAATGGATTGGAATGGAATTTCCGTAGCTGTGCAAGAAAGTACAAAAGTGCCAGAGAATCCTTGCCTCCGGATACACCGACTCCGATCTTATCACCGGCCTCAATCATATTATAGTCTTCGACGCAGCGCCGAACCAACCCGATCAGTCTTTGCATATTCCCTCCAAATTATCAGCAAAATAGAAAGTGAGCATTTAAGAGATTTAAAGAGATTTTTAAAGTATTCAAGAGTTTATATATATTTCTATAAAAAATGTGCAAAAATCAGTTGACAATTCAATTTCGCTGTGATATAAGAATCAAGCGATTTGCAGACATTGTAATGCCTGCTGAACAATTTGTCAAAATATTTTACCTATTGGAGGAACGCATAATGTCCACTACACTGGCTAAAAAGGAGACCGTGGAGCGCAAGTGGTATGTCATCGATGCAGCCGGCAAGCCCCTGGGCCGCACCGCTGTGACTGTTGCCAACCTGCTGCGCGGCAAGCACAAGACCACCTTTACCCCCAATGTTGACTGCGGTGACTTCGTTATCGTCATCAACACCGACAAGGCTATTCTGACCGGCAACAAGCTGGAGCAGAAGTCCTACTACCGTGTATCCGGCTGGATCGGCGGTCTGAAGGAAACCAAGGCTCGCATCATGATGGAGAACCGCTCCGACTACGCTATGGAGCTGGCTGTCAAGGGCATGCTGCCCAAGAACACTCTGGGCCGTAACGCACTGACCCGTCTGCACCTGTACAAGGGCGAAGAGCATCCCCATGCCGCTCAGAAGCCCGAAGCATGGACCCTGTAATTTGGAGGTAA
>JAZSOR010000041.1:0-2330 GCA_045537035.1 Faecousia sp. | reverse complement strand
CTATGGGCCCAAGCTCCAGCTGCATTATCATTTTTTTGACTTCCTGAACCATTGCGGTAATACGCAGCGGAAAAGAAACCACCACTTCACTGCCCCCATCTTCATAAGCCTTTTTCAGCAATTTCCAATCCTCCTGATTGGTTGCCACAGGTTTTTCCAAAAACAGAGGCAGTTTTTTCGCAAGGACCTTTACAGCGTATTTTGTATGTAATGAACATCTGGTGCCGATCATAACGCCGTCAAGCTGTTCCTTGGAAAGCATTTCATCCGCATCCGTATAAAACTGTGTATTTGCAGCATCAATATCTGCCTTTGTCAGTTCTTGTTTGATCTTCTCCGGATCTCTGACATCACACACTGCACGCAACACAACCGTTATGCCCTGATCGTTTTTTTGAAGCAGCGGCAGTATCGCTCTGACCCGTAATCCGCAACCGATTACGCCAACACTTAACTCTTTCAACGCCAGTCTTCCTTCCTCTTTTTATTGCATATTCTTAATGGATGCGAATGCGGAATAATCTGCAGGCATGCGGTTCGATTTTACCGGGACAAATGATATCGTTGGCAGGCTCAAATTCCTCTCCCGTCCACAGATCCCGTACAGTCACCTGCATGGGAATATCCGAATCCATTCCCAGCATATCCAAAGTAATATAGCGATTCTCTACGGGTGCATCTGCAAAGTTAAAGAATGCCAGCGCCACATCGCCGTTTTCCAGAATTTTCGCAAATACAGGCTGCTCCGGTGTATACTCCATAACATCTGTGCTCATGAGTTGGAAGGGGCGGTTACATTCGCTGTCCTGATTGATGGCAATAACCTCTTTATTTCCTAAAATACGCAACGTATCTTCATCCGCCTTGCGTATATCGCAGCCGATCATCAGCGGAGAGCCAAACATGGACCAGAAGGAGAAATGGGTGATATACTCCTGCTGTGTGCAGCCCTCTAACGCACAGAAGCCTGTACCCTTCATGCCTACAACCAGCATATCCAGGTCGGTAAAGCAGTTCATAAAATTCTTGCCGTCCATGCTCAAGCCGATCTGCGCCAGCTCCTTGACCTGCCCCCAGGAATCCCGGATATCCAATGTGGCACGCCACATGTTGGCGCCGGTGGTATCGATCCATTGCGCCGTTTCGTCGTAACCCCAGGAGCAAGCGGAAAACAGAATATCTCTGCCGGTATTTTTCAGTGCAATCGCCATTTTTCGGTAGCTGTCAGCTCCGACGGTGCTTTTGGAGTGGTAGCAGTAGTCGTATTTCAGAAAATCTACACCCCAATCCGCAAAGGTCTGCGCATCTGTATATTCATGCCGATAGCTGCCGGGATAACCAGCGCAGGTCATAGCGCCGGCGCAGGAATACATACCAAATTTCAAGCCCTTGGAATGGACATAATCCGCAACAGCCTTCATGCCGTTGGGGAACTTTTTGGGGTCCGGCACCAGCTTGCCATCTTTATCTCTCTTTTTCAGTGACCAGCAGTCATCGATCACCAAATAGACATATCCCAGATCCCGGAGGCCTGTATCCACTAAGGCATCCGCCATCTGCCGGAGCATCTTTTCATCAATTTTTTCGCCAAAGGTATTCCAGGTGTTAAAGCCCATAGGCGGTTTATGTACAACCATACTACTTATCCTTCCTTCTTATCAGCGCACAGCTTTAATAATTCATAGCTGCTGCGGTAGCCGGTTTTTTCATCCTTTACCCAGTCATTGCTAAGATCCCAAACATAAGGGCCTACGGAATTTCTGCTGGATTTGTCAATATAGTGATGGGGCCCCAACAAATTGCGGTTGCTGATGATATAATCAACCCTTATTTCGTTTTCACCGTCTTTTTTGTAAGGACGGATATCCAGCACCCGGTCAAACAGCAGTCTTCCGGCAAACTGTCCATTGATATGAACATCCGCAGACTGATATGTGCCGTTCAGACGCAGGTGGGTTACATCCTCTTCAAGGAAAACTGTTTGACAGACAGTCAGCTTTCCCCGGAAGAATGGGAATCCATCAGTGACCGGCTCGGTCACCTTCCGGGGCGTTTTTCCGATGTAAAAATCCTCCCCGAAGGTGTATTCACCGTCGTCTGCAAAGGGTTTATCAGAATATACACCGAATTTACCGCTGAGGTACACCGCTTCCAGATCGGAATCGTAAACAATGCAGTTTTTCAGGCTCTCGGTAACATTTTCGCCAAAGAGAGCATAGTAAACCTGCTCGTTCTGATGCCAATGGATTTTGACGGTATAATCATTTTCGCCCAGTCGTATTAAGTGCGTAATATCCGCCTGCCAAGTATGGTCTGTTGGTGCTCCCTTT
>JAZSOR010000069.1:0-46696 GCA_045537035.1 Faecousia sp. | reverse complement strand
ATCTCTTCCGGTGCTTCTGCGCCTTGTACGCGTACAGGCAGCAGTCGGACCTTCGTTAAAGGAAAGCGTTTGTTGAGAATACGCAGCATATCGTGTACAGCTGCGCCGGCAGAGCTGGTGACAATACCGATCGTCTTTGGAAATTGCGGAATAGGCTTTTTATGTGCAAGATCAAACAAGCCTTCAGCAGCCAATTTGATTTTCAGTTGTTCAAAGGCGGCATATAGATCACCAACGCCGTCCAAGATCAGACCGGTGCAATACAGCTGATAGGCGCCATCTCTTGAATAAACAGAAATCTTACCCATTGCTACGACCTGCATTCCGTTATCGGGGCGAAACCGAAGTTTTGCTGCATTTCCCCGAAACATAACACATTTTAAGGCCGCACCGTCATCCTTCAAAGTGAAATAATGGTGTCCGGAGGGATAGACTTTGTAGTTACTGATCTCGCCCCTGACAGCCACACCGCAGAGCAGACGGTCTCCGTCCATCATCGTGCGGATATATTCATTTATCTGCGTGATAGACAGAATTTGTTGGGCCATATCAAATCTCCTGTATTCGATGTGTAAGTACAGCGACACCCATTGCGTTGTCGGTTGCATACTGCGGCGGGCAGAACACCGGATTCAGTGGTGCAAGAACTTCTCGCAGCATGGTATTGGAAGCTACACCGCCGGAAAACACGACGGGCAAGCCCGGATATTCCTTTTGTGCATTTTCGGTTGCAGAAAGCACCGCTTGGCATACGCAACGCAAGGCATAGGCAGCAGTTTCGACCTTGTCAGAGCAAGAATTATAATACTGCGTAACCTTATTCTGTACACCTGATAAAGAGAATGTAAATTCAGGACATTTTACGCGGAAAACATCCTGATTCTTGGCCTGCCGCCAAAGGGCATCTAAATGTTTACCTGCCGGAAACGGCAGACCCAAAAGCTGGCCGGTACGGTCTATCAGTTGACCGGCTGAAATATCAGAGGTTCCACCGATACAGGTACAGCGCACATTTTTACCTTCCGGTTCCACAAGCAGCAATTCTGTTGTTCCACCGGATAAATGCCAGGCAAGGTGTGGCTGATCCATCAGTTCCAGCCGACCTGCGCTCCATAGCGATGCTGCTACATGGCCTTGTTGATGGGAACACTCTACCAAAGGCACACCAATGGCATCAGCAAGGGTTTTCGCGTGGGAATACCCAACCATAAAGCACGGCATATAACTGCCCGCAACGGCTCTGGGGCGGGTGCTGACACCGACTGCAGTGATATCATTTACTGATATATCGGAAAACAGCCTGCCGGAAAGCTCCGGCAGGCTCTTGGTGTGATGAAATACTGCATCGCTTTGGCGCAACCCCAGTTCTCCCTCACGGACAGGCAACAATTGAGAGCAGTTCTCTCCTATTGTGCCGTCAAACCAGGCGATGGAGGTGGTGTAGTTGCTGGTATCAAAAGCGATAACACTCATACTTCTACCTCAGAGGGCAAATTACGGACAAATGTACCCAAAATACCGTTGACAAAAGCACCGGCTTCGTCGCTGTCATACAGCTTAGCAATACGCACAGCTTCAGCGACAGCAACACCTACAGGCACATCGTCAACATATTGAATTTCAAACATTGCCAGCTGCATAATCGTGCGAGCCAAGCGAGAAATACGGGAAATATCCCAATCAACAGATAATTTACTTATGGCATCATTCAGTTCGTCCACACGATTAGCAACGCCCATAACCACGCTGTCGATGTAGGCTCTCTGCGCGCGGCTGGGATGGTCTTCATAAACAGAGCATTCCGCAGAAAGCATACCGTAGTATTCCTTTTCGAGGCGGGTGGCTATTACCATCTGTGGCTCATCGCCGGTGAACTCGCGAGCATAAATCAAATGTACTGCCAATTCTCTGGCATTACCTCTTGTCATAGTGTTACCCTACCTTACAGACGGACGATACCGCAGACATTCACATTCACAGAAGCGATTTCAATAGCAGCCAAAGACTCAAGAGCATTCTTGATTGCTTCCTGCACAGCGGCGGAAACCTCTACGATACCCTGTCCGTAGTTGATGTTAATATTGCAGTCAATTGTCACCGAGTTGTTCTCCAAAATAGTGACTTTAACACCCTTTACAGAGGTTTTCTTACCGATCAATTCAATAATGTCATTACTGGGATGGGCGTTAAGACTGGCAACACCTTCCACCTCTACTGCTGCATGAGCAACAATTGCCGCAATGACTTCTTCAGAAATATTAACGGTGCCGTTATCCTGGGGCTGCATAATATACTGTTTGTTCTCTGCCATGGAAATAACCTCCTAAACAATCGTCATACTGCGTATGACATACTTTTGTATATTGTATCACAAATCAGAAAAAATACAATAGTTTTCTTTGCAAAAACCCCCGGAGAAGATCTCCGGGGGGGAATCCTTATTTTACTTCCACTACATAAATCTTATCCATCGTATATCCGGATTGATTTACAACAATATCGGAGATTACCGCAACATCGGGCTGTTGGAGACCACCTTCAGGTGCTGCAACTGCAACAGAAACAGCATCATTTGCTATATAAGTTACGCAATCGCTGTAGCCTTTTGCGATTACAAGGCTCTCGATTTGAGCTTCACACAAAGCCGTGTTTACGATCTGCTCCAACTCTGCAGAAGATTTTGTATCGGATTCATCGCCGTATGCCATTGCTTCCTGCAGAAGACTTACTGCGCTGTCCCGCGCTTCTTGGCGAGACAACCGAACAGCCGCAAAATAATCTACCATTGTATTGCTGTTATCTACTGTATCATCAGCCATAACCAATTTATCCGCAGAGAGAATTTTATCTTCGTCTAACGTATCCGTCAGGTCAGCAACGGCTTGATCCTGGCCATACATCCAATTCACATAAATACCACCGCATACAGTCAAAAGAACGGCGGTGACAACCAAATTTTTCTTCCAAATTTTCATAATGCATTTACCTCCCGTTTACTGCATTTTCAGCACACAAATAGAATCGGTTCCAAGTCCGGTAATCTTTGACACAGCCTGTGTAACAGCAAGCCGAACAGCAGGACTGTCTGCGCCTTGACAAACAACAATAGCGCCTTTGTAGGCTGCCGGATTTATCTGTCGGATCAGTCCGGACTCACTTCTTTGGGAATCAGTGATAATAACAGTTTTAACAGTTTGGTCATCACTGTCTCCTGTGGAGGACACCTCCATATCTGTTTGAAATACTGTCTCCTCCCCTGCCCCTATTGACAGCAACACCTTTACTTTGCCTGCACCCTCAACCGATTGCAGGATCTGCACAAGGGAATCTTCTGCAAGGTTTTTCTGTCCGGTAGCAGTCGGTACGATCCTATCGGTCTTCTCCTGCTTTGCCTGCTTGCCTGGCATCAGCAACAAAGCTAAACCGATCACTAAAACAATAATGGCATATTTATATTTATTTATCAATTCATTGAGTTTTCCGGTGATCTTTTTCATTTCCATTTTTGGTTCTCCTTGGCTATGCCCAGGGTCTGCTCAATATAGCTCTCAAGCTGTATTTGACTATAGGGTGATATATTTCCACTTATGACAACTCCGCAGGGAATATTTCTGTTTTGACCATCCAGCTCCACCTCCACAGCGATCTGCAAACCCATACGATTGGCTTTGTCCAAGATATATGCTTCGGTTTGGGACTTTATGATATCTGCCTCTTGTTTTTCTGCAATAGCAGTTCCTTCCAGTACATATTTATTTGCATCGTCAGATAGTTCGTCCCAAAAGTCGCTGATCCCGGTAAATGTGATATTTGCTAACGGCGAGATCACAGTAATAGCCATAAGAACACCGCTAATAAGAGTCACCACGCGGCCTGTGGTTGTTTTATTTCCAAGAAGACTTCTTGCAACAGCACATACTATGGCAGCCGCAACAATACGCAATACATATTCCTTCAAGGTGACTTACCCCATTCCCTTCATGTAGCACACAAGACTGATCAGAAGCAGCATACCGGCCGTTCCTGTCATTGCCAAAGCAAACCCCATACCGCTGGAAAAGTCCTGTATCAGCTCTGCTGACGGCTTGTGTCCGAACACATTGGAAACAGCACCGGTCATTTTCAGCAGCAGATAGTGCGCGCCGATCTGTACAAAGGGTCCAACGCAAACAGCCAATACCGCAAATATTCCATATACGCCTGCTGCGTTTTTCATAACACCTGCGCTTACCAATATTGTTTCTGCTGCATCAGACAGAATGCTTCCAACCACCGGAACTGCACCGGATATACCTATCTTTGCAGCCTTCAGTGCCGATGCGTCAACTGTCCCGCTGATTACGCCAGTAATGCTAATGTACCCCGTAAAAACATATAGCACCCACTTCAGTGACCATGTCATCAGCCACTTTATAAAATCCCGAATTTTCTTCAGCATATCATGCTCTAACGCACAGTTAGCCACACACAGACACAGGTATATGTACAGGGCAGGTATAATGATTCGGGTAATAAATGTCGTCAAAAGGGTTATAAAAAAAATCGTACCGGTATATAGCGCTGCTGATGTTGTTGCACCGCCCTGTGCAGCCACGGCTGCTGTCATCACAGGTATCATCAGCTTTCCGTATTCGCTCAATTCTGTAACCGTTTTTATACCAAGGCTGATCAGCGAATTGGCCGGTTCCAAAAGAAGCAATCCAATGACCACTGCCACCACAAGACGGAAAACCCCTGCTGACGATACTGAAAAACTATTGAGGATGCTTACAAGTAGCACGATAGCGATCAACGAAAGACATATACCGGATGCGTCGACAAGCTCCGGTTCCAGTGCCGAAACTGCGCTTTTGACGATATACCATAATCCATCTGCAAATGTCTCCTGATCAGAGGGCATAAATTTTTGCGCAGATTCCGGTGCAGATGGCGCTAATAATTCTGTAGCTGAAACCGGTTGTGTCAAAAACAGAGTCAACAACAAGAAGATCATACATTTTCTCATACGGCACCCAATATTTTATCCAGTAAGGCTAACAGTTTTTCAAACACAGGTATTGATATCCAAAGGACGGTTGCTGCAGAGACAAAATGCAGTGTTTTCCCCATAGATTCATTTCCGGCATCTTTACAAATCAAGACAGCAATTTCAGTTACGATTCCAACACCAACAACCTTCAGCACTACCGATACTAAATCGTCATCCAGCTTGCCAAGACTCTGAAGCTTTCCAATAAACGATACAACAGGCTGTAAGAACGCCGCAGCAGCCATTATGGCCATTGCGCATACCGCCAAGGACATTAGCACTGATGCGTCCTTATTGCTTTTGTTAATGTTAATCCATAGAATTACGGCTGTTAAAATACCGGCTGCGATTTTCCAAAATACATTCATTACAAATCAAACAATCGCTTCACAAGTTCAAACAAATCAGAAATCTTTTGCGCTACCATCATTAGAACCACAATTAGACCGGTCAGCGTAGTCATTGTCGCCTGCTCCTCCCGCCCGGAGCGGGAAAGAACCTGATTTAGAATCGAAACAATGATACCAACGGCCGCTATCTTAAAAATTAAATCAATTTCCATAATCACACAAACAGTATAGCAAGGGCTGCTCCTGCACAAAGTCCTAAGGTCTGATAGCTGCGAAGTCGGGAATCCCGGTTAACGGACAAGGCTTCTATCTGCCTTCTGCACTCATGACGAACAGCCTCAAGGCCTTTTAATTGCCCTTCCATATCGAATCGGCCAACGGATTTACCCAGCAACAGCAGTTGCTCCCGCGCTAATGGCGATAACTTTGCTGCTTTTTCAACTGCAGCAGACATACACGTCGCGAGATCCGGTGATATTTGCGCCTCCATCTCCACTGAAAGTTCCCAGAATACTTCCCCGAGCATACCTGAGAATTCTTTAGATGCTTGTCTGCACAATTCCGGCAAAGGGGTCAAGCGGTACTGTAATTCGCATTCCATATAATCAAGAATACCTATCAGCTGCCGCAGATTTTTCTCTTCAAAACGGTGATTAGCAGCTATACGAAAACCAATCCCGCCGCATCCTGCCAAAACCAATACTGCTCCTATCAGTTTCAAAATCATAAATACATCCTTTCTATCTTCCAGGACTTGTCCCTACGTAAAACCAACACTGTGGAAAATAATTTGCAATCCACTAAAGGCTTATATACCGGGCGAGTTAAAAAATCCTGCAAGGAACCTGCATGGGCTGTTGCCATTAAATTCACCCCACACCATCCTGCCTGTAAAAGTGCATCACAGTCACTTCTCTCGGTTATTTCATCCACGGCAATCCAATGAGGATTCATACTTCGCAGCACCGCCTCAATTCCCTCTGCTTTACTGCAACCGCTAAGAATGTCCGTATGCTCACCGGCCAAAAAACAAGCTTGTCCTTTGTACTGGGGAAACAGTTCTTCCCGTTCATCAACCACAGCTATATTCCCTTGTTCGACATTGGACTTTGACCGAATAATATCGCGTAACAAAGTTGTCTTACCACTGCCCGGTGGACCAACAATCAATAAGGATTCTCTCATTTCAGCTGGGTTTGGTGATATACCGTCTATATCTCTGGCGACGCGCAGGCATAAGGATGTTGGTTGTGTAATTCCGCGCATCACTCCATCGGCGACAGTAGCCACACCACACACACCGATTCTATGTCCACCCTGGGCCGTCAGATATCCCTTCGCGAGTGTTTTTGCTGCCCAGGGAGAATATTCAGAGGCTGCATTGATAACAAAGGAAATATCCTCTTTGCTTATATATCTATTCAACCTTCGTACACCTACATTCAAGCTCATTTCAGGCTGCATTCCAATTCGCATATGCAGTTCCTGCAGCGTTTCTTTGCCGATAAGATCCACTTCCTGTCGCATCCAGTGCGGCAGAAGATTTAAGTATGCCTGCCAGGCGCATTTCATTTGCATCACTCCCGGTTAAGCCTATGCTTGTACATAGTGAATATGCAAAAAAGCCACCACAAATAGGGGTTAAACCATTGCAATATATTACGAAAAATGTTACACTACCCATAGTATAAGAGAGGTAGTATGTCGTTATGTCTGAGAAAAAATGCTCTGTAGTCTTTACCGGTGATATCGGTTTTGATAAGTATATGGACAAAAAATGGGAAGATGAAAATCTCCTCTCCCCCGCTGTGTTGGAGTTCTTCCATAGCGCAGATCATGTCTGTGCCAATGTTGAGGGCGCTCTGATTGAGGTGGACGAGTCTGTGCCCAGAGCTGTCTGCTTCCACGCAATGAACCCAAAAGCAACGAAGGTTCTGCAGGAAATGCGGGCTGATCTCTGGAGCATTGGCAACAACCACACAATGGATGCGGGTAATGATGGTGTTGCAAGCACCCAAAAGATCGCCAAGGACTTGGGTTGCCGGGTTTTTGGCGGCGGTATGAACATTGCTGAAGCTTCAACGCCTGTTTATTTGGATGAAGCCGGCGGCATTGGCATGATCTGTCTTGCTTATATGAACGGATGCCATCCTGCAACCGGAACTGAACCTGGTGTTTTTCGTTGGGACGATTTTGACTTGATTAAAAAGCGCATCCAAGAAATCAAAGCAAAATGCCGTTGGTGCGTAATTGTCTGCCACGGTGGTGAGGAGTTTACAGCATTGCCTACACCCTATACCCGGGAAAGGTACTTAAAATTCTTGGAATTGGGCGCAGACGTTGTGGTCGGTCACCATCCCCATGTTGCAGAAAACTATGAGCTCTTTGATGACGGAAAAGCTATTTTCTATTCTTTGGGTAATTTTATTTTCGATACGGATTATCAGCGTGCCCACCCTTATACCGATGTTGGTGTTTTGCTAAAGCTGATTTTTACAGAAAATGAAATGACCTTTGAGGCGATCGGTACGCAGATCAAACGAGGCACGGAGCAAATTGACATTACTCCCCTGCCTGATATTTTTGCCAATATTCCTGCTAAAGAATATGAACTTTTAGCCCCACTGGCGGCCAAAGGATTTATCGCAGATGAAAAGCGGAAAATGATATACTTGGAGCCTGAAAAGTATGCGCATTGCCAACAAGCGGTTTGGGATGACCACATCCTTAATGGTAAATTAGAGGAATACACCAAAGGTGCCCATATGGACGGAGAATATCTCAATATGCTCGCAATAAAGTCCGAAGAGAACCGGTGGAAGCAGAGTAGTCTGGAAAAAGTAAAGCAGTACATTCTCCGTCAATTTAATTAACAAAGGAATTATAACTATGAAAAACATACCAGAAGAAAAAATCAGAAAGATATGCGAAGAAGTAAACGGTACTTATGGCTTATATATTTCCTTGCCTGATCACGGTGAAAAACTGACCATCAATGAGAATATGATCTTCAATTCTGCCAGCACTATAAAAATCCCTTTGATGGCACTGCTCTGGAAGGATTTTGAGGACGGCCGACTGGATCCCAACAAGATGGAACCACTTCACGAGGATTGCAAGGTTTGGGGTTCCGGTGTGCTCAAGTCCTTGAGCGACAACTACCAAATGAGCTTGTATGACTATGCTGTACTGATGATGATCGTCAGCGACAACTCCGCTACCAACCATATTATTGATGCTGTGGGTCGAGATCGGGCAAATGCATTTTTTGCTGAAAATGGTTGGTCAAATACCCATCTTGGCGGCAAGCTCTTTAAGCCTAAGCCCATTCTTCCCAATGGTGAAGAAGACTGGAACTACACAACAGCGGCTGATTTGGCGGACATGATGGAAAAAATGCTGGCAGGTAAGTTGGTCAGCGAAGCAGCCAGCAAACAAATGATGCAAATATTGGCAGGCCAGCAAGTTGGTAAGTTTGATAAATCCCTTCCTGTTGAGCATTATTCCTTCACAAAAGAGCCTCTCCCCCCTGTTCCTGACGGAAAGGTAATTGTCTGCAACAAGGGTGGTTCTTTGGTTGGTAAGGTGCTTCATGATGCAGCAATTATGCTTTTGCCGAACGGTGAGCGGGCGGTGATGACAATGATGACGGCCACACCCAACAATGATATTACCACGAAGATCCTTAGGCGAGTCTCCCGTGCTGTCTATGATGAACTGGTAAAACTGTAAAAATAGGCGGCTGACAAAACTGTCAGCCGCCTATATCATTTATTTTTTAGCTAAAGAAATCAGTCTAACAATAACAGGGCTCAGAAATAGATTCGTGCCGAGCTCAATTAAGAAATTAGTGCCGGCCAAGCCCAAGAACATGTACCCAGCCACATTAGCAAAGCCTGCTGCAGCACCCCACTCTGCAATGGTATCCAAGAAAAATACTTGGCAACCCAAGAGGAACACACCGGTATTCACAACAGGACAAACAATCGCCGCTATAAGTACAGAAAGATATTTGTTGTTTCTGGAGATATAATCATAGGCCGCTACTTCACAGCATTCACCAAGACCGAATTTCGTTTTCATCATCTGTACCCGGTTTTTAGAATACTTATTCAACAGGCCATGCATTGCCCTGTAAACAAGACCGGTGCAAAGTCCGGCGGCCGTGCCCTTAACCAATACTGTAAGGATCGTACCGAAAACATCCACGGCAAGAAATGCCGCAGCATCACCGCTAAGCAGCACAGCTACGCCAAACAAAAAGCCCAGCCAGCCTCCGGCCTGCCAACCGTAAACTGCAGCACCAACCACAATAGGAACTAAAACCAAGGATATGGAGAACATTCCAAACTTGATTCCACCGCCGAGGAATTGCAGTACTAATACAATTGCCGTAAACAGGCCAATTCCTACGATCTTTTTTGTTTTGCTATTCATTTATAATTTCCTCCTTGCTGTCGCTCCGGCTCTCCGGATGCGATGCAAAATATTTTGCTGATTACTCAGCTGGTTTTATAACGAGCAAATGCTCAGAATAAACAATTAGAATTCCTCGGATTCAAACTCCTCCGTATCATTCATTTCCTCTAAATCATCAAAGCCCAATTGCATATCAGAACCGCCTTGCATCGTTGCCCATTGTTCTTTGGTGATGAGAATATCGCGGGGTTTACTGCCCTGGAAGGGGCCCACAATACCCTTCTCTTCCATTTCATCGACGATTCTTGCTGCACGAGCATATCCAAGTTTCAATCGGCGCTGGAGCATAGAGACAGAAGCCTGACCGGTTTCCAAAATCACATCCACAGCAGCCGGAAGCATTTCGTCACCGGCCAGTTCCTCAGCATTGGGTTCTGGGTCGGACGCAGTAGCCTTATTACCGGTCTGTACTGCTTTCCGCTCAATTTCCTCCATAATCTGCTGGTCATAGTTGGTGACATAGTTTTCTTTTACATATGTCGCAACAGCTTCCACCTCGGGATCACTGACAAAGCAACCCTGGACACGCTTGGGTTTACCGCTGCCGATGGGTGAATAAAGCATATCGCCCTTGCCGACTAATTTCTCAGCACCCTGAGTATCCAAAATAATGCGGGATTCCATAGCGGAGGCCACCGCAAACGCAATTCTGGAAGGGATATTGGCCTTCATCAGACCAGTGATAACATCCGCAGAGGGGCGCTGGGTGGCAATAATCAAGTGAATGCCTGCGGCACGGCCCATCTGAGCTATGCGGCAGATAGACTCTTCAACCTCTTTTGCCGCAACCAGCATAAGGTCAGCCAACTCGTCGATAATGACAACCACCTGGGGCAGCTTGGTAGCCTCGGTCTCCTGGCTTTCTACGATACTATTATAGGACTCCAGATCGCGGACGCCGGCATCGGACATTGCCTTATAGCGGCGCATCATTTCAGATACAGCCCACTGCAAAGAGCCGGCAGCCTTCTTGGGGTCGGTAACAACAGGGATAAGTAGATGGGGAATGCCGTTGTAGATGCCCAATTCAACCATCTTGGGGTCAACCATAATCAGCTTGACATCATCGGGACTTGCTTTATACAGCAGAGAAATGATGATGGAGTTCATACAAACTGACTTACCGGAGCCGGTGGTACCGGCAATCAGCATATGGGGCATTTTAGCAATGTTACCAACGATACAGCTGCCGCCGATATCTTTACCAACTGCAAAAGACGACTTGGACTTTGCTTTTGTAAACTCACTGGAGTCAATAACATCTCTTAAGGATACCGTTGTAACTGCACGGTTGGGAACTTCGATACCGACAACAGATATTTTTCCGGGAACTGCAGCGATACGCACGCCGGTAGCGCCCAGGCTCAAAGCAATATCATCGGCAGCAGTGGTAAGTTTGTTTAAACGGACGCCTTTTTCAAGCTCCACTTCATATCTTGTTACGCTGGGTCCTCTTGTAACATTGATAATGTGAGCTTCAATTTTGAAGCTTGCCAGCGTTTCGTTTAATCGACGGGAATTCTCACGCATTTCTGCTGTGCCGTCAGTTGCGCTGCTGCCGAAGTTTTTCAGCAGATCAATCGGTGGAAAACGATATTCCGGCTTTTTGATCGCTTCCGCCTGGGCGATTTCTGCTGCAACCTCAGCTGCTGACTCTTCTGCATCCTGCGCTGTAACTGTATCTTTCTTTACAGCTTGAATGGGTTTTTCGAATTCAGGAGCATCTTCCAGTTCTTCATCAGGTACAAGAGGCGGCATTTCAGCAGGGATCGGCGCATTTTTCTTCTGCGCAACCGGAATGATCTCAGGGTCAGGAACATCGACAGAAGGTGTGTTCGATGCAGCGACCGGTTCTTCCACATCACTGTCGATCTGCCGTAAAATTGCATCTGCTTTATGCGCATCAACCGGATCCTGCTTTTTAGGTGTAGTGACTTTTGTAATAACGGGGATATCCGTTACGGCAGGAAAATCCTCCGGTTCTTCCTCATGTTGCTGTCTGCGACGCTCCATGTATTCAATTCTTTTATTTGCAATATGATTGACAACGACTGCAGCAGGCTCCTGCCGTTCCTCAGGCTGATCATCCCAGTCCGGACGCGGCCGGTTTTTAATGGCGCGAATAATGCTGGGAATCGTAATTTGCATACCTGCCAAAAGTGTCAGCAGTGCAGCAATAATCAAAACAATGTAGGATATAATCGGACCGCAGAGCAATTTTACAACAATCGCAATCCCTCCGCATACGAGACCGCCGGTAGTACCGTCAGAACCACCTATATAGAGCTCTGAAATGGCAGCAAATCCGGACGGAAGATCCGCAGGCGCAATCGCAAGGTGCGTAATACAACCACACAATAGCATGAACGCAATCAAGCAGACGGTCCGCATGCGGATCGGGCGTTTGCCGCTGAATGCGTGAATGATAAACAAATAGATCAAAACGGGGATTGCGACCACAAAGCCTGCGCGACCGATCAATCCGTGGATCAGATTACTCAAAAAAGCGATCACTACGCCTTCAGGTAAAAAGAATGTAATTAAAAACAGAACAAATAGAATCAAACACACGGCAGAGCTGATCAAACGAACAGGAATCTCCCGGGGCTGCTCCTTTTTAGTGGGCTTTGTCTGCTTGGAGGGATCTCTTTTAACCTTGTATGTTTTTGCTTTTCTTGATTTCGCCGCTGAAGCAGCTTTTTCTGCTTGAGATTTATATTTTTTCTCAGCCATAAAGATCCTCCTTTACACAACTGTGAGGTAAATCAAAAATGAGAACAGCGCAGCGCCCCAGCAATAATAGGAAAAACCGGAGTAGCCTGTACGAACAGAAAGAAAACGCATCAACCGAATGGAATAATAAGCACCGAGATAAGCGCTGACAGCAGAGAATAGATACGGAATGAAATTGATCCAGAAGGCAACGCTGCCTCCATCCGAAAACAACCGAATGATGTCCAAGCCGGAAAGCAGGATCAGCGCCGGCATACTAAGCATGAGTGCCCAGTTCAGCGCGTGCTGCCTGTCTGCCCCTCGGGCTGCTGAAACGGTTGCAATACATCCAATACGGGATATTCCTGAAAAACTAGAAAAAGCTCCGCTAAGACCGATCAACAGGCTGTCAAGATAAGTCATGCTTCTGATGTCTTTATTACCTTGCAGCATGCGTCCGGAAACGAACAGAATCAGACCATTCAGCAAAAGAAACAACGCTGATACAAGAAGGTTTGTACCGGATCTGAATGTATAATACAGAATAATGTAGCCGATCAACATGGGCAGTGCCGCATTTTTAACAAAACGCTCATCCATTATAATGCGGCTTGTGCGGACAGTTCGGTATCGATTATGTAATTGCTGTCTGCGCTCCCGGCGCAAATGATCGATCATTGAACGGCAGGCAGAAAACAGACCTAAAAAGATAGCTAAATGCACAAACAGATCTCTAACGGGATCCGGCGTGTATATTCCAAATAGTTGATACAACAGCTGTTGATGGGCTTGGGAGGAAACGGGTAAAAATTCGGCAAAACCGGAAACGATTCCGTACACGATGCTTTCAAAAATGTTCATGCTCATACCCATCCCTCCCTTTCTAGTACTTTTTCAATTTATAATAACATATTCATTACGAAATTTCCAGTATCAGAAATAAAATTGTTTCAATTAGTCTTTTATATCCGTGTTTCTTTTCTTCTGCCTGTCGATCATTTTGTGTAGCGCATTTAACGCATCGCTTAAACCGCCTAACTTATCGATCAAGCCGGATTCAACTGCCTCCTTACCATAAAGAATTGTGCCTACATCTGTTGCCATCTCCCCTGTCGCCATCATATAGTCTTCGAACTGCTTTTTAGATATACCGGAGTTGGCAGTTACAAAGTCCGCGATTTGTTCCTGGATTCTTTGGAAATATCGGAATGTCTGGGGCGCGCCGACTACAAGACCGGTCATTCGTACCGGGTGTACAGTCATGCTTGCTGTTGGCGTTATAAAAGACTTTTTAGTGCAAACTGCCAGTGGAATACCGATGGAATGACCACCACCCAACACGAGAGATACCGTCGGTTTTTTCATGCCGGCTATCATTTCTGCAATGGCAAGACCGGCTTCAATATCACCGCCAACCGTATTGAGTAAAAGCAACAAACCGTCGATCTCTTCGCTTTCTTCAATACCGGCCAGCAACGGCAGTACATGTTCATACTTCGTGGTTTTTGCGGTTTCCGGTAAGACTTGGTGACCCTCAACCTGACCGATGATGGTCAGAGTGTAGATGTTGCCAAGCCGACTTTTCGTAATATCTGAGCCAAGTTCCACAACTTGTTCTCGCTCATCTTTATCGATTTTCATTTCGTTTTCGCTCATTTTCCTACCTCCAGTCAAATATAGGATATCCTGATTTCCGTGATCGATTCGTACTTGAAAGAAAAGAGATCATGTCGTATAATGAAGAAGGTGATGATAATGTCAGCAAAAACAAATGCGGTAAGACTTGTGGAGCAAGCCGGCTTCTCTTGTCAGGAAGCTTTTTACGAGTTTGATGAAAATGATTTAAACGGAAATCATGCGGCAGAGTCAATCGGTTTTCCGGCAGAAAGAGTATTTAAGACATTGGTTGCCAAAGGTCCACGGACGGGTATCAATATTTTTTGTATCCCCGTTTGCTGCGAATTGGATCTTAAACTCGCAGCTAAGGCAGCCGGCGACAAGAACATGGAACTGATTCCGGTTAAAGATCTTTTAGCACTAACAGGCTATATTCGCGGCGGCTGCAGTCCCATTGGAATGAAACGCAAATACCCCACATATATTGACGAGACATGTCAATTATATGACACGATTGCGGTTTCTGCCGGTGAGCGTGGGCATCAGATGATCGTACCTTATACGGCCATCCTGGAGCTGACAAATGGAGAATTAACGGACATCATAGCATAAAGAAAGGTGTATTTAGCATGCAATACGAATTTAAAACAAAAGGTACTTGTTCTCAGCGAATTATTTTTGAAATAAATGATGGTGTTGTATCAAATGTTCAGTTTATCGGTGGTTGTAATGGTAATTTGCAAGGCATCAGCAAATTAGTCGAAGGAATGCCGGCAAATGAGATTGTCGAGAAGATTAGCGGTATCCGGTGCGGTATGAAACCCACCTCCTGCCCGGATCAGCTGGCAAGAGCGATCAAAGAAGCTCTGGAGTAAAGTAAAAAGACCCACAAGAATGTGGGTCTTTTCTTATTCTCCGGTTACAGAGAGTATGATTTTTACCAATTCATCTCTGCCGGTTCCTTTTTCAGCAGAAAACGGTATCAGCGGACAATTCTCTGGCAATTCCAAATCCTCGCGGATTGTTTTGAGATTGGGCTCAATCTCACTTCTCTTCAGCTTATCCAATTTATTGGCAACAACAACAAAAGGACATCCGCTGTCGATAAACCAACGCGCCATGGTAATGTCGTTATTTGTGGGCGCGTGGCGAGCATCCACAATAAAGACACCCAGATCAATTCGATTGGAGGCAAAGTAATCTTCCATCAGCTTACCCCAGCGATCCTTCTCTGCTTGGGAAACTTTTGCATAACCGTAGCCCGGCAAATCTACAAAGTAGCATTTCTTATCGATAACAAAGTAATTGACATGAATGGTTTTTCCGGGTTTCTCACCTACCCGCGCAAAGTTTTTACGCTGCAGAATCCGATTGATAACCGAAGACTTGCCTACATTGGATTTTCCGGCAAAAGCAATTTCCGGAATGCTTCTGTCCGGAAAACTTTTTGGGTTTGCTGCGGAAATCAGAAACTCAAGATTATTGAAATTCATAAGGCTACCTCACTGGCGAATCGCAGGCTTGTGCGGTCTTGTTTTCAGATCCTCGGGAATATCTTTCAAAATTGTGGGTGTGATCTCGATTTTCTTGTTGAGTGCCACATTCAAAACCGTATCGATGGATTGCGCTGTTACAAAGTTCAGTGCAGACCGGACGACGGGGTCGATCTTCTGAAGATCGGCTTCGTTATCCTTAGGAATGATAACCGTCCGGATTCCGTGTCGAAGGGCAGCCATTGTTTTCTCCTTTAAGCCACCGATCGGCAGGACGCGACCTCTTAAGGAAATTTCACCGGTCATTGCCACATCTCTGCGAACCGTCGTTTCCGTCAGAGCGGATACGATGGCGGTACATACGGTAATGCCTGCAGAAGGACCGTCTTTGGGAACAGCGCCCTCAGGGAAATGCACATGGATATCTTTTGTTTTATAAAAGTCCTCAGCAATTCCCAGCTTTTCAGCATTCGCCCGAATATAGCTCATGGCTGCATGGACAGATTCTTTCATGACATCGCCTAAATTACCGGTAAGCTCCAGTTTTCCGCTGCCACTCATAACATTGACTTCAACCTCAAGGGTCTCGCCACCTACTGCAGTCCATGCAAGGCCGGTAACGACACCGATCTGATCGTTACAAGGGATACGATCCGGCAGATATTTTCTTGCGCCAAGGAATTCTTCAACCGTCTTTCCGGTGATCTGAATACGCTTTTGATCATCATCCGATAAAATCCGCATAGCGGTTTTTCTGCAGATGTCAGCAATGCTTCTTTCAAGGCTGCGGACACCGGATTCTCGGGTGTAGCATCTGATAATCTCGCGAATCGCATCTTGCGTCAGAGAGAGCTGCGATTTTGTAAGCCCATGTTTCTTCAGTTGCTTAGGAATCAAATGGTTCTTTGCGATCATAAGCTTTTCTTCATCCGTGTAGGAGCCAAGCTCAATGATCTCCATACGGTCAAGCAGCGGACGCGGAACGGTGTCCAATGTATTCGCTGTAGTAATAAACATGACATCGCTGAGATCATAAGGAACTTCAAGATAATGATCGCGATAGGTTCTGTTTTGCTCACCGTCCAGCACTTCCAAAAGCGCAGCGCTGGGGTCACCTCGGTAATCAGAGCCCATTTTGTCCAACTCATCCAGCAGCAGAACCGGATTTGACGAACCTGCCTGGATCAAACCGTTGATAATACGACCGGGCATAGCACCCACATAGGTCTTTCTGTGACCACGGATATCTGCCTCATCACGGACACCGCCAAGGGCGATCCGTGCCATTTTCCGGTTAAGACTTCTGGCGACAGAATATGCGATCGAGGTTTTACCCACACCGGGAGGGCCAACGAGACAGATGATCTGCGGTGGCATATCCGGTGCCATTTGACGGACGGCAATGGTTTCCAAAATGCGATCTTTTACTTTAGTCAGGCCATAGTGGTCCTTGTCTAAAATCCTTTTTGCAGCCTTGATATCGATCCGTTCCTTTGTTTTCCTGTTCCATGGTAATTCCAGTACAGTATCAAGATAATTTCGAAGTACGGATGCTTCCGCGGATCCAAAGGGCTGCTTTTTTAAGCGTTCAAGATCTTTCAGAAGTTTCTGTTCTGTTTCGGTCTGAAGGTTCAGAAGCAGGATGGATCTTTCATACTCCGAGAATTCAGACAAGTCATCCCCTTCCCCTAGCTCTTCACGGATCGCTTTGATCTGTTCACGCAAATAGTAATCTCTCTGATCCTGATCGATCTTTACACGGGTTTTTTCCTGAATATCAGATTCAAGCTGAACCATCGCAAGCTCCTGCTGCAAAAACTTTACAGCGTTTTCCAGCCGCTTGACAGGATTCGTCTGACACAGAAGTGTTGCTTTATCTGTAAATTCAATACTTGTATTTTGCGCGATGGTGTCTGCTATATATCCGCACTCCTCAGAAGCAAGCAGCTGCAGACTGACGGATTGCGCCGGCTGTTCTGCTAATTCAGCATAGCTTCCAAAAAGCGCTTTCGCCTCGCGGCGTAATGCTTTTAATTTAAGGGAATCTACATATTCTGTCTCGTTGACACGCTCAACACTACCGCTTAGAAACGGTTCGGTTTGCACCAATTCGTGGATCCGTGCACGATAAAGGCCGTTGACCAATACGCGAATGTTGTCGCTGTTTGTTTTCAGTATCTGCTTGACTTTTACAACAGTACCAATGGGATACAATTCGTTGATCCCGGGGTCGTCATCCAGCAGACTTTTTTGCGGTACCAATATTAAGATCTGATCGCGCTTCATTGCATGCTCAAGGGCAAGCGCAGATTTGATGCGGCCAATATCAAAATGTATGGTCTGCTGCGGAAACACAGCCAAACCTCGAAGGGCTAAGACCGGAAGCCGCATATTCATAGTGTTTTCACTCATAGGGAACTCCTTATAAATATATGGAACAAAGGGGGTAGTTACCTACCCCCTCAATGACATTCGTTTTGTACCATCAGCGCCGATCTCGGTTTATCGCTGTTACGGATAATTTCAGGCTCGCCGCCATTTACACATTCGGGAGTGATGATTACCTTTCTTATGGACAGATCGGACGGGATCGCATACATGATCTTTGTCATCGTCTGCTCCATAACTGCGCGCAAGCCGCGTGCACCGATCTGACGGTCAATCGCTTTTTGCGCGATCTCGCTCAAGGCATCAGCCGAAATCTCCAGCTCAACATTATCCATAGCAAGTAATGCTTCATACTGCTTTGTAAGCGCATTCTTGGGCTCGATAAGAATTCGAATCAAATCTTCCTTTTTGAGATCCTGCAGCGATGTAATAACCGGCAAGCGACCTACCAGTTCGGGGATAATGCCGAATTTCAGCAGATCGTGGGGTTGCACCTGTGCAAAAAGCTTGCCGATATCGCGCTGTTTTTTGCTTTGTACAGGAGCATCGAAACCAATGGCAGATTTATCTGTTCTGGTCTCAATGATCTTGTCTAAACCGTCAAACGCACCGCCGCAGATGAACAGGATATTTGTTGTATCCAGAGGAATTGTCTCCTGCTGCGGATGTTTTCTGCCGCCCTGCGGAGGAACATTAGATACCGTTCCTTCGAGGATTTTCAAAAGGGCCTGCTGGACGCCTTCGCCGGAAACATCACGGGTGATGGATGTGTTCTCACTCTTTCGGGCGATTTTATCCATCTCGTCAATGTAAATGATGCCTCTCTGCGCCAACTCGACATCAAAATCAGCAGCCTGCAGCAGTCTGACAAGGATGTTCTCTACATCGTCACCCACATAGCCTGCTTCCGTCAAAGTTGTTGCATCAGCAATAGCAAAAGGTACATTCAAAATCTTTGCTAAAGTTTGTGCAAAGAGTGTTTTGCCGGAGCCGGTAGGTCCGATGAGCAAAATATTGCTTTTTTGCAGCTCGACATCGGTATCCTTAGCAAGGTAAATACGCTTGTAATGGTTATAAACAGCAACAGACAAAGCGATCTTAGCATCATCCTGCCCGACAATGTAGCTATCCATGTACGCCTTCATTTCCATCGGTGTAGGCAGATGTTCGATAGACTCATGGGCTTTTGTGTCTTCCTGCAGAAGATCGCAACAAGCCTCTACACAGTCACTGCAAATACAGACACCCGGACCGGCGATCAGACGCGCCTGCGATTCCTGCTTGCCGCAAAAAGAACAGCACAGGATCTGTTCATCTTTTTTTGACATGTGCAAAGTACCGCCTTTCGTGCTTATCAGTGATGCTCGATCACCCGATCAATAATACCAAAATTGACGGCCTCATCAGCTGTCATAAAATTATCCCGTTCGCAGGCATCGGTGACTTCTTCAATGCTCTTACCGGTGTTCTGGGCAAGAATGCGATTCATGCGTTCTTTGATTGTTTCCAAACGCTTCATGTGAATCGCCATATCTGTAATCTGACCCTGCGTACCGGCAGAGGGTTGGTGGATCATGATCTCGGCGTTGGGCAATGCAAGACGCTTGCCCTTTGTGCCTGCAGACAGCAGGAATGCACCCATGGACGCAGCCATGCCAACACAGATCGTTGCCACATCGCATTTGATGTACTGCATGGTGTCATAAATCGCCATTCCTGCGGTGACACTGCCGCCGGGGCTGTTAATGTAGAACTGGATATCCTTATCCGGATCTTGCGCTTCCAGGTACAACATTTGCGCCACGATCAGGCTTGCAGTTGTATCATTCACTTCCTCGGACAGGAAAATAATTCGGTCGTTCAGCAAACGGGAAAAAATGTCATAGCTTCTTTCTCCACGGCTGGTCTGCTCGACCACATAGGGAATAAAACTCATGGTCATGTCTCCTTTCAGGGTTTGAAACATTCTAACCATTCGGAAGGAAAATTATTCCTCCGCTGCCTTCTCTTCAGCTGCTTCGGCGGCAGGAGCCTCCTCGGCGGGCTTTGCCTTCTTTGTAGTGGTTTTCTTAGTAGTGGTCTTCTTGGTAGTGGTCTTCTTGGGAGCTACTGCCTTGGCAGAGTCGACAATGACACTGACTGCCTTACGGGTCTCAAGGCTGGTCTTGATCTCATCTGCGGGCACCATGCCCTTGATCTTCTCGACTTCCAGCTCGTACTGCTTAGCCATGGCTTCGTACTCTGCAGCGATGTCTTCCTCAGAAACAGTGATGCCTTCAGCCTCTGCGATCTTCGCCAGCGTGACATTGATCTTAGCCTGCTTCTCTGCAGCGGGGCGGAATGCGTTGCGCATTGTGTTCAGATCGCCGCCCATCATCTTAGCGTAAGCGTCCATAGAGTAGCCGCTCATCTGCAGCTGGTAGCCGAAACGCTCCATCTGGTTGTCCAGCTCAGCCTCGATCAGAGCCTTGGGCATCTCAACAGTGGTGTTCTCAGCAGCCTTCTCAACGCAAGCCTGCTCAAAAGCGGACTGCGCCTTCTTCTCAGCCTCAGCCTCAGCCTTTGCGCGGATATCAGCTTTCAGCTCATCCAGAGTCTCAAACTCAGAGACATCCTTAGCAAACTCATCGTCCTTAGCAGGCACATTGGTAACGGTAACCTTATTGACCTTAACATGGAACACGACGGCCTTGCCAGCCAGTTCTTTGTGATAATCCTCAGGGAAAGTGATGTCAATATCCTTCTCCTCACCTGCTGCCATGCCGACGACCTGCTCCTCAAAGCCGGGAACAAAGGAACCGGAGCCAAGCTTCAGGTCAAAATTCTCACCCTTGCCGCCGTCAAAAGCAACGCCGTTGTCAAAGCCTTCAAAATCGATATTTGCGGTATCGCCCATCTCGGCAGCGCGCTCAACGGTCTCGGTAGAAGCAACATTCTGAGCCATACGGTCCAGCTCAGCCTCAACCTGCTCGTCAGAAACAGCAACAGCTTCCTTTTCAACCTTCAGACCCTTGTATTCGCCCAAGGTAACTTCAGGATAAGTTTCGGTGGTGAGTGTGATGGTCACAATGCCGTCTTCGCTGATATCCATATCAGTGAGGCTGGGACGGCCAACAGCCTTGACTTCCTGCTTAACAACAGCGAATTCATAAACCTCGGGGAAAATCTCCTCCAGGCCATCTTCATAGAAAACATGGGCACCGTACATTGCTTCGATCATCTTACGGGGAGCTTTGCCCTTACGGAAGCCGGGGATCATGATGTTCTTGCGAGCCTTCATGTAAGCCTTGCTGACACCGGACTCCATCAGTTCCTTGTCAATCTCAACAACGATAGTAGTTTCGTTGCCCTTCTTCTCAATGTTTTTTACATTCATTTTTGTTTCCTCCCAATTATGTTCAGCGAAAACTGAGCATTTACATTTTTTGTATCCGAGCTATTTTATCAAAGAAATCGCTAAAAGTAAACTGTTTTTATAAAAATTTTTAGGGAATTACAGTAAAAGGTGTAAAATTCAGTTTATCTGCAGAAACAAGTCGGTATTCTATGCCGTCCCACAGGCCTTCAACAGCCAAACCGTGGCTTGCACCGTGTAAATGTCCGTAAAAACAGCGCCGTACACCATACTTTTTTAACAGTGACAGAATTTCAGGGCACTCATAGCCTTTATATTTTGGAGGATAGTGTAAAAATACGATTTTCGGTAGATCACCGGCTGATTGGAGTGAGGTTTCGAGGCGAATCAGTTCCCGCTTAAATACCTTTTCGTCGTGTTCCCCGCTTCGTTCCTCCTCAAAGAACCATCCACGGGTACCACAAATAGCCCAGCCGTCATATTCATAATGATTGTTATTCAAAATGAATTGATTTGAAAAACCGTTAACTTCACAAAATTTATAAAATTTTGCTGCAGTGCTCCACCAGTAATCATGATTTCCTTTTAAAATAATTTTCCTGCCTGGTATTTCATTGATCCACGCAAAGTCGGTAGTTGCTTCTGATAGTCCCAGAGCCCAGGATAAATCACCAAGCAGAACAACGGTATCATCCGGTTTTACAACGGATAAGCCTTTTTTCAGTTTATCCATGTAGCCAACCCATGCGCCGCCGAAAATATCCATAGGTTTTGCAGCACCCAGACAAAGGTGCAGATCACCGATTGCATACAGTGCCATTGCGTACTCCTTAGGGTTAATTAATGTGCTTTTTGATTTTATCAGCGGAAATGCCGGTTGCTTTGCTGATTTGTGCAGCATATATCATTGGATTTTCTGACGCGATCAATAAAGTCGTTCGACTTTCGCCCGTTTTGGCGCGGAAATCCTGCAGTCCACAGAACAGCATTGCGGTTTTAGGATCGATTACATATGCATTCGTGCTGAAAATGCTGTTCATTGTCGTATCTAATCTTGCATCACCGACAACAGAACAGAAGAAACCGGAATTCATTTGCTTCGTTACTTCGTCATTCAGTGAGAAAATCTGGCCGGCATGGACTTTATTGAGATAAGTTTCGATAAAGGAATATCCGAGCGTTCCGTGGATCAAGCGCTCAATTCCCGGAGTAATGTAATCTTTGGATACTACCGGATTAAATGTTCCCCGGTGAACTAGATCCCAAACACAGCTGTTATTGAGATCTGTACAAATAATCGTATGAATGGGCAGCCCCATCTGTCTTGCATAACAGGCAGCGATTGGTGATGAAAAATCGGAAGCTACAACTGAAATATCAAACGATTCAGAAGGAGCGATGCTGTCCGTTCGCAACAGCTCGCCGTATACCGCAAACAAAACGGCAATTTTAACAGCAATTCTAAACCATTCTGTTGGCACAACATCAGTTCCGTCCCTTGCAATGGATATTTTATACAAGCTGTCAGTCAAAAAATCCTCACGCCCACTGATATTGTGCCATAACTCTGCAACAACGATGCGGTGCTGCATGGAAACAACATTTAAAATGTTTCTTCCAATGCTGCAATCAACATCCCAGGCGTTCAATTTCAGACCAAAGAACGCATTCAGGATATCAGATATGATCTCACCGAAGGCTTTATCTCTCAGTGCTGTCAATTCCTCAACAGAGAATTGGGGGAATCTGTAAGGATAATATAAGCCGCCGTCTTGTGCTGTGTTCTCAGTAAGTGCTTTATGGGATGTGAAAGCATCAGCGTCGCTTCTTGTAGTTATGTACAGCATCGTTTCAATACCTCCAAGGCATTATTCCAAAAGATATTATATACAGTGGTTTTGTCGAGACCTCGCTCCACTAGCCTCTCGGCAAGCAACGGATAATCCTGAATACCATTAAAGCCAGTCGGAAGTGTATCGCATCCGTCAAGGTCGCCGCCAAAGGCAATGTGTTTGCCATCAGGATCCAGCTCTAAAAAGCGGAAAATATGATCACATACCGTGTCAATCGTCGGTGCATCGCCAAGAAATGAAGCATAAAGATTGATGCCTGCAACGCCGCCGGTTTGGCATATGGCTCGAAACATGTCATCTGTCAGATTACGGCTGCAATCACAGATACTTCTGCTATTGGAGTGGGACGCGATCACCGGAGCTTGCGTGCACTCGATAATATCCCAAAAACCTTTATCGCTGATATGGCTGACATCGATAAGCATACCCAGCTTTTGTGCTTGTGCAACATAAGCGCGGCCTTGATCGGTAAGTCCTCCTCCGGTTAAATGGGACCCGGTCAGAATGTTATCTTCATTCCAGCCCAGAGTACTGATACGAAAACCGATTTTGTAAAGGTCCTCCAGCAGCTCCGGATCATAACCAAAGCCGGCAGGTCCTTCGATGGATAAAACCGCAGACATCATACCTGCCGCAAGGTTATTCTCAATATCTTCAGCGGAAAACGCCTGCCTGATGCGGTCAGCATTCACAGCCAATTCTCGCATGACTGCTGACAATTTCTTTTCAAAGGCGTCCGTTGGGTTAATCTGACCGGTTGTCGTAAAGCAAGCAAAGCACTGGGCATAGCCCGGAAGCTTCTCTGCTCTATCTAGATCGATATGACCGCTATTGCCTTTCAGTGATGCAGGAACGCCGGTTTCAAGACCGGATAACAGATCCGATGTATCACAGTGAAAATCAAAAACAGGAAATTCCATCAAAACGCATCCTCCAAGTGCCGAATTACAGGTTTGGCAGTAGAAATTCCATCCGGCGCATAAATTTCGATCACATCGAACCGTGGTTGCAGTTCGGTTGGGTTTGTTGATAAATAGAATTCAGCAGTTGTTCTTAGGCGGTTTTGCTTATGCTCATCAACAAACTCGCACGCTTGCGCAAAGTTTGCAGATTTACGAAGCTTAACTTCTGCAAAAACAAGATATCTGCGATTTTGAACGATCAGGTCGATTTCTCCGTATCTGCAGCGAAAATTTGTACCGATGATTTTATAATGCTTTTTTCGCAGGAATTCCGCAGCGAGGGTCTCTCCCCATGCACCGACAAGATTATTCCTGCCCATAAAACTTCCTCAGAAAAGACATTCTGTGAATGGGACACGGACCCAGCTCCCTGAGTGCTGCATAGTGAGCTTTTGTTCCGTAGCCTTTATGTATCTCAAAGCCATAGCCGGGATACGCTTCTGCTATTTCGAGCATCAGATCGTCTCTTGTTACCTTAGCCAAAACCGATGCGGCGGCAATACTGGCGCTGAGACTGTCGCCGTGAACCACGGTTTCAGCGGGAATTCCGAAATCTTTTTTTCTGTTTCCATCGATCAGCAGCAGATCGGGTTTTACGGAAAGCGCAGCGACAGCGCGTTCCATGGCGAGAAAGGTTGCCTGCAGAATGTTGATCTCATCGATCTCTTTTTCATCAGCAAAGCCGATTCCGTATGCCAATGCGGACTCCTTGATAATTGGAAACAGTTCTCTGCGGCGCTTATCAGACAGTTTTTTACTGTCATCGAGTCCGGGAATCACAAAATTCGGCGGCAAAATAACAGCAGCTGCGCAGACGGGTCCTGCCAGAGGCCCCCTGCCAGCTTCATCGATTCCGCAGATGCATTGAAAACCCTCGTTCAAATAACGCTGTTCGATTTGCCAAAGATCCACATGACTCATGATTCATCCTCCGGAGCTTCCAAAGTAAAACAGCCCAGTTTTCCTGAACGGTATTCATCCAGTAATACCTTCGCCATTCGCTCAGTGTTGATCTCACCGCGAGCTAAAAGATAGCCGCGCTTTCTGCCCATTTCTTCCAGCAGAATATATCCGGGCACATCGTTTGGCTGCTCGACACCGTAACGGTCAGCCAGGATTTGCTTATACCGCTTATTCAACAGTTCAGCAAGGAAACAGGCGAGTTCTTCTGTGTCAATAATATTCTCTTTAACAGCTCCGGTATAAGCTAACATCATACCGACATTAGGATCGTCAAATTTCGGCCACAAGATACCGGGCGTATCCAGCAAAAGCAAACTGTTGTCCACAGTCACCCACTGTTTACCTCTTGTAACACCGGGGCGGTTTTCAGCTTTTGCGCCTTTTCTGCCGGAAATCTGATTGATAAGCGTGGATTTACCCACATTGGGAATGCCAACGATCATCACCTTGACCGGTTTGTTCATTCCCCGTGCAGCATTCTTTTCCAGCTTTTCTTTTAAAACGGACCGCACGGCAGGCTGGAAATCGGAAATGCCCTTTCGTGTTTTACAGTCTGTAGCGATCGCAGCGATCCCCTTTGAACGGTAATAGGCAATCCATTTCTTGGTCATTTGAGGGTCAGCCAGATCCATTCTGTTTAAAATGATGATCCGGGGCTTAGTGCCGCAAATGGAGTCGATATCCGGGTTGCGGCTGGAGACAGGAATTCTGGCATCAACAATTTCACAGATAGCATCAACCAGTTTCAAATCTGCTTCAATCTGCCGTCTGGTCTTTGTCATGTGACCGGGATACCACTGAATATTCATATGCTGCGCGTCCATTAATTTATCGCTCCGATCCTGTTAAATTCGCGATCTGTTTTTCCACCGTTATTTCCCGGGAAAAAGATAAATATAGCCTTACCCAGTATCTCACGGCGATCGATCAGGCCGATTTCGGTGCTTCTGCTGTCTTTCGAAACATTTCGGTTGTCACCCATGACAAAAATACAGCCTTCAGAAACTACCAGCGGAAAAGAAATACCCTCATTCATATTGGTCGGTGTCAATGTATACGGTTCGTCCAACGCTGTACCGTCCACATAAACAATACCACTGACAAAGTCAATATCCACTTCTTGCCCTTCTGTTGCGATCACACGCTTGATAATCGGTGTACCGTTATCAAAAGAATCCTTGCTGGCGACAATCACATCGCCTTTTTGCGGTTCTTGATAAAGGACATTTCCCAACAAGAGAATCCAGTCTCCGTCAATCAGCGTATTATTCATGGACGGGCCGGAAACTACAACTACCCGAAAAAGCAAAGAAAACACCAACAGTACTCCGGCTACAAGAAAGGCAAGGTCATGAAGATAGGAAACAAAAAGATTGTTCGGTTTAGGTTGGACTGCTTTTTCAGCGTGATCTTCTTCTAAGCTATCGATCTCTGCATTATCCAATTCGTTCTGCACGATTTCGTTATCATTTGTACTATTATTCAACGCACAGCACCTCATTATAATGTAATAACAATATTATATATGATTTTGGCAAATAAAAAAAGAGGGTTTCCCCTCTTTTTTTATTCTTTTTTGCTTAGACCTTTTCCTTAACCTTAGCGGCCTTACCGAAACGGTCACGCAGGTAGTACAGCTTAGCGCGGCGGACTTTACCCTTACGAACAGTCTCGACCATAGCAACGTTGGGAGAATGCACGGGGAAAACCTTCTCGCAGCCAACACCGTAGCTGACGCGGCGAACAGTGATGGTCTCACCGGTACCGCCATGCTTCCGGGCGATGATAGTGCCTTCAAACACCTGTATACGCTCACGGGAGCCTTCCTTGATGCGAACATGCACACGAACGGTGTCGCCAACCCGCATTTCGGGCAGCTCTTCCTTCATGTACTGGCTAGACAGAGCCTTAACCAAATCCATATCTTTGTCCTCCTTAATATTAGGCGTTCGTACAATGTTATATCCCGGCGATATGGTTCCCGGCACTGCAGAGGACTCACCTTGATTTCAGACCGAGGTATTATATCATGGTATTTTAAGGAAATCAAGTCTTTTTTAAATATTTTAAAATAAAAAAGTGGACATTTCTGTATGTATTTTAGCTGGATTCACAATGGGAAAAGAAAAAGCAGGAATGAGCAAATGCTCATTCCTGCTTTGGTCCGAGTGTCGAGATTCGTACTCGAAGCAATGCAAGCATTGCTTAAGTCATATGTCCCCACTCGCTCTCCGCTTTGCCCCTATTGCGGTGCCCGGCATCTTCCTTGCCGACAATTGCGGCAGCGTCATCTGCCGACCGCAGCTACTCGCTCAGGTCGCTTAAATCCGCTGCAAGCGGCGCTCCCATCGCTCCCCGCTCGGGGATGACAATCAAGAGGCCTCGAGTTCGCACTTTTAAGCAAAAGAAAAAGAAGGAATGAGCAAAATGCTCATTCCTGCTTTGGTCCGAGTGTCGAGATTCGAACTCGAGGCCTCTTGAACCCCATTCAAGCGCGATACCAAACTTCGCCACACCCGGATTTATGCTTGCATCTTTCGACCGCCACAGTATATTAGCACATGCTTTCAGAAAATGCAAGCATTATTTTTACATTTTTTTATTTTTTGTTTTAGCCGCTGGAATCTTGCTTAATTACTTTTCCCATATTCCATAGTCTGACAACCTGACGCTCTGCTTCTTCCTTCTCGACATCATTTTCATAAGAAACATATACGGTATGGGCACTGCAGTCGTTACACTCGACCTGCACATTCCAGCCGCCTTCATGAACGACAAATCCACTGCCACGACAAATAGGGCAATCTTCAAGCTGATAATTGGGATTGATTTCCATACTGATTTAACCTTTCATCTAAACACTTGATTATTCTTATCATAAATCTCTAATCGAGAGCATTTGCTAAAATCCGGCTTTAATTCAGGAAGATATGTTGCGATCGCTGAAACAATCTGCGCAGGATTCAGCGTAGGATTCTGACAACAGATCACACAATCTAAAAGAAGTTCCTTCTCCTCACCGCGTGCGATGTCCAGACTTTGTATCATAGGAATGATATCCTGATCCTGCAATCCACTTTTCGTCTTCTTTTGAACAATCAGTGATGTTCGTGAGAAAAGTTCTTTGATCTTTGTTGCTGCCTCGCACGGAACGCCGTTATCATATTCCAATACGATCCGGGCAGAAAGAAAAGCCAAATCCCGAATCTTCATGCCGGAATCATAGACTGAAAGCACATGAACACCAGCGATCAAATTATAATTTAACCGTTCCAGCAACTCTTCGTTAGTAATACCGACACCATCCAATTCAAAATCCAGCAACTCGCAGTAACTTTCAACGCCTACAGAAAGCGGCAGAGCAATGGAAACAAGCGGTCTTGGGTTATAACCTTGAGAATGCTTAAGATTGAAACCGGACCGCTTAAATGCACGCTGAAATACGCGCATCAAGTCCAGATGAGAGATCCAGATGGCATTACCGGTCTTTTCAAACAACAATCTAGGCATCACATGCCACCTCCTTTAAAAGCTTATTTGCACCGCAGCCGCTGCATTGATGCCTGCAATCAGGAGTTACTGTAGCAGAATAAGCCTTTTTGCGCTCATTTATAAGGAAGCTCTTTGAAATGCCTACATCAATCGTATCCCACGGAAGGACTTCTGTTTCGTCAAAGCCTCTTGTTGTATAATATTCCGGATCAACACCGCAAGCGTTGAAAGCATCCAGCCATGTCTGATAGGAGAAACACTCGTCCCACCCGTCAAGCCTTGCGCCCTGCTTAACAGCCTCTTCCAGTACTGCGCACAACCTACGGTCACCCCGTGCAACAACCGCCTCCAAGCGGCTCAAATCCGGCGCGTGATAATTGTACTCAATGGATTTAGAATACAAATGGCTCTTTAAAAGCCTTGTTCTGCGCAGGTATTCCTCCGGCGTGATCTGCTTTTCCCACTGGAACGGTGTGTGCGGTTTCGGCACAAAAAATGCCGTTGCCACATGGACACGCAGGCCCTTCTTTTTATTGGAAGCGCATTCCTTCCATGTATTAATGATCTTGTAGACAAGCTCAGCGATTCCGAGGACATCTTCATCTGTTTCCGTAGGCAAACCAAGCATGAAATACAGTTTCACATTATTCCAGCCACCGCTGAATGCATTGGCGCAGGTAGATAAGATCTCGTCTTCGGTGAGGTTCTTATTGATCACATCACGCAGGCGCTGTGTGCCGGCTTCCGGCGCAAATGTCAAACCACTTTTTCGCAGAGTCTGCAGTTTCTGCATCAGTTCTCGTGAAAAATTATCTGCACGAAGAGAAGGTACGGATAAATTGATCTTATGTTCAGCGCAATAAGGAATCAATTCATCTGTCAGTTCTTTCAGTTGGCGGTAATCGGATGTGGAAAGGCTTGACAGCGTAATCTCATTGTGTCCGGAGTCTTCCATCGTCTCGACAGCCTGGTTGTAAAGAGTTTTCGAGCTCTTTCGGCGCACAGGGCGGCAGGAGAAACCGGCCTGACAAAAACGGCATCCGCGTACACAGCCGCGAAATACCTCAAGATTTGCCCGATCATGCACGATTTCTGTAGAGGGTACGATCATTTTCGTCGGATAATAGGCATTATCCAGATCCTCAATAATGCGCTTTGTAATTTTAGCCGGTGCGTTATCAAGGGGGATGATCGCAGACAGCGTTCCATCCTCATTATATTCATGTTTGTATAAGGATGGTACATAGACTCCGGGGATTTTTGCAACCTCACTTAGGAATGCTTCTTTTGTCCACTCCCCGGCCTTTGCGCGGTCGTATAAGGCTACGATTTCCGTGGTGATTTCCTCTCCTTCACCAAGTGAAAAGAAGTCGATAAAGTCTGCAAGAGGCTCAGGATTGAATGCGCAAACACCACCTGCAAAAACAATGTTTTTTAAACCGTGACGCTCACTTGCACGCAACGGAACGCCGGCAAGATTTAACATATTCAGGATGTTGGTGTAGCACATTTCATAGCCGATGGTAAACGCGATCATATCAAAATCCTTCACCGGATTCTGACTTTCCAGTGCCCAAAGAGGCAGTGAGTTTTCTTTCATTGCCGCTTCCATATCTGTCCAGGGCGCAAAGACACGCTCGCACCAGACTCCGTCCATTTCGTTCATAACGCCGTACAAAATACGCATTCCCACATTGGACATACCGATTTCATAAGTGTCCGGAAAACAAAATGCGACCCGAACCCGTACAGTAGACAGATCTTTTTTGATCTCATTATATTCACCGCCGGTATAACGGGCAGGTTTTTGTACTGTCGGTAAAATTCTTTGCAGCAATCCTGTCATGTTTTATTCCTCGCAGCCGTTTCAATGAATTGTAGCTATTGTACTATCTGTCCGCTGAGTTTGCAAGGAATATTTAATTTTAGACTTCGATAAATGAAAACAAACGCAAACAATATCGGAAAAATTCCGGCATTGAGGTGTACAGCGCAAAAGCAAGCAAGAATAGTTGCAAACAAATAGATAATAACCGATACAGCAACAGAAATTTTCTCAACTAGAATATCCGCGAAAATCAATCCAAGTATTGCTCTGAAAGCCCTTCCACCATCCATAGGATAAATAGGCAGCAAATTGAATATTGACTGTATCAGCGCGCAAACTGCTATATGCGGAATATTACGATAGAATAACAGTAAACAAAGACCTCCGACCGGTCCGGCAAGTGCGGTTAATAATTCCTGCCATCGATTCATCTGTTCTGTTTCAATGATTGCCCCGGACGATGCTATTCTGACGGAATATATTCTGATTTTAAAAATGCAAAGGGCAACGCAATGGGACAGTTCATGAATGCATGCAGCAACGAGCCAGGCGGTAATCCAGGGAAACGGCAGTATAAATATGGCAAAAACAGATAATATGCAAAAATCCGCGTCAAGAGAAAATCTAAAACTATTCTTCTTTTCCATGATCTATGATTTCCTGGCAAAAAGCAGTGATTGCCTCTTTCATGGATTTCCCCTCTCGCATATCCTCTATCATGTTACTTACTGCGATCTGAGTGATTTCCTTATTCTTTCGTAACAAATCCTTATCAGCTTTCATGTATTGATAAATTAAGATACTGCATCCAAAAATCAGAACGGCGATCATAGCAATTATTTTAACAGATAAGGAAGATGTAATGTCGAAATACTGATTTCCTTTCATTGCTTTCGATTTATAACGAATTTTGTATGACAAGAAATCACCTCCCGTACATTTTACTGCATGCGTATCGTAACATGCTAAAAACTTAAGGGAGCACTTGACAAGCGGCTATAATTTTCTTATAATACTTTGGCATCGGGGTGTGGCGAAGTTTGGTATCGCGCTTGGTTCGGGTCCAAGAGGCCTCGGGTTCGAATCCCGACACTCCGACCAAAATTAGATGGGCTGCTTCGGCAGCCCTTTTAATTTTGGATGGACTGAGGGATTCGAAAGGGCGGCACCAGTTCGCAGACTGGTGTAAACAAGTGTCCGGTGGACACTTGTTTAGCCCGTGGGAGAATCCATTTCTTTCAGAACGCATCCGGTAGGGATGTGGACTGAAAGAAATCTTGTCAATTTTCGAAACCCTATAATTATACTCCGACCAAAAGACCGAAATCCACTTTTATGGGTTTCGGTCTTTCCTTTGTTGTGATTGCTGCATTTTAATTTCTGAATGCATCAAAAACCCATATAGCTGTATAATTTATATAAAAGTGTAATGATTATGTGACTGATTTTCATACCATATATTGTTAATCCGTAATTGACGCACGGAAGAAAATTTGATATATTAATCTATATTTTAATAGAAAGAAGTGTGTTGTATGGCAAAGACAGTAAAAGACATTATGAAACTGATTAAAGAAAACCAAATTGAAATGGTTGACTTTAAGATGGTTGATATCAATGGTCAGTATCGCCATGTTACGATCCCTGCCAAAAACTTCAACGAAGACACCATGAAAAACGGTGTCGGATTTGACGCATCCAACTACGGCTATGCGGTCGTTGAGAAAAGTGACATGGTCTTTATTCCAGACCCTGACACAGCCGTGATCGATCCCTTCTGCCAGATTCCTACGCTTTCCATGACCGGCAACGCAATGATTATCGATTCTCCCGAAAACCGCCCACTTGCCCAGTATCCCAGAAATATTGTTCTGGCAGCTGAGGACTATATGCGCGCTTGCGGTATTGCAGATACGATGCTCATTCTGCCGGAGTTTGAATTCTATCTGTTTGATAATGTAGGCTGGGAAGTGCAGCCCAATTCCATCGGCATGACCCTCGATGCGGACCAGGCACACTGGAACAGCGGTGTTCAGGGTCACGGTGTTGTTGTGCCTAAGCAGAAGAATTACCACATTGCTAAGCCCTTTGATCCTACCTACGAGTGCCGCAGTGAAATGTGCATGCTGATGGAGGATGCAGGCATTAAGATCAAGTACCATCATCCTGAGGTCAGCGCATCCGGCCAGTTTGAGATCGAGCCCCAGCTGGGCGAAATGTCAAAAATGGCAGACGCAACCATGATGATAAAGTATATCATCCGCAACACCGCTCTCAAATACGGCAAGTCCGCTACCTTTATGCCGAAGCCCGTTTATGGCGAAGCCGGCAACGGTATGCATGTTCACATGCTCCTGCTGAAGGACGGACAGCCCGTATTCTCTGACGACAACGGATACTCTCATCTGAGTAAAGAGGCACATTACTTCATGGGCGGCCTGCTGAAGCACATTGCCTCCCTTTGCGCGATCACAAACCCCAGCACGAACTCTTTCAAGCGTCTTGTTCCCGGATTTGAAGCACCCGTCACTGTTGGCTATGCAACCTCCAACCGCAGCGCGGTTATCAGAATCCCAGCCTACGCTAAGACACCGAATCTGCGCCGTTTTGAGCTCCGGAATCCCGATGCTACCTGCAATCCTTACTTCTGCTATGCTGCCATCCTGATGACCGGTCTGGACGGTATCAAGAACAAGATCGATCCCCACGAAAACGGTTGGGGTCCCTATGATATGAACCTGTACAATCTGCCCGAGGAAGAAAAGGCAAAGCTGAAAGGTCTGCCCACATCCCTGGATGCTGCTTTGGATGCACTGGAAGCGGATCACGATTATCTGACCGCAGGCGGTGTTTTCCCTGAAGAGCTGCTTAAGAACTTTATCAAGACCAAGCGCGCCGAATGCGCACAGATGGCAGCCATCCCCCACCCTGCTGAATTTGATAAGTACTACAATCTGTAATAACAAAACTCGGAGATTAGATTCTAATCTCCGAGTTATTTTTTTGTTTTTTGCCATACTGATACCGAGGTGATCTGAATGTGTACTGCAGTATCTTATTTATCGGACAAACATTATTTTGGAAGAAACCTTGACCTTGACCGCTCTTATAATGAAACTGTTACGATTACTCCCCGAAACTTCGAATTTCGTTATCGCGCTACAAACAGTCAGGAGAATCATTATGCAATCATTGGAATGGCATGTATTTCAAACGATTACCCGTTGTATTTTGACGGCACCAACGAACACAGACTCAGCATGGCAGGACTAAATTTCCCGGGAAATAGTGTATATCTGAATGAAAAATCCGGATATGACAATATCACACCATATGAATTGATCCCATGGATCCTTGGGAAATGCAAATCAGTAAAAGAAGCGCGCACTTTGCTGGCAAGGGTAAATCTTGTAAATATCCCCTTTAGCGAACAATACCCATTAACACCCTTACACTGGATCGTCTCGGACAAAGAGGAATCCATCGTCATTGAGCCCCTCGCCGAGGGTGTTGTGATATATGATAACCCCATCGGTGTACTGACGAACAATCCGCCGTTTGACTATCATATGCACAACATTTGTAATTATCTGAATTTGACCAGTGATATACCGGACAACCGATTCTCAAAAAAGATCGATTTATCAGCTTACAGTTTAGGAATGGGCGCAATGGGACTGCCCGGTGATCTGTCATCGTCATCCCGGTTTGTTCGCGCGGCATTTACAAAATTAAATTCTCTTTCCGATCATACAGAAAGCGGTGATATCAGTCAATTTTTTCACATTCTCGCATCTGTTGCCCAGCAAGAAGGCTGCGTTAAAACAAATGCTGGATTTGAGAAAACCATATACTCCAGCTGCTGCAATACAGAAAAAGGAATATACTATTATACGACTTATCACAACAGCAGGATCAGAGCGGTCAATATTCACAGTGTCGATTTGAATACTGATCGATTATATACTTTTCCGAATAATGACCAGCAGGATGTCCTTTACCTTAACTAATCGACGGATGTGTTAGACCCACCACAGTAATGTGGTGGGTCATAATTTATACCCTAGATCAGCAAAAATCCACGCGATAATGGGTCAGCCATATATTGATTTGCAGCATATAGGCAATCGTCTGTGGTACTTTCATCAATTGACCGTACCACGGCCATGTATATTCCGCAACAAGAAGATTTTCTAATGCCTGCCGCTTTACCAATTGGAAAATGGGAGCATCCTTTTGGTTCAGCAGATCTTTTAGTCTGTCGCTGACTAACTGTAAATACTTTGGATCATAGGTTTTTGGATAAGGACTCTTTTTCCGATATAAAACATCATGTGGTAAATAATCAGACATTGCATAGCGAAGCAACCCTTTTTCTTTGTTGTTATAATCCTTAAATTCCCATGGAACGCCATACATATATTCTGCAATTCTGTAATCACAAAACGGAACGCGAACTTCCAGGCCGTGATACATGCTCATCCGGTCTTTTCTGTCAAGCAAGGTTTGCATGAACCAGCGCTGATTCAGGTTGACCATTTCTTTCATGCGGCGCTCATCCGAACTGCATCCGGGCAAAATGTCGCACTGGTTTATTGTCTGATTATATTTATCCATTACATACTCTTTCGGGTTGATTTTTGAAACAATAGAATCAGCAAGGAATGTTGAGCGAGCAGCGGTGTTTTGAGCCCAAGGAAAGCCGTCTAACGCCCGTACTTCCGGATCACGATACCATGGGTATCCTCCGAAAATCTCATCTGCGCACTCCCCTGACAGTGCAACCTTAACATGCTTTCGTATCTCGCCGCAAAATACCAGCAAGGATGAATCCACATCTGCCATACCGGGAAGATCTCTGGCTACCACAGAAGGCTCTAAAGCATCTACAAGTTCCTCGGGGGTCAATACGCTCCAGTGATGATCTGTTTGAAGATTCTCCTGCATGATCTGTATGTATCGGTTGTCCGATTCCGGTTGAAACTTGCCGGAAACAAAATACCGGTCATTATTTTTATAATCGACTGAAAAAGTTTGCAACGACTCCCCTTTTTTACGCATTTCCTGCGCGCAGACAGAGGTTATCAAGCTGGAATCCAAACCACCTGACAGAAATGTTCCCAATGGCACATCGGATACCGTCTGCCGTTTAATGGCATCGGTAACCAAATATTTAACATAAGCAGCGGTATCTTCAAAGGAATCCGTATGCTCTGTGTCGCGTAACTTCCAATATCGTTTCCAGTTCCATTTATTGCAGCAGTAGTAGCCATAACAGCCGGGCTCTAATTCATAAATCCCCCGAAAAACACCGCACCCCGGTGTCCTGCCAGGTCCTAACAGTAATATTTCCGCAGCACCTTCCGCATCAATTTCAGCTTTCACAGTAGGATAAGTCAAAATCGTTTTGATTTCTGATGCAAACAGCAAACCGCCCTCATGCAATTTGTAAAACAGTGGTTTTACACCGATCCTGTCTCTTGCAAGAAAAAGTTTTTTCCGTTTATGCTCCCAAATTCCAAAGGCGAATATGCCGTTAAATTTTTCGACACAAGCTTCTGACCACTGAGCATAAGCGTGCAAAACAACCTCTGTGTCAGAATGACCGCAGAATTTGTGGCCTGATAAAATCAGCAATCTTCGTAATTCTTCTGTATTGTATAGTTCTCCGTTATAAACGATCGTGTATGTTTCCCCTTCCCAGGTTGTTGTCATTGGCTGACAGCCCCCTGCCAGATCGATAACCGCAAGTCTTGCGTGCATCAGACAACAATTTCCGCTGACAAACTGATCCTGCGCATCCGGACCTCTTCTAGCCATCGTCTTGAGCATTTCTTTGGAAATATTTTCATTGCATGGAAGCCCGATCACACCTGCTATAGCGCACATATAAACACTCCTTTCTATCAAAATATATTATGACCTACCCTTTGTTTTGTGAATGCAAAGGCAAGAACAAGACATAATATGTAGGGGTGATATATATGAAAACAAACAAAGAAGTTCTCTCTTCGATTTTAAAGACCACACAAATGGGTCAGATCGGTATTCGTGCCGTAATGCCGTATGCCATTCGCCAAGATCTGAGAAACGAATTGCAATCCCAGCTTCGTGAATACGATATGATCGAATCAGAAGCGCACACCATCGCTTCCGCCCGGGGTTGGGAACTGAAAGAACTTGATCCGGCTACCAAAGCAATGGCGCAATTTTGCGCAAGAGCAATGTTAACAGCCCGTAATGTAGATTCTAAAATCGCAGCCATGATGATTAACGGAAATACGCGAGGTGTTATCAAAAGCCTTAAAAATCAACACCATGCCAAAAATGAAGATCATGCAATTTCTGCACTTTCAAAGAAATTGATCGACACGGAAAATACAAACGCACAACAGATGCAGGGGTATGTGTAATGCCCCTGCACCATTTTATTATAGGAACATATAATAATGCGAAACCAAATTAGGAGGCGATAAAACTGAGCGCAACCGGATATATTCAAGTTCATGCATACACAAGTTTTGCGCAAATACCACTGAAAGATGTAGCCATAACGATCACAGATACTGACGGCGCTGCCATTGCAATGCGACTGACAAATCGCAGTGGGCAACTGGATCAGCCTGTGGCTATATCCGTTCCGGATACCTCCGCCAGCCAAAGTCCAAATACCGGCATTATTCCTTTCTCAGTTGTCGATCTGTACGCAAGACTGGAAAATTTTGAAGAAATACATATTGAACGATTGCAAATTTTCCCAAATACTGTGACAAATCAAAACTTGGAGATGATACCGTTATCAGAGCTTCCAGACAAATGGAATCAAGCGGAGATTTTTTATACTCCGGCACAGAATTTGTAAAGGAGTGAGTCTGTAATGCCTCCGGTTACACCATATGTACCGCAACGGATAACTGTTCATTTAGGACCACCGTCATCAAATGCAGCAAATGTTACACTTTCCTTTTCTGATTATGTTAAAAATGTAGCATCCAGCGAGATCTATCCGACCTGGGACGAGAGCGCGCTGCGCGCGAATATTCTTGCGATCGTTTCTTTTGCGCTAAATCGTGTATATACGGAATTCTACAGAAGCCGGGGATATGATTTTGAGATTACAAGCTCCACTGCATACGATCAGGCATTTGTAAACGGGCGAAGCTATTTTGAAAATGTGTCCCGTATTGTAGATGAACTGTTTAACGATTATTTACGCAGACCCGGTTTTGTTGAACCTCTGGCTGCTAAATTTTGTAACGGTACAACCGTTACATGTGAGGGTCTCAGTCAATGGGGCAGTCAAAATTTAGCGCAGCAAGGATATAACTCACAACAGATTCTACAAAGCTATTACGGTGATATAGAGACCGTTCGTAATGCACCCATACGCGGTCTCACCTCTTCCTACCCGGGAACACCACTGCGTCGCGGCAGCACAGGACCCAATGTGGTGGTGATACAAACCGCATTAAACAGAATCGCACAAAACTACCCGGCGATCCCCAAAATCCCGGCAGTTGACGGTATCTTCGGAAGCAGAACAGAAGCAACAGTTACCGCGTTCCAAAGAATCTTCAACTTACAGCCGGATGGGATTGTCGGTCCCGGTACCTGGTATGCGATCGTGCGGTTATACACTGCAGTTACATCTTTATCTGAGCTTCGCAGTCAGGGACAGCAGTTTTATGCGATCAACTGGTCACCGCCCGGTGGATTGGAAGTTGGCGACACCGGAGAAAAAGTTCGGCTGCTGCAATATATGCTGTCTGTACTTTCTGCGCACATATCAACGATTCCTCCAGTAAATATAGACGGCATCTATGGACCGGCAACAAGGGCCGCGGTTTTAGCTGCACAGAGAAGATTTGGTCTGCCGGAAACGGGAACTGTCGGCGCACAAACATGGGATGAAATATATGACCAGTACGCAGGGATCGAAAACACAAATCTCAGAAGCGAAGAACTCTTCCCTGCCGTAAATGGGACAAATAACCGAAATAACCGGAATAACGGCAACCGAAGCAATTATTCCCGTACCACAACACTAACGCAATTTCCGGGCAGAGATCTTAGCGTAGGTACGCAAGACATTGTGAAACAGGAGGTAGTGCGTTGAGACCGACAGAATCTTTTGTTGAACAACCGGTAAGAAGCCTGCAGACGATGCTGCGGGTATTAGCTGAAGATGATAACCGACTCCCTACGGTTGTACCGGACGGTATTTACGGACCTTCAACAATGCACGCAGTCTCTGCTTTTCAGAGACAAAACGGATTACCGGTTACCGGTATTACAGATCAAACGACATGGGACCAAATTGTAAGTAATTACGAACCGGCATTGATCAGAATAGACAAAGCACAGCCTATAGAAGTCTTAATTGATCCTGGTCAGGTTTTCCGCAGAGGAGACCGAAGTCCATATGTTTACTTACTGCAGAGTATGTTAACACAGCTCTCAAATGACCATCCTACAATCAACCCACCGGGGCACAGCGGTATCATGGACGACGACACCGTGGATTCCCTTGCTGAATTTCAGAATCTTGCCGGACTGGAGCGAACCGGTGATTTTGATAAAATAACCTGGAAGAATCTTGTTCATCAGTTTACACTCAATGCACATCATCACGCAGCTGAACACAGACAGACCTCATCGAATATGGAAAATTTTTAATTTTTTAATAATTTTGACCTTTCTCGTCATCAAAGACTTGATTCGCGAGTGAATCCGCAATATAATATACAAAAAGATTTGGATGAGAATATCCGGAGGAGACGCAATGTATATCAAGAATTGGAAAAAGGAGATACTGACCATTCCGAACCTGCTCAGCCTGTTTCGGCTTGCTTTGATCCCCGTCTACATTCTGATTTACTTGAATGCACACAGAGATGTTGATTACTACATTGCGGCGGGAATTCTGGCGGTGTCATGTCTTACGGATATGGTTGACGGAAAAATCGCCCGTCACTTTAATATGATTTCTACAGTTGGCAAAATTTTAGATCCCTTGGCAGATAAGGCAACGCAGTTTGCGTTGATCCTATGTTTAGCTTTTAAGTATCCGATCCTCAGATATTTGGTTGCCCTTTTTGTTGTCAAGGAGAGTTTCCAGTTAATTGCAGGCGGTATCAATCTGCGTAAAGGAAAAATGCTCAAAGGCGCTTTGCTTACCGGCAAGATCTGCACAACCGTTCTCTTCGTCAGCCTGATCTTACTGGTAATGATTCCAAATCTTCCGGAAACGACCGTAAATATCGTAGCGATCGTAGATACCGTATTTATGCTCGTATCTTTTGGAGATTACCTGATTACTTATTACAAAAGAGATAATAAATTTCAGTCTCTGGACAGCGAATAAATGCTTAACTTGCCGGGACAGATCGTGGATCTGTCCCGGTTATTTATATAATCACTTGTTTTTCTTTTGACTGTGATTGATTTTTACGAAAAACATGATATAATTTCAAATAGATTCCAACAGTTAATCAGGAGGAAGAAAAAATGGATTATAAAAAATTACAAAACGGCAGTGATATCCGTGGTGTTGCGCTGGAGGGTATCGAAGGCCAGCATGTAAATCTGACAGAGCAAGTTTGCAAAGATATCGGCAGAGGCTTTGCCCTTTGGCTCAGCAAGAAGGTCGGCAAAAAAGATCTGCGTGTAGCTGTTGGCCGTGACTCCAGACTCTCCGGTGAACAATTGGCGCAGTGGATCTGCAGCGCTATGGTCCAGGAAGGTATTCATATTACTGACTTTGGCATGGCAAGTACCCCTGCAATGTTTATGTCCACTGTTACTGACGGCTACAATTACGACGGATCTGTCATGATCACCGCAAGTCACCTGCCCTTCAACCGCAACGGCTTCAAGTTCTTCACAAATGAGGGAGGTCTTGAAAAGGGCGACATTAAAGAGATCCTTACATACGCTGAAAGCGCAACCGGAACAGGTCTGCCTGCCGGCACAATGGAGCAGGGTTCTTTCATGGATGCATACGCTGCAATCCTGGCAAATAAGATCCGCGCTGCAACCGGTGAAGAGCGCCCTCTGGAAGGCTTCCGCATTGTTGTTGACGCAGGTAACGGTGCCGGCGGATTCTATGCTGACAAAGTTCTGAAGCCCCTTGGCGCGAATACGGACGGCAGCCGCTATCTGGAACCCGACGGAAACTTCCCTAACCATATCCCCAACCCCGAAGACAAAGAGGCCATGGCAAGTATTATGGAAGCCGTACGCGAGACAAAGGCAGATCTTGGTATTATTTTTGATACCGATGTTGACCGCGCCGGCGCTGTTTTGGCTGACGGCAGTGAGTTAAACCGCAACCGGATCATCGCTATGCTGGCTGCGATCCTGCTTCGTGAGCATCCCGGTACTACCATCGTTACTGACTCCATCACCTCTTCCGGTTTGGCAAAATTCATCTCCGAAAAAGGCGGTATCCATCACCGTTTCAAGAGAGGTTACCGCAATGTCATCAATGAATCCATTCGCTTGAATGCGCAGGGTCAGGACAGCCAACTGGCGATCGAAACCTCCGGCCACGGCGCATTTAAGGAGAATTACTTCCTGGATGACGGCGCATACATCGTCACCAAGCTTCTGATCGAGTTGGCAAACGGCAAGAAGAATGGCTATACGCTGGAATCTCTCATTGCTACGCTGGAAGAGCCTGCGGAAAGTGTTGAATTCCGTATGAATATCCTTGAAGAGGATTTCAAGGCCTACGGTCAAAAGGTCATCGATGACCTGAACGCATATGCAGCAAATCAGCCCGGTTGGTCTCTTGCGGAGAACAATTTCGAAGGCGTTCGCGTCAACTTGGATGATGCTCACGGCAACGGCTGGTTCCTGCTTCGTCTCTCCCTTCACGATCCCCTGCTGCCTCTGAACATCGAAAGTAACAGCGTCGGCGGTGCCAAGAAGATCGCCGGTGAGCTTGCAGGATTCCTTGCAAAGTACGACAGACTGGAAGCAGCCTCTTTACTGAAATTTGCTGAATAATCCAATGATTTTAAAAGGACAGGCTTAAAAAACCTGTCCTTTTTACTTTTAAATGTTTGTGTGTATAAAGTTTATATTTAGGGGTTGACAAATCTTCTCAAATGCTGTAATATAACCTAGCTGTCCGCAAGGCAGTCGGTTATGGAGAAGTCGCGTAGCTGGCCGAGCGCGCACGATTGGAAATCGTGTATACCCCAAAAGGGTATCGAGGGTTCAAATCCCTCCTTCTCCGCCACAAATAGCCCGGATGAATTGAACATTCATCCGGGCTTCCTTTCAATATTTGCTACTGTGGCTCAGTCGGTAGAGCAGCTGATTCGTAATCAGCAGGTCGCCGGTTCAAGTCCGGCCAGTAGCTCCAAGAATCCCCCGATGTTTACCATCGGGGGATTTCTGATTTATACAGTTTTTATTTATAAAAATGGTGGGTCATCATATTTAACGGTGATCTTCTCCACACTTTGCAGAGCTTCGTTGATCAGTGCTTCGCGGTCAAGGTGCTTTTCTGCGTTAATGACTTGACCGAGGGTCGGTTTTGTCTTGGGATGCTTTGGAGTAAAAACGGTACAGCAATCCTCATAAGGTAAAACAGAAGTTTCCAGTGTGCCGATCTTACGGGCAATGGTAATGATCTCTTCCTTATCCATACCCACAAGAGGCATAAAGACCGGAATATCCACAACCGCGCCGGTAACAGCCATTGCCTCCATAGTCTGACTTGCTACCTGACCCAGGTTTTCGCCGGTAATGAGCGCTTTACAGCCGTCGTCTTTACCGATCTTTTGGGAAATCTCCATCATAAACCGGCGCATAATCAGGGTAAAGAATTCCTCGGGACAGTTGTCACGGATCGCCTCCTGAATTTGCGTGAAGCTGACGATATTCACCGTCATTCTGCCGCAGTACTTAGTTACCAGCCGTGCCAGCTCCATGACCTTGTCTCTTGCCATTTGAGAAGTGTAGGGATAAGAGAAGAAATGGACAGCTTCGATCTCAACGCCACGCTTGGCAATCATGTAGGCTGCAACGGGAGAATCGATTCCGCCGGAAAGCAGGCACATGGCCCTGCCGCCTACACCGGTAGGTAAACCGCCTGCACCGGGTACTGCCGGTCCATGGACATAAGCCGCAAGATCGCGGACTTCAACATAAACAGTATAGTCGGGATGATGCACATCCACTGCACAATCCGGATGGGCTTCTGCCAAACGACCACCAATGTCCTGAGAGATCGCAATGGATGTCATGGGGAATGCCTTATCGGAACGCTTAGACTCGACCTTAAAAGACTTAGCACAATCCAGATCTTCGCCGAGGTATTCCTCGATGGTATTGAAAATACTGTCTAAATCCTTATTGCAGGCCCGGCAGCGGCAAAGGCTGACCAGACCGAAAATGTTTCTGCATGCTTCCCATGCTCCGTCAAGATCTGCATCCTCGTCCATGGGCTCCACATAGACTGTCGACTGCATAATATATACATCGAAGTTACCGAAGGGTTTCATACGGCGGCGAACATTTTGACGCAATTTATCCTCAAATTGGCGCTTATTTGCACCCTTTAATACAATTTCACCAAGTTTTAGTAAGAAGATTTCTTTCAAAGTAATTACCTCTTGATTATAAATTTACAGTTCTGTATTGAATTGCTTCAGCAATGTGATCACTGGTGATCTGCTCGCTGCCTGCAAGATCGGCAATGGTTCTTGCGACCTTAATGATCCGGTCATAGCTTCGGGCTGTCAGACCAAAAACAGAAAATGCTTGACGCAGCATTTCTGTGGATTCCTGATCCAGCTTGCAGTATTTCCGAAGTTCATCCGGACCCATACGGGCATTGCATAGACCGCTGCTTTGTCCGTAGCGCATATTCTGACGCTGACGCGCGGCATTCACCCGTTCTTTGATCGCAGCAGAAGGTTCTGCTTCTCTTCTCTTGTGCAGATCATCAAAATCAACAGCAGGAACTTCAATGATGATATCAATACGGTCAAGTAGCGGACCAGAGATACGGCTGCGATAATTTTGAACAGAAAACTCCGTGCAGGTACACTTACCGCTGGGATCGCCGTACCAACCGCATTTACACGGATTCATTGCGCACACCAGCATAAATTCTGCAGGGTATGTCACCGTACCGGAAACGCGGGCAATGGTAACACGACCATCCTCCAGGGGTTGCCGCATAAGATCCAAAGTATCTTTCTTAAATTCCGGAAGCTCATCCAGAAATAACACACCCTTGTGCGCCATAGATATCTCGCCGGGTCGCGGGTTTGTGCCACCGCCGGCAAGTCCCATGTTGGATATCGTGTGGTGGGGTGAACGAAACGGTCTTTGGGTAATCAGAGGCGACGCCTCGGAAAGCTGTCCAAGAACGGAATATATTTGTGTAACCGCAAGAGATTCCGACCAGGTCATATCCGGCAAAATCGACGGCAGGCGCTTACTGAGCATACTCTTGCCCGATCCTGGAGGGCCGATCATCAAAATATTATGGCTTCCGGCTGCGGCGATCTCCATTGCGCGTTTTGCGTTTTCCTGACCCATTACATCTTTGAAGTCGAGAATCGTCTTTTCTGACCGATCAGGCACCCAGATCGGTTCTTCCTCGATTGCTGATTCTCCGTTCAGAGCGGAAACCAGTTCTGCAACGGTCTTAACGGGAATAATGGCAGGTCCTCTTGCCAGCGTTGCCTCGGCTGCATTTTTCGCAGGAACATACAGTGTCTCAACGCCTGCATGTTTAGCCGCAATCGCCATAGGCAGCACACCGTTAACCGGACGAATCTGACCGTCAAGGCTTAGCTCGCCGATAAAAGAGCAATTCGAACTAGGTCTGTGAATAGCTCCACAAGCAGACATAATGCCAATCAAAATAGGCAAATCATAGTGCGTGCCGATCTTCTTTTTATTGGCTGGCGCCAAATTTACTGTGATCCTGCCGGTGGGAAAACGCATACCGCTGGTTTTCGCCGCGGCGCGAACCCGTTCTCTTGCCTCTTTTACCGCAGCATCAGGTAAACCGACAATATCAAAAGCAGGCAGACCGTTGGAAATATAACATTCAACTGTGACAACATGACCGCGAATACCGTCAATACCCAATGAATGGACACTACAGATCATGATATTGCCTCCTTCTGCTATTATTTGCTTCCTATATCATACTCGATTTCCTTAAAAAACACAAATCTTTTTTTGATTTTATGTATAATTCAAATTTCTTCGACATTAACACCATTTTTTTATCAAGATTTCAGATAATCGCTTTACAAATCAATTGAAAAGTGTTATGATATCGGGGTTGAAATTTGTACACTTTAGGAGGTATTTCATTTTGGCAAGAAAATTCAAAACAATGGACGGCAATACCGCTGCTGCCCATGTCAGCTATGCCTTTACTGAGGTTGCTGGCATCTACCCCATTACCCCCTCCAGCCCCATGGCTGACTACGTCGATCAGTGGTCTGCCGCAGGCCGGAAGAACATCTTTGGCGATACTGTCAAGGTCGTGGAAATGCAGTCCGAGGCTGGTGCTGCAGGTACCGTTCACGGCTCCCTGGCCGCAGGCGCTCTGACTACCACCTACACCGCTTCTCAGGGTCTTCTGCTGATGATCCCCAACATGTACAAGATCGCCGGCGAGCTGTTGCCCAGCGTGTTCCATGTCTCTGCACGTACTGTCGCAGCACAGGCCCTGAACATTTTTGGTGACCACTCCGACGTCTATGCCTGCCGTCAGACCGGTTTTGCTATGCTGGCTGAGACCAATGTACAGGAAGTTATGGACCTGGGTGCTGTTGCGCATCTGGCTTCCATCGAGGGCCGTGTTCCCTTCATTAACTTCTTTGACGGCTTCCGTACCTCTCACGAGATTCAGAAGGTCGCTATCTGGGACTACGAGGACCTGAAGGAAATGACCAACATGGAGGCTATGGACGCATTCCGCAAGCACTCCCTGAACCCCGAGCGCCCCGCAATGCGCGGCTCCCACGAGAACGACGACATCTTCTTCCAGCATCGTGAGGCCTGCAACAAGTACTACACCGCTCTGCCCGCTGTGGTTGAGAAGTACATGCAGAAGGTCAATGAGAAACTGGGCACCAACTATCAGCTGTTTAACTACTATGGTGCACCTGATGCTGACCGCATCATCATTGCCATGGGCTCTGTTAACGACGTTATTGAGGAAGTCATCGACTACCTGAACGCTCACGGCGAGAAGGTCGGCCTTGTTAAGGTCCGTCTGTTCCGTCCCTGGAGCTCCAAGCACCTGCTGGCTGCAATTCCTGCAACCGCAAAGAAGATCGCTGTTCTGGACCGCACTAAGGAGCCCGGTTCTCAGGGCGAGCCTCTGTATCAGGATGTTGTTATGGCTCTGGCAAAGGCCGGCAAGAACGACGTATCCGTAATCGGTGGCCGTTACGGTCTGGGTTCCAAGGATACCACTCCCGCTTCCTTCTTCGCAGTTTACGAGGAGCTTAACAAGACTGAGCCCAAGCAGGAGTTCACTCTGGGTATCGTTGACGACCTGACTTACCTGTCTCTGGACGAGAATATCTCCCCCAACACCGCTGCAGAAGGCACCATCGAGTGCAAATTCTGGGGTCTGGGCGGAGATGGCACTGTCGGCGCTAACAAGAACTCCATCAAGATCATCGGCGACCACACCGGAAAGTACGTACAGGCTTACTTCCAGTACGACTCCAAGAAGACCGGCGGTGTCACCGTATCTCACCTGCGTTTCGGTGACAAGCCCATCAAGTCCCCCTACTACATCAACAAGGCTGACTTCGTTGCTTGCCACAATCCTTCCTATATTACCAAGGGCTTCAAGATCGTTCAGGACGTTAAGCCCGGCGGCGTGTTCCTGATCAACTGCCAGTGGTCTCTGGAGGAGCTGAACCACCACTTGGATGCCGCTTCCAAGCGCTACATTGCCGAGAACAACATCCAGCTGTACACCATCAACGCCATCGATCTGGCCATCAAGGTCGGCATGGGCAAGCGCACCAACACCATCCTGCAGTCCGCTTTCTTCTCCCTGGCTAAGGTTATGCCTAGCGAGGAGGCCATCGGCTATATGAAGGCCGCCGCTGAAGCTTCCTACCTGAAGAAGGGCCGTGATGTTGTTGATGCTAACTGGAACGCAATTGATGCCG
>JAZSOR010000054.1:0-14161 GCA_045537035.1 Faecousia sp. | reverse complement strand
GCCGGGAGATCACCATCGGCAGACTCTTTGACTACGATGTTAGCCTGCTGAGTGCCTCCTGCGTTATGCCGGATCTGCAATTTAATGTGATGATCGAGGCGGAAAAGGATACCGAATTCTGGAGCCTGCCCGCCTGCCTGTTTAAGAATCTGATGGACGAGTCTCTGGCAGTGGCCAACTACTCCCAAAGCTTGCTCAGCAGTAATTTTTCCGAGCTGATGTGGCTGATGGAGCAGATCATGTGGAAGAGCATGGACAAGCGGTTGGCGACATTTTTGCTGGAGGAGGCACAGCTGGAGGGAACATCCCAACTGCAAATTACCCATGAGAAGATCGCCAATCACTTAGGCACGGCCCGGGAGGTGGTGACCCGGATGCTGCGCTATTTTCAAAGCGAGGGCATGGTAAAGCTCACCCGGGGCGCCATTGAGATCACAGACCAAACAAAATTGGAAAACCTGACAGAAAGGTAAAAAATAGCGGTGTGAAATCTTCACACCGCTATTTATTATTTGTCTGCAGGGCCGGCGGTATCTGAGCCGTCGCCGGTCAGACCCAGCCGCTGGGCAGCATCCTGCCGCATCTTGTATTTGAGAACTTTTCCCGCTGCGTTCATAGGGAAAGATTCTACAAATTCGATGTACTTAGGCACTTTATGCCGCGCCATGCTGGCTTTGATGTAATCGCTCATCTGCTCCACGGTGACACTGCCCGGCTCTTTCAGAATGATGCAGGCCATGATCTCTTCGCCGTATTTTTTGTCCGGCACACCGATGACCTGAACATCCTTGGTCTGGGGATGGGTGTAGATGAATTCTTCGATCTCTTTGGGGTAGATGTTTTCGCCGCCGCGGATGATCATGTCTTTCAGACGGCCGGTGATCCGGTAGTTTCCGTCCGCATCCCGGCAAGCCAGGTCACCGGAATGGAGCCAGCCCTCGTCATCGATGGTATCCTTGGTGGCCTGGGGCATTTTGTAGTAGCCCTTCATGGTGTTGTAGCCCTTGGCGCAGAACTCACCGTTGACACCGGGGCCGACTTCTTCGCCGGTCTCCGGATCTACGATCTTACACCGCACATGGGGGAAGGCGTAGCCTACGGTTTCGGTACGGACCTCCAAAGAATCAGTCCATGAGCTCATGGTATTGCCCGGGGCGCATTCCGTCTGTCCGTAAACACTGACGATGCCGTACATATTCATTTCGTCCGGCTGGGCAGCCCGGCGCATCAGCTCCGGGGGACAGCCTGCACCTGCCATGATACCGGTACGCATGTGGGAAAAATCCGTTTTGCGGTAGTCCGGATGGTTGAACATGGCGATGAACATGGTGGGCACGCCGTTAAAGCAGGTGATCTTCTCCTGATTGATGCATGCCAAAGAGGATTTTGCGGAGAAATAGGGCATGGGACACATGGTGGCGCCATGGGTCATGGAGGAGGTCATGGAGAGGGTCATGCCGAAACAGTGGAACATGGGCACCTGGATCATCATCCGGTCTGCGGTGGAAAGACCCATTCGGTCGCCGATACATTTGCCGTTGTTGACCACATTGTAGTGGGTTAACATAACGCCTTTCGGGAAACCGGTGGTGCCGGAGGTGTACTGCATGTTGCACACATCGCTGGGGCGCACCGCAGCGGCGATCCGCGCCACCTGCTCCCGGCTGACCAGACTGTAGCGCGCCATTGCCTCATCAAAGGTCAGGCAGCCGGGCTGCTTGAAGCCCACGGTGATCACATTGCGCAAGAAGGGAAGCCGTTTGCAGTGCAGGGGCTCACCTGCCTTTGCTTTCGCGATCTCCGGACACAGCTCATTGATGATCTGTTTGTAATTGGAGTCCAAACAGCTGTCGATCATGATCAGCGTATGGGTGTCGGACTGCTGCAGCAGGTATTCTGCTTCATGGATCTTATAGGCGGTGTTTACGGTGACCAGCACGGCGCCCAGCTTCGTGGTTGCCCAGAAGGCAATGTACCAAGCCGGTACATTGGTTGCCCACACCGCTACCTTTGCGCCGGGTTTGACGCCCAATGAGACCAGCGCCCGGGCAAACCGATCCACATCTTCCCGGAATTCGGCATAGGTACGGGTATAGTCCAGGGTGGTGTATTTGAAGCAGTACTGATCGGGGAATTCCTCAGCCACCCGGTCTAACACCTGAGAGAAGGTCAGGTCGATCAGTTCGTCCTTTTTCCAGATATACTGACCGCTGCCGTCGTGATTAAAGCACAGAGATTTCTTCATGCCCCGGGTAGAATGAAACCGGCTCATGTAGTTGACAAAGTAAGGGAAAATGATCTCCGGGTCCTGCAGGTCCTCCAGCCATTCCGGCTTCCACTCCAAGGAGATAAAGCCGTCATAGTTAACGCTGGACAAAGCCCGCATCACATCGTCAATGGGCATCGTACCCTCGCCGATCAGCTGATAATGGCCTTCGTTGTCGGAGTCACGCAGGTGCACATGGCGCACATAAGCACCCAGATTTTTAATGGTAGTGTCACCGCTTTCACCAAAGTCCCGGTAGGGATGGTGAACATCCCAAAGCGCTGCCAGATGGTCGCTGGCAAACCGGTCCAAAAGACTGCGCAGTCTGCCGGTGTCGGCATAAATGCCGCTGGTCTTAATGAGAAGAGTTACACCCAGCTTTTCCGCTATGGGGAGCAGGGCGGTAAGCTTGCAGATCACATCTTCTTCCTGATCCGCGAGGGCGCAGGCGACCACATAAGGCACTTGGGTGTTGTGGGCTGTTTCCATAAGTGCGGCAAGGGTTTCAACAGCTGTCTCATCGGTGGAAAGGTCACAGGAAGTGTCAAAACAAGGAATGGACAGCTTTTTCTCACGCAGCTGCCGGACGGTAGCTGCTGTCTGATATTTATGGAAGGGACCGCTCCGCTCCAGCAGAGGGTCAAATTTCGGAAGATTATAAACTTCCACACCGGCAAACCCCATATCCAACGCGGTTTCCAGCATTTCCTCCCAGCTCAGCCCGGGCCAGCCCCGGGTAGAAAAGGAGAGCTTCATACTTCTTCCTCCTCGTAGACGATCTTATTGAGGGCGCTTAAGTATGCCTGAATACCGGCGCCGACGATATCGGTAGAGATACCTCTGCCGGAATAGACTTTGCCGCCGGAGCGAAGCTTCACAACGGTCTGACCCATAGCTTCGCGACCTTCGGTAACGGCCTGCAGCTGGAAATCATCCAGTTCGTAGTGGCAGCCGGTGATCTTTTCAATGGCGGAGAAGGCGGCATCGATGGCACCGTCGCCCATATACACACCCTCCATACTCTCACCGTTCTTGGCCAGCTTGATATGGGCGGTGGCAGATACGGCATTGCCGGAGGTGACCACATAGGTGTCCAGCTTGTAAGCGGCAGGCACCTGCATGGCAGCAGAAGCCACAATGGCGTCCAGTTCCTTGGTGCTGACCTTATCTTTTTTGCCGGCGATCTGCAAAAATGCCTCATAGACCTTGGTGATATCCTCTTCGGAAAGGTCATAGCCCATGGTCTGTACCACCTTGGAAACAGCAGCCATATCGTCGTGAGCGGTCAGATAAATGCCGGTCTCTTCCTGCTGGGTGGAAACGGCGCTACCCTTGCCGGTCTGGCACATCCATGCGATCTGGTCAATGGTCCGGCTCAGCTGAGTCACCTGCACGCTGCAGGATACATCCATGGAATCACCCTTGGCAGCAAAGACTCGAGCCACATTGGCAAGGCTGGCGCTACTTATGGGGTAGGCAGCTGCTTTTACTTCTGCAACACCCTCTGCCGCGGCAGCAATGACGCAGGCATCGGCCAAAGATAATGTGTTGACGCAGGAAACGCCCAAAGTCACATCAGGCAGATTGGGAAGAGAGCCGATAAAGCCGGCAAATTCACTGGGGAGCATAGTGCCTGCGGTATCACAGACAGTGACGGTGGTGGCGCCGGCATTGACGGCTGCCTCCAGTGTCTGGGTTAAAAATACCGGATCGGCACGGGTAGCATCGTCGGCCATAAACTCCACATCCTCACACACAGCCTTGCAGGCTGCTACGGTTTTGGAAATAGAATCAAGCATCGCTTCCGGCTTTTTGTGGAACAGATACTCCATTTGCACCGCGCTGACCGGAGCGCAGACCTGCAGGCGCGGCTTTTTTGCCTGCTGCAGGGCGCTCCAAACAGAAGCAACGCTTTCTGCGCTGAGCGCTACGGGTACGGCAATGACAGCATGAGAGACTGCAGCGGCAATGGACTTGATCCGCAGAGAATCGATCCGGGCATTTTCAATGCCCTCCAGCTCAATTACATCCACATTCAGCTTATCCAGTAGCTTTGCAAGCTCGATCTTCTCTTTAAAGGACAGAGAAAATCCCTCTGCCGATTGTTTCATGGTCACATCGCTGATCTTGATCGTTTTCATATGAGGTAAGCTCCTTTTGGATTGGATTGTGTATTGTGGAACGGATTGCCACGGCTTGCAAGACAAGCCTCGCAATGACAATCCCTCCGTCAAAAATCAAAGATTTTTGACACCTCCCTTTACACAAGGGAGGCTTGTGCTGTGCCGTAGTTAATAAAAAATCCCTGAGGTCGCATGACCTCAGGGACGAATTTACATTCGCGGTACCACCCTGATTATCTTCCGGGGAAGATCACTCTCTCGGATTCAGACAAATCCCAGCCCGTAACGGGGGCAACCGGGTCTCACTACTGGTTTCCTTTGGCAAGACCGACTCGGGAAGCAGATCACTCAATTCCTTTGCACCGGCTCACACCAACCGCCGGCTCTCTGGAGCATCCGAAAAGAGCAAGTTTTCCGTCAACATCTTTGAAACTAATATAATATGTAAGGATTTAATCACAGATCCGCCTGTTTGTCAACAGAAAATAGAACAAAAGTATATATTTGTGAATTTGCACAAAAGAGAAAAGCAAAAATAAATAATCTTTAGCAGAAAAACATTTGACTTTCCAGCGTGGACATGATACAGTATGTACAACAAGGAAAAAGGCTGTGACGAAGACGGTCGGGGACCCTGCCTTTCAGAGAGTCGGTATTTGGTGTGAGCCGACAGACAGATACCCACAGACCCATCACTTCCGAGCCGGAGTGCCGAGCAGTTTTGCCAGGTTCTCCCGTGTGCCCGCGTTAAGGGATAGGACTTATCAGAGTCTGAAGGGGCAGCGCAGGCTGCAATTTGAGTGGTACCGCGGGTAAACTTTACTCGTCTCAAGAAAAGTATTTCTTGAGACGGTTTTTTATTTTCAGAAAGGAGATTCACCATGACCAACGCAAATTCTTCTACACAACTTATGGATATTGCAGCTCGTATCAGAGGTATGCGAGAGATTTTGGGCTACAGCATGCAGAAGATGGCAGAGCAGACGGAGGTATCTGAGGAGATTTACCGCCAGTACGAAACCGGCACTGTGGATCTTCCCTTTACATTCCTGCACAAGTGCGCCAAAGTTTTTGGTATAGAGATCACCGTTCTGTTGGAAGGTCACAGCGCAAAGCTGTCCGGTTATACTGTCACTCGCCGGGGCAAGGGTCTGGTGACTGCCAGCGAAGACGGTATCACCATTCAGGACATGGCTCCCATGTTCCGCAAGAAGCTTGCAACCCCTTATTGGGTTACATATAAATACGCCGAGGAACTTCAGAATAAGCCCATCCACACCACCACCCACGCCGGTCAGGAGTTTAACCTGGTAGTCAAAGGCGCAATGCGGATCAAGGTCGGTGACCATGAGGAAGTGTTGCGAGAGGGCGATTCTATTTTCTACAAGTCCTCTACGCCTCACGGCATGATCGCCGTCGACGGTCAGGATTGCGTGTTCCTGTCCATGATCATGGCTTCCGATACCACCGACCAGCCTCTGTACATCGGACAGAGCCGCAAGGGCGAACGGTCGCAGAAACTGCTGTGCAACAAGTTTGTGAATGCTCAGGAAGATGAGAACGGTGTCATGCAGGATGTTTCCTTCTCTGACGAAGAAACCTATAACTTTGCCTTTGATACGGTTGACGCCATTGCCAGAAGAGAGCCTGAGAAGCTGGCAATGGTCCATGTGGCAAACGATATGACTGAGCGCCGCTTTACCTTTAAAGATATGAAGGACGCTTCTTCTCAGAGCGCAAACTACTTCAAATCTTTGGGCATCAAACGCGGTGACCGGGTCATGCTGGTGCTCAAGCGCCATTATCAGTTCTGGTTTGCGATTTTGGGTCTGCATAAGCTGGGCGCTATCGCGATCCCTGCTACCAATCAGTTGATGGAGCACGACTTTGTGTACCGCTTCCAGGCGGCTGATGTGAGCGCGGTTTTGTGCACTGCCGATGGTGTGACTGCCCAGCAGATCGAGCTGGCAGAAAAGTCCGCCAATAGGAATCTGACGAAGATCCTGGTGGGCGGCAGCCGGGAAGGCTGGCACGATTATAACGAAGAGTACAAGCTGTTCAGCCGTCGCTATGAACGCACAGAAGACGCGCCCTGCGGCTCTGATCCCATGCTGATGCTCTTTACCTCCGGCACCACCGGTTATCCCAAAATGGCGACCCATTCCTACAAATATGCGCTGGGTCACTATGTGACCGCCAAGTACTGGCATCTGTGCGAGCGCGACGGTCTGCACTTTACTATCTCTGAGACCGGCTGGGGCAAGGCGCTGTGGGGCAAGCTCTACGGTCAATGGCTGTGCGAAGGTGCTGTCTTTACCTATGATTTTGACCGGTTCGACGCGGAAAAGATCCTGCCTATGTTTGCAAAGTATAACATCACTACCTTCTGCGCGCCGCCGACTATGTACCGGATGCTGATCAAGCAGGATCTTTCTAAGTATGATCTTTCTTCCATCCATCATGCGACCACAGCCGGCGAGGCGCTGAACCCTGAGGTCTTCTATCAGTTTGAAAAGGCTACGGGTCTGCGGATCCATGAAGGCTTCGGTCAGACCGAGATGACGCTGGGTATTGCCAATCTTTACGGTGCCAATATCAAGCCCGGTGCAATGGGTAAGCCTGTTCCCGGTTATGGTATTGATATCGTAGATCCCGACGGTAATCCTGTGGCAGACGGTGTCAACGGCGAGATCGTGATCCGCACCGATCCCAAGCCCACCTGCGGTGTGTTCCTGGGTTATTACCACAATCAGGAAGCCACCGACACTGTGTGGTATGACGGTATGTATCATACCGGCGATGTGGCATGGCGTGATGAGGACGGCTACTACTGGTATGGGGGCCGCGCCGACGATGTGATCAAGTCCTCCGGCTATCGCATTGGACCTTTCGAGATCGAATCTACCATCATGGAACTGCCCTATGTTTTGGAATGCGGTGTCTGCGCAGCGCCGGACGAGGTCCGCGGTCAGGTGGTCAAGGCCTGTATCGTGTTGGTGGACGGTGTGGAAGGCACAGAGGAACTGAAAAAGGATATCCAGAACTATGTTAAGCAGCATACTGCTCCTTATAAGTATCCCCGGATCGTAGAATTCCGCAAGGAATTGCCAAAAACGATCAGCGGTAAGATTATCCGTAATAAACTATAATACAAGACGCGGACGGAATAGAAAATTTGTCGATTTTATTGACAAGGGATTCCTTTATTTAGTATAATTACTTATTCTTGTTTTTAACTTTTAAGAGGTGCGCCATGGAACAAAACATGACAGCAATGGAATATAAGATCAAGGAGATCGCCGGCCGTATTCGGGAACTGCGTCTCGTTACCGGACTTTCTGTGGAAGAAATGGCAGAGCGTACCGGTATCAGTCCTCAGGAATATGAGCAGTGCGAATCGGGCAACCAAAACCTGAGCATCGCCTTTTTGTACCGTTGCGTGCTGATCTTCGGCGTGGACTTTTCCGATCTTCTGGAAGGCCGCAGCCCGAAGCTCCGTTCCTATGCGCTGACCCGCAGAGGAGAAGGACAGCGAATTGAAGAAGCCCATCACATGATCGGCTATAACCTGGCGGCAGATTTCCGCAACCGTATTGCCCTGCCGCTGTATATGGAACTGGCTTACCGTCCCGGTGCGGAGTATGAAGATATTGAACTGGTGACCCACGAGGGGCAGGAGTGCGATATCGTGATCCGTGGTCACATGAAGATCCAGATCGGCGGAAACACGGAAATCCTCCATCCCGGTGACTGTATTTACTACGATTCCTCCACACCCCACGGCATGATCGCGGTGGACGGCGAGGACTGCGCATTCTATGCCATCGTGCTTTCCAATTCTGCAGCCCGTGAGGGCGAGCAGGCGGCCGCGCTGTCCAACGAGACAAGACGGGTCGCAGAAGATACCCAGCGTCGTGTTTATCACGACTTTATCATTCCCACGGAAGAAAACGGCATCCTGACCAGGATCGCTTTCCAAAACGAGGAAAAGTTTAACTTTGCCTTCGATGTGGTGGACGAGCTGGGTCGGCGCAAGCCGGACAAGCTGGCAATGCTGCACATTGCAGAAGACGGCACAGAGCGCCGCTTTACCTTCCAGGATATGAAGAAGGAGTCTGCAAGAGCAGCCAACTACTTTAAGTCCCTGGGTATCAAACGGGGCGATCGGGTGATGCTGGTGCTCAAGCGCCATTATCAGTTCTGGTTTGCCATTCTCGGCTTGCACAAGCTGGGTGCTGTTGCGATCCCGGCTACCAATCAGCTTCTGGAAAAGGACTTTACATATCGGTTTGCTGCCGGCAAGGTAAAAGCGATCCTGTGTACCGCAGACGGAGATGTGGCGCAGGCTGTAGACGAAGCCGCGGTCAAGAGCCCCGGTCTGGAGCATAAGATCCTTGTAGGCGGAAGCCGTGCCGGCTGGCGGGACTTTAACGAAGAATTTACCATGTTCAGCAGCCACTATGCCCGTACTGAGGATGCCCCCTGCGGCTCTGATCCCATGCTGATGTTCTTCACCTCCGGCACCTCCGGCTATCCCAAGCTGGCAGCCCATAGCTACAAGTATCCTCTGGGACACTTTATTACCGCAAAATACTGGCATCAGGTCAATCCGGAAGGCTTGCACCTGACCATTTCCGACACCGGCTGGGCAAAAGCTCTGTGGGGCAAGCTCTACGGTCAGTGGCTGTGCGAGGCAGCGAACTTCGTCTATGACTTTGACCGGTTTGACGCGGAGAAGATCCTGCCGCTGTTTGCAAAATACAAGATCACCACATTCTGCGCGCCGCCTACCATGTACCGGATGCTTATCAAGCAGGACTTGAGTCGGTTTGACCTTTCTTCTGTGGAGCATGCGTCCATTGCCGGCGAAGCGCTGAACCCCGAGGTGTTCCGTCAGTTTGAAAAGGCTACGGGACTGCAGATCATGGAGGGCTTCGGCCAGTCCGAAAGCACCCTGATCATCGGTAACCTTGCCGGTGACAGCCATAAGATCGGTTCTATGGGCAAGCCCGTACCGCTGTACGATGTGCATCTTTTGGATATTGACGGCAACGAAGTGGAACCCGGCGAAAGCGGCGAGATCTGTATCGATATTTCCAAGGGCCTGCCCTGCGGTCTTGCCTATGCCTACGAGGGCAATGAGGAAGTGACCAATGAAACCTGGCGGGACGGCTACTACCATACCGGCGACCTTGCCTGGAAAGACGAGGACGGTTTCTTCTGGTATGTGGGCCGCGCCGACGATGTGATCAAGTCCTCCGGCTACCGGATCGGACCGTTCGAGATCGAAAATGTGATTATGGAACTGCCCTATGTTCTCGAGTGCGGTGTCTCCGCTGCTCCCGATGAGGTCAGAGGTCAGGTGGTCAAGGCATCCATCGTGCTGGTCAAGGACTTTAAGGGTACGGACGAGCTGAAAAAGCAGATTCAGGACTATGTAAAGTCAAGAACAGCGCCTTACAAGTATCCGCGGATCGTGGAATTCAAGGAAAGCCTGCCCAAGACGACCAGCGGCAAGATTATCAGAAAGAAACTCTAAAGTTTGTCATTCCGAGACCAGTCCGAAGACTGGTCGTGGGAATCCCCAAAGTGTTTAAATCCGCAGGGGATTGCCACGGCTTGCTCCGCAAGCCTCGCAATGACAGATAGGAAGCTTATGGAACATAAGAGACTGACGCTGTTTGCCGGGCATTACGGCAGCGGCAAAACAAATATTGCTGTCAATTATGCACTGCATCTGGCAGGAGAGGGTAAAAAGGTCTGCATCGCGGATTTAGATATCGTCAATCCCTATTTCCGTACCAAAGACAGCGCAGATGTGCTGACTGCGGCAGGGATCGATCTGATCTCTCCCCAGTATGCAAACACCAATGTAGACCTGCCGGCGCTGCCTGCGGAAAGCTATCGGCTGGTGCAGGATAAAAAGACCTACGGCATTATGGACATCGGTGGTGACGACCGGGGCGCTTACGCGTTAGGCAGATTCACCCCTGCCATCAAGGAAGAAAACGATTACCGCATGGCGTTTGTCGCCAACTGCTACCGGCCCCTTACCCGGACACCGGAGGATGCGCTGGAGATCATGCGCGAGATCGAAAACGCCTGTGGCTTACGGTTTACCTGCATTGTCAATAACTCCAATTTAGGTCCGGAGACAACGGCCCAAACGGTGCGCGATTCTTTGGACTTTATAGAGTCACTCAGCGCCCTTTCCGGCTTGCCCTTGTGGCTGCATACAGCGATGCAGTCGGTAGCGCAGGAATTACCGGAACTGCCGGTGCTTCCCTTGACGCTTCAGGAAAAATATTTCGACCTGCCAACCACGGGTCTGTAAATAAGGAGGAAATCCCATGGCAAATGTAACATTCAATACGGATCTGTGCAAAGGCTGCGGTCTGTGCGTGGAAGCCTGCCCCAAGGGCTGTCTTGCCATCGCATCGGACAAGATCAACCAGAAAGGTTATTCACCTGCTTTCATGAACGATCCGGACAAGTGCATCGGCTGCGCTTTCTGCGCTACCATGTGTCCCGACTGCATCATCACTGTGGAGAAATAAGGAGGAGACTATGGCAGAGAGAATTTTGATGAAAGGCAACGAGGCTATCGCGGAAGCCGCTATCCGTGCCGGTTGCCGCCATTACTTCGGTTACCCCATCACCCCCCAGACAGAGATCGCCGCGTACATGGCAAAGAAAATGCCCAAGATCGATGGCGTATTTTTGCAGGCGGAAAGTGAGATCGCATCTATTAACATGGTCTACGGCGCTGCCGCTGCCGGTATGCGTGTCATGACCTCTTCCAGTAGCCCCGGAATCTCCCTGAAAACAGAGGGTCTTAGTTACATCACCGGCTCTGATGTGCCTGCTTTCGTGGTCAATGTGCAGCGCGGCGGTCCCGGCTTGGGCGGCATCCAGCCTTCCCAGTCTGATTATTTTCAGGCAACGAAGGGCGGCGGTCACGGTGACTACCGGATGATCGTGCTGGCACCTGCCTCTGTGCAGGAAATGGCAAGCCTGACCATCAAGGGCTTTAACCTGGCGGATAAATACCGCATGACCTCTATGATTCTGGCAGACGGCACCATCGGTCAGATGATGGAGCCCATTTCCTTTGAGGATGCCCAAATTGAAACATACGAAAAGCCTTGGGCGCTGACCGGCACCAAGTGTCAGCGCAAGCATAACATCGTCAACTCTTTGTACCTGCAGCCCGACGAGCTGGAGAAAAAGAACTTCGAGCGTTACGAGAAGTACAAGCAGATAGAAGAAAACGAGGCGATGTGGGAAGAGTACATGATGGAGGACGCAGAGCTTTGTGTCGTGGCGTTCGGTATCGCTTCCCGTGTGGCAAAGAATGCTGTGGCAGCTGCCAGAAAAGAAGGCATCAAGGTGGGTCTGATCCGGCCCATCACACTGTGGCCCTTCCCGGCAAAACCGCTGCTGGCCGCTGCGGACAAGGTCAAGGGCTTTATCAGCGTGGAGCTGAGCATGGGCCAGATGATCGAAGATGTGCGCCTTGCCACCGAATGCAAAAAGCCCGTTGCCCTGTGCAACCGCTGCGGCGGTATGATCCCCAGCCCTGACGAGGTGCTATCTTCCATCCGCAAAGCTGAGAAAGGAGAGTTCTGATTATGGCTACCGTATTTGAAAAACCCAAGTCTTTGACAGACGCTCCTTTGCATTACTGTCCCGGCTGTCCCCACGGTATTATCCACCGTCTGGTGGCGGAGGCCATTGACGAGCTGGGCATCGAGGGCAAGACCATCGGCGTTGCTCCCGTTGGCTGCGCGGTTATGGCATACGACTACTTTGCCTGCGACATGATCGAAGCCGCTCACGGCAGAGCCCCTGCAGTAGCTACCGGCATCAAGCGCTGCCGTCCGGAAAATGTGGTGTTTACCTATCAGGGCGACGGTGACCTGGCATCCATCGGTATGGCAGAGACCGTCCACAGCGCCGCAAGAAATGAAAATATCACCGTTATCTTTGTCAACAACGCTATTTACGGCATGACCGGCGGACAGATGGCGCCTACCTCCCTTCCCGGGCAGGTGACCCAGACCTCCCCCTACGGCCGTGATGTGAATCACTGCGGCTGGCCCATTCGTGTTTGCGAAATGCTGGCAACGCTGGAAGGCCCTGAGTACATCACCCGCGTAGCAGTGAACAATGTGAAAAATGTCAACGCTGCCAAGAAGGCAATTAAGAAGGCATTCCAGAATCAGATCGATGGCAAGGGCTTCTCTCTGGTTGAGGTTGTTTCCGCTTGTCCTACCAATTGGGGCATGACTCCTCAGCAGGCACTGGAGTGGGTGGAGAGCGATATGCTGCCCTACTATCCCATTGGTGTGTATAAAGACCGCACCGCGACAAGGGAGGGTAAGTGATGAAAACAACACAGATCCTCATTGCCGGCTTCGGCGGACAGGGTATTCTGTTCTCCGGAAAGTTCCTGGCTTATAAAGGCCTTATGGAGGACCTGCAGGTATCCTGGCTGCCCTCTTACGGCCCGGAAATGCGCGGCGGTACAGCCAACTGTAATGTGATCGTGTCCGAGACCCCTGTGGGCTCTCCCATTATCACCGCGCCGGATGTGCTCATCGCCATGAACCTGCCGTCTTTGCAGAAATATGTGGACGCGGTCGTTCCCGGCGGACAGATTTATGTGGATTCTTCTTTGATCGACGCCAAAGTGGAGCGTACCGATGTGGAAGTGTTCTACATCCCTGCCACACAGATGGCAAAGGACGAGGGCTTGGGTAATCTTGCCAACATGATCATCGTGGGTCATTTATTGGAAAATCATCCGGAGTTGTCCTTCGAGGGAACCGATGCCGTGATCGAAAAGCTGGTGCCGCCCAAGAAGGCTGCGCTGGTGGAACTGAACATGAAAGCTCTGAACATGGGCAAAACATTTAATAAGTAATTTATGCTGTTTAAACAGCAGTTCAAAACAACAGGAGGTAATCATTATGAATGCAATGACTGAAATGGTAAACTACCGTCATGAGAAGGTGTTGTTCGTAAACAACGAAAAGGCCGGACTGAAGGCAATTATCGCTGTGCATAACACCAATCTGGGTCCCGCCATCGGCGGCTGCCGGCTGTTCCCCTACGCATCCTACGACGATGCGCTGTTCGATGTTCTGCGCTTGAGCCGCGGCATGTCCCACAAGAACGCAGTAGCCGGCCTGCCCCACGGCGGCGGCAAGGGCGTTATCATTGCTGACCCTTCCCAGAAGACCGAGGCTATGTTCGAGGCTTTTGGTGAGGCTGTCAACAACCTGGGCGGCGACTACATCACCGCTGAGGATGTGAACACCACCTGCGATGACGCAATGGTGATGCTGCGCAAGACCAATCACATCTGCGGCCTGCCCATGAACTCCGGCGACCCCTCTCCCTTCACCGCTCGCGGTGTATGGCAGGGCATCAAGGCTACCGCTAAGGTGGCCCTGGACCGTGACGATCTGGAAGGCCTGAACATCGCTGTTCAGGGTCTGGGCAAGGTCGGCTACGATCTGTGCCGTCTGCTGCACGAGTCCGGCGCTAAGCTGATCATTGCGAACCGTTCCAACAAGGAGCAGGCTCAGAAGGCCATCGAAGAGTTCGGCGCTGTGATCGTTCCCACCGAGCAGATCTATGCTCAGGAGTGCGATATTTTCTCCCCCAACGCCATGGGTGCGATCCTGAATCCCACCACCATTCCTCAGCTGAAGTGTAAGGCTGTTGCCGGCGGCGCAAACAATCAGATTCTGGACGATGCTTCCGG
>JAZSOR010000045.1:0-22088 GCA_045537035.1 Faecousia sp. | reverse complement strand
GGTAAAGGTAATGTCCTCGGTGTTGAAATCACCGAATGCCGCCTGCTCCTTCGCCTCTTGCGCTGCCATGCCCTCGGGCACAACGATATCCTCGCCCTGCAGAGAGCTGAGCATCGCCTCCAGCACGAACAGCCAGCCCTTGCCGCCGGCATCCACCACGCCGGCCTTTTTCAGCACCGGGTTCTGATTGACGGTATCCGCAAGAGCCACTTTGGCAGCCTCAATGGCAGCTGCGTGGACAAACTCAATGTGATTGTTCTCTTCCGCAGCCTTCAGCGCCGCAGCGGCAGCCAGCCGGGAAACGGTGAGGATCGTGCCCTCTGCCGGCTTCATAACAGCCTTGTATGCTGCGTCCACGCCTTCCTGCAGAGCCTGGGCCCACAGAACGCCGTCGGCAACCTGCGCGCCCTTGAGCTTCCGGGAAATACCGCGGAACAGCAGGGATAAAATGACGCCGGAGTTACCTCTTGCGCCCCGGAGCATAGCGGAAGCCGTAACGGCAGCAGCCTTCTCCAAGGTAGGGTCTTCCGCCTTGCGCAGATCGGAAGCCGCGGCATTGATGGTCATGGACATATTGGTACCCGTATCGCCGTCAGGCACGGGGAACACATTCAGATCGTTCAGTTCCTGCTTATGGATCTCTACGCAGGCAGCTGCGCTGATCGCCAACCGGCGAAAATCAGCGCCGTTTATTGTCTGTCTCAAAAGGCAGTCCTCCTAAATCACATCATGGAGTCAATGTAAACATTGACCGCTTTTACCTCAGTACCGGTGCAGTTTTTCACCACATAACGGACCTCGGAAATGATGGACGCGCCTACCGCACCCAGATTGACACCGTTGTCCACAATGATATGCAGATCGATGGAGATGGTACCATCCTCATGGAAATCCACCTTCACGCCTTTGCTCATGGATTCTTTGCGCAGCAAATGATAAACACCGTCGGAAACAGACCGTGCAGCCATACCTTTCACGCCAAAGCAGTTGCTGGCGGCGGTACCGGCGATATCGGTGTATACGCTGGTGCTGACATTAACGCTGCCGTTTTCATTCTCGTGACGAATCATAATGTCTCCTCCTTAGCTTGAGCAGTCCTTTTTATTGTTTTTAGCCTATACCATGCTTGCTTCCCAGCAGTCAGGAGCAGTCAGTTCCATCATCTTGACTACCGTGGGCGCCACATTGGCAAGACCGTAACTTCCTTCGATAATGGTCCAGCGGTTATCCTTGTCGTAAATAATAAAGGGAACGGGATTCAGAGAATGGGCAGTTTTGACGGAAGTCTTGCCCTTCTTTGTCTCGGTCATCTGATCGGCGTTGCCGTGGTCTGCGGTGAACAGCACGGTGTAGCCGTACTTATCGGCAGCCTCCAGGATCTGCGCCAAGCAAGCATCCATCGCCTCCATAGAGGTGATCACCGCCTCCAGCGCACCGGTGTGACCGACCATGTCGCCGTTGGGGTAGTTGCAGCGCAGGAACTGATACTTCTTTTCTGCCATGGCGCCCACCAGCGCGGCGGTGATTTCCTTACACTTCATGGCAGGCGCCTGATCGAAGGGGATCAAATCAGAGGGGATCTCCAGATAGTCCTCTAAGTCCTCGCTGACCTTACCGGAGCGGTTACCGTTCCAGAAATAGGTCACATGGCCGTACTTCTGGGTCTCGGACACCGCGAATTCCTTGATGCCTGCAGCGCAGAGCACCTCGGTGAGGGTGTTGGTGATCACAGGGGGCTGCACCAGATAATTTTCGGGGATATTCAGGTCGCCGTCATACTGGAGCATACCGGCAAACTTTACACCTTCATAGTCGCCCCGGTCAAACTTGTCAAAATCCTTCCGGTCGAAGGCCAGGGAAATTTCCTGCGACCGGTCGCCACGGAAGTTAAAGAAGACCACACTGTCGCCGTTTGCGATTCTTGCAACAGGCTGACCGTTTCTTGCCACCACGAAGGCAGGCAGATCCTGATCGATGCAGCCGGTCTCAGCCCGGAAGGTCTCAATGGCTTCCTTGGCAGAGGCAAACTGGCGTCCGATCCCCTGTACATGGGTGCGCCAGCCGGCTTCCACCATGCCCCAGTTGGCTTCGTAACGGTCCATGGTGATGACCATTCTGCCGCCGCCGGAAGCGATGGCATAGTCACAGCCGTCGGTACTCAGCTCAGCCAACACAGCCTCCAGCTGACCCACATACTCCAGCGCGGAGGTGGCAGGCACATCACGGCCGTCCAGCAGAATATGGCAGTAAGCCTTCTTGACACCGGCTTTCTTTGTCGCCTTCAGAAGGGCGATCAAATGGGAAATATTGGAGTGGACATTGCCATCGGACAGAAGGCCCATAAAATGCATTGCCTTGCCGGCCTTTGCATTTTCTACCAGATCCTGCCATACACGGGAAGCAAACAGCGTGCCCTTTTCAATGGACTCGCCCACCAGCTTTGCGCCCTGAGAATAGACCTGGCCGCAGCCGAGGGCATTGTGACCGACTTCGGAGTTGCCCATATCCTCATCGGAGGGCAGACCGACGGCTGTGCCGTGGGCTTTCAGGTAAGTATGGGGGCACTGGGAGAGCAGTCGGTCTAAGGTAGGAGTCTTTGCTACGGCAACTGCGTCGCCGCTGCCGCCGTCACCCTTGCCGACACCGTCCATAACAACTAAAACAATGGGTTTTTTCATAAACAATTCCTCCGGGAATTCTAGTGTACATAGAAATGGCATTCTATTAGTCATACTATTTTACATCATTTTTGGCAAACTTACAACTATTTTTTTCAAATATAAAAAGAGAGACGATCTATGACCGTCTCTCTTGTCTTTCCGACCCTGAGCGAAGTCGAAGGGGAGGAATCCGTAATCTCCAAAACGGATCCTTCGACTGGGCATCTGCGATGCTCGCTCAGGATGACAATGTTTTTCTTTTCAAAAACATTGTCAATTCATCGTGCCTTCGGCTCTTGTAAACAGCTCGCCGATCCGGCGGCGCAGAGCGATACCCTCCGGGGTATCCGCCGTGCCCTCGGTCTCGATCCACTCCTTGGAGGCTTCCTGCGCCTGCTTCAGGGTCATAAGATCACAGCTTAAGTTAGCCACCCGGAACACCGGCAATCCCGACTGCCTTGCGCCAAAGAAATCGCCGGGTCCCCGGAGCTTCAGATCTTCCTCGGCAATTTTAAAGCCGTCGGTGGTGGAACACAGCGCCTTCAGCCGCGCCCGGGTCTGGGGATTCTTATTATGAGATACCAGAATGCAGAAGCTCTTGTCCTGCCCTCTGCCTACCCGACCTCGCAGCTGATGCAGCTGGGAAAGACCGAACCGGTCAGCATCCTCAATGACCATCAATGTGGCGTTGGGCACATCCACACCCACTCCGATGACCGTGGTGGCTACCAGAACATCCTTTTCGCCCCGGGCAAAAGATGCCATGACCGCCTCTTTTTCCGCGCCCTTCATCTGTCCGTGCAATAGCGCCACCTTAAGATCGGGGAATACGGTCTTCTGCAGTGTTTCCGCCCAGACGGTAGCCGCCTTCAGGTCCAGCTCGCCGTTTTCCTCCACCGCAGGACAGACCACATAGCACTGATGTCCTTCTGCCACCTGCTTACGGATAAAAGCGTTGATCCGGGCGCGGTAGCTCTCGTCCACCAAAAAGGAATCGGTCTTCTGCCGTCCCGGGGGCAGCTCGTCAAGGATCGACACTTCCAGATCGCCGTACATCAGAAGCGCCAGCGTTCTGGGAATGGGTGTGGCAGACATGACCAAAAGATGGGGATCTTCGCCCTTTGCGCTCAGCGCCGCCCGTTGGGAAACACCGAACCGATGCTGCTCGTCGGCGATCACCAACCCCAGATTCCGGAACACTGTGCTGTCAGACAGCAGCGCATGGGTGCCGATGACCAGCTGACAGCCGCCCTCTTCGATCCTCTGCCGTATCTCCCGTTTCTGTTTAGGGGTCATGCTGCCGGTAAGCAGCGCCACCCGGATACCCAAAGGCTCCAACAGCCCGGCAAGGGATTTATCGTGCTGTTCTGCCAGAATTTCCGTCGGCGCCATTAACGCCGCCTGCTTTCCGTTCTTTGCCGCAAGGTATGCCGCGGCGGCAGCCACCATGGTCTTGCCGCTGCCCACATCGCCCTGGACGATCCGGTTCATAGGCGCGCCCCGGGAAAGGTCCTTTGCAATCTCCCCGATCGCTCGCTGCTGCGCGCCGGTAAGGGTGAAGGGCAGCGCCCCGTAAAAGTCTTCCAAAGACAACTCTTTATAAGGCGCGGTCTTCTTCCCTGCCCGGGCAGCCCGCATCAGGGAAAGGCCTGCGGAGAACACAAAGAATTCTTCAAAGATCAGCCGCCGCTTGGCAAGCTCCGCCTCTTCCATAGAGGTGGGCTGATGAATGGCATAGTATGCCCGCTGCGCCGGCAAAATGCCGTAAAAACTCCGTACCGATTCCGGCAGTATCTCCGCCGGCACATCGCAGATAGCCAGCGCCTGCTGTACCGCCTTGAGCACCGCAGCGTTGGAAAGACCGGCGGTCAGCGGATAGATAGGCAGCACACGCCGTGTGGCAAGGGGCTGAGAATCCAGCTCCTCAAAAACCGGCGAGGTCATGTTATAGCCGATAAAGTCTCCCGACACCGCGCCGTAGAAGATATATTCTCTGCCGTATTGCAGCTTGTCGGTGGTAAATTTCTGATTGAAGAAGGTCAGATTGAGCCTTCCGGTATGGTCAGCCACCGTGACCTTCGTCACATCCAGCCCTTTGCGGATGTGGGCGGTCCGGGGATTGTTCATGACCACCGCCTTGAAGCAGGCAGGCACATCCGGCTGCAGCTTTTCATTAGTCACGATCCGGGTCCGGTCCTCATATCCTCTGGGGAAATGGCAAATGAGATCCTCCAGCGTAAAAATATTCAGCTGCGCAAACTGCTTTGCCTTGGTAGGGCCTACGCCTTTGAGTATGGTAACGGGATCAGTGAGTCTTGCCACGGTGGTCACCTCCTTTTTTCTGATTATAACATATAAATTGAGAATTGAGAATGGAGAATCGAGAATTCTATAAACAATTTCCAATTTATCGGGCGGCAGTGCCGCCTGACAATGCGCTACCAACGGCTCTCATATCCACCGTCTCCTACCATGCCCGGTATCGAAAAGACTACAAAACTGAACAGCTTTTTGCGTGTTCTGTTACCGGGTGGGATAGGATGTGTAACGATTTTCTTGGGCGGTGGTAGCGAAATTGTCTGCAGGCACTGCCTGCCAAACCAGAATTTGAGAAACGCACGACTCAAAGACATACTTTGTGTATTTCGAGGGTCAGGTCGTGAACAGTTGCCGGAAAATGAAAAAACGCCTACCGCCGTTTCGTATTTTGCCCGGCGAGAGATTTTGGCGCAGACGAAGGTTGAAGACCGAAGTTGTATCAGGTATACTACGAGGTCTTCAAAACGCACGGCTGCGTCAAAAGATCCGCCGGGAAGGTATGAAAAAACGCCATCCGTTAAGTTCGGATGGCGATATTTTCAGAGAGAACTCTTTCAGGCTATTAGGCCAGCTTGTTCAGCTGCAGGGTCATGCTGCTCTTCTTGCGGGCAGCAGTATTCTTGTGCAGAATACCCTTGGTGACAGCCTTGTCGACGATGACGATCGCAGCCTTGTAAGCGACTTCAGCAGCAGCGCGGTCGCCGGACTCCAGGGCAGCCTCATACTTCTTGATGACGGTCTTCATCTCAGACTTGTCAGCCTTGTTCTTCTCGTAAGCGATCTTGGAACGGATGACATCCTTCTTAGAGGACTTGATATTGGGCATAGTTACACCTCCTGTTCTGCTTTCTATTTCACGCAGGTATCAATTATAGCGTGCATTTTCAATAAAATCAAGCCCTTTTTTGAAATTTTTCCAACTTTTATCCTTGGGTCACTTTTTACAGCCGGTTTCGGGAAAAAGACATGTTGTCAAGTCCTTTTTTTGTCGCCGAAAAAATGCTCTTGTCAACATGTTGCACAGCCAAAAAGTACGAAAACCGTCGAAGGGTGTCAAATATTCTTATGTAAACTGAAATGCATATCCGTCTTTGTGGACAACCGTTGTGGAAAACCCTGTGGATAATGTGGAAAAGTCATGCTTTTCAACAGCTATTTTTGCATTTTAGGCCTTAAGGCCCGTGAAAATCGGTGCATACAGTGGTGTATAAACGAAGAAAAAACACACCCTTTTTCGTGTTATGTTGCCACTGTAATCTGGGGAATTTTTCTGCCATTTTCATCGAAAAAGTTGGCATTTTATCCAAACAAGCCGTTTTTCACCCTGCCTTATGCCGCCCCCCTCTAAAATTTTTTGTTGAATTTTCACAAATTTTCTTTCTGTATGATTTTTCCGCTGCGGGAAATAATGAGGGTATTGATTCGGCGTGGAAAAACCGCCCCAGAAGATATAAATGTCAGGAGGAACGCCATGCAGGGAAAAGTAGAGATCTGCGGTGTCAACACCGCCCGGCTGAAAGTTCTGTCCCAGGTAGAAATGGACACGCTGCTGCGCCGGGCAAAGGAGGGCGACAAGGCCGCCCGGGAAAAACTCATCGAAGGAAACCTCCGGCTGGTCCTTTCCGTGATCCAGCGGTTTGACAAACGGGGCGAAAGCCCGGACGATCTGTTTCAGGTGGGCTGCATTGGACTTATCAAGGCGATCCAGAATTTCGACCCTACGAAACAGGTAAGATTTTCCACTTATGGTGTGCCCATGATCGCCGGCGAAGTGCGTCGCTACCTGAGGGACAACTCCGTGATCCGGGTCTCCCGGTCTCTTCGGGATGTGGCGTACCGGGTACTCCAATGCAAAGAACAGCTGCTTTTACAGCTGGGCAGAGAGCCCACCCTGGAGGAGATCTCCAAGGAGCTGGAGCTTCCCATGGAAGATGTCAGTGAGGCACTGGATGCGGTCTGCGCCCCGGTCAGTCTCCACGATCCTGTATATGCCGACGGCGGCGATCCGCTGACGGTGATGGATCAAGTCAAAGATACCAAAAACACTGAGCAGAACTGGATGGAACACATTGCCCTGCGGACCGCCTTCCGCACCTTGGGAGAGCGGGAAAAGCAGATCCTTTCTCTGCGCTTTGTAGGCGGCAAGACCCAGGTAGAGGTGGCAAATCTCGTGGGCATCTCTCAGGCGCAGGTCTCCCGGCTGGAAAAGGGCGCCCTCACCGCCCTGCGCAAAAACATGACCGTCAGTTAAATGGACAATTGACAATTATTATGACTCCTGCCACTACCTCAATCATTGTCCATTGTCAATTCAGCACTACCATTCTGTATTGGAATTTTCACCTATTCTTGCGCATATCCTTGACCAAAACACCTTTTGGGAGGGCTGGATATGACAAAATTTACTGAGCTGCACTGCAAGGAAGTCATCTGCATCAGCGACGGGCGGCGGCTGGGCTTCATCTCCGACGCCCGGGTGGACCTGTGCGACGGTCGCATTACCGCCATTATCGTCCCGGGACCCTGCCGGCATTTCGGTCTGGCGGGCCGCCGGGACGATTATCTGATCCCCTGGAATTGCATCCGCCGCATCGGTCCGGATATCGTTCTGGTGGACATCAAACCGGAGGATTGCCGCGTTCCCCGGGGAAAACCCCTGCTTCCCTTCTGAAAAAAAGGAATTTTTTTCATTTTTCTTGCAAAAAACACTTGCAAAGTGGGTATCTTTCCTATATAATGAATCGGCACGGGATTTTTCCGTGACATTACTACACCACACACCCGGTGATCGCGCCCCCCAGTGTCCGTCAGGACGGGCAGCGCGAGATGATCGGGGTGGAGGAAAAACAAAAGGAGAACACAAAAATGAGCGTTGTATCTATGAAGCAACTGCTGGAGGCCGGCGTACACTTCGGTCACCAGACCCGCCGTTGGAACCCCAAGATGGCTACCTACATCTACACGGAGCGTAACGGCATCTACATCATCGACCTGCAGAAGACCGTTAAGAAGCTGGAAGAGGCTTATAACTTCGTCCGCGAAACTGCAGCAAACGGCGGCAACATTCTGTTCGTCGGCACCAAGAAGCAGGCACAGGACGCTATCCGCGAAGAGGCTGCCCGTTGCGGCGGTTACTATGTCAACTCCCGTTGGCTCGGTGGTATGATGACCAACTTCCGCACCATGCGTTCCCGTATCGACCGTCTGGCACAGCTGCGCAAGATGGAAGCTGACGGCACCTTCGCTATGCTGCCCAAGAAGGAAGTTATCAAGCATCAGCTGGAGATCGAGAAGCTGGAGAAGTACCTGGGCGGCGTTAAGGAAATGAAGAAGCTGCCTGCTTGCCTGTTCATCGTTGACCCCCGCAAGGAGCGTAACGCAATCGCTGAGGCTCGCAAGCTGAACATTCCCATCGTTGCAATCGTTGACACCAACTGCGATCCCGATGAGATCGACTATGTCATCCCCGGTAACGACGACGCGATCCGCGCTATCCGCCTGATCGCTGCCGCTATGGCAAGCGCTGCCATCGAAGGCCGTCAGGGTGAGGACGCAACTGTTGAAGCTCCCGCTGCTGAGGCTGCTGAAGCTGAAGCTGTCGAGGCTCCCGCTGCTGAGTAATTAAAATATCCATGGCACCCGGCAACGGGTGCCATCTACAAATGATTATAGGAGGAACTTAAAATGGCATTTACTGCTTTGGATGTTAAGAAACTGCGTGAAATGACCAACGTCGGCATGATGGACTGCAAGGCAGCCCTGACCTCTACCGACGGTGACATGGACAAGGCTGTTGACTGGCTGCGTGAGAAGGGCCTGGCAAAGGCTGCTAAGAAGGCCGGCCGTATCGCTGCTGAAGGCGTTGCATACGCTACCGTCGTAAACGGCGTGGGCGTTGTGATCGAGGTCAACTCCGAGACCGACTTTGCTGCTAAGACCGACGCTTTCCAGGATCTGGTCAAGAACCTGGCTGAGGTTGTTGCTACCGCTAACCCTGCTGATGTTGAGGCTCTGAAGGAGTGCAAGTACCCCGGCACCGACCTGACCGTTACCGAAATCCTGCAGGAGAAGGTCATGTCCATCGGCGAGAACATGCAGATCCGCCGCTTCGACCGTTTTGCTACCGGCACTTCCGTTGCTTATGTCCACATGGGCGGCAGCCACGGTGTTCTTGTGAATCTGGAAGCTGATGTGGGCGCTACCGAGATCGGCAAGAATGTGGCTATGCAGATCGCTGCTATGAATCCCAAGTACTGGGACAAGGCTCAGGTGCCCCAGGAAGATGTTGACAAGGAGCTGGCCGTTCAGGTGGCTCTGATGGACAACGATCCCAAGATGGCAAGCAAGCCCGCTGCTGTTAAGGAGAAGATCGCTGCCGGTAAGATCGCTGCTTTCTACAAGGAGAGCTGCCTGCTGCAGCAGGACTTCGTCCGTTCCGACCTCTTTAAGGGCGATGTGGCTGGCTATATTGCTGACGCTGCCAAGAAGCTGGGCGGCAATGTCAAGTTCGTCAATGCTATCCACTACATCAAGGGCGAAGGCATTGAGAAGAAGGAAGAGAACTTCGCTGCTGAGGTCGCTGCTCAGATCGCCGGCTCCAAGTAATTCCTTTTCACAACACAGTATACTCCCCCAACCGTTTTTCGGTTGGGGGATTTTTTATTTCCCCTCGCCGCCAAATTCCGGTTTATCTGTCTGTCATTCTGAGCAATCTGTGATCGCGAAGAAACCCCATCGCCAACAGTACCAATGTCCATGGGGATCCTTCGTCGCCATTGGCTCCTCAGGATGACAGGTTGCCAAACCGGAATTTGATACTTATCTTTTTTGGATAAAACGGCCTCTACTGCACAATATTATAAGTAGTATTTTCAGGAGGTGCGACCATGAAGAAGATATTTGCCCTGCTCCTTGCCGCAGCAATGGCGTCCACATTGCTGGCAGGCTGCGGAAACGATACCCCATCCCCGTCAGACCCCAACACCGGCAACGACACGCTGGTGGTGGGCACGCAGAATTTTGACGGTAAATTCTCCCCCTTCTTTTACACCAATTCCTATGAGAACGATGTGTTGAGTCTCGTGCATCTTTCCTTGGTGGGCACAGACCGGGAAGGCGCGGTGGTGCTCCGTGGCATTGAGGGCGAGACCCGTCCCTATAACGGAAACAACTACACCTACCAAGGCATCTCCGACTGTGTCATCACGGAAAACGCTGACGGAACGGTCTATTACGATTTTACCCTCCGGGAGGGCGTGCGGTTTTCCGACGGCACGGAGGTGGACATCGACGATGTGATCTTCTCTTTGTATGTGCCGTTGGACCCCACTTACGACGGCATCATGACCCTCTATTCCCTGCCCATTGAAGGTCTGGACGCCTACCGCAGCGGTGTGGAGTCCCGAATGGAGCTGATCCTCGCCGCCGGACCGGATAACTACACCGACACCCCCTATTATACCCGGGAGCAATACGATACCTTCTGGGCTGCCTTCTGGGATGCAGGCAAGCAGTTTGCCCAAGCGATCCTTGACAGCGAGGAAGAAGCCCCTGCCACAGACCCGGAAACCTTATTCCGGGAGCTGGTGGACCGCTACGGCTTTGACCTTGGTGAAAAAGGCCTTAACAGCGAAGCTGCTGACCTTTCTTTGACAGAAGCCCTTGAGCAAGCGTTAGGGTCCCGGGCTGCGGAATTTTACACCGGTGTACAGACCGGCAAGTCCGCCCCCAATATCTCCGGTATCCAAAAGACCGGTGACCGGAGCTTACGGATCGTGCTGACGGAGATTTCCGCCACCGCTATCTATACCCTCTCCACCGCGGTTGTACCCATGCACTACTACGGCGAAGAGGCCCTTTACGACTATAACAGCAACCACTTCGGTTTTCCCAAGGGCGATCTGTCCCATGTCCGTTCCGTGACTACCGCGCCTGTAGGCGGCGGTCCGTATAAGTTCATCAGCTATTCCGGCGGTACTGTAACGCTGGAGCGAAATGAACACTACTGGAAAGGCCAGCCTAAGATCAAGTATATCCAGTTCCGGGAGGGTCAGGAAGCAGATAAAGTATCCGGTGTGGTCGCCGGCACCATCGACATTACAGACCCTGCCTATTCCACTGAAACCGCCAAAGCCATCGCCCAAGCCAACGGCGGTGAAGTCAGCGGCAATGTGATCACCACCCGGATGGTGGCAAACTTAGGCTACGGCTATGTGGGCATCAACGCGAAAAATGTATGCGCCGGCGGTGAGCCGGGCTCGGACGCTTCCAAAAACCTCCGGAAAGCCATCGCCACGGTCATTGCCGTCTACCGGGATGTGGCGGTAGACTCCTACTACGGAGAATATGCCAATGTGATCAATTACCCCATCTCCGACACCTCCTGGGCAGCGCCCCGGGTCACCGATGAGGGCTACCGGATCGCTTTCTCCACCGATGTATCCGGCGCGCCCATTTACAAAAGCGGCATGAGCGCTGATGACCGGTACGCCGCCGCCCGGACTGCTGCTTTGGAGTACTTCAAAGCAGCCGGCTACACCGTAAAAGACGGCAGGATCACCGCTGCCCCCACCGGTGCGAAAATGGCTTACGAAGTGCTGGTAGGCGCCGGTGGCACCGGCGACCACCCTACCTTCATGGCGCTGAGTATGGCTGCGGATGCCTTAAAAACCATCGGCTTCCAGCTGATCGTTACGGATATGTCCAACTTCTCAGAGCTTACCAATGCAGTCAACGCCGGCACTGCGGAGCTGTTCGCCATGGCATGGGGCGCGACCCCCGATCCGGACCTTTATCAGGTCTATCACAGCGAAGGCGGCTCCAACGAGAAAAGCTATTTTCTGAAAGACGAGAAGCTGGACCGGCTGATCCTGCTGGCGCGGCAATCCACCGATCAGACCTACCGGAAAACCCTGTATAAAGAATGTCTGGACATTATCGCCGATTGGGCGGTGGAGATCCCGGTTTACCAACGGCAGAATGTGTTCATCTTCTCCACCCGCCGGGTGAACATCCAGACCCTGACCCCCGATATCACCACCTTCTGGGGCTGGGAAAACGACATTGAAAAACTAGAGATGAAATAATATCCAAGAACTGTAGGGGCTGGTGTCCTCGACAGCCCGAAAATATTTTTGTCCTCGATGGGCAAAAATATTTCTAATGCACCGGCAAATAGAACAAAATCACTCCATCGAGGCGTGATTTTGTTTCGGGTCGTCGAGGACGCCGACCCCTACAATGCGGACTGCAAAATAATTGAAAAGGAGAGATCGCTCATGGCCAAATATATCTTGCGGCGGCTGGGGATCAGCGTAGTGATTTTGCTGTTTGTGGTGTTTATCATTTACCTGCTGCTGCGGTGTCTGCCCTCTTCCTATGTGGAGACCATGGCGATCCAGCTGTCCCAGGCCCCGGGCGCCAAACCCTATGAGGAGTGGGTGGCGCAGCTCAATGCCCAATATGGCTTGGACACCGGTATTTTGCAGGGCTACTTTATCCAGCTTCGCAATCTTTTTACCGGCAATTTCGGCGACAGCTGGAAATTTGCCGTACCGGTCACCGAGAAATTCTCTCAGGTCATCGGTGTCTCCTTTGCCATGGGTCTTGCGGCGCTGGTGCTGGAACTGCTCATTGCCATTCCTTTGGGTATCGTAGCCGCCACCCGTCAGTACAGCCGCACGGACTATGCCATTACCGCCGGAGCGCTGATCGGCATTTCCCTGCCTACCTTCTTTTTCGCCACGCTGCTGAAATTGATCTTCTCCGTAAAACTGGGCTGGTTTGACCTTTACGGTCTTGTGAGCCGGGACTTTCAAAGTCTCTCCCCCTGGGGGCAGTTTTGGGATATGGTCGGGCATCTTGTACTGCCGGTTGTTACTCTGGTGGTCATCTCCATCGGCTCGCTGATGCGCTATACCCGTACCAATATGCTGGAGGTCCTCAGCGCCGATTATATCCGCACCGCCCGGGCAAAGGGCGTTTCCGAAGGCGCAGTGGTCTTTCGCCATGCCTTTCGCAACACCCTGATCCCTCTGGTGACCATTGTGGGCGGCAGTCTGCCGGGTCTGTTTGCCGGCGCGCTGATCACGGAAACACTCTTCGCTATTCCCGGCATCGGCTACACTTCCTATCAGGCCATGGTAGCCGGTGATATCCCCTTTTCCATTTTCTATCTGACATTTCTGGCTGCGCTGACTCTGCTGGGCAATCTGATCTCCGACATTGCCTATGCAGCGGTAGATCCCCGGGTGCGGCTTTCCTGAGGAGGATGCCCAGTGGACAATGAAAATAATATCCCTGCCCGGGATGAGGAAACCGTTTCCTTAAATGATGACAGCCGTATCAAGACCCTTTCCCCGGGGGCTATGACCGCCAGGCGGTTTTTCAGAAACCGGCTGGCGGTGGCAGGTCTTGTTATCCTTGCCGCCATGTTCCTCTTTTCCTTTCTGGGTGGCGCGCTGACGCCTTACCGGCAGGATCAGGTCTTTTACCGGGACGATCTGCAGCTGAAGGAATTTGCCGCAGTCTCCCGGAATGAAGCTTTTCGCTACCATACCGTCCCGGGGCAAGTCTTTGATGCCGTGCTGCAGGCGCAGTTTACCCTGTATGCAGGGCGGCAGGACGCTTTTACCTATGAAGGCATCACCTATGATATCACCTCGTTGGGGGAGGACCTTTATTCCCTCGCTGCAGGCGACACGCTCATCGGCATTGCCGCCAAGGACATCATTACCCCTGCTGTGTCAGGAGAATCCCTTTCCTTTGACCTGATCCGCAAGGCGCTGTCTTCCTATGCCGGCACAAAAGAACCCTTTACGCAAGAGGGGCAACGCTACCGGCTGGACGAAACCGGCACAGTTTTTGCAGGTGAGCAGGCCGTTGCCTATATCAGCCGTCTTGTGGTTAATGCCCGCAGCGGCGCAGAGATCACCCGAGAATTTAGGGCCCTTGCAGAAGAAGCCATCGCAGAAAACCGATCGGGCTTTACCTATGACAACCGGGATTTTTCCTTAATATACGATGCCGCTAACAGACTTTGGTCTGTCCGGGAAGCCACCGCCACCCGGGTGTGGGATGCCTACTCCGCCCCCTCCCGGCTGCACCCCCTGGGTACGGATAAAAACGGCATGGACATGCTGACCCGGCTGATGTACGGCGGACGGATCTCTCTGGTCATCGGCTTTATCGTGGTGTTTATCTCCGCCTTTCTGGGTGTCCTGCTGGGGGGTGCGGCAGGTTATTTCGGCAAATGGGTGGACGATCTTGTGATGCGGATCGTGGACATTTTCTACTGCATCCCCTCCACACCCCTGCTCATCATATTGGGCGCAGCCATGGACGGTATGCGTGTTGACCCTCAACTGCGAATGCTGCTTCTGATGCTCATTTTAGGCCTTTTGGGCTGGCCAAGTATCGCCCGGCTGGTCCGGGGACAGATCCTCAGCCTCCGGGAGCAGGAATTTATGACTGCCACGGAAGCTGCCGGTCTGCGAGTCAGCCGCCGGATCTTCCGCCATCTGATCCCCAATGTGATCCCCCAGCTGATCGTCACCTGCACCATGAGCCTGGGCTCTACGATCCTCACGGAAGCCACCCTTTCCTTTTTGGGTTTGGGTGTAAAATTCCCCTTTGCATCCTGGGGCAACATTATGAACGATGTATCCAACGCCCATGTGCTGACCTCCTACTGGTTTGTTTGGATCCCGGCCGGCGTGTGCCTTGTGCTGGCGGTGCTGGGCTTTAACTTTGTGGGAGACGGCCTGCGGGACGCCTTCGATCCCAAAATGAAACGCTGACCCATTCCGGAATTTGTAAAGGAGTTCCTATGAATAAGAAAAAACCAGGCAGCTATCTGGATTCCAAAGAAGCCCGTCAAATCGCCAAGGAAAACATCACCGCCACCACCCGGCTGGAAAAGGCCCGTAAACGCAAAGCCGTGCCCGAACGGGAGTACCTGACCCAAATGCGAGACAGTACCAACGCGGTGGAATTTGACGGTCTGTGCACCAGTTTTTTCACCGATGCCGGTGTTGTCCGCTCGGTAGACGGGGTGACCTTTGATATCCCTGCCGGCAAAGTGGTAGGCGTAGTGGGCGAATCCGGCTGCGGCAAATCCGTCACCAGCTTGTCCCTGATGCAGCTGCTGCAGCGCCCCCAGGGGCAGATCACCGGCGGACAGATCCGCCTGAATCTGGGGGATAAAGCCTATGATATTACTAAAACCCCGGAGCATGTCATGCAAACACTCCGGGGTAGCGAGATCGCCATGATCTTCCAAGAGCCTATGACCGCTTTAAATCCGGTGTTTACCATCGGTTGGCAGATCGCCGAGGTGATCCGGCTGCATGATAACCGGTTTCGCACCAAAGAGGAGATCCGCAGCCGGACGCTGGAGCTTTTAGAAACTGTGGGCATCGCCAATCCGGAGGGCGTGTACCGGATGTACCCTCACGAACTGTCCGGCGGTATGCGTCAGCGGATCGTGATCGCCATCGCCCTTGCCTGCAACCCCCGGGTCATTATCGCCGATGAGCCCACCACCGCCCTGGATGTGACCATTCAGGCGCAGATACTGGACCTTCTGAAAAGCCTGAAAGATAAGACCGGCTGTTCCGTGCTGCTCATTACCCACGATCTGGGTGTGGTCGCCGGCATGGCGGATTTTGTGGTGGTCATGTACGCAGGTCGGGTGGTGGAAAAAGGCACGGTCCGGGAGATCTTCCACGACCCGGCGCACCCTTACACTTTGGGTCTCATGGCATCCAAGCCGGTGGTGGGTAAACGCACCGATACCCTGCAGACCATCCCGGGAAAAGTCCCCAATCCTATCAATATGCCTGCCTACTGCTATTTTAAAGACCGGTGCAGCCATGCTTTCGCCCATTGCGACGGAGACTATCCCTGTCAGGTGCAGCTGTCCCCCACCCACTATGTCAGCTGCTACCGCAGTCAAAAGGAGAATGCCGATGGATAACATTCTGGAAGTCCGGGACTTAAAAAAATATTACCCCATAAGCCGCTCTGTGTTGGGCAAAGCCGGCGGTCAGGTAAAAGCGGTGGACGGGGTAACTTTTCATATCCGTCGGGGTACGACCATGGGCCTGGTGGGAGAATCCGGTTGCGGCAAGACCACCACGGGACGGATGCTCCTGCATCTGGCAGGTCCGAAAACCGGCGGTCAGGTGCTCTTTAACGGGCAGGACATCTATGATCTGTCGCCCAAGCAGCTGCGCGCTTTACGCCCAAAAATGCAGATCATCTTTCAAGACCCCTTTTCCAGCCTCTCCCCCCGGCTGCCGGTGGGCGAGATCATCGCCGAAGCGGTTCGGGAGCATAAGCTTGTGCCCAAAAACCGGCTGGACGAGCATATTGATAGAATCATGGACCGCTGCGGTCTGCAGCCTTTCCACAAAAACCGCTACCCTCATGAATTTTCCGGTGGTCAGCGGCAGCGGATCTGTATTGCCCGGGCCTTGGCGCTGAATCCGGAATTTGTGGTCTGCGACGAGCCGGTGTCCGCGCTGGATGTGTCCATTCAGGCGCAGATCATCAATCTTCTAAAGGAATTGCAAAGGGAATTCGGTCTCACCTATCTCTTCATTTCCCACGATCTTTCGGTGGTGGAACATATTTGCGACACCGTGGGCGTCATGTATCTTGGCAATCTGGTGGAGTATGCCGACACCGACGATCTGTACAAAGAGCCCTTGCACCCTTATACCAAGGTGCTGTTTTCCGCCATTCCCATCCCGGACCCGGACCAGCCGGTGACCCGGATCATACCGGAGGGCAACATCCCCTCCCCGGCAGATCCACCCTCCGGCTGCAAATTCCACCCTCGCTGCCCAAAGCGTATGGATATCTGCTCCCAGGTCGTACCCCAGCTGACGGAGGTCAAACCGGGCCACGCCTGCGCCTGCCACTTGTACGAATCCGTCCGCAAAGCCTCCACCCCATAACTTCTGTAGGGGGCGACGCCTCGGCGCCCCGCAACACTGCAACCCGGGCCGTCGGGGCACCGGCCCTTACATGTCATCCTGAGCGCAGCGAAGGATCCCCATCGGCAAAGGGGATTCTTCGGTCACTGCGTTCCCTCAGAATGACATTGCGGGCGATTCACTTTTTGCCCGACAAAAAGCCGTGGAGAAATCTCCACGGCTTTTAATCCAGCGCAATGCCGAAATACTCCGGTAATGCCTGATCCTCTGTGAAACTGTAATACATAGCAAAGGGCTTGTCTCCGCCCGGAAAACGCGCCTGCGCCGCGCTGCAATCAAAGGCAGCAACGATGTCAGGCAATTCCTCCGGATCGCCCAAAAACTCCTGCACATACAAGGTATCTTTCTCCCGGGCGGCGCAAAATATGCCGCTTCCGCAGCGATAAAACGCCCCGTAAGTACCGTAAAACGCCAACGCATCCTGCCCTTGCAGGACACTGCCGTCAGGCAGTCGAGCTGACCGCAGCTGCTCATACTCCTCCGGACTGATCTTCTCCACCTTTGCAGACACCGCGCCGGGCAAAACCACCCTTTTCTCCATAGGGCAACAGCCCTTATAACCCATTTTCTCATACATGGTAAACAAGTTATCCTTCGCAGGCACTAACACCGCCCCGGCATAGCCCAGCGTTTTTAATTTCTCATGGGTCTTGTCCATCAAAAGCCGGCACAGCCCCTGCCCACGCAGCTCTTCCCGGGTGGCAACGGCATAGATGTAGGCAAGCTTTTTGCCCTCCCACGAACAGTCAAGCCAGTAAAGAACTGCGCCGATGGCGCCGTCTTTCTCTACAGTCTCACACCGCTCCGGTGAAAAGGCTGTCCGCAGAAAATTCTCCGGCACTTCTTCCGGGTCGTCAAAGGCCTGCTGCCAAAGCTCGCAAAGCTGCCTTTTATCAATAGTCATAACCGTCCTCCAGCAGGCACGCCCAGCTTTTCTCCACCATATGGTGGGGGCAGTAGCTGAGCTTCGCTTTCCGCAGACCCTCAAGGCCCATATCGTCCTCCCGATTCAGGAATCGCACTTGGGGATACTTTTCCCGTAAATACCGGGCGAAGCTAAAGTTAATAGCCGCATACGCGCCGTCGGCAATGTCCAGCGCCTTTTCAAAATGGATATCAAAGGTGTCCTCCGAAAGCCGTGATCCCACGGTCATCGCCACCGGCCCGTCCCCGGTCCGCAGCAAAAGACCCTCCAAACCCAACGCATCCCATTGCTCCAACGCTTTTTTCAGCGCTGAGCGTTCCATATGGTAATCCCCGTGGGGATTTTCCTGCAGCCGCAGGTCATACCACCGCTCCGCCAGCGCCGCTACCTCCGCCATATTCTCATGGGAGATGGGTTCTACAGCGCAACCGGGATTCTGCTCCCGGAAGCGGTTTAGGTGATTTCTTTTCTTTTGAAATTTCCGACCTCTAAGCTCTGCCAGATCCTCGATGTCGTACACATAGTCGAAGGAATCCCGGTCAAAGTGGAAGCGGAATTTCCCGGGGTGCAGCCGCTCCAGCTCCTCCCGGTCCTGCTCCACAAGACCCACCAGCCGGCAAGGAATACCTCGCTCCTTAGCATCTGCGATAAGTGCATCCAGCGCAGCCTTTTTATCGCCGCTGCCAACGGGATACAGATACACGCTCCTTCGGTTAAACTGGCTGAAGTAGACTAAAATATCCCCCACCAGTGCCGCCTTTTGCCTGCCCCACAGATATAAATTTACGAAGCTGTACTCGCAGCCCCGTTCACCGCCGCGCAGCAGTTTGTTCTTATAGTTTTCCTTGTGCTCCAAGGAAAAAGGCTGAAAATCGATCATACTATCCCATCCGTTTTCTCTGTCATTTCCCACACTGTCATTCTGAGGCGGCTGTGCCGCCGGACAATGCGTGCGCCAGGTTGTGCGTTTCGTAACGCATCCTGATTGCGCTCGGTATCGCTCCGTACCACCTTGCCTGTCATTGCGAGACCAGTTCGCAAACTGGTCGTGGCAATCCGTTCTTTTTGTAGGGGGCGACGCCCCGGCGCCCCGTAATACCCCATCACGGGCGCATCGTGATGCGCCCCTACATTTCTCCCCCGTAGGGGCGATTCATGAATCGCCCGAAATCGTCCCTCTTATTTCAGTCTACCACGAACTGACAAATTTATCAACGGAATAACCGGTCAAACTTTCGGCTGCGCATAGCGTAAAACAGTGCCGTGCCCAGAGTCAGCAACACCGCCGCCTCGCCAATGGCAACATAAACCGCATTCATGACAAAACCGCCCCCGATATAAACCGATAATTCCCAGCCCACCAGAAACGCGTTAAACAGCGCAGGCATCAGCATCGCCGGCAGCGGATAGCCTTTCACCGTCACCCGGCGCAAAAACCGCATAGCGGACACAGAAAGGAGCGTTGCCGCTGTCCCCACCACCGCATCCAGCGGCAGCGCCGCGGAAAAACTCAGATTAAAGAGAAAGCAGCCTACCGTCAGCCCCGGCACCGCCGCCGGTGTGTATAGCGCCAGTACACACAGCGCCTCCGCCGCCCGAAACTGGATTGCCCAGCTGGCAGAGCCGGGTAACAAGGCATTTTGTAAATGGGTCAGCGCCACATACAGCGCGGCGATCAACGCGCTGAAGACAAGATTTTTTACTCTGCGATTCATAGCTTCCCTCCGGAGGGACAAAAAAATGGACGCACTGCGCCCATCGTTTCCCCTAGTTTTATTTATAGACAGGATAGTCACGAACTGTCTTATGCAATTATAAAGTGATTATACAGCACTCCCGATCTTCTGTCAATCACTCGATCCGCTCCCCATTTTGTCATTCCAGGGATAACACTGTAGGGGCGATTCGCTTTTCGCCCGGACTGCCTCCTCAATACAGCAAAAACCCCGGAGCATTTGCTCCGGGGTTTCCGTGTTTTTATTCGTCTTGGTATGAAGGAAGATCGATATCTCCATGGACAGACATGACACTATCGTTAGTGATACCCAACTGACCGCCTCCAAGCAGACTATCAAAGTTGATATCCATATCTGCAATATTCTGCATAGGGGCAAAGCAAACAAGCTTTGCTTCAGGAGTCATATACAATTCATTCATTTGCTTATCCTCCTTACTTACCGAATGTACTGGAACTTATTATCCCAGTTGACGTAATCTTTCCACTCGCCGTAGAATGCATTGACGGTATTATGTTGATCATCCGTAAAGTCTGACCAATGCCCATCAATGTACTCCAGCAGATCAACCAGGCTGTGACCAATGCCGTCTGTAGTTCCAGCGTAGCGCTCATCACCAACGACCACCAGATCGTTGGAGTCATCAGAATCGCCGGTTACATTCACTCTGAAGTATGCATTAGCATAGATCACTCGAGCTGCACGGTCCGTGTTATCCTCTGGGGTGCAATCATCCTTCTTCATCACATTGATCAGAGCGGCGGAAGTGCCCTTCACAGTGTGATTCTCGTCGGGAGCGAAGCCCGTCAGTTCGGAGAAGCCGGTATTATCTTCATCCACAAAGTTTGCGCTGGGCACGCCATTAAGGCCGAGAGCAACACCGTAGGACGAAACCAGACCTGCCAGTTTGTTGTCGCACTTGTACTCAGCCTTGTAGTACATACCGGCAGCGGTGGTTCTGAGGGTCACATTGGTCAGAGTGATCTCAAAGCGGTGTGCAGTGTAGAAATCGAGTTCGGGATCAAGATTGGTTTCAGGATAGGAGATGGCGTCATCTTTAATAGTAATGTATCTGTTGCCGTTGACGGGGTTTGTCACAACAGCATCCCGCTCGATCGTAACATTGCCCTCAATGTAGAAACGACCGCAAATCACATAGCTGTCGTTAGCGGAGTCCATGGCAGATACCTTACCGGAACCGGTAACATTAACAACGTAGCCGTTGGCATCGATGGTTGTGTTTCCTTTGATGTTGATCTCGCTGTTGCTGAACACCTTGATGTAGCCTTCGCCTTCATAAGCGTCCACAGCTTCCGCAGCGCTTTCAAAGTACTTGGTCTTCTCGCCGCGAATGACCACAGCGGTCATGCCTTCGATCTCATCGCCGGAAAGTCTGCCGCAGACATCACAGATCTTGGAGCTGGAGTCGCCAATCTGACACAAATCTCCACATTTTTGCTGAGAGATCTTCCACATACCGTTATCCTGCCTGTCAGCACAGAGCCCGCCATTATGGGCATAGGGAACGCTCACAAACAAGCCGCCTGTGATTGCATCCGCGGGCATGCTGCTGTAGTCAAAATGGCAAGCAGAATCCGTTCCGGGACCATAGAACAGCTCACTGTGGAAAGTACCGCCGGAAATGGAGATGTTCTCGGCGCCACGACAATCTGTATTCAAGTTATAGCCGTTGAAGATACCTACGGAATTTGTAAATTCACCGCCGCTGATCTCAAGGGCAACAACAGTATCCTTAACCAAAATAGGACCGTTCACGGTACCGCCAGAGATGCCCACGGTACTATAGTCGCCGGCAAGCACAGCACCGCGATCTTTTTCGTTGGTGGTATAAGTACCGCCGTAAATATTCAGTGTAGCACCCTCCTCAGGTGCATTAACGACAACTGCGCCATTGCCGGTGTTGCGCCCAGGAGCAGTTACGCTAACATTACCGTCGCCCATGATATTGAGCACGCTGTTTGCTTTATTTACGAGAATAGCCTGGCTATCATGGGTCAAGTCTTTACCATTCAGGTGCAGGCTAGCAGTTGCGCCTGCAGTCACAGTAATCTGACCGGTAAAAGAGTCAGCCAGGTAGTAGTGACCGGAGCCCAGTTCCTTTGTGCTTGTAACCGGTTCCCAAAAAATATTAGAGTCATCACAGTGCACACACTTCAGGCCCTTGCGCGCGCCACAGCCGTTCAAGCATGTGTCGCTGTTCTCAAAGTTGTGACCGCCGTCGGCGCAGCTACTGACGACATATAAGCCGTCTTCCAGTTTTGCACTGTAGCCAGCAGCCAGATACGGCTTAGGATCCTCCGCAAAACTACCGCCGGTGATGCTAACAGTACCTGCATTTTTCACGATGGAGCTCGTCACAGTACCGCCGGAGATCGCAACACTAGCAGAACTATTGTCAGCAGAACCTACATCTATGATGCCGTCCTCG
>JAZSOR010000026.1:0-4612 GCA_045537035.1 Faecousia sp. | reverse complement strand
CTGGAATATACCTACGGACTGGCTGCAGCGGATGGCAGCTGGTGCATCCCGACGGAATACGCTTTTGCAGAAACAATCAATTCTGAATGGATCCGTCTTGTGGATACTGAAGGAAAAATCTGGCGGTGCGACCTGAACGGCAACATAGAAGAAAGTCCGCTCAAAGAAAACGCAAACACACTTTTAGGGGAAGATTGGCGGGAGAGTTATAACCGCTATTTTGAGCATACTAACGAGAGGATAACATCTTCCGATATAGGCCTGAAGGTCCAATATCTCGGAGGCGGTGCAGAAGGTGTTTATGATACCGTCAGCGAAACCTGGTTGATTGTACCCGATGATGATTCGTCCTATTACAGTTTTTACATTGACAGCGAAACCGACGAACTCTATATTTTGTGTTCTACCTTTGAATACGATGGTTCCATGAAATACACAATCTATAATTCTGCCGCAGAATTCCTGTTTGAAGCCGATTCGATAATGCCTCCGGTCAATGGTATTTTCCCGATATGCATTGACGGCCGATCCGGCCTGATCGATGCAGAAGGCAACTGGGTGATGCGCTTTGTACTCCGCTCTAATATCGATTGATACTGATTTTTAATAAAACGGTTTCGTTTTATTAAAAGGCACCGCCTTCGGCGTTCCCGATTTCGTGATTTTTCAATAGAAAATCACGAAATCCGTCTCATGCTGTTCTTGACGTGCCTTCGGCACTATAAAAAGGTTTTTAAACCTTTTTATCAAAAACATGTATAAGGGCGGATTTTGCTGCAGAACCATCCCTTTTTCTATAAATAATTTGCAGGCTGCACCTTTTGGCGCAGCCTGCTTATTTGGGAGGCTTTTTTACAGCTCCTGTTTCTTAATCTTCATAATAGTAAAGCATTGCTTGTGCACTATCTCTTCTACGGTCACATACCGATATAAAGCCTTCGTCTGGATCGTATCCTACCACCGAAGTGCATCCGAAGAAAATATGTGATGCATTATAATAGAACGGTTCATATACACTGTTCACATCTATGATGGATTCCGCTCTGTCATCCGTTTCCACGCAGAGCTGCCCATCGGAATTGTACATAACGCGCGCTTTATCGACTGCGGTCTGCGGATCTTCCTTTTCCTTCAGAATGTCGATCAGAACGCCGGTAACGATCTTAGGTATATAAACACCACCGGGGGAACCGATCGCAAGGACTTCACCCGCGGGGCCTTCCACGATAATCGGCGCAAAGTTCGTTCTGGGGCGCTTTCCCGGCTCATATGCGTTTTGCCCTGATTTTCCGAAGTTGATCATGCTGTTATTCAGGTAGAAGCCGCCAACACATTTATAAGAGCCCCAGGTATCTGACATGGAGTTCGTAACGCATACAACAAGGCCATTGCTGTCGATGACAGCAAACTGCGTCGTGCTGATCTTTTCCGGATCATCTTCATAACTGGTCACGGTATTGCCCACCAGAGACTGAATGTACTCTTCCGAGACCAGGGTATGTCCATCAAAGTCATAGAGATGCGGATCTACAAGATTTGTTTTTCTGTCGTCATAGGCGTTCATTGTAGCCGTCTTCAGCGCATTCAGGTAACCATTGGGATCTGCCTTAATTGAGGGCTGATCAAGGAGCTCAGTCATTTTGAGCATCTGCATGACGGTAACGCTGGAGGACGGTGCATAGGCGCCGATCACATCATAGTCATAGAAGGAAGACCGGAGAATATCTGAGCAGTACACTTTGTAATTCTTCAGATCTTCCAGCGTCAGGCCGGAATTGTCCACGATCTTTTGCCCGATGCTGCCACCGTAAAAGGCTTCGATGCCTTCATTCTGTATGGTTTTCAGAGTTTCCGCCAATTCCGTCTGAACCAGCAGATCTCCGGCTTCCAGATCCGTGAAGGCCGGATTGTTGCGCAGACTGTCGGAATACTCTAACCGAGAAACAAAGCTCTCGCTCGCGGTAAAGCCTTTTTCCGCATAGTCGATCGCCGGCTGAATCGCTTCCGCCATGGAAATCGTTCCCCAACGATCCAGCGCCTCCTGCATGCCTGCCAAAAGGCCGGGAACCGCAACATTATCGGCAGGGTACGAGGCGCTGCCGGCGCTGCAATAATAGTCTAACGTGTATCCTTCTTTCGTCTTGGTATCATACACAAGCATGATACCACTTCCGCCAAGTCCGGAGGAATAAAGCTCTGTAACCGAAAGGGTCAATGAGATCGCAGCAGCGGCATCGACAGCATTTCCTCCCGCAGCAAGCACCTGCATTCCGGCCCAGGTTGCTTCAGAGGACGCACTGCTGACCGCAAATCCACCAAGTGGGCCAGCTGCAGGATTACCATTGCCATCACTGTTATCGGATCCGTCAGGCTCAAATACTACGGTTCCTTGCTCCAAAGGCCCATCCTGCAGCCCGGTTTCGTTCTTTTTCTTACAACCGGAAAGTGTAAAAATGAAGCAGCAAGCCAGAATGAATGCCACAACCCGTGTTAAAAATGCTTTTCTCCTCATATAATTGACCCTTCCTTTCCGCTGCGCCGCAAGGACAAAACAGAACAAACCTGAATTGCCATAAACAACAGCTTGCAGATGCGCTATGTTTAGAAGCGTTTGTCCGGTTCTTAGTGGGATATACAGCAGCCGCTTACTCGTTAGGTATCTGTGCTGCGGCAGTTCCCACGCCATTTCCAATGGGCTGATCCACTATCGGATCGCATATATTCATTGGGATCCGGATCCGGCCGTCATCAAGTATGGAATAAGCACTGCCCGGCAGCGCCTTTAACAATGACTGATGGATCTGAGACAGATAGAAATTATTTGTAGTCTCATAGGGATGGAAATCATTGATCCGCATTGGGATCAGCGTAAAATATCCGTCGCCGGTATTCTTATCCACATTGAGCTGCACCATCGTTGTATTTCGTGCCTGTCTGGTCGCTTCATCAGAAATAAAATTACCAAGACTATAAAAAACAATTCCTTTTTTATATTGTTCCACTTCCTGGAGGATATTCGGATGGCTTCCGATCACGATATCTGCACCGGAGTCAATCAGCCGGTAAGCAATTTTCCGCTGTGTTTCGGTGACCGTGAGATCGCCTTCGTTGCCCCAGTGTACATAAACCACCACGAAATCCGAATTGGTAGACGCAGCAAAAACATTCTCATAAAGGTTGGTATAGCTTGTGGGACACACGCCGTACCCGTCCTTCGTCGCCGCGAAATGATCGGGAGCGACCTGCGTGCAGGCGACAAATCCAACGGTCAATCCGTCAGCTTCCAAGAGACGATACGCGCCTGCTTCCTCTCTCTCCGCGCCTGCTCCGGCATATTCCATGCCGTATCCCTGCAGCGATTCGATCGTATGGCGAACACCTTCCCGCCCATAGTCACCTACATGATCGTTTGCAAGGCTAACCGCATCAATGCCCGCTTCTGCCGCCATTTGAAGGGCTTCCTGAGAGGCCGAAAACTTCAGATTCTTATCCGCCTCATCATAACTTTCACCCTGACGGATGACAGCATTTTCGAGGTTCGCAAAAACCAAAGCAGAGCTATCCCAAAGTATTTTGGAATCTCTGAATAATTCCGCATAAGATTCCTTTTCCCCAAAGGAAGCAACATATCTACCCATCATGACATCGCCAACAAAAGAAATCTGGACTTCATGCTCGGCCACAGGAACTGCGGTGGGTTCACCTGCATTCCAGGCACTGGTTTGCAATTTACCGCCAACGATCACAAGGGCAAGCACAAGAATAACCACAATCAGAGTCCTGAACAGGCTGTGGTGCGTACGCCCCATGACAATCCTTCTCGTTAGGATTTGCGCACGCTGTTTTAGAGAAAGCTTATGCTGGGTATCATGCACATGACTTGCCAACTGCATGGTTTCTCCCTTGATAAATCCCGCTTTATTCTTTCGATCCATTGCACGCACCTCAAATGAAAATCATCAGGCCCTGGACAATGGCAAAAGTCAAATAAGAAGCCACTAAAACAGCCGGTATTGTGATGTGGATTCCCTGTTTCGTCGATGTATGTGCAATGAGGCCGGGCGTAATAATACCAATGCCATGAAATGCCAATGTAGCAAACGGGAGGATCGGAACAAAGAAATCCGCAATGAGTTTGAAAACCAAAGAGACCAGGATACATGCAACGAATTTGCGCTTGCCAAAAAGCAGGACGAATCTTGGCAAAACGAATTCGACGATCAAAAACGTCAACAGTGCAATCAGGATAACCAAACCAACAGAAATCAGATCATCACAAACCATTGCAAGATAGCCGGCAACGACAACACCGCCACTGCTTACGCCGATGAACTCTTCAATGGCAAGGCTCAGCAGCAGACCTACGAGAAGCGCAAGATAAAATTCAGTGATATTCATACGGATGTTTCCTCCAGAGGTTTCCCATCTTTATTCTCTAATTCAGCTCCGCCCGGGTTTAAAACCCCAGCCTTTTGCCGAGCTGCCTGTCTTCTGTTCTCATCAGCCTCAGTCAACTCTTTCGATTTGCCGCGGGAAATGACTTTTTTGGGCGAAATCGCACGAACAGCCTTCAAGAGCTCTTCCCCTGCTCCATGAATATTACCGATGCAAA
>JAZSOR010000070.1:0-21348 GCA_045537035.1 Faecousia sp. | reverse complement strand
TTGGAGGTACCGGCCAGATTTGAACTGGCGAATGAGAGTTTTGCAGACTCTTGCCTTACCACTTGGCCACGGTACCATATTGGAGCGGGTGACGAGGCTCGAACTCGCTACCTCCACCTTGGCAAGGTGGCGCTCTACCGGATGAGCTACACCCGCATCTCGGTTCCTGAAAAGGAACCGTGGTGCCTCCGGTCGGAATCGAACCAACGACACGCGGATTTTCAGTCCGCTGCTCTACCTACTGAGCTACAGAGGCATATTGAGCAGAGCATTAAGCTCTGCTCAGATGCTTTATTTGGCGACCCGGAACGGACTCGAACCGTCGACCTCCAGCGTGACAGGCTGGCGTGCTAACCGACTGCACCACCGGGCCAAATTGGTGGAAACAACAGGGCTCGAACCTGTGACCCCATGCTTGTAAGGCATGTGCTCTCCCAGCTGAGCTATGCTTCCAAACATCAGCCGATTTGCTTGCGCATCTCAGCGACGGGTATCATTATACTCAACGAAGGCATATTTGTCAAGCACTTTTTATCATTTTTTCCAGTTAATTTTATACTGAAAAAATCCCTGTATTTTCCGCCAAAAAATATACTGTTTTAAACATTCTTTATCAGTTTTCTGATCTCGTCCGGCGTAAATTCATAAACCGTATCACAAAACTGACATTCCACGGGAAATGACTTTCCCTCTTCGGCGATTTGAGTCAGTTCCTCTTTGCCCAAACTGATGAGCGCGGAGGTAACGCGCTCCCGGTCGCAATAGCATTTGTAGGACACCTCCGTGGTCTCCATGAACACAACACCCAGATCGCCGCAGACCTGACCGAGAATATCTTCCGGGGTCATTCCCTGCTCCAGCATCGCCGTTACAGCGCCAGCGCGCTGAATACCCTTTTCGACCGTATCGATAGTCTCTTCCGTTGCGCCGGGCAGCAACTGGATTAGATAGCCGCCGGCTACCTTGACGCTCATGTCCCGGTCGACTAAAACGCCCAACGCGCAGGCTGTGGGTGTCTGCTCGCTTTGGGCAAAGTAGGCTGTCACATCGTCGCCGATCTCGCCGGAGATCAATTCGATAGAGCCCACATAAGGTTCTTTCATCTGCAGATCACGGATCACCGTCAAGGTGCCGTTTCTTCCAACTGTTGCGCCCACATCCAATTTCCCCGGGTGCTTTTCCACAAGGGGTACATTGGGCTCGTAAACATAGCCGCGGACATTTCCCGTTGCGTCGGAAACACAGACCATGCCGCCCATAGGACCGTCACCCTTGATCTGTAATGTCATAGAGCCGTTTTCGACCTTTTGCATATTGCCCATCATGGAAGCCGCGGTCAAAGCTCTGCCGAAGGCCGCTGTGGCATTCGGGGTCGTACCCTGGATCTGAGCGCCACGGCGAACCATCTGCGTAGAGCGGATCGCCACGACCTTTACAAGTCCATCCATGCTCATGCCCCGTACCAAATAGTCATTCATTTTACCCTTCCCTTTCTCGCCTTGAAGTAGATCCGCTGTTCACCGGGAGTCGGTGCAGAAAAATTTCGATCTGCATAAACTGCAATATCCGTAAAGCCGGCAGCTTTTAAGTAATCTGTCAGCTGCTGCTGAGAATATGCATACTCCTGATGCTCTTCAAAGGATCTGTGCCACACAGCCCCGTCTCTTTGAAACAGATCCATGCCGTAGCTGCAGATATTCGTCTTCTCGTCAAATTCACCGCGCCAGACACAATAAACATCGTCATCCTCGTCAATGAAGATCTGTCCGTCCATTGCCTTCAGTTTCTCCGGTGTGTTGACATCAAAAATAAAACAGCCGCCGGGATTCAGAACCCGGTAAATGCGGCGAAACGCTTCCGCGCAATCTGCAGGATCTAAAATATAATCGATGCTGTCAAGCGCGCAGACCGCTAAGTCAACGCCTCTCGGCAGGCAAAGCACTTGCAGCTTCTGACGGATAAAAATTGGAGGATTTTCCAGTTCCTGCGCCTTTTGCGCCGCCACGCAGAGCATTTCCTCGGACATATCCACAGCTGTCACCTGCAAGCCGTCACGGGCAAGAAGCAGCGCCACAGAGCCAGTACCGCAGGCTAAGTCCACTGCCGTTCTCGGTGACAACCCCTCTTTGCGGAGGATCTCACGATAAAAGGCAACAACTGCCTGATAGTCCACATCATTTGTTAATCTGTCATAGCTTTCTGCCAAGCAATGATATGCGTTCACGAAGAATCCCCCCGATCATTAGAAAAACATCCCGGACTCTTCGTCCGGGATGCAGTAAGCCTTTAATTAGCGATTGAAGATGCTGAAAATGTCTTCGATATCGTCAGAAACCTTTGCAGCAGGACCGGAAGTCTCCTTCTCAGCTGCCTCGACCTTCTGATCGAAGCCGGTTGCAATGACGGTAACGCGCATCTCATCCTCAAAGTTCTCATCCCAAGTAGCACCGAAGATGATGTTTGCATCGGGATTTGCAGCTTCCTGAACGATACCGGCTGCAGTCTCCACATCATCCAGAGTCAACTCGGAAGAGCCGGTCACATTCACCAGAACACCGGTAGCGCCGTTAATGGAGGTCTCCAGCAGGGGGCTTGCAACAGCAGCCAGAGCAGCCTGCTCAGCCTTTTCACGGCCGGCGGCAGTGCCAACACCCATGTGTGCGCGGCCTGCGTCCTTCATGATAGCGGAAACGTCAGCAAAGTCCAGGTTGATCACAACATTGCCTGCATCGCCGACCAACTCGGAGATAGAAGTAACAGCCTGCTTCAGAACATCGTCAGCAATGCCGAACGCATTTGCGAAGGTGATCTTCTGATCGGTAACATACTTCAGACGGTCGTTGGGGATGATGATCAGGGAGTCGACCTTGCCGGACAGAGCAGCGATGCCCTGCTCAGCCTGACGCATACGGTTAGCGCCTTCAAACTTGAAGGGCTTGGTCACAACGCCGACGGTCAGAATGCCGGCCTCGTGTGCCAGATCTGCAACGATGGGAGCTGCGCCGGTGCCGGTGCCGCCGCCCATACCTGCAGTAATAAAGACCATGTCAGTGCCTTCCAGAACCTTGGCAATGGCAGCTCTGGATTCCTCTGCGGACTGCTGTCCAACATCGGGCTTGGAACCAGCGCCCATACCGCCGGTCAGCTTCTCACCGATCTGAACCTTGTTCTTGCAAACAGACTTGTTCAGATCCTGCTTATCGGTATTGATCACTACAAACTCAACACCGTCAACACCGGCAGTGATCATACGATTGATAACATTATTGCCGGCGCCGCCTACGCCGATTACCTTGATTTTAACAACGCGATCCTGGAATTCAGCCATGAATTTATCCTCCTATGTATCCTCGCAGAAGCGAAATAGTCACACTCCTGCTATTTTTACAATGTTACTTGTATATTCTACAGCCAAAATGGGATTTGGTCAATAGAAATTCTCATTTTTCGTCAAAGTTTTTACTTTTTTTCTGAAAATAATTAAGAAAACGGCGTGTAGCCTACCTCATCGGGCCAAATCGTAAAACTGACATCCAAAACTCCGCTTTGATAATCACCCATTTGGTCGATAGCGGACTTCATGCTTCTGATCTTATAGCCAAGCTCCATGCCGTCACCCAGCAGTACCTGATAACGGTCGCCATACCACAGTTCCAAGTCGCCGGTATCTGTCACATCGATACTGGCTGCATCACCGATGACACCGCTGCTTTCCAGAAACTGCGCGATAGACAGCGCCAGTTCCAGCTGCTGGCTTGCCAGTTGGGTGACCGGAACGGTCTGCCCCTCTTCGTCCACCTGTTGAGGCTGGGCAGCGACCGCCATCTGTCCCTGCTTGGGCGCATCCAGCTTGATTCCCAAAAGCTTCGTATGCTGCTCTGCATCGGCGCTGTTCGTTTTTTCCACAACACCGCCATCGGAACGGATCAGCCACCAGGCACCGTCGGTAGCTTCCGCAGCGTACACAACATCCAGTTCCACTATCTCAATTTTTACCGTATCGGGAAGTTTTATTCCCACGCGGATATAATCTGCGTACGGAAGTTTGGATTTAATGTTACTGCTGATCTTCGGTTCGCTGATGGTCAAAAGATTTTCACCGTCCTGAATACCGGAAGCCTGACGCACTTCCCATGCAGTGTATTTTTCATTGCCGATCACCGTAACGGTCTTGACCTTAAAGAAGATCGACATACCGAACAGAAGCGCCAAAACTACGGCAACAACCGTTGCCAGATATAAAAGGAACCGATATTTATTAAAGGGACCGGGCTGTACATAGACAACATCCGGTGTAGGCTGCTTAGACGCTGCCGCGCGACGGGTTCGCGTAGGCTTGCGGGCAGTCGTTTTCTGTGTTTTCACCGCCGCAGTGCTGCGTGACGGAGAGCCTGCTTTGGCAGTGGAGCGCTTTTTTTGCCCTGCTGCGCTGTTATTAGCAGCAGTACGCTTACCGTTTTGCGTAGCTGCCGTTTTCGGACGGCTCGCAGAACGGACTTTCTCTTTGGTATCCATATTGAAATTCTCCTTTATTTTCCGCTGCCAAGCTGGTAAATGATATCACAGACACGCTCCGCAGAATCCTGCACGCACATTCTGCGCAAAGCTCTGCTCATTTTCTCATAACGACCCTGATCGCCCAGAAGCGCGGAAATCTCCTTCATAAGGGCTTGACCTGTACAATCTTTCTCCAGCAGGAGCACGGCCGCTCCCTGGTCAGCAAGAGCTCTTGCGTTTTTCTCCTGGTGATTATCCGTAACATTCGGGGACGGCACTAAAATACACGGCGTGCCGGATGCTGCGATCTCATTGCAGCTGGACGCGCCGGCTCTGCTGATGATCACATCCGCAGCTGCCATCATGGTGGGCATGTTGAAAATGTACTCCTGCATGGTGATCCCCCGTTTTTCGGAGAGATCAACTCCCTGCTCTTTTACATACTCGGGCATCCAGTCAATGCCGTATTTACCGGTGGCATGAATATGCTGATACGGGTAGCCTGCATCCTTCTCAATACGGAACAGCTCTGCCGTCGCCTTATTCATCGCCCTTGCACCCTGACTTCCGAAGGCGGTCAGGATCAGCGGACGGTCATCCAAGCCCAATTCCTTACGGGCATCGTCTTTCTTTGTGATAAAAAATTCCTTCCGCACCGGCATACCCACGGTTTCCACTTTTTCAGGATGCCGGTAATACTTAGCACTTTCCGGGAAGCAAACAAGCACTCTGTCCGCTCTGCCTGCGATCATCCGCGTCGTCAAGCCGGGCATGGCGTTTGACTCATGAACGCAGGTTGGAATACCCAGCAAACCGGCGGCAAACAGCGCAGGAAAGCTTGCATATCCACCGGTGCCTACAACCACATCCGCGCCAAAATCCCGGATAATCTTTTTACATCTGCCTACAGACTGCAGCACATAACTTACCGCCTGCAGATTATGCTTCAGTGCTTTGACGGAAAAACCTCTTGCCATTCCGGAAGCAGGAATGGTCTCAAGGCGATAACCGGCATTGGGAACAAGCTGCTCTTCCATCCGGTCCTTCGCACCGATAAACAGAATCTTGCTGTCAGGATGCCGTTCTTTCCAAACATTTGCCAATGCGATGGCAGGATTGATATGACCGCCAGTTCCACCGCATGTAAATATTATATTCATAAAATAGCCTCCTGTCGCGCCGCATGATTCCTGTAGCGTGAAATACTCAATACGATCCCCATCTCTCCCAGATTGACCGCCAACGCCGTACCCCCATAGGAAAAGAACGGCAATGCGATTCCGGTAGAGGGCAACAAATTGGTGACGACGCCTAAGTTGAGAACTGTTTGCACTGCGATCAAAGTCACCAGCCCGGCGCACAGCACCGTAGAAAACCGGTCAGGCGCCCGGAGTGCGATCCAATAACCCCGCAGGATCAAGGCTGCAAATAGGCCAATAATCAGCAAAGCGCCCACAAGTCCCAGTTCTTCACAAATGATCGCAAAGATATAGTCATTATACTGAAAGGGCAGATAGAGATACTTTTGCCGGCTCTTGCCGAAGCCCATACCAAACAAACCGCCGGAACCAATGGCATACAGCGACTGTAATATCTGATAGCCGGTATCTCCCGGGTCCTGCTCCGGATGAAGCCAAGCCGTAACCCGGTCTCCGGCATAGCCCATAAAAGAAATGTAGATGACCACAAACACGGCAGCAGCGCCGGCGCCTGCTGCCAGCCATTTCATATTCGTACCGGCAACAAACATCATCACAACCGCGACCATACCCATCAGCATGATCGCAGACAGATGTTTTTCCAGCGCAAGGGGCACTAAAATGCCTAACAGCGCGCCGCCAAAGCCAAGGACGCCAAAGCGAAATTCTTTCGCTGAAGAGCCGAATTGTTTTGTTAGCCGCGCCAACAGTACGATCAATGTAAATTTCGCGATCTCCGATGGCTGAAACTGCAATCCGGCAATATTGATCCAGCGCCTGGCGCCGTTAACCGATTCGCCGAACAGCAGCACCGATAACAATAGCGCGATGCTGATGCCATATAGTGGCCACGCTGTTCTTAGCCAGAAGTCCGCCGGAATGCGGCTTAAAAGCACCATAGCGATCACACCGATGGCTGCGCAAGCCGCCTGCTTTTGTAAATATCTTGTAGAAACTGTGTATCCGGTATCGTACTCACTTTGGGCATAACTTGCGGAATAGAGCATGGTCAGCCCCACCGCAAGTAGCAGCAGTAAAATAATCAAAAACGGAATATCTACTCCGGTCGTATAAACGCGCGTCCGGCGCAAAACCGAACGGTCCTCTTTGGCATGCACAAGTCGCTGCGCAGCCATACAAACTCCTTTTTAGCCGATCATACCGGATATGCCGATCAATGCCAAAATACACATCAGCACAGAAACGCCGGAAAATACAAATACGATTTTTTCTTCCTTCCAACCGCACATTTCAAAGTGGTGATGAATGGGCGCCATTTTGAAAATCCGCTTACCTTTTGTCACCTTAAAAAACGCAACCTGCAAAATAACAGACAGTGTCTCGATGATATACACAAGTCCAACCACGACCAAAATCAGCGGCATGTCCAACGCAAACGCCAACGCACACACAGCACCGCCCAGAAAAAGCGACCCGGTGTCTCCCATAAAGACTTTTGCAGGATGCCAGTTATAGAATAGATATGCGATCAGACCGCCGGCTAAACTGGCAGGCAGCAGTGCCACATCCATCTTCTCTTTTGCGATGGCAGCGACTGTAAAGAAGATCATAACGGGAATGGTCACAGAGCCGCACAAGCCGTCGATGCCGTCGGTCAGATTCACTGCATTGACGCAGCCCACCATAACGAACATAGCAAAAAAGATATACACAAGGGGATGGACTGCAACAGAAATCTGCGTAAAGGGTATATGCAGCTGGCAAGTCATCACGCCTTGCTTGTACAAAAGGTACAGATAAAGCGCCGATACCGCCATCTGCAGCATCGCTTTTTGAGCAGAGGTAAGTCCCAAATTTCTTTTAAATTTCAATTTAAAGAAATCGTCCAAAAATCCAACTGCACCAAAGCAAAGAGAAAGGACCAACACATAAAAAACTGTGTAGTCTTTCATAGTAAACGCGCTGATGATCAAACAGACGATGGCTGCAAGGATAAACATCAAGCCGCCCATCATGGGGGTGCCTGCCTTATTGTTATGCCATGTAGGACCTACCTCACGGATAGACTGACCTGCCTTCAACGCCCTGAGTATGGGCAACAGAAACCAGCCGATCGCGCCGGACAATACCGCGCCCACGAAAGCTGTTATGATGATTCTAGCCATGGTCATTCCTCCGATTGTTTTTCCTCGTGTAAAAACATGTCCAGCACCACATCCATGTGCATTCCGTGACTGCCTTTAAACAGCAGCACATCACCGGGCTTGGTCAGGTTTTTCAGTGCAGATACCAGCTTATCCCTGTCCTCAAACACACGCACATATGTATCGCACATGCCGCCGGTAATGGCTCCGCTGGCAATACGGCTGCCGTTGGGACCGTAAGCAAACAGCACATCCGCTTTTTCAGCAACCAGTCTGCCTACTTTGTAATGTTCCGCCTGAGCGCATATACCTAATTCCAGCATATCGCCGAGAACCGCCACCCGTCTGCCGGGCTTGTTACTCAAAACGGATAAGGCAGCTTCCATAGACTCAGGACCGGCATTGTAGCAATCCTTAATGATTGTAAATTCCCCAGCCCGGAAGATTTCCTGACGGCCCTGCATATTCTGAAAGTTTCCAAGAGCTTCGCGGATATCTTCAGGCGAAACGCCCAGTTGTCTGCCAACTGCAATAGCTGCCAGAGCATCGGACACATAGTGCTGACCCTCAAGGGGCAACGCAACAGCATACTGTTGTCCGTCGTAAGCCGTTTTGAAGCACAGATTACCCTCTGCCTGTGTTGCATTTTCAGCCAAAACAGTGCTGCGTGTATTGTGCTGAGCAAAGTAGGTCACATTAGGCAGCGTATCGTGCAGATTCCACAGCAGCGAATCGTCACCGTTCAGTATCAATGCGCCGTCCTCATTCATTCCCTCAAGGATCTCCAGCTTTGCCTTAAGGATACCTTCCATAGAACCCAGATGCTCGATGTGCATGGTGCCGATATTGACGATCACCGCCACATCCGGCTTTGCAATACCACTGAGGTATGCGATCTCCCGGAAATGATTCATGCCCATTTCCAAAACGGCGACCTCTGTATCTTCCGGCATGGCAAGAATTGCCATAGGCATACCAATATCGTTGTTATGATTTACCGGTGTCTTGCTGACACGGTATTTTTTGCTCAGAACAGCTGCTACCATTTCTTTCGTGGTGCTTTTACCCACAGAACCGGTAATGCCAACTACTTTCACGCCCAGCCGCTGCCGCTGTCCCCGGGCGATATCGCCCAGCGCCAAACGGGTATCTTTTACCACGATGGCAGGATAATCACCGTCGCAATGGGTACACAGAACTGCCGCAGCACCTTTTTCCATAGCCGCAGGGATAAAGTCGTGGCCGTCTCTTGCGCCGCTCAGCGCAACAAACAGCTGCCCTTCCGTCAGCTTACGGGTATCGTTATTGGCGCCCGAAAAAGTAACATGATTGTATTTGGGGTCCACATAGCCGCCGCACCATGCAGCAGCCTGCTCAAGTGTGATCGCTCCCATTTTATTCCCTCGTTTTTTCCAGATATGCCGCTACCACTTCCCGTTCGTCCAAGTGGTGTTTCACGCCACAAATCTCCTGATATGTTTCGTGACCCTTACCGGCCAATACAATTATATCATTTTTTTGCGCAATGTCCATAGCGTGTCTGATGGCACTGGGTCGATTTTCAATTATCTGGTAATTTTTCTTATCCTGCGGAATGCCCTTTACAATGTCCTCGATGATCTTTGCCGGATCTTCTGTCCGGGGATTATCGGATGTAATAATGGCAATATCCGCAATATCTGCGCCGATTTTGCCCATTATGGGCCGTTTGATAGGATCCCGATCACCGCCGCAGCCAAAGACAGCGATCAGTCTGCCTTTACAAAAACCGCGCACGGAACTGAGAACATTTTCCAGTCCGTCGGGGGTGTGGGCATAGTCGATCAGGACCGTGTAGGGCTTTCCGGGCGTAGGAACGACCTCCACTCTGCCCTTAACGCCCTTTGCACTCTTAAGGGCTTCTGCCGCCTCAGAAAGAGCGATGCCAAGCTGCAACGCGCAGCCAAGGACCGTCAACGCATTATAGACTGTAAATTTACCGGGAATGGGCAGCCGGATCCGCACTTCCTCGCCGGAGGTGACCGCTGTAAATGCAATGCCGTCAGACAGAAGCTCCAGATCTTTTGCGTAAAGATCCCCTGTGCCTTTCACAGATGTGGACAGCATCTTTGTCTGCGCTTTTGCGCAGATCCGTTCAAACCATTCATCATCCCCATTGGCAACACACTTTTCGCTTCTAGCGAACAGTTCTGCCTTTGTATCACAGTAGTGTTCCATGGTCTTGTGGAAATCCAAGTGGTCTTCCGTCAGATTCGTAAAGGCAGCCACCTGGAACCGGACACCGCCCACACGCTCCAAAGCGATTGCGTGAGAAGAAACTTCCATAACCACATAGTTACAGCCTGCATCACGCATTTGGGCAAAGAGCTCTTGCAGATCAAGACTTTCCGGTGTAGTGCGGTCTGTGGGGATGATCTGATCGCCAATCATATTGTCCATGGTACCGATCAAGCCGACCTTTGCGCCACGGGTCTGCTCCAGCACATGCTTCAAAAGCAGCGTAGAGGATGTTTTGCCGTTTGTGCCGGTAATACCGATCATTGTCATAGACTCGGCAGGATGCCCATAGTAATTCGCCCCGATCTGTGCCAGCGCAAGTCGGTCGGACTCCACAAGGATATAGGGGATATCGCCTTCAGGTTCTACCGCTGTCACGATGGCAGCTGCGCCGCGCTCCAAAGCCATAGAGATATAACGGTTGCCGTCAGTCACAAAACCGGTGATCGCCACAAACAAGCAGCTATCCCCTGCTTTGCGCGAATCACACACAACCGATGAGATCTGCAGTTCCGGGTCTGCCGCCCATCTGATCACTTGAACGCCCTGCAATAAATCTTTCAGTTTCATATGTATCTCCTTATCCTAATCCGCTGCCTTTACATCCGTAAACAGCAGCTCTACCGTTGTACCCACAGAAACCTTTGTATCCTTTGGTACAGACTGGGCTGTTACTTTTACATTTGGGGAAATCTCATTATTGCCTTTGGCTAAAATGTAGATCCCTAATGCTCCTGCCGCATCACTGGCCTGCTGACGGGTCATGCCATAAAAATCCGGCATGGTGACAGTCTCCTCTTCTGCTTCTGCGTCAAAGTACAAAATCAGCTGACTGTCTCCCGGCACGGCTTGCCCTCCTTTGGGGATCTGCGCCGTGACCGTTTCACCTGACCCTTTTGTGATGCAGGTAAGGCCTTTTTCTTTCAGTGCTTTTTGGGCTTCCGCCGCCGTTAAGCCGGTCAGATCATCGACGATGACCGTCTTTCCTGCCGCGTCCTCTTCCGTGTAGTTATGCTTCACACCGAGGTACGGCAGGATATCCGCCATCACTGCGCCAACTGTTGGCGCTGCCATCACACCACCGGAAATATAAAGCCCGGTCTGTCTTGACGGTGTATCCAGCGCTACTAATACAATATACTCCGGATCGTCCATTGGCGCAATACCCACAAATGATACGATTTTATCAAGGACACGCTGTCCATTCTCGTCGAAAACATCAATTTTTTCACTGGTGCCGGTTTTTCCGCCGATGGCATAGCCATAAACATTGGCATTTTTGGCAGTACCTTCCGTCACCACCGATTCAATAAGGGTACGCATTGTTTTGGAGGTTTCCTCGCTGATAACCTGCCGCAAAACCGTCGGCTCCTGCTTTAAAACCGTATTGCCATCGGCATCCATGACCTCTGAAACAATATAAGGCTCCAGAAGATATCCGCCGTTGACCACCGCGCTGATCGCCCTTACCAGCTGCAGGGGCGTCAGTTTAAAGGTCTGACCGAACGAGCCGGATGTTAAGGACGCTGTGCCCCACTTTTCCGTGTTGGTAACCAACGCCTTATCAAAAAACACGCCTTTACTCTCACCGGCAAGGTCGATGCCGGTCTTTTCCAAAACGCCGAAATTCTTCACATAATCGTAAAACCGCTCTCCACCAAGCTTCAAGGCAATATGCGCAAAAGCAATATTGCAGGAATTCTGCAACGCCTGGGGTGTTTGTTCCGAGCCATGGCCCGTAGATCGCCAACAATGCAGCCTTTGGGCGCGGCCCGGTATCTGCTCCGCGCCGGAACAGTGAAAGCCGGTGTTCAGATCGATCGCGCCGCAATCAAGGGCCGCCGCCATGGTCAGCACCTTGAATGTCGATCCCGGTTCGTAGCCGTCAGATATGCAGCGGTTACGCCACTGCTTTAGGCGCGCTTGGGTCAGTGACTGCAAATATGCAGCTTTGCCGTCAGCATACTGTTGGCTGTTCTCCGGATACAGCAGGTATTGCAGCCGCATTTGTTCCAAGTCAGCCGCAACCTTCGGATCGGCAACCTGCTGATATTCATTGGGATCATAGTTACCCAAAGTCGCCATTGCCAGGATCTGCCCGGTGTTGACATTCATGACCATGCCGAACGCGCCGTTTTGCACATCATAACGGTCAATGGCTGCTTCCATTTGCTTTTCCAGGCTCTGCTGCACCGTAGCATCCAATGTCAGGATGACACTGCAACCTTGCCGGGAGGACACATATTTCTCATAAGAGAAGGGCATATCCATTTCATTGTTGCCCTTGGTTGTGATCACCTTGCCGTAGCTGCCTTCCAAAAAGCTATTATAGCTGGCTTCAATCCCTTCCGATCCTGTGCTGGATGCATTGGTAAAGCCGATCACTTGGGCAGCCAGAGACCCATAGGGATAATAGCGCTTTGTTTCAGGCTCTAAATGGATGCCGGAAATACGATTCTCATTAATATAGGTTCTGATCTGCGCGGCAACTTCCGGCTCAACACGCGCTGCGATCTGCTTGTAGCGCTTTGTCCGATCGCTTCCCTGCTCCCGGATCCATTCCGGGTCCAGCGATAAAATCTGCCCCAATTTTTGACTGACGGCGGTCATATCCGCCTTGGATTGCTTTAACTCATGGGGATCCAGATAGACATTTTCCACACTTTTGGAGCACGCCAGAATGTTCATATTGGTATCGTAAATGATCCCTCTGTCTGCCGTCACCCGTGTTGTCCGGGTCTGATTCCGCAGGGCAAGGTCTGCATAGTAATCGTAATTCGTCACCATCAGATCATACAGCCGGAACGCCACCGGAACAAATCCGAGAATCCCCAGTATCATACCTGCGGCAATGATTCTTCTGTGCTGTCCGGTATCTGCTCTGATCCGGTTATATTCCCTTTTCCGCAGACGAGCCATTTCATCCCGACCTTTCAATAAACTGTCTTAACCTTTCAATGGGCAGCAAGGGAATCCCTCGCCGCCCATTGCAGCTGCTATTCTAGTTTATTGGTCGGATCCGACTTTATGCAAACAAGCCTGTTAAGAATGTGCAAAAGCGCTCCCAAGGACCCGGTTCTGTAACAGTCTGTTCTGTAGGCACATGGATGGTCACATGCCGCACTTGCTCTTTAGGGACAAGACCCAGTGCAAGCGCTGTCTGTTCGACGGCTTCCAGATCGTAGCCCTCTGTGTATGTTGCCTGCAAAGACGTATTTTCCTGCTGCAGCGTTTCCACATACGCTGCCATTGTCTGCGCCTGCTGTCTTGTATTTACCAGCTGCGTGATACCCACGATCATCAGAATCATCATGAGCGCTGCCATGGCAATACCTGCAATGGCGATCGGGTCAATCAAAAGCGTAAACTTTTTGTGCTTTTTATGGATCTTGGGAAGTCGGATGGTCTTGCGAATATCCACAGGGGCAATCTTGCGTGCAGCGCTGCCCTCGGTATAGAAGCGGATATATTGAATATCGGTACGCTGTGCCATCGTTTCTCTTCCCTTCTGTATAGATTCAAATCTTTTCACAAACGCGCAGCTTCGCGCTTCTGGAACGGGGATTGGCTTCCAACTCTTCATCACATGCGGTGATGGGCTTTCTGCTGATCAGCTTGACCTGCGGTTTCTTTCCGCAAGTGCAAACAGGAAAGTTCGGTGGGCAGGTACAGCCTTTCGCTGCTTCCGCCATAGCTGTCTTTACGATCCGGTCCTCCAGTGAATGGAAGGTAATCACCGCCAGCCGTCCGCCTGGATTTAATACCGGGATCGCATCTGCCATTACTTTTTCAACAGAGCCCAGCTCATCATTTACCGCGATACGGATCGCCTGAAAGCTTCGCTTGGCAGGGTGCTGTTTTTCCCTGAGCGCCGCCGGCGGCATTGCCGAGCGAATAATGTCGACCAGTTCAAGGGTGGTTTCTATGGTCTTTTGCTCCCTGCGGCGACAGATTGCAGCTGCGATCTGAGGCGCATAGCGCTCTTCACCGTAGGTATACAAAATGCGGCGCAGTTCTTCCTGCGACCAGGTATTCACTACGATACCGGCATCCAACACATCCTGGGAATTCATACGCATATCCAGCGGCGCATCCATCATATAGGAGAAGCCACGCCCCGCATCGTCCAGCTGCGGTGACGAAACACCCAGATCCAGCAAAATGCCGTCGACACCGGAAATGTTCAATTCTTCAAGAACCCGTGCGATCTCACAGAAATTTGCGTGGACCAGCGTCACTTTATCTTCATAAGGCTTCAGCCGTTCTCCGGCTGCCGCCAAAGCAACGGGGTCCCGATCGATACCGATCAGTCTGCCGGTGGTCAGTCTCTTCACGATCTGTGAGGAGTGACCGGCGCCGCCTAATGTGCCGTCAACATATATGCCGTCCGGTTTGATCGCCAAGCCGTCAATGCATTCATTCAGCAGCACCGAAACATGATAAAACGCATTCATAGCCCGATCTCCTCAAGAGATGCCAGCAATTTTTCCGGCGTAAGATTCTCTGCCTCAAAGGCTGCGAATTCTTCTGCATCCCAGATCTCCGCCTGCCCTGCTCTGCCAACGATCATCACATCGCGGCCGATGCCGGCATAGTCAAGGAGGAATTGTGTCAAAGAGAAGCGGAACTGCTTATCTGGGCTGCACTGATTTGCATTCATAAAAATCAAGCTGGTAGCGGCAGACCGCTGAGAAATCGGAAGCGCGTTGTAGTTCTGGCCTAACACTTCCCAATCCTTCGCAGTATAGACCGTAAGGCAGCGGCGACCGCAGTTGACGCCCAGAGTCACAAAGAACTCATCGCCCAGTTCCCCGCGAAGCTTTGCAGGTACGAATAAACGATTTTTATCATCCAGTTTTGCAGGGTATTTACCGATCACAGCGCTCACCTCACTCCATTTTGCTCCACTTAGCTACCATTTTGCTCCATTTACTGACAGTATAACGGAATGTTTTTTAAAAATCAATACTTTTCTTGATAATTTTTTGCTTTTTTTCGTGAAAATACCCCTATTTTCTCTATTTTAGAACAGTTGTTCTAAAATAGAGCAAAGAGTTCAGTGGAACTGCAGCTGACCATGTTCCCATCCGCCTTTTAATTTTGTCGGTTTTTTGCTGCACCCCAGTAAATAGATGGATAGCGGTGACTCTACCTTTTCCCGAACGATCCGGCGGAGCTGTCTTGCGCCGTCTTTCTTTCCTGCATCGGCGCAAAGCAGTTTTGGCAAGTCCTCCGGAAGCTGCAGCTGGATTCCGTTTGCAAGGATCCGCTCTTTCAGTTGATGAAGATATTTTTGGATGATTCTCTCCATGGCTTCATCCTTTAACGGGCTAAAATGAATGACACGATCCAATCTGCCAAGAAACTCCGGTGTAAAGTGATTCTTCAATAGTTTCTCTGTCTCCCCTGCCCGATCCTCCGGGCAAAAGCCCAAGCCGTCTCCTTTCAGTTCACCGCCGATATTGGAGGTCATGACAATGATCGCATTTTTAAAGCTGACCCGTCTTCCGGTCGAGTCTGTCAGAACCCCCTCCTCCATGATCTGCAGCAGAATGCCTGCCACATCCGGATGGGCTTTTTCCAGTTCATCAAAGAGCACCAGGCAATAGGGTCTGCGGCGAACTGCCTCGGTCAGCTTTCCGCCTTCTTCGTATCCCACATACCCGGGAGGTGCGCCGATGAGTCGGGAAACGGATTGTTTTTCCATATACTCCGTCATATCCAAACGGATCATGGAGTCCCGGCTTCCGTAAAGTTCCTCGGCAATGGCTTTACAAAGCTCCGTTTTTCCCACGCCGGTAGGCCCGGTAAACAGCAAGCACGCCACCGGCCGGTTTTCATCCCTGATCTCAGACAAACCCTGACGCAATATCTGTACTGTCTGTGAGATCGCTGTTTCCTGACCGATCACGCTGCGGCTCAGAATGGTTTCTAAATTTAAAAGCCGTTCTCTTTCATCTACCGTGAGCTTTCCAACCGGGATCCTCGTTCTGGCGCTGACTGCCCACGCAATGTCCGCGCCGGTCACAATTCTGCTGCGGCGCATCTCCATAGGTCTTAATGCGATTTGCTGCATTTTGTCCCGCAACTCCGCGGCCCGTTCAAACCTTCCTTCCCGTACCGCCTCGTGCAGTTTTGTTTCCAGCTCCTGCCTTGCGGCCGTTTTACCGCCCTGCAGTTCATCCATCCGGGCATGGGCAGCGCCTTCGTCCAACAGATCGATCGCTTTATCCGGCAAATACAGATCCGGCAGATACCGCACAGACATACGAATGGCTTCGCTGAGAGCTTCTTCTGAAATTCTGATATGATGATGCTGCTCAAAACCCGGTTTTAATCCCCGGAGGATGGCCATGGTAGCATCCTTATCGGGCTCTTCCACCATCACCGGACGGAAACGCCGTTCCAGGGCCGCATCTTTCTCGATATATTTCCGATACTCCGTCATTGTTGTTGCCCCAAGCATCTGCAGCTCTCCTCTGCCAAGGGCTGGCTTGAAAATATTTGCGGCATCGATAGCGCCTTCTGCCGCGCCTGCACCGACGATGGTATGCATTTCGTCTACAAACAAGATCACATCTCCGCTGCGCTTGATCTCCTCAAGCACATCCCGCAGCCGTTCTTCAAATTCACCGCGGTATTTTGTCCCTGCCACAAGATTTGCCATATTCAAGCTGACCAGCCGCTTTTCTTTCAGCTGCGGCGGCACATTGCCTGCTGCCATTCTCTGGGCAAGCCCCTCGGCAATAGCTGTTTTGCCCACGCCCGGTTCTCCCACCAATGCCGGGTTGTTCTTATTCTTCCTGCACAGAATTCCGATCACTGTATCGATCTCCCGTTCTCTTCCGATCACCGGATCCATCGATACCGCTTTTTGAAGAAGATCTTCACTGAATTGCTCCAAAAGTTTCAATTTCGCCGTCTCCTTTTCCTGCTTTTCCTTTACCTTTCCATCCCACCGCATCCTATCCACCGCATAGGTAAACAGCGATGCGGTATCTATACCGCTTAGCAGAAGAATATCCTTTGCCGCAGTTCTTTCTTTACGCAAAAGCGACATTAAAATATGAATCGCTCTGACTTGCCGCGCGCCCAGCTGTCGTGCCTCTTTGCCGGCATCGCGCAGGATCCCTCTTGCCTGGGTCGTAAATCCCTGCGGCAGCGGAAGTCCGGGTGTTCCTGCGCCGTATAGGACCAGCATCATCGTTTCTGCCACTGCCGGCTCAAATCCCGCGCCGCGAAGCAGTTGCCCGGTCATTCCCTGTTCCCGGGCCATTGCTAACAGCAAATGTGCACTTCCCACATAGCTGTGTCCCATCTGGCGAGCCATATTTCCTGCTGTCAGGATCAGCCTTTGCGTGTCCGTTTCGTATTGCATAGCCGCCTCCTTTATCCAAAAATCTTCGCCCGGGCGCAGAAAAAATATACATATACAAAAAAAAGAATTGCATTTTCTAAAATCCATGTTAGAATATAGTTGCATCTGTGATTGGATGCACCATCAAACATATACTGGAGGGAAAATCATGTTCAAAATTACTGACGCTTGTGTCAAGTGCGGAAGCTGCGCTGACAACTGCCCCGTTGAGGCTATCTCCGAGGGTGATGAAGTGTATGTCATTGATGCTGATGTCTGCGTTAACTGCGGCACCTGCGTTGACAATTGCCCTGTTGAAGCGATCGTAGAAGAGTGATTCTCCGATTCCGCAATCTGCCTGCGCAGCCGGTCTTCCGGTACGCAGGCAGATTTTTTATAAAACCTTTTGTGAGGTATCCTTATGGAACTACTGCACAACGGCTATACCCTGAAGCTATGTAAGGACGCGTTCCCTTTGAGTACCGATTCCATTGCTTTGTCGGGTTTTGTAAAGCTTTCAAAAAATGCTACGGTCTTGGATCTTTGTTCCGGCTGCGGAACATTGGGCCTTCTGCTGTGCTCCCAAAACGATTACTGCCACATCACCGGCGTGGAGCTTAGCGAAGATGCGCACCGGACAGCGCTGCAAAATGCGGCAGATAATCATATAACTGATCGCCTAACCAGTATATGCGCGGATGTTTGTACCATCCCCTCTTTGCTGAAAGCCGGCAGTTTTGATTGCTGTGTGGCAAACCCTCCCTATTTCTCCGGCGGCCCTGCCAGCAAAGCCACTCCTACAGCGCGCAGAGACGACCTTTGCAGCATGGAACAGCTGATGCAGTCTGCAGCCTGGGCATTAAAATACGGCGGCGACTTTTTTCTGGTACACCGGCCGGAACGGCTGGCGGAACTGTTTATCTGCGCAGGCAAGCATGGGCTTGAGCCCAAGCGGCTGCAGCTATTACGGCATAAAGCAAACGGCCCTGTCAGCCTTGTGCTGGTACAGTGCCGGAAAGGTGCGAACCCGGGGCTTATCTGGGAAGAAGTTTCGCTTCACGACGAAAACGATAATCCCACGGAATATTACAAGAAACTATATCACCTTCAGGAGGTCACAAAATGACCGGTATGTTATATCTTGTTCCCACTCCCATCGGCAATCTGGGAGATATCTCCCTGCGCTGCCGCCAGACACTGGAGCAGGCGGATTTCATCGCTGCGGAAGATACCCGTGTTACTCTGAAACTCTTAAATCATCTCGGCATCAAAAAAAGCCTTGTCAGTTACTTTGAACATAACAAGACCCAAAAGGGCGATCTGATCGTAGAGCGTATTCTATCAGGCGAAACCTGCGCGCTGGTATCCGATGCCGGAAGTCCTGCCATCTCTGACCCCGGTGAAGAACTGGTCAAACAGTGCGCAGCAGCAGGGATTACGGTCTGCGCTATTCCCGGACCTTGTGCTGTGATTACCGCATTGAGCATTTCCGGACAGTCCACCGGTCGCTTTTGCTTTGAGGGATTCTTATCCACTGCCAAGAAAAGCCGACGGGAGCATTTGGAATCTTTGCGCAGTGAAACGCGCACCATGATCTTTTATGAGGCTCCTCACAAGCTTCTGCAGACCCTTACGGATATGGCAGAGGTCTTTGGTCCTGAGCGGCCTATCAGTCTGTGTCGGGAACTGACTAAGCTGCATGAAGAAGTCATCCGGATCACCTTACAGGATGCGATTGCGTTATACACCAATCAGCCGCCTAAGGGCGAGTTCGTTTTGGTGGTCGCAGGCTGTGTGCCTGAGGAGAAACCTGCAGCCACGCAGCAGGATGCGGTAGAGCGCGTGGAAGCGCTGGTATCTGAAGGTCTCAGCCGCAAGGATGCCATCAAACAAGCGGCAAAAGAGCTGGACCTCCCCAAAAATGTTGTTTACGATGCCGCAATGGCAGCAAAACAGTAAAAATTACAGCCTGCAGCAATTTGCTGCAGGCTCTTTTCCTTTACTGCACAATATATCAATTCCGCTTGATGTCATGCCCTGAAATCCACACGCATATTGTGCACTATCGGGAGGGATGTGTATGGTAATGAGCTGGATTTTTACCTTGATCGTGGGAATATCGATCATTGCCGCAATGATCCTCGGCAGACAAAGTGAATTAGCCGCCGCAATCACCCAAGGCGCGCAGTCCGGTGTTACCCTTTCCATATCCATGGCTGGGGCGATCTGTCTTTGGACCGGAATCGGAAAGCTGATGGAAAAAGCAGGTATTACCGGATTTTTATCAAAGCTTCTAAAGCCATTGCTTGCAAAATTATTCCCATCTACCGTCCGGGACAAGTCACTTGCCTGCAGCCTATGCGCTAACATATGCGCCAATTTCTTGGGATTGGGAAACGCCGCTACCCCAATGGGTATTCAAGCGGCACAGCGGCTTGCTGCAAGCCGAAACGACGGTGTTGCAAGTAATGAGTTATGCCGGTTAATCGTCCTTAATACGGCTTCTATTCAGCTGATTCCGGCAACAGTGGCCGCTGTCCGTACATCGCTGGGGTGCGTTACCCCTTTTGATATTCTGCCTGCTGTATGGATCACCAGCATCTGCTCTGCAGGTATGGGTTTAGCGGCTGCATGGGTTATGGGAAGGCTGTGGCGCAAATGACAGATTACATCGTACCCCTTTTACTGTTCGGCACATGTGCCCTTGCCCTGCACAAAAAGGAAAACGCTTATGACCTGATGTTAAGCGGCGCAGTTGACGGGCTGAAGCTGTTGCTGCATCTGATTCCCACACTGATCCTGCTTTTGACAGCCGTCACCATGCTCCGCGCATCCGGTGCGGTGGAAGCGATCAGCGCCTTTTGCGCCCCTGCGTTCCGCTTGTTCGGCATCCCTTCGGAAACTGCGATTCTGGTATTCATACGGCCGATCAGCGGCAGCGCTGCCCTGGCTGTGGGTGCGGACCTGATGGCACAGCATGGCGTCAATTCCCAGATTGGCCGCACTGTAGCCATCATGTTGGGATCTACGGAAACGACCTTTTATACCATCAGCGTATATTTTGGTGCGGCAGGGATCAAAAAGACCCGTTATACCATTCCTGCCGCGCTGATCGCTGACATGAGCGGCTTTATCGTTGCATCCGTAACTGCCCGGCTTCTATATTGAAGGTAGCATTTTGGAGAAATTTATGCTATGCTTAGAAAAAGGAGGTTACGGCAATGAGAAAGAAGATTCGTATAAGGATATTGATTTTGATCCTGACCGGCTTATTTATTTTAGCTGTCAGCGCAATTTTCGGCATTAACGGCTATGTCAGGCATACAACCTCCGGACGCATCGTCACCGGTGAAACTTTGCGTACAGTTTCCGGTGAATTCGATTGCATCATCGTTCTGGGCTGTCAGGTCCGTTCCGACGGCACCCCCAGCCACATGCTCAGTGACAGACTGGACCGCGGAATTGAACTATATAAACTGGGCATTGCCCCCAAGATCATCATGAGCGGCGATCACGGCCAGACAAATTATGACGAAGTCAACACCATGAAGCAGTATGCCATCGATGCCGGCATCCCCTCTGAAGACATTTTCATGGATCATGCCGGATTTTCTACATACGAAACTGTTTACCGGGCGAAAGAGATTTTCGGCGTCAGGAAAGCTGTGATCGTCACCCAGGAATATCATCTGTTCCGGGCATTGTATATCGCGCATGAATTCGACATCGAGGCTTACGGTGTTTCCGCAGATTACAGAACCTACTCCGGGCAGGCAAAGCGCGAGGTACGGGAAATTTTGGCCCGGTGCAAAGATTTTGCAACAACGATTTTCAAACCACTGCCTACTTTCCTTGGAGAAACGATTCCGGTAAACGGTGACGGAAATCTAAGTCGGATCGTAGCCATGTCGTT
>JAZSOR010000028.1:0-57978 GCA_045537035.1 Faecousia sp. | reverse complement strand
AAGGCGATCAGGCTGCCAAGAATAAGCTGACCGAGGCAAACCTGCGTCTGGTGGTCTCCATTGCAAAGAAATACTCCGGCCGCGGCCTGCACATTCTGGACCTGATCCAGGAGGGTAATACGGGCCTGATCCGGGCTGTCGTCAAGTTCGACTGGACAAAGGGAAACAAATTCTCTACATATGCTACCTGGTGGATCCGGCAGGCGATCACAAGAGCCATTGCCGATCAGGCCCGTACCATCCGGGTGCCGGTGCATATGGTGGAAGTGATCAATAAGGCGACCCGCTGCAACCGGAAACTGGTGCAGGAGCTAGGCCGTGAGCCTACGGTGGAAGAGATCGCCGCAGAGCTCAACCTGCCGGTGGAAAAGATCATCGAAGCAAACCGGACCGCGGCAGACACCTTGAGCCTGGATACCCCCGTGGGTGATGAAGAAGATACCTCTATCGGTTCTTTCGTGGAAGACGAGCGCACCCCCGGTCCTGCCGATGCTACCTCTAACGCGCTGCTTGCCGAAGCTCTCAAGGAGATTCTGGACACCTTGACCGAGCGTGAGGCCGATGTGCTGCGGATGCGTTTCGGTATGTATGACGGTCGTACCCATACCCTTGAAGAGGTGGGACAGATCTTCGGCGTTACCCGTGAGCGTATCCGTCAGATCGAAAACAAGGCGATCCGCAAGCTGCGCCACCCCAGCCGCGCAAAGAAGATCAAGGATTTCTACTGTTAAGAAAAGAAAACCGCCTGCAGGAAACCCTGCAGGCGGTTATTTATTTTCGGACGAATCTTCGATATATTCCATGATGTCAGAAACATTGCATTTTAAAATCCGGCACAGTTGATTCACTGTATGAGAGGAAATATTGTCTCCGTGCTTGATGGCATAGTAAGTGGATCTGGGGAAACCCATTTTCATCAATCGGTAGGAAGTGATTCCCTTTTTCTCTAAAGTGCGAAAGAAAGGCTTGTAGCTTATCATAATATATCCGCCTCCAAATTATACAACCAGTATAATTTGCAATCTGCCCATTGGATATGTACGATAAGTCGGATATACTATGTACAAGAGGTGATACATATGGAAAGCAAGTCTGCAGAAACTGATATTTTATATTTATCAACAACCGTCAAACTGACGCCCGGCAATCATGGGCAAGACTGTATTGCCAACGGAAACCACCCTTGTGTAGAGTGTTGCTGTGATTCCTGCGATTTCTTTTTAGTCTGTTATCCGGAATATCAAGGGATTCTTTATAATGAAACCCCACTATGAACAACATAGTGGGGTTTTCTACTATTAGAATGTATAGCCGGCATCCAGCAGACGGGTCAACGCGTTGTTTGCTTCTTCGTCGGAAAACAAAGAGGTGAATTCCTTTTTCACAGACAGCGCTTCCATAGACAGCTCCAGCCGACCCATATCCGCCAGCTGGTAGAAGCCGTCGCTTTCCCGGTGACCGGACAAGGTTCTGTGGACTGTCTTCATGTCCGCAACGGGGCGGATACGCACTCCCAACGCAGCGGCTTTTTGCTGCGCCGCTGCCAAAGCGGCAAGAAACTTTTCTTCCATATTACTTTTCCAGAATTACCGCGCCGTTGTTGGCAGCAAGACCGGCCTTAATATGGGCAGCAGCTTCTGCGGCAGTCAACGCGACCTGCTCACCGGTGCGCATATCTTTGACGGAGCACTTGCCTGCTGCGATCTCGTCCTCGCCCAGCAGAACGGCATAGGGAACGCCCAATCTGTCGGCATAGCTCATTTTCTGCTTGAACTTCTTCTGCTCGCCGTACAGCTGTACCCGGATACCTTCTGTGCGAAGGGACTCTGCAAGAGCAATGGCAGGGGAGGGATCTTCGGTCATGGGCAGGATCAGCGCATCAGCAGGAGCGCTGGGCAGCTCGGGATTCAGAAGACCCTGCTCGTCCAAAACATAGAACAGACGGGTCAGACCAATGGAAATACCCACGCCGGGCAGTTGCTTTTCGGTGTAGTAGCCCGCTAAGTCGTCGTAACGGCCGCCGGAACAAACAGAGCCGATCTCCGGATGGTCAAGAAGGGTGGTCTCGTAGACCGTGCCGGTGTAGTAGTCAAGACCTCTGGCGATGGTCAGGTCTACGGCAAAGTTCGCCTCGGGCACACCGAAGGCTGCCAGATTGGCGGTAACTGCCTGCAGCTCCGCAAGACCCTTGTCGAAGATCTCATTGCGGCCGGCATAGCTTTCCAGCGCAGAAAGCACTTCTGCATTGGTGCCGGTGATGGCGATGAACTTCAGGATCTCGTCAGCCTGCTCACCATTCAGAGCGCAGTCTTCGACTAAAATCTGACGCACCTTTTCTGCGCCGATCTTATCCAGCTTGTCCACGGTGCGCATAATGTCGCCACTCTTTTCAGAAAGCTCCAGCATTGCGTAAAAACCGTTGAGGATCTTCCGGTTGTTCACCCGGATCTGGAAGCGACTCAAGCCGAAGCCCCGGAATACACGGTAAATGATCGCAGGGATCTCCGCTTCGTTGAGAATATCCAGCTTGCCGTCGCCGATGATGTCGATATCCGCCTGATAAAACTCCCGGAAACGGCCCCGCTGTGCCCGTTCGCCACGGTAGACCTTGCTGATCTGATAGCGGCGGAAAGGGAAGGCAAGATCGTTATAGTGCAGCGCCACATACTTTGCCAGCGGCACGGTCAGGTCAAAGCGCAGAGCCAGATCGCTGTCGCCCTTTTGGAAGCGGTAGATCTGCTTTTCGGTTTCGCCGCCGCCTTTTGCCAGCAGGATCTGGGCATCCTCGATGGCAGGAGTGTCCAGGGGGGCAAAGCCGTAAAGGCTATAGGTGTTTCTTAAGATCTCCATCATACGCTCCAGCTTCTGCTGCTTCTGAGGCAGCAGCTCCATAAAGCCGGAGAGGGTACGGGGTTTGATGCGTTCCATTTTGATTCCTCCAAAAAAAGATGTCATTCTGAGCGTAGCGAAGAATCCGTTTCCCTCCGTAAGAGCATTACGGATTCCTCGCCGATGGCTCGGAATGACGAAATATTTGAATTAGTATCTGGGCTTGGTGTGCAGCATTTCGCGCCAATCCAGATCGCCTCGCTGCAGACCCATAATGGCCATTTCAGCGCTGGCAAGGTTGGTGGCGATGGGCACATTCTGCTTATCGCAGTGACGGATGGTCTCAATGGTCTGGCTGTCCTCCCAGGTGTCAACGGTGTTGGGATCGCCAAAGAGCAGCACGAGGTCGATCTCATTATAAGCGATACGGGCATTGATCTGCTGGTGACCGCCCTGCTTGTGACTAAGAAGCAGCGTAACGGGCAGACCGGTGTTGTCAGCAATCAGGCGACCGGTTGTGGCAGTGGCAAACAAATTGTGCTTGACCAACACGCTTTTATATGCGGTACAGAACTGGACCATCAGTTCTTTTTTCTTATCGTGTGCTAAAAAAGCAATGTTCACAGCTTCTCACTCCTTTATTTGATGACATCCGTAATGGGAACATTCAATCCCCGGATTCTCTTTGCAATACGGCGGCAGGCGGCGGCAGCGCCTTTCTTGGCGTAGCCCAGCAGAGGCTGACGGAAAGCGGCGGCCAGCACCACATTCTGATCTTCCGGTACGATACCCAGCAGGGGAAGACCGGCCTGATCCATAATATCATCTACGGTCAGGTCCATGGCGGCAGCCATTTTTTTACTGATCCGGTTGACGATCAGACGGACATTGCGCTTACCCATCAGTTCCAGCATGTCTACCGCCTGCTTGGCATCCCGAATGGATGCAGGGTCCGGTCCGGTCACAAGAATGACCCGGTCCGCGGCTTTGGCAGCCAGCTGAAAACCGGCATCAATACCGGCAGGAGCATCCAAAAGCACATAATGGAAATGCTTGCGGGCGCTGTTTAGCATTTGGGCAAAGCTTAAAGGATCAATGGCATCTGCAGGACAGTTCATAGGCGCTGTCAAAAAGGAGAGGTTGGGATACACCGGATGGGTGGTAGCCATGTCCAGTGTGTACTCACCGGTACAAACATCCCAAAAAGAGATGGTTCCGATATCGGAAAGACCCAGCGCAATATCCAGATTCCGCAGACCGATGTCACAGTCTACGCACAGTACTTTTTGGCCTGCCTGAGACAGCGCCTGAGCGATACCGGCACAGACGGAGGTCTTGCCCGTTCCGCCCTTGCCGGACAGGACAGCGATCAATTCACCCATGCGTTCTCGCCCCCTAGTGGTAGATGCTACCATTATAAAGGAAAAACGCACAAAAAGCAAGCATAAACCCTAGGGATTCGGGAGGTTTTTTATCAAATATGACAAAAGCGGCGGCGCCGCCGGATAATGCCCCAAAAAGCAAAATTGACTGCATCTGCGCGCAAATTGCAAAAGATTCATAAAATTTTCATGAAAAAAGCGCAAATAATGCTTGCTTTTTCCAGATTGGTAGGCTATTATATAGCTGTTAGCACTCAAACGCAATGAGTGCTAATAACTGTGTAGATACGGGCAGCCGGCAGGCTGCGGTCTATAAAACACCAAATTGGAGGAATCATTATGAAACTGAAACCCATGGCAGACAACATTCTGCTGAAGCAGGCTGAGGCAGCAGAGACCACTGCTTCCGGCATCATTCTGGCAACCACCAAGGAGAAGCCCGCTTTTTATGAGGTCATGTCCGCAGGTCCTGATGTAAAGGAGATCAAGGCAGGCGACAAGGTCGTAGTCGGCAACTTTACCGGCAGCGATATCAAGCTGGACGGCGTAGAGTATAAGTTTGTAAAGCTGGAAGATGTTCTGGCTATCGTTACCGAGTAATCAAGGAGGATTCATACCATGGCAAAAATGATCGTTTACGGCGAGGAAGCCCGTAAGAAGCTGCAGGCTGGTATTGTCCATCTGGCAGATACCGTGAAAGTTACCTTGGGCCCCAAGGGCCGCAATGTTGTGCTGGGCAGAAAGTTTGGCGCACCCCTGGTCACCAATGACGGCGTGACCATCGCCAAAGATATCGAGCTGGAAGACGCTTTTGAGAACATGGGCGCACAGCTGATCCGTGAAGTGGCAACCAAGACCAACGATGTTGCCGGTGACGGCACCACCACCGCAACTGTGCTGGCCCAGGCAATCACGCGCGAGGGTCTGAAGAATTTGTCTGCCGGCGCAAACCCCATGGTCATGCGTAAGGGCATCGAGAAGGCTGTTGAGGCTGCTGTTGCTGCCATTAAGGAGCACTCTGTTCCCGTGAACGGTACCGCAGACATCGCCCGTGTCGGTACTGTCTCCTCCGGTGACGAGTCCGTCGGCGCGCTGATCGCAGAGGCAATGGAAAAGGTGGGCACCGAGGGCGTTATCACCATCGAAGAGAGCAAGACCGCTGAGACCGGTCTGGATGTGGTCGAGGGCATGCAGTTTGACCGGGGCTATATCTCTCCCTACATGGTCACCGATACCGATAAGATGGAAGCAGTGCTGGACGATGCGCTGATCCTGATCACCGACAAGAAGATCACCTCTATTCAGGAGATCCTGCCCGTGCTGGAGCCTGTTGTCAAGGCCGGCAAGAAGATGATGATCATCGCCGAGGATGTGGAAGGCGACGCACTGGCAACACTGCTCGTCAACCGTCTGCGCGGCAACTTTAACTGCGTCTGTGTCAAGGCTCCCGGCTTTGGCGACCGCCGCAAGGAAATGCTGCAGGACATCGCGGTTCTCACCGGCGGTACTGTGATCTCCAGCCAGCTGAACATGGAGCTGACCGAAGCTACCATGGCAGATCTGGGCCGCGCCCGTCAGGTGGTCGTAACCAAGGACAACACCACCATCGTTGACGGCGCAGGTCAGGCAGATGCCATCAAGGCTCGCGCACATCAGATCCGCAGCGCCATTGCAACCACCACCTCTGACTACGACCGCGAAAAGCTGCAGGAGCGTCTGGCAAAGCTCAGTGGCGGCGTTGCAGTTATTAAGGTCGGCGCACAGACCGAGGTTGCCATGAAGGAGCAGAAGCTGCGCGTAGAGGACGCTCTGAATGCTACCCGCGCTGCTGTTGAGGAAGGCATCGTTGCCGGCGGCGGTACTGCCCAGGTCAATGCCATCGCATCAGTTGAGAAGCTGATCGCAAAGCTTTCCGGCGACGAAAAGACCGGCGCAAAGATCATCGCTACCGCTCTGCAGGCTCCCATCCGTCAGATCGCTGAGAATGCCGGTGTGGACGGCAGCGTTGTCTACGAGAAGATCCGTTCTTCCAAGAAGATCGGTTACGGCTACAATGCTTACACCGAGCAGTATGTTGACATGATCGGCGCAGGCATCGTTGACCCCACCAAGGTCACCCGTTCCTCTCTGGAGAACGCAGCATCCATCGCTGCCAGCGTGCTGACCACCGAATCTCTGGTAGTCGACAAGCCCAACCCCGAGGCAGATGTTGCCGCTATGGCAGCTGCCGCACAGCAGGGCATGTACTAAGAACCCATAAAGGAATCCCCCAGCCAAACGGCTGGGGGATTTATTTATGGGCTGATTACTTTGTGATATCACCATCATCCCAACGCTGGATCTCGATGCAGTTTCCGTCGGGATCCTTGGCGTAACAAATCGTCAGAGTCTGTTCCTTGCTGGGATAATAGTTCTTGATGATCTCGCCGTAGGTGCTTCCACCTTCGGCAATCAGTTGAGCTACCTTCTCCTCAACGCTGTCCACGGCGAAAGCCAGATGACCCATACCGCCGCCGTTGATGCGGTTAGCGGGCGTTCCGTCGGGATAATCCCAAGTGAAGAATTCGATGGTAGGACCATTCTCGCCATAGCCGGGCAAACGCATATGACAGCCGGTTACCCGGGCGTTGTCCATACCGGTGGCTCTGTGGTACCACTCACCGTTCAGATCTCTGAGCGGAGGGACAAGCTCCATATCAAATACTTTTTCGTAAAAAGCAGAGAGCTTTTTCCAGTCAGGTGTGTTGATATTTGTGTGTGTGTATACGATTCCCATAGTATCCTCCTAAGTCATATGCAGTAGCCTGCGTTTTGTTTATGATAGCATATATATGCCATATTTACAAGTATTTTGTAAACACATTCTAAATTAAAAGCTGGTTTTGCAGAGCACCGCCCAACGGGGTGTCTTTTCTTGTGATTAGTCATTAAACTCCCACAGAACTTCCCGCATGATCTCACTGACAGTGGGATGGGGGAAGATGATCTGACGGGCATCAGTGACCCGCAGCTGCAGCTCCAGCATCTGGGCGCCGCCCCAGATCATTTCGCCGGCATAAGCGCCGATCAGGTGTATACCGATGATGGTACGCTTTTTCTTGTCCACAAGGATCTTACACAAGCCGTCTGCGCCCTCGTTTTCCGCAACGAAACGGCCGGAGTACATCATGGAAAGCTTCTTGACTTCGTATTCAATGCCCTTTTCCTTGCACTCTTCTTCTGTGCGGCCCACAGAGGCTACTTCCGGCATAGTGTAGATCACAGAGGGATTTGCGTGGTAACGCATATAATCCTTCTTGCCGAGGATATTATTGACCGCTACTTCGGCTTCCCGGTAAGCGGTGTGGGCAAGCATGTGGTGACCGTTGACATCGCCGATGGCATAAACATCCGGCACATTGGTCTGACACATAGGATTGGTCTTAATGCCGGGACGCTCGGTTTCCACACCGATGGTCTCCAAACCGATGCCCATGTAGTTGGCGCGGCGGCCGATACTCAGAAGCACCTTGTCAGCAGCAATGGTCTTGACCTGACCGTCGGGTGCTTTTACATAAACAGCGCCCTTTTCGATCTTCTCACAAGCGTGGCCCAGCAGAAAAACGATACCCTTTGCTTCCAGCTCCTTCTGCAGACGGGCGCTGATCTCCCGGTCGGTAGGACCGGCAATGTGGTCGAGCATTTCCACAACGGTGACCTTGGAACCCACCGCTGCGTAGTAAGCAGCCATCTCCAGACCGATAACGCCGCCGCCGATGACGGTAAAGTTCTCAGGGATCTGGGTAAGCTCCAGAACCTCCCGGTTGGTCAGCACGAAATCACCCAGATTTTCCTTTACGCGGGGGATGGGGGGCACAGCTGCGCTGGAGCCGGTGGCAATGATCAGCTTCTTGCCAATGTACTCACCGGAAGCAGCCTTTACCTTAAAGCCTTCGGCGGTCTTACCGTTGATGACAGCTTCTTCCATTACCACGGTAACACCGTGGGCGCGCATCTTTGCCTTGACACCGGAGACCAGTGTACGGACCACCTTGGCCTTGCGGGCAATGACGGCAGCCTGGTCGATCTTCACATCGGCGCAGGTAACACCGTAAGCAGCCGCATGCTTGGCATGGTCAAAGGTCTTTGCGGAATTGAGCAGCGCCTTGGAAGGCACACAGCCCTCATTCAGGCAGACACCGCCCAGAGAACGCTTTTCGAACAGCAGGGTCTTAAGACCGGCGTGGGCAGCGCGCTCTGCTGCCAGATAACCGCCGGGACCGCCGCCCAGAACGATCAGATCATAAATTTCAGCCATTGGGAAACTCCTTTATTAAAAAATGGAACTTGGCATAATACATTGTACACTTAGAGGGTAAAAAAAGCAATATCGGATATTATTTCTTTTTGATACCGCTGACCTGATACATGCGGTCATCGGAGATCACCACATCCGTGTCAAGGCAGGTGTCGAAGATCGTTTTCAGGTCTTCTGCAGCCATCAGACCGTTGGAGACTTTGCTGGCTTTCTCGTTGTGGTGGCTGTCGATTGCCTCCCGGCTGGCGCCGTGGGCAACGGTCAGCCGGCCGTCTTCTTTCAAAAGAGCGGCCAGTGTTTGTATCAGCCGTGCAGGCTCCGGAAAGTGAGGAAAGGCATTGTAGACTACGATCCGGTCAAACTTGCGGTCAAAGGGATATTCTTCCACATCGCCGCAGATCACCTGCACTTTGGGCTGGGCGGCATGCTTTTCTGCGGCAAGCTTTGCCATCTCCGGGGCAATATCAATACCTGTTACAGACGCTGCATTCCGCTCCAAATAATAATCAAACATCACACCGGTGCCGCAGGCCACATCCAGAATATCCATGTCCGTGCCTACCGCTGCATTGTCCAGAATTTTTCCGATGATCACATCGCTTTTGACCATTTCCGCATCCCAGGTCGGCGCGCAGCGGTCAAAAAAAGCAATAACATCATTTTTATTCATGAGGGATTCCTCCGCTTGTTTTTCTTTAGAATATCACAGCTTATGGCTGTCTGCAAGAAAAAAGCCTCCGGCGGGAGGCTTTTTTGGTGATGCATTAACCGAAGAATGTTGCAGTGTCGATCTTCTGATAGCCACCGAAACTGCCGGGGCAGGCAAAGATCTTCTCTGCCAGCTCTACACCCAGGAACATTTTGGTGACCTCATTCGTCTTTGCGGTCATGTCTATATCGGCAAAGATTTCAGGATAGACGGTCTTGGCAATGAACCAGGTGTTGATCAGGGCGATCTCGTAATTGGTGTAGTAGGCATTATATGCCATTTCCAGGTACACTTCACTGTTTTTCCAAGCCTTGCAGGTGTCGAACATGGTCTTGTCCTCGGCATACAAGGGCTTAATGTTCTTAACGGCAGCGGCATCCATGATGATAATATCCATCTTTTCGCCCAGTTCCACGAACTTTTCTTCCTCGATGGGACCGATGCCCTGGATACCCAGACCGCTGACCGCGTTTTTCACACCGGCGATCTCAAAGGAAATGTAACTCTCGGCAGTCATCAAATGGTCGGTGGTGCCCCAGTTGCCTAAACCGCAGATATACACGCCGGGCTTATCTTCTGTAGAATTTTCAGCGATCACGGATGTGATCTGGGCAGCTTCCGACTGAATAAAGGATATCAGTTTGGCAGCCCGTTCTTCCTGAGCGAATACAGTGCCCAGAAGCTTCATGGACAGGTCGAACTTCTCGTCGAAAACACCCTTGCTGCCGGTGCTTAAGGTGATGACCGGCACACCTAGCTGCTGCTGCAGCGCGTTGGCCTTTTCCACATCCTCAAAGGCGGAGATCACGATATCGGGGTTGCAGGCGAGGATCTTTTCCGCTTCTGCTGTCTGCGCCATCGGGCCGCCTACGCCGCAGGAAGGCAGTTTGCTGAACGCATCACCGAATGCCAGCACATAAGGACGGGCAACGGAGTCAAACATCTGAGGACGCTCAGCGAGCGTGGTGTTATCAATATCTTCAACACCGGCAAGAAGCTGGGTATCGCCGATATAGCTATACATTCGCAGAGCCCCTGCGCCGATGCAGACAACGCGGTTATAGCTGCCGGGGGCAACAGAAACCTTTCGACCGATCATATCGGTGACAGTGGTCTGCTGTGCGGTATTATCTTTGGAATTTTCCTGCCCGGCGCAGGCACACAGGGAGAAGATCAATACAAAAGCGAGAAAAGTGACAAACAATTTCTTAGCGTTCATTGTGATATCCTCCTAATATTACTTTTTGATTGTCCATTTCGATGATGCGAACATCAATATCAAAAATATCTTTAATGACGGCCTCGGTGATGGTTTCCTTTCCACCAGCGTACTTGATTACGCCGTCCTTTAAGAAAAAGAACTTATCACCGAAATAAAGGGCTTGATTTAAGTCGTGCAGAGAGGAGAGAATGCTGATGCCCTTTTCTGTCGCCAGCTTCTTTGCCTCTTCAATAATCAGCTGCTCGTTGGCGATATCTAAGTTGCCGGTAGGCTCGTCAAAGATCATCAGCTTGGGGTCCTGCGCCATGGCACGGGCAATGGCGATCTTCTGCTTTTCGCCACCGGACAGCGCTTCGGCGCTGCGGCTTGCCAGCTCCTGCAGCTGCATGTCCGCAAGGATCTTTTCCACCGCTTCATAGTCTTCCCGACCGGCCTGCATACCAAAATAAGAAACTCTGCCCATGAGCACGGAGTCAAACACACTCAAGTCACCGAAATGAATGTGCTGAGGTACATAAGCGATCCGCTTTGCCCGTTCCCGGCGCTTCATTTTCAGAAGATTTTCCCCGTTAAATCGGATCGAACCGCTTGAGGGAGCGGTCAGTCCCAGAATGTTTTTAAAAAGGGTCGTTTTGCCGGAGCCGTTCTTGCCCAGAACAATGCCGATCTGACCTTGCTTCAGCTCCAGGGAGATACCGTTTAAAACGGTTTTTTGCAGAGCACCGTAGGAGAACTGCAGATTTTCAATCTGTAACATCAGTGGTTCTCCTTTCTGCTGAAAATGATGGAAATAAAGAAAGGTGCGCCCAACAAAGAGGTGATCGCGCCGACCGGCAGCGCAGAGCCGCTGCCCAGGCTGCGGGACAGGGTGTCTGCCAGCAAAAGGAGCAAACTGCCCAACAGGCAGGATACGGGAATGGTGACCCGGTGATCCTGACCCAGCAGCTTTTTTGTTACATGGGGGCAGATGATACCCACAAAGCCGATGACACCCAAGAAGGATACGCAGACAGCGGTGATCACAGAAGCCAGCAGCATGGATACAAAGCGCAGACCTTCCACATGGACACCCATGGTCTTGGCGGTTGCCTCGCCGCTGAGCAGGGCATTATACTTCCAAGCCATCAGCGCAAAGTACACAACACCGACCAGCGTGACAACAGCCATGATCGTGTCCGTTTGATAGGTAGCACGGCCCAAATCGCCGAAGCTCCAGACAACTGCCGCAGACAAACCCACATCGGTGGCATAGAATTGCAAAATGGTGGTGGCGGCGGTCCAGACGGAGCCGATAGCGATGCCTGCCAATACCACCACATTGGGAGAAAAGGACCGTACAGAGCACAGCGCCAGGATCAAGAGGACGGACAGCGCGGAAAAAACGAACGCCAACAGACTGGTGGCGTAAGGATTTGCGCTCACATCAAAATTCTGCAGATTATTGCCGGTAGACAGAAAGCCGCCGGCAAAGACGATAATGGAAAGGTTTGCGCCGAACACTGCCGCATTGGAAACACCCAAAGTAGAAGGAGATGCCATGGAGTTATTCAAGGTGCTCTGCATGATAAGACCGGCTACGGAAAGACCTGCGCCGGCAATGATAGCAGCCAGCACCCGGGGCATGCGGATCTTCCAGATAATCCGGCTCTGGGCATCGTTTCCGCCTCCCAGCAGCGCATTGAGCGCATCGCCGAAAGACATGTTGGATGAGCCGACAAATAAGCACGCAAAGCCGATAACGATCACGGATACCAGCATTGCAATGATAACAGCGGTATTTCGTTTTTTCTTCTTTTCCAGTTCACGGATATTCATAAATTTGTCTGTTCTCCTGCGTTTTCTGTTCCTTACGGATAGTATAACATCCGACAGATTTTTCCGTAAGCCCCCAGGGGGGATGTTTTCTTTGCTTTTTGTGAAAGTATGGTAGATTCCCATCTGCTTCCGTGTTATAATAAGCCTATCCGGAAAGATAAGGAGACCTTTTATGGAGCTTTGCTACGGTATTTTAAGTACATCTTCCATTGCGCCCCGTTTTATTGCCGGAGTGCGCGCCTGCGGTAAGGGTAAGATCGTGGCCTTGTCCTCCCGTTCTTTGGAAAAGGCCCGGGAGAAGGCTGTCCAATGGGGCATTCCCACAGCCTACGGCTCTCATGAGGAATTACTGCAGGATAAAATCGTGAATGTCGTTTATATCTCTAATGTAAATACGCAGCACTATCCCTGGGCGAAGGCAGCGCTCCTTGCAGGCAAGCATGTGATCTGCGAAAAGCCCTGCACCACCACCGAAGCCCAAACGAAAGAGCTGTATGCGATGGCAAAAAAACTGGGTCTTTTCTTTATGGAAGCCCAAAAGATGCTGTTCTTGCCGGCAGTGCTTGCGGTGAAGGAACGGTTGGGAGAACTGGGCAGCGTTACTATGTTGGAGTTGAGCCACAGCTTTCCTGCCACCTATAACGGCTGGATGTTTGACAAAGACGCCGGCGGCGGACCCCTTCTGAGCAGCGGCATTTACGCTGTGCAGCTGATCAGTTGGCTGTTTGGAAAGATTACGGATATCCGGGGCGCAGCCAGTAAGCTCCAAACGGGCGTGGAATGGCAGTACATCCTTACCGGCGAAACGGAAACCGGCGTTCTGTTCTGCGCCAAAAACAGCACCCGAGCTGTTTTGGACAATACCTGCCGTATCTTTGGCGAAAATGGATTTATTGAATTGCCCAATTACTGGAAAGCCCAAAAGGCGGTCTTCCATATTGACGGAAAAACGGAAACGCTGGAATTCCCTTGCGAACATGAACTGGTCTATGAGGCTGCGCACATTGCCGAATGTATGGAAAAAGGGCTGCAAAACAGCCCGGTGATTACGGAAGAACTCTCCTTGGAGGGTATCCGCGCTATTGAAAAAGTAAAAGCCGGCTGGTGAGGGAAAACGATCTTCATCTATACCGCCGAATCATTATAAAAAGCGAAACCCGAGCGGGTTTCGCTTTTTTGTATTAGCAGCCGAAACCGCAAATCTGGCTGAGAATCTGCCAGATGGAGTTGCAATCGGAGTTGCAATTGGTATTACAAGAGAAGAAGAACATCTTGCCGACCTCCTTTTCAGAATTTGCCTCGCGAAGACAACGGGATTGTAACCGATTTGTAACCATTAATCAAGCTGTAAGTTTTTCCAACAGCCCTTTATCATAAACTGACTCTGATTATTTGTGAGGAAATAAAAACGGCGCCCTTTTATGAAAGGACGCCGATTTTTGGTACGGGCGACAGGACTTGAACCTGCACGGTTACCCATTGGAACCTAAGGGTGATATCACCTCAGGAAAGAATCTTTACTTTTTTGCGGTCATGCAACTGAAACATGACCACAGCTGCCACCATGCACAGACCCACTGTATCCGTGATCAGTCCGGGATAAATCAGCAACAGGCCGCCCACGGCAGCGATAATCCGCTGATACCAAGACATATGGCACAGAAAATATCCTTCCAGGGATGCAGACACAGCAAAGATACCGATGAGGGAGGTAATGCAGATCAGGATCACTTCCCATACTGAGGTATCAATAAACAGCATAGCAGGATTCAGCGCAAAGACATAAGGAACGATGAACGCACCAATTGCCAGCTTTGTTGAGGTAAATGCTGTCTTCATAGGATTGCTCTGGGCAATGGCAGCGCCGGCATAGGCTGCCAGTGCTACAGGGGGTGTCAGGTCTGCCACGATGCCGAAATAGAACACAAAGAAGTGGGCGGCAACGGTGGGAACACCCATACGCACCAGGATGGGTGCGCAGGTAGCTGCCATGATGCAGTAGTTTGCTGTAGTGGGCACGCCCATGCCCAGTACAATGCAGCAAAGCATGGTCAAAAACAGGGCAATGATTACTTGGTTGCCTGCCAGCGCCACGATGCCATTGATCATCATGTTGGCAAGGCCGGTCATGGTAATTGTACCGGCAATAATACCTGCTACGCCGCAGGCCGCGGCTACGGTAATGGTGCCCTGGGCGCCGGCTGCCAGTCCTTCTACAAGATGCTTAAATGTAATACGGTTGTTCTTATTGAACAGGCTGACTACAATTGCGGCCAGGATGGCAATTGCTGCCGCATACTGGATGGTGCTCTTGCTTGTGCTTACCAGACCGATCAGGATGATCAGCGGCAACAGCAGGTAGCACTGCTTCAGCATGGGACGCAGCTTAGGCAGTTCTTCCTTGGTCAGACCCCGCAGACCCAGCTTCTTTGCTTCCAGGTGCACGGCGATGAAGATACCGGCAAAATAGAGGATCGCGGGCAGGATCGCCTTGACCACAATCGTACCGTAGGGCAGCTGTACATAGTCTGCCATCAAAAATGCAGCTGCACCCATAATGGGGGGCATGATCTGTCCGCCGGTAGAGGCGGCAGCTTCTGCAGCAGCAGCAAATTCCGGTTTGTAACCCGTCTTTTTCATCAGGGGAATGGTTACCGCTCCGCTGCCTACTGTGTTGGCAACAGAGGAGCCGGATACCATGCCTTCCAGAGCACTGGCCACCACAGCCACCTTTGCAGGTCCTCCGGAGAAACCACCCACAAATACATTGGAGATGTTGATGAAGAATTCGGCAATGCCGGTACGTTCCAAAAACGCACCAAAAATAATGAACACCACAATGAACTTGGAGCACACATTAATAGGCGTGGAGAGAATGCCTTCCTTGCTGTAGAATAAGTAACGCACCGTATAGCTGATCTTTCCCCACAGGGAGGGGTTTGCCAGTCCCCAGACCAGGGCATACAGGACAAACACACCCGCCACGATCAAAATGGGCATACCTACACTGCGCCGGCAAACCTCAGCCAGAGAAACAATGCCGATGATACCAATAACGATTTGATACCAGTCAAACATGGTACCCTGCTGGATGATGGTAATGGCATTAAAGGTGAAATACAGGAAAGAGCCGGTGCCCAGTATCATTAGCACAATATCGTACCAGGGCATATGGTTGACTTTCTGCTGACCCTTCCGGGCGGGGTAGACAAGATAGCCCAGGCATACAATGCCTGCCACAAAGGAAGTCAGCCGCCATTCCTCCAGCCACCTGGCAAACAGGGTTACATACAGGCAGAAAATGGAAAACAGCGCCAGTACACAGGTAACTACAATCTTGGGGGTGCCGTTCCACACTCGGGTATTGGACTCTCGGTCGTATTTTTTCATCACGGATTCCAGATCCATAGGTTCTTCCACGGTGGGTGTCTTTTTCTTAAAAAAGGCCATAAATACCTCCTCGTATATGTATCAAAATTGGCTGCGGCGCAACCGCGCCGCAGCCAATTAGCTTCTGAAACGAATCGGATCAGTCGGTGGTTACGGTCACGCCCTTTTCAGCAAAGTACTTGGCTGCACCTGCGTGGAAGGGAGCGGTCATGCCGCTGGTGGCATTCTCAATGCTCAGTTCGGCACCCTTGCCGTTCTCGCTTGCGATCGCAGAGGTGTTATCGAAAATAGCCTTGGTCAGGTTGTAAACCGTCTCCTCAGAGGCGCTGGAAGAAACGATCAGGGTGGCCTTTACAGTGACAGTGGTGACATCATTGGACTGACCATTGTAGGTATTTGCGGGGATCACATAAGAGGTGTAGAAGGGAGAATCCTCCATCAGCTTCTCGGCAATTGCACCGTCAATGGGGACCAGGTATGCATTGTTGGTGGCGCACAGCTCGGAGATTGCGGCGGTGGGAGCACCGGCAACGATGAATGCGGCATCAATCTTACCGTCCTTCAGACCATCTGCGCTGTCAGCAAAACTCAGGTACTGGGGCTGGATATCCTCTTCCGTCAGTCCCGCAGCGGACAAAACATCCATGGCATTAAAGTAAACGCCGGAGTTGGGTGCGCCGATAGAAACTGCCTTACCCTTCAGGTCCGCGACGCTTTTGATCGCGGGATCCATGGTTACCAACTGCACAGATTCTGCATACAGGCCTGCCACGACGCGGAAAGAATCAACCTTGCCGTCGCTCTCAAAAGAACGGGTGCCGTCCCAGGCGTAAGCCATAACATCGGACTGGACAGTTGCCAGCTGATAGTCGCCTGCGGCGATACCTTGAATGTTTGCCTTGGAGCCATCGGTGGAGACAACAGTCACCTCGATGTCCGCATGGTTCTTAATGTACTGACCCAGCACACCGCCAAAGGCATAATAGGTGCCGGATGTGCCGCCGGTGCCCATGGTCATCTTGGTGCCAGAAGCACCTGTGCAGGCAACCAAAGCCAGAGCCAGAGCCAGACAAAGTACGGTAGAAACGATTTTTTTCATAATTAAGTCCTCCTTATCTTTGGAACAAGCCAAAAGTTGGATATTATTATACAGTTTCTTTTGCACAATTGCAAGAGTAAATTTTTCAGCGTCAATGATATAAGAAAAGCCCTACCGCAAAGCACCAGACTGTTTTAAAAGAAAGGGGAAGGCGTAGCCTTCCCCCTATGATTGGTACGGGCGACAGGACTTGAACCTGCACGGTTACCCATTGGAACCTAAGGGTGATGTCACCTTAGTGAATTTCTGAATGCGAATTTTTGAAATATATTTATATCACAACGTCCTTTATTTCAAAATATTGTTGATTTGTTGAAATAACACGGGTATAATATGCTTAGTATTTCAAAAAGCATTGGAGGGATATCCATGAATCGCTCTGGAAAATATGTGAGTAACATGACTGGCGAAGCCGAGTACTGCTCATTTAGACCATCTAATCTTCCGCCTGAACCTGCACTAGAAATCGATGAAGAATTGCTGCGATTGCTGGTAGAAGCTAATCGCCGTCTGGCTCAGTTGGACACGGCGTCCCAATTGATACCTAATACAGAGCTCTTTGTCTCTATGTATGTTCGCAAAGAAGCCTTAATGTCTTCCCAGATTGAGGGTACCCAGTGTACCCTGGAGGATGTCTTGGATCCGGAGTTAGATATAAACGCCAACGCAGATGTAGGGGATGTTATTAATTATGTAAAGGCCGCCCAGTTTGCACTGGAGCGGTTAAACACCTTGCCCATTTGCAATCGACTTCTTCGGGAAACCCATGCAATTTTGATGGACGGTGTGCGAGGACGGGAGAAAAGCCCAGGTGAATTTCGTCGTAGCCAAAACTGGATCGGTCCTGCTGGCAGCACCTTGAAAGATGCCCGGTATATCCCTCCAAATGTTGAAGACATGGAAGTAGCTATGTCTGAACTAGAAAAATATATGAATGCTAACCCGGTCTATGATCCGCTCATCCAGGCAGCACTTATTCACTATCAGTTTGAAAGCATTCATCCTTTCTTGGATGGCAACGGACGCATTGGTAGATTGCTGATTCTTCTTTATTTGATGGAACATAAGTTACTGACAAAACCAGTCATCTATGTATCCTACTTTCTGAAAAAAAACCAGATCGAATATTACGATCGTATTAGCGAGGTGCGCAGAAGTGGAAATTATGAGCAATGGATTCGGTTCTTTTTGGAAGCAGTCAGTAGTGCTGCAACAGATGCAGTAGAATCTATTGGGCAACTGTCAAAACTCCATGATCAAAATATTGCAAAGCTACCGAGAACCAATCGAAGCAAAGATAATGTCCGTATTTTGTTTGACTATTTGGAGCAACACCCTATAATAGACATTAAACGCACTGCTTCCAACCTAGAAATTAGTTATAATACCGCCGCTGCAGCCATAAAAAAACTACAAGACTTAGGGATAATAACTGAAACCACAAACGCCGCAAGAAATCGCGTTTTTGTATACGAGCAGTACCTTCAAATTCTTCGCCAAGACACCTAAATAATATTGACTCTATATAATATTAATCAGGAGAGAGATTGAGATGATAAACGAAGATTTCGATATTTTACATCTATCAGACCTGCATATCCGCAATGAACAAGGAAATAGTGCCGCTAGTGAGTTTTTCTCCTTTGCTTTATCTAGGCTGCTATCTGACATTGAAGAGCAAACAAAAAATCGAAGCAATATTATTGTTGTTATTTCGGGAGATATAATTGATCAAGGTAACTATGAAAAAAACCAGATAGCTGCACTTAAATTCTTCGCGGACATGTATAAAAAAATCGGAGAAAAGATTGCTGATATCATTATTGTTCCAGGTAATCACGATAAGTGTAGGAGTAAGATTAATTCGCTTATTTCCATGTCCCATTCACGCGAGGGATTAGATGCAACTTCAGAAACTGCAGAATTAGAATGGGGAACACAACTAGAATCATATAAAGATTATATGGATCTGGTTAATCAAATTTATAAAATATTTGGTAAAGCCCACAGCGTAACCAATACATTTGGCATCAACACGGTTACTGTAAACGACACTAAGATCTGTTTCATTTCTGTAGATTCGGCCTGGTGTTCCTACTCTAAAGATGACCGGAGAAAACTGAGAATTGGAAAATACCAATTGAGCCAATTGTCCCAGGCATACAAAACGATTAAAAATCAAAGTGATATCGAGAAAAAACCTATTGGTTTAACAATAGCTGTGTCACACTATCCATTAAACTGGCTTGACCCAGACGAAGAAGAATTATGCAACAAGTACTTTCTGTCTGACGATTATCTGAATGTAGATATATTAATGTGCGGTCATGTACATGACTTTTCTATCGTTAACTCCTTTAACCACAAGCATTCTTTGCTTACCCTAGTAACAGGCATAGGTTGGGGGTCTAGTGAACCCGATGATGGTAAAGAAACACATAGGTATTCATTGTATACGGTTAACATATCACACAACTCATGTGATATCATTATGCGCAAAACAAAGAACAACGGAAAATTTGATTACGATTACTCAGTTTATGTTGGCGAGCAGGAGTTAAAAGACGGTAAATTAAGATACCCTTTCAGGATGCGAGAAGGAAACCCGTTTATTAGGATAAATGCGCCAAAATCCGTTGAAGCAAAGAGCTTATTTATAGATAACGATTTGATTCAGTTTATCCCTAGAGTCGTAAATGCAATGACAACGTTTGCCCAAAACACTGCTAGTCTTTACGCCATATATCGGACTAATTTCCTTCAAAAACTAAAGGAAAAACTTGGCGAGAATTCTGAAGAATATAAAACAATTGATGAATCTTTTTATAGTGACAAAGAACTCCCCACTAATTTAAAACAAAAATACTTTGATGTAGACAGTACGCTTCCCGATTTTTTGGCATTTCTCCGTGAACTTTGTACGGAAACCGTAATATCTTTAGAGGAGTGTTTCTCTTCAGAAACTTTTTTAAGAGCTCATTTCCGTTGGCATAATTTTACTGCTTCAAAGCGAAAAATTACAAATGATAATTACAAGATGCTGTGCCAGGTTAGCAATTTACCAGAGGAACAGCAACGGGATAGCATGCAGATTGTTGAGTGGGGGGGATTTATTGAGCACGCCTTTATAACTGGGGAGCCGCTTGTTTATTCAGCGAACAAGCGTTACAACAAAATCCAAACATCTTGGGATGATTTCATAACAATGATTCCCAAATTCACAGATTATTCGCATGATGTGCGCACTCCTCAAGGGCACCCAACCGGCAGACCAATCATGACATTTGCTCTTTCAGTAAAGAACACATCAAAAAAAGAGGATACCAGTGTGTTGCTGTTGTTGGCATATTTAAGGTATGATGAACTTCTTGCAAAAGTTATTGATGAATATATGCGGATGTTTATGATTGATGCTAAGAATTTTTTGCCTCATATTAAACGAATTAAGAATAATAATACATAAGGGGAATATACTCATGAATGTAACAGTAAAACGAGGAGCTGTGTCTAGCGTGCAATTAGTTGATCCTCCTAGTCTGCAAAACATGGATGAAAACGAAATTGTTATTATTAATAGAGTTCAATTAAATACCAAACTCGTAGAATTTGAAATACGGAATATATCCTCATTGGATGTCATTACATTAAAAGAAGCTGCCCATAGGATGAAGGTAACAGAACGAAGGTATAGACGACACATTTTAGGAGCAGAAATGCGAGTAGGAGATATTATTAAAATCTTTCCTGAGTATAAAACCCTTCCTAAAAACACTTTCGCTATCTGGAGCTTCTAAAGTTTTCACTAATAAGCTTGTGCTTTTATTACACATCTAAAACACTAAATCCTGGAACGATATATTGGTCGTTCCAGGATTTTTTCGCTTTATAGTTTTTCTGCTTCTTTTTCGAGTGCTCGATAATCTACTTTGCCCCTATCCGTTCTGGGCAGATCGTTGCGATATGCAATCTCCTCTGGAACCATATACTCGGGCAATTTTTCATGGCAAATAGCGAGAATATCTTTGGTTACACTCTCGTTTTCTGATTGGCCTTCTGCCAACACTACATATACCTTCGCATAGTTGATGCGGATCTCGTCAGCAACGCCAATTGCACAGCAAAGTTCAACCGCAGGATGTTCCATAACTGCCTTTTCGATTCTGTCCGGGAACATCTTGGTTACAATACCATCGTTGCCCTTTGTCATAATGATACGCTTAATTCTGCCGCTGACGAAGAGAACACCATCATCGTTCAAATAACCAAGATCTCCAGTATGGAGCCAACGCTCTCCGTCTTCGTGGATTTTAATAATATCATCCGTTGCGGCTTTGTTTTCGTAATATCCGATCATCATCTGAGGACCTGCGAAACAAATTTCACCCTCTTGATTACAGGCAAGTTCTTTTCCGGTATCTGGATCCACTATCTTGCAGTTCACCTTTACAAGGGGAATACCGACACTACCAAGCAAATTGCAGTCCTGATATGCAGCAGTTGCAGCGCTCACCATTTCGGTAGAGCCCAGACCCTTAGCGAGCTTGTATTTTGCGCCACGGGATAGCAACAGTTCATTGACACTCTCTTCTATTTTTTTATTCATACCTTCGCCGCCATAGAAAAGGTGGCATAAGCACGAACAGTCGGTTGTTTTCATGCGTTCATTTGCAAGCAAAGCTTCCCAATATGCAGGAATAGAATTAATATGATTCGGATGATATTTGTTGACATATCAATACATTCAGGAAGGGCGAGGTATATATCCTGCCAACCCAGAGTCTCTAAATACAGACGATAGAACGGCAACTTCAGAAATTCTTCTCTCAGTGCAGCAAATGTACGAAGCGTATCTTCGTTGCTCTTTTTCTCAATGACAACTTGGAATTGCTGCGTCGCTTCAATATAGTTTGTGGCATCGTAGTTCAGCAGCTCAGTTATGGCTTTACTACCGCCTGTCTCGTGACGAAGATGACGAACTCAATTCCCTTATGAATCAGCGCAGCATTATCGAAGGCTATGCTCTCAGAAATGGGCATACCATCGTAGGCGAATCCTTCGACGATAATGTTTCCGGTATGCACTTCGACAGAGACGGCATCGCCCAGCTGTGCGAAGCTGTGGATGCCGGTCTTGTGGATGCGGTCATTGTCAAAGACCTATCCCGACTGGGTCGGCACAGAACACAGACAGCAGTATTCATTGAATACCTGCGAAAAAACAATGTCCGAGTGCTGTCCGCCACAGAAGGTATCGACACCTTCAATGAAAACGACGATCTGCTCATCGGCTTCAAAGGCTTAATCAACGACATGTACGCAAGAGACGGCAGTCGCCGTGTAACCTCAGGCTACCGTCAGAAACAGAAATCCGGCATCGTCATCACCCCGCCCTTTGGTTACTTCAAAGACAAAAACACAAATCAGGTGGAAATCGTTCCCGAAGCTGCGGAAACGGTCCAGCTGATTTTTGCATCTTATCTCCAAGGTATGGGTGTAAAAGCAATTGCACGACAGCTGAATGAAGAAAAAAGAAAGACCCCTGCCCAAATGCAGTTGGCGTTAATTGGTAAGCGGATGCCAGAGCGACTGGAACGAGAGGTGAAGAAAAAGTATCTGTGGGACGGCACAATGGTCAGTCGTATCCTGCAAGACGAAACCTACACCGGCACATTGATCTGTCACAAAAGCGAACGGAACAAGATTAACAAAACCTTCCGCTTCACCTCGCCAAACGAACAGTATCGACATGAGAATTTCTTGCCGTCCATCATCACAAAAGAATTATGGCAACAAGTGCAGTTGCTGATGGAAATACGAAAGCGGGACAATGTCCGTGCCGGTCCGGGACAAGCCATTCACCGCTACTCCGGTCTAATTGTATGCGGAGACTGTGGACGAGCCTTTACTGCCAAGACCATAAAGAACAAAGCAGGCAACCGCACAGAGTATTGGTGCAGCACTTATATGCGCTACGGCAAAGAACACTGCGGGACACATGCTCTGCGAGAAGAGTATCTGGATGAAATTGTCAAGGCAGAACTGCTAAACACCAAAGAACAGTACCGGACCATGTGGGATGCCATGCAGGAGACTGTTAATCGATGGACACCCAAGACCACAAACACTGTGGCACAACTAAGGAAACAGCATCAGACAATAGAAACCTTAGAGGAAGAAATGGAGGTTATTCTGATGGAACGGATTCGAGATAAAGCAAATGCGGAACGCTATGACCGTATGATCGCCAAGCGGGAAGAGCAGATTGCCCAGGCGAAGAAGAAAATTGCGGAACTGGAGAATCTGGGGCAGACCATTCGCTCCCGTCAGGCGAAACTGAAAAAGGATATTAGCCTGATTGATCAGCTCCTTGCAGACGGTTATATGACAGAAGCCCACCTTCGATTGTTGATCGAGAAAATCTATGTGTATGAAACAGCAGATGGATTGTCCTTAGAGATCAAGGTCAAAGCGCCCTTCCAGAATCACGCCGACTCCTACGAAGACGGAGAACTGACCAACAGTGAGCTGGAAGAAATCATAAAAGCGGGGTGAATATATGCGAGTATGGTTATACGGCAGACTGTCTAAAGATGACGACATTCTGATGAATTCTCTGGGAAATCAGCTAGAAATTCTAAGAGCTTATGCGTTGGAGAACGGACATATCATTGTAGGCCAATCCTTTGATGATAATGTCAGCGGTATGCGGTTCGACCGGGAAGGACTTGATCAAGTCATCGCAGCCGTAGAATCGGGACTGATAGATGCCATTATCGTGAAGGACCTGTCCCGCCTGGGACGGCATCAAACACAAACAGCACTGTTCATCGACTACCTGCGGCAGTGTAACGTGGCTGTTCTCTCAGTAACGGAAGGCTTGAACACCCTATCGGAGTCCGATGATCTTATGATCGGTGTAAAGGGTTTGGTAAATGACTTCTATGCTAAAGATATTGGCAATAAGATCCGCTACGGCTACCGTCAGAAACAGAAAAAGGGTCTTGTTATCAAAGCCCCCTTCGGTTATTGGAAAGATCGTAACACAGGACAAATCAAACTCCACCCGGAAGCATCAGCCACGGTGCAGATCATCTATGGACTGTACTGTGAAGGTCTGGGGCAAAAAGAGATTACTCGCAGGCTCAATGCTATAAAACGCAAGACACCCAAGCAGCTCCACGATGAACGATGCGGGAAGGCAGACGGCAAAGTATACCGCTGGACATATCAGAGCGTAAAGAATGTCTTGGTCGAAGAACGTTACACTGGCGTGCTGGTAAACCACCGAACGGAAACCCATGGGCAAACCGTCACGTCAGTGCCAACGGATGAGCAATACCGACACGAACAATTCTACCCGGTCATCATTGACCGGGTAGAATGGGAACATGTTCAAAAAATGCTGCAAGCAAACGCCAAGCCCTACCGAGGAAATACAGCATCCCACCGTTATGCCGGACTGCTTGCCTGCGGTGACTGCGGCAGTACCTTCGTTCCGAGGATTCGGTGCTGGAACGGCAGCCGCCGGGTGGAGTATCTCTGCAAGAGTTATATGCACCACGGAAAGGAGTTCTGCCCATCTCACCGCATCCGGGAATCTGAGTTGGATGCCAAGGTGCAGCAGTACGCAGAGGATCTGCGAAGTCAGTGGATGGCAGAGCAGGCAGATCTGCGGCGGTTACAACGAAGGTGGGAAATGAAACGCCCGGCGATCAATGCCCATATTGCTGATTTGTACGCTGAAATCCAGTGCCTGGAGCAGGAAATTGATGACCTTCTGCTGGAGAAAATCCAAAGCGGTTGTTAAATTCCCGTTTGTAGCCCACAGCGGGAGTGCAGACGATGCGTAGGTCGTTCGCACTTTTTCTGTCCGAAAATCAACCCACTTTCCCGGCTATAGATCCGAAGGAATTTCACAAATTACAGGAGGTTTTATGAAAACAGGACTTACGCAAAAGCAAAAGGTCACCGAGTTCTACTTTAATGAACACGATGACCTTGCCGGAACGGACGCAAATGACCGTCTGCTTGTAACAGCGTTTATTGGTACGGCAGCTTGGCACAATACCATTCTGAGGAATACTATTTAGTCAACATCAGTGGGGCGGCCACAGCGCCCTGCCATTTTGCTTGTAATTTCTATGTGCTTGTTGCCATTCCAAATAAAATGTTGAAAACCAACGAAAAAATGATATAATATATGTAAAAGTTCCTGTTTCGTATCACACCACGAAACAGGAACACACCAACACACAGCGAAACAACTCCACCTGTTTGATAAATATAACACATTTTATTATCTACGTCAACACAAAAAATAATCAAAAATGTTATTAAGAGGTATCCTTTATGCTTAATGATGATTATCCATCTTTAAAAGACTTTGCTTTTATTCCCGATCGTGCAATTGACTCCTATAGAAAAATAGCCAATACCACAGCGACAGCATATGCTATCCGTGGTGAACTTAATGCGGAGTATATAAGTGCATCAACCGCTGTAGAGACGGTAAATATTATAATGAAACAGGCAAACACAATAGTAACTGATATTGCACAGGCCGATCATGTATATATCGTTACTACCAAAACTGCTGTCGATGGTTCGCAAATTGTGCTTGTCTTTGCACCTAATAAAATAGCACATCGCCAACCATGGGAAATGCAAAAAGCCATTTCAAAAAACGAGTTTCAAAGCATTAATTATATTGAACTTGGTAGCAAACCCCGTGACATGTTGTACAACTACGCACACTGGCCTACATTTCTTGATGACCTTAAAGAGTTAAAAAACAATCTTGCACTCCCTGAAAACTGGTCATATAAGGAAACCCCATCAGATGATGACTTCCCAATACTTAAGAGCTATATTACATACACGTTTGCTAAACTGTGGAAGGACAAACAAGTATATGTAAGCATAAGTGGTCAATATTCAGTATTTAATACCGGACTTGTTAACAAGAACTATCAATATATTTATGTGATATTTGAGAAAAACACAGGGTCTAAACCTTGGAAATTTTCCACTTTCGCATGCCCGGGTGTTCGATTCGGTGGGCGCATCTTGTCAGGCCAATTTACAGCACTTCCGCAACCTGCGCGTTACTTTAAGGACATTAATGATATAAGCTATATCATTTCGACCAATAAGACACCCGACGAACAATTACCTGACTTGCAGCCTGATCACTACTTTGTAGATCACCCCGAAAGGTTGCCAATAGAATTTCTCCGCGATGGGTGCCGGAAAAATCCCGAATTATTGTCTCTTGTAAATATGGAAACTAGCTCGATGGATTCCCGAGAATTAGAAAACCACTGGCAAGCAATTGGCGAAGCAATTAGCAATGATCCTGATGTATACGACGACCTAGAGGCATCATTTAGAAATGCTGTACGCAAGGCTGTTATGCGTGTTAGTTGGAATTATAGAACAGCAATTCCTGTATATTTCCCATCATTTGACAAAATGTCAATTTTGCTTCCGTTGTCCTTTGGTGTAAATCTAGACGCAGAGGTAGCATTGGTCGTAGAAAGAAATTCCGTATCCCAGAAATACACTGCACCAACTATTCTCAGTTTGCCAACCGCATATGCAAACGCCCGTTTAGTGTGTAAACCAGAGAGCGATTGGCTTAATCAAAAAGTATTGGAACCTGTTTATGATGCTACTGCAGATAACGATGAGTCATAATGTTTTTCTATGTCATGATAAGGCTTTCTCCTATACTACTAATACTCTTGCCTGTATAGCTGTTATTTTGCTACCTATAACCACGCACATATAATTGTCGCAGGATATATTTCCTTGATAGATTGACTTATACCCGTTTGGTAAAACACAAGCATCTTTGTAGGATCCCTTACCAGAAGTTTTTGTGTTTCTCAAAAAGCGAAAAGCGGACGAACTCTTATTTTGAGTTCGTCCGCTTTTTGTGAAATGCTTTAGTAAATATTCAGAAAATAAATAATGGTGAATTAGTATCTATCAATCATTATATCAAAGCAATTGCAGCAAATGTTGTCGTTACTGTTCCTTCTACGCCATGTGCTTCAATTCCAGCGGCACAAACATCATATTCAAATATGTTTCGCCGTTGTAATGCTTCCTCGGCTAGTTTTTTTGCAACAAGCTCGGCATGTTTTTTGTCCCCTTTGCAAGAGTATTCCATAATCACGCCTGGATAGGCAGGGTCCTTTGGTATTGCCGCTGCAATTGCAGATGCAATTAATTCGTTCGCTTTTGTATTAATTGTTGCATAGGCCGTGAAAACAACACTTCCTGCAGGGTAGTTTACACAATCGACTTGTTTAGCATCAGGTGGAATAATGCTACTTACTCTAACAAGATTATAGTTGCCCATCCCTGCCATCAACAAGGCTTTATCAAAACTGGCAATAGCATGTATATCACGGCCACACCCCGTTGATATGTAAAAATTTCTTGCTATGAACATATTTCCCCCTAGTTAATGTTTTTCAAGAGTCCTTACTCATTTTTGAGCCAGGTAGTCTTTGGAAAAACCCTTTTCTGGATTGCGACTAATTGGACAACCTCCCCCACATATATAAAAATCTTCACACTCAAGACATGTGGAGGGGAGATATTTTTTATTTCTAAACAAAGCTAGGGATTCGTTTGTCTTCCATTTATCTACTATGTTGTCATCAAAGATTGACCCAAATGTGTGAAATACATCTGCTCCACACCGAGAAAGATTTCCATTAAAGTCAACAGAAACTTTCGTTATTCCCCATTCACATGGGTGCATATATTTTTTATACTTTTTATCTATTGAGCACACAGGAAGAGGATCTTCAAAAATTACATTTATACCAAAGTCTCTTTCGGCTTGTTCAATTTGTTTCATAATTGTTTCAATCATCGCAGTTGATAACTCATAATTATATGAACCAACAGCCCGCCCAAACTGAATTATTCGTTGCAATACAATATGATCCAGCGAGATGTGTTTGTTATTAATGATGTTTGAAACTATATCATATACAACGTCAAAATTGAAGGGGATTAAATTAACTGCTATTCCAATGCTTTTGCCGTGAGAAGCAAAAAAACTAAGGTTTTCTAACAATTTATCAAAAGCACCTTTGCATTGACAAAATGCATCGTACTTTTGTTTGAGACTGTGGTGGAAAGTCCCTTCAAATACATCCACAAATTCCAAAATTTTTTGGTTGTTGCCTGAAAAATCAAGAGTATTTGATAATATAGAAATGCGAACATTTTTTGTTTTTATATATTGTACTAGTTCTAAAATATTGGGGTAAAGGGCAGGGTCCCCTCCTACCAGTGTTATGTCATTAATGCCGAAAGAAACAAGCTTATCTACTACACGATATAACTGCTCAACTGCAGGGTGATCTTCGTTAGAACTAGCATTTGCATAGCACATTGGACAATGATGTGTGCAAGCGTATGTAATGTGTAAAATAGCTTGTTTAAGCTTGTCTGTCATCTTAAACTCCCCACCTATGATTGTATATTATTTAGTAAATGTTTTCCGGCAGATTTACAGGCCGTTATAGCCTCCAAATTAGTTGATGCATCTGAGTAACTATAGCAACCACATACCATTACTGTATCAAGGACACAGATTCCTGCATTGTTGCAAAAGGTTACCAAACTTTCTGCGGCAAAGCGAATGCTCTCTGAATCATCTTCCTCACTCTGGCCGACAGCAATCACTATGGCCTTTTTGCCATTTAGTTCTTCCCTTACCGCCAAAGGGTTTAATCTATCAAGAAAGGTTTTCATTTCGCCAGACAAAAGGCCCCAGCGGGCTGGTGTGGCAAGAATTAAACCATCTGCATCACGGGCTATGGAAACAAGGTCTGTCATATCATCACTATAAATACATTTTCCGGTTGAATCGCAATCAAGACACCCACAGCAGAAATTCATAGAAATATCTTTAAGGTGGATATTTGTGATATCTAAATTTCTATAAGCGTTTACAATTTCTGCAACAGCTACATCTACCAAATACTTGGTGTTTCCTAATCTACAACTACCTGCTACAGCCAAAATCTTCATAATCATACTCCTTACTCAATCACAAATATTTTGTGGGCGCACATACAATCTGTTTCAACTGTTATACCAACCAAAATCACCCTATATACACCAGGTGAGAGTTCAAAAATCATATCTTCAGAAAATATCTCTCCTGGGTCAATGAAGTTTACAGAATCCGAAGCAATGTGACTTAGCACGCTACATATGCTCAAACAGTTTTTGAAACCATCACCCAGTATTTCATCAGGGATCCGCTCAATTCGTGTTGCCTTACATTTTTTTGCAAGCGCACAATCAAACTCACCACATTCATGTTTAAGTATATTTGGAAATTCATATTCTGAATATCCGTTCTTTTGATTTGCTTTTCCCTCGTTGATAAACAAATAGAAACTCTTAGGGGTAATCCGGCCAGTGCCGGTGTTTTCAATGGTACTGGTAACTATTGCTTTTCTCCCTTTTACTTTTACAGACAGGGTTAATTGTTTTTTGGAAGAATATCGCTTGTTCATATTTGCCACAACAAGATTTATAGCGGTTATAGTGATGGTTACAATTATTGCTATCGCAGCAATTCCTTCGGCAAGTGTCATTGATGCAAATTTACTATTTGTCATCATGAAAGGTAAAATATAAGTAAGCAACGCATACGCAGAACTGATAGAAATTACCATGATCAACAAGATGTTTATGATTTTTCTTGTTGTAGGAGAAAGTTTTGCGTTCCAGTCTCTAAATTTCTTTATCATTATTTTCCTCCTATTATTGTAAATGTGTGAAAACTCTCCAAAATCTGTAAAACAAATTATAGCACAATAGAATTAAACAATCAATAAAATACAATATATGCACGACTATTTTTCTAAAACCGGTGTGATCCGTTGTTTTCTCTTTGCGTTTTTGTGCCAACATAAAAAATATCCACAGCAAAAGTCGCTGTGGATAACTGGTGCGGGCATGGGGATTTGAACCCCAACGCATCTCTGCACAAGAACCTAAATCTTGCATGTCTGCCAGTTCCATCATGCCCGCATATTCTTTTGTTCCTCTGATTTTTACACGGAGAGGTATCCGAGGTGGAGCGTTTCGCTTGATCCACGGTTTATTAAAACAGGCAAGCCTGCTTTTAGAGAACGGATTGCCACACCAGTCTGCGGACTGGTTCGCAATGACAGCGGGACGAAAAAACCTTCACTGAGGTGACATCACCTAAATCCAACGTGTCTGCCAATTCCACCACGCCCGCATTTATTAAGTTCTGGGGATTCGGCAGCTCATGTCTGCCAATTCCTCCTGTTGCGGTACCCGGTGTGCGCCTTGTCGCGAACGACAGCGTTGCACACCGACCGCGGCCACTCGCTCCCCACGCTGCATCTGCCGCTGGCAGCGCTCGGGTCGCTCCCCACGCCCGCATTTATTAAGTTGCCTGCCTATTTTAACACGCGGCATATTTCTTGTCAACGCATTCGTTGCCGCCGCAGGCAGAATTTTCTTATTAGTTCTTGACATTGCTTCTGTATACGAGTAAAATAGATTCGGTATGGTGTACGCAGCAGGCAGATATGCCTCAGCGTTTCATTTATAACCCGGCATGAACCGAGGTTTGCGTTTTACAGCCTCATGGCTTTTTAATTTGTGCTTAATATGACCGCTTTTGGCGGATGATTGGCAACTCAATACATGGGGCGAATTAGCGCTCACCTCTTTGTCTATGTCTATTCTAAAAGGAGGTGTGCTTGAGAGATTATGGAATTACTGGACATTATTCTGATCGTCGTAGCTGCGGTGGTTGGCATGGGTGTTGGTATCGGTTTGGGCATCGCGATCCGTAAGGGCGTTGCCGAACGGGAGATCAAATCCGCCGAGCAGGAAGCTACCCGCATCATCAACGAAGCAATTCGCAGCGGAGAAAGCCGCAAGAAGGAAATGCTTCTGGAAGCAAAAGACGAGATCCATAAATCCCGCACGGAACACGAAAAAGAAGTAAAAGAACGCCGCGCTGAGCTGACAAAGCAGGAGCGCAGGCTGCAGCAGAAGGAAGAAACCCTGGACAAGAAGGCTGAGAACTTCGAAAAGAAGGAAGAAGACCTTGCCCGGAAGCTCACCGAAGTGGCTGCGGCAAAGGAAGAAGCAGAAGCTGTTAAGAAGGCGCACATGGCAACGCTGGAGCGGATCTCCGGCTTGACCGCAGAGCAGGCAAAGCAGCAGCTGCTCAAGGATGTGGAGGAGGAAGTCCGCCACGATACTGCTATGAAGATCATGCAGATCGAACAGCAGATGAAGGACGAGGCAGACGAAAAGGCACGGGAGATCATCTCCATTGCCATCCAGCGTTGCGCAGCCGATCATGCAGCGGAAGCTACCGTTTCTGTTGTGCCTCTGCCCAATGACGAAATGAAGGGCCGCATCATCGGCCGCGAAGGTCGGAACATCCGTACACTGGAGACCATTACCGGTGTGGATCTGATCATCGACGATACCCCCGAGGCAATTACCGTCTCCAGCTTTGATCCTGTCCGGCGTGAGATCGCCCGGCTGGCATTGGAGAAGCTGATCGGTGACGGCCGTATCCATCCCACCCGTATCGAGGATTGTGTGGAGAAAGCCCGTAAGGATGTGGACCGCACCATCCGCGAGGAAGGTGAGCGCGCCTGCTATGAGACCGGCGTTCACGGTTTGAATCCGGAGCTGGTCAAGATCCTTGGCCGTCAGAAGTACCGTACACCCTACGGTCAGAATGTGCTGAATCATTCCATGGAAGTTGCCCATATCGCTGGCCTGATGGCTTCCGAACTGGGCGTGGATGTGACGCTGGCAAAGCGCGCAGGACTTCTGCATGACCTGGGTAAGTCCATCGACCATGAGGTGGGAGGCAGCCATGTGCAGCTGGGCGCAGATCTTGCGCGGAAGTACAAGGAAAATCCCGTGATCGTCAATGCCATCGAGGCGCACCACGGTGATGTGGAGCCCAAGACTGTCATTGCTGTGCTGGTACAAGCTGCCGATGCGGTATCCGCTGCCCGTCCCGGCGCTCGCCGTGAGAATGTGGAAAACTACATCCGCCGTCTGCAGAAGCTGGAAGAGCTGACCGGCTCTTATCCCGGTGTCGAGAAGGCATTTGCCATCCAGGCCGGCCGCGAAATTCGTATCATGGTCAAGCCCGAGGAGGTCACCGAGGACAACATGATCATCATGGCAAGAGAGATCGCCAAGAAGATCGAGTCCGAACTGGAATACCCCGGACAGATCAAGGTTAACTGCATCCGCGAGACCAAGGCTGTGGAATACGCAAAATAATGAAGCACACGCCCCAAAGTCCAGTGGACTTTGGGGCGTACTTTTTTTGTTTAAAGCATGGTGCAGAGCAGCTCTTCCCGGGTATGTATGGACAAGTCTGCCGGAGAAAGATCGAAGATCGTTTGACAGCCGGTAATGCCCCGGCGGTGCATCCGGACTGCTGCCCGGGCGCAGGCCAGCAGGACGCTGCCGGTAAACTGAGGATTGGAATCCAGTGTCAGCTTGTATTCAATGGTCTGACGGCTTTCACCGTTCCAGCCGGTAATACCGCTGCGGATCACACTGCCACCGTGAGGTAAACCTGCGTGTTCTTTTTCCATTTGCTCTGCGGAAATAAATTCCACGGTGGTGTCATAGTCGGAAAAGTAGTTGGGCATGGTTTTGATGGCGGTCTCGATGGCCGCTTTGTCCGCCCCGTCCTCTGCTACCACATAGCAGTACCGGGTGTGCTTTTCTCTTGTTGTTAAAACGGGGTTTTCACCGTTGCGGACTTTTTCCAACGCTTCAGGAACGGGAATGGTGTACTGTCTGCAATCTGCCACACCGGGAATCCTTCGGACCGCATCGGAATGGCCTTGACTGACACCTTTGCCCCAGAAGGTGTAATTATTGCCCTGAGGCAGGATAGCAGAGGCGTACAGCCGATTTACAGAGAACAGACCCGGATCCCAACCGACGGAGATCACCGCGATACGGCCGGTCTCAGAGGCCGCGGCATCCACCGCGGCAAAGTGAGAAGGGATGTTTTGGTGGGTATCGAAGCTGTCGATGATGTTAAAATCCCGGACAAACTGCCTGGACATCTCCGGCAGATCCTTAGCGCTGCCGCCGCAGAGGATCATAATATCGATCCGGTCTTTCCACTGTGCGGCTTCCGCAAGGGGCAGCACCGGCACACCGGGTGTCAGTAACTGCACGGAGGAAGGCTCTCTTCGGGTAAAGACAGCGGCAAGCTGCGTATCCGGATTCTGACGGATGGCGCACTCTACGCCTTTTCCCAGATTGCCGTAACCGACGATGCCGATGGTAATCATGGCTATATCACATCCTTTTCCCAACAATCTATGCTAAAAAATCGCCTGCAAGAAGGATTTACCGTTCCTCGCGGAAATAAGACAGACCCAGACTCTGGGGCGGCTGATTTTTCTTCTTTTTCCGCATGCTGGTCACAATCAAAACCAAAACGGTAACAATATAAGGAAGCATTTTGAACAGTTCCTTGCCGGCAAAGCTGACACCGGGGATATAGCTGCTGGCCACATACAGGGCACCAAACACAATAGAGCCGATGATTGCCAGATTCGGTTTCCAAACTGTGAAGATAACTAACGCAATGGCAAGCCAACCGATAGCATCCACGCAGTATTCCCAGTTGCCGTTGAGGTAGTCCATAATGAAGGACAGTCCACCCAGACCGGCAATACCGCAGCCTACGCAAGTAGCAACATAGCGATACAAGGATACATTGATGCCGGCGGCATCTGCTGTTGCCGGGTTCTCACCTACCGCCCGCAGGTGCAGACCTACACGGGTCTTATTGAGCACAAAGGTGGTAAGCAACGCGATGGCCAGCGCCAGATACACAAACACACCGTATCCCAAAAACAGTTCGCCGAACCAACCAAGATTCTTGGCAAAGGGAACAGATGCGGTGAAATACTTGCTTCCTTTGGTAAAGATGGTGCTGGCTTCGTCAATGATATACTCACTCATACCAACACCCAGTGTGGTGATAGCAAGACCGGTCATATTCTGATTTGCCCGCAGAGTGATGGTCAGGAAGCTGAACAGTAAGCCCATCAGTCCACCGCCAACCAGTGCGGCGACCAGTGGCAGAATCACCGCCATAGTTGGATCTATATTGACGCCTACGGCAGTAAAATACAGATACTCCACATAACAGCCGCAGGCCGCGCCTACGCACATAACACCGGGGATGCCCAAATTCAGGTGTCCTGCTTTTTCGGTGATTGTCTCACCGGTGGAGCCCAGCAAAAAGGTCATGCCCAAACGAATCGCACTTACAAGAAAGGCTAACATTATACATTCTCCTTTCTGTTTTTACGGATCACAACACGATACTGTAAGAAGAACTCACAGCCAATGATAAATAACAGGATAATGCCCGTAATGATAGAGGAAATGGAGCTGGAGATTCGGAAATCCGTGGATACCTGCTTTGCACCCATTTCCAGGAAAATCAGCAAGAAAGAGGTCAACACCATATACAACGGATTAAATTTTGCAAGCCAAGATACCATGATCGCCGTAAAGCCACGGCCGCCTACAGTGGTGGTGCTGATGGTGTGGTTAGTACCGCCAACCAGCAAAAATCCGGCAATACCACAGATCGCACCGGAGATCAGCAATGTGCGGATGATTACTTTCTTTACATTGATACCGATGTACCGGGCGGTGTTTTCACTTTCGCCCACCACGGTAATTTCATAACCCTGCTTGCTGTACTTCAGGTAGATATATGCCAAAGCGGTCAGTACGGCAACGATGATGACATTCAAAAGATATGCCTGTCCGCCAACCACCGGCAAACCAAATTCCGGCATCGGAGTCAATACACCTGAGCCGTTTTTTACAAACACCTTCAGATAGTAGGCCACCAGCTGAGTAGCCACATAGTTCATCATCAGGGTGAACAAGGTCTCATTGGTGTTCCAATATGCTTTGAAGATCGCGGGCAGCAGTGCCCAAATCATTCCTGCAAGAACGCTGGCAATTACCATTACCAGCAGTAGTACCGGTGTGGGCACAACATTACCCAAAAACATCATAGTAGCTACACAGGCAAGACCACTTATGAGGACCTGTCCTTCCGCACCGATGTTCCAGAACTTCATTTTAAAGGCAGGAGTTACTGCCAAGGATACGCATAACAGAATTGCTACGCTCTGCAGCATGTTCCAGATTCTGCGGGAGGAGCCGAACACACCGTCCACCATAGACCCGTAAACCACAACGGGGTTTTCGCCGGTGAGCAAGGTGATCAGCACACCGGACACCAGCAGTGCCAAGATAATGGCAATGGCACGGACCAAAAGTCGGTTCTTCCAGGTAACCATTCCCGGATCTCGCTTAACGATATGCACCAGCGGTACGTGCTTTTTCTCATTTTTCGCCATCTTCCGCAGCTCCTTCCTCCTGTGATTTAGTCATCAGCAGACCAATTTCATCTTTACGGGCGGTACGACCGTCCACAACACCGGCAATTCTGCCGCCGTTAATAACCAAGATCCGGTCGCACAGTTCCAACAGCACATCCAAATCCTCGCCTACAAAAATAACTGCAACGCCCTGCTCTTTCTGTTTGTTCAGCAGATTGTAAATGGTGTAGGATGCATTCACATCCAAACCGCGCACCGGGTATGCCGCCATCAGCACAGAGGGTGCGGCGGCGATCTCACGACCAACCAGAACTTTCTGCACATTGCCACCGGAAAGCTGCCGAACAGGAGTGGATGCGCCGGGGGTTACCACCTGCAGATCCTCGATAATATGCGTTGCCAGATCACGGGGCTCCCGGCGATGCAGGAACATGCCCTTTCCCTTTTGGTAGCTTCGCAACATCATGTTGTCCACGATGTCCATGTTGCCAACAAGACCCATACCAAGACGGTCTTCCGGCACGAAAGACAGACGCACTCCCAGATCCCGGATCTGGATAGGGGTCTTATCCCGAAGATTTTCTGCCTTACCGGTCTTGGGGTCCAGATAAGTGATTTCGCCGGAATCCAGGTGATGCAGACCGGCAATAGATTCCAGCAGCTCTCTCTGACCGGAACCTGCAATGCCGGCGATGCCCAGTATCTCACCGGAGTATGCGGTAAAGGAAACGCCACTCAGCACCGGTTTTCCTTCATTATTGATACTGCACAGATCCTTGACGGTCAGACGCTCTTGCGGATCCTTCGGCTGGGTGCGGTCAATGTTTAGCGCGATCTTTTTGCCCACCATCATTTCTGTCAGTTGGCTTTCGTCGGTCTCGGCAGTGTTAACTGTGCCAATATACTCGCCTTTTCGCAGCACAGATACCCGGTCGGAAAGGGACAGGACCTCGTGAAGCTTGTGGGTAATGATGATTACGGATTTGTTATCCTCACGCATACGGCGAAGAACTGCAAAAAGCTTGTCCGTCTCCTGGGGGGTCAGCACGGCAGTAGGCTCGTCCAGAATCAGAATATCCACGCCTCTGTAAAGCACTTTAATAATTTCTACGGTTTGCTTTTCGGAAACGGACATATCCGCCACCCGCTTATCCGGGTCGATAATGAAGCCGTACCGTTGCGTGATCTCAATAACCTTGCGGCGAACATCTGCCAGACGGTAGCGGCCACCGTCTTCTGCGCCCAATGCCACATTCTCACAGGCGGTAAATACATCCACCAGCTTAAAGTGCTGATGAACCATGCCGATCTTGTAAGAAAACGCATCCCTGGGAGAGGCTATTGTTGCTTCCTCACCGTTGACAAAAACACGGCCCTCGTCCGGAAAGTAAATACCTGCCACCATGTTCATGAGGGTGGTTTTGCCGGAGCCGTTTTCGCCTAAAATTGCCAAAATTTCTCCTTGATAAACTTCCAGATCACAGTTCTTGTTTGCCACAACACGGCCAAAAGTCTTGGTGATACCGCGACATTCCAGTGCTAAGGGTCTTCCCATAATGATTCCTCCGCAGCTTGCATAATTTATATCCGATAAAGGTAAAGCATATCGGTCTTTGCCCTTATCGGATACAAATAACCAAGTATGGGACAGAGCCACAAGGCTCTGTCCCATGTGGGCAATTTGTTGATTAGAACTTTTCGTTCAAACGAGTAATTCCGTCGATCTTCAGATCGAAGTAAGGAGCAGACTGAGTCTTGGACTCCTCGAAGATACCGTCCACAACAGCATCGCCGGTAACGGCAGCGCCGTCAACGGTAAAGTTCTTGGTGTCGAATACCTTAATGGAACCGTCCTTCAGACCTGCAACAGCCTTTACAATTGCATCGTAAGTGCCCTCAGCAGCAGCGTTCTCGTTGATGCCGGTCAGCACAACAGAACCCTCGCTGATGCCGCCGCACCAATCGGTGTCGATGGCAGCATCGGTGTTAATGCACTTGATGATGTAGGCAAAGTAGGGAGCCCAGTCAATGCGGGAAGACACGATGAAGGTTTCGGGGCAGGCATCGTAGGTAGCACCGTTGTAGGAAACATTGGGAACACCTGCGGCCTCACAAGCACCGGGAGCGCCCATGGAGTCAGCGTGCTGGCTGATCAAAACGCAGCTTCTTGCGATCAGAGCCTCAGCGGCATTCTGCTCTTCGATTGCATCGTACCAAGAACCGGTGAACTGTACTTCCATAGTAACGCTGGGGCAAACAGACTTAGCGCCCAGATAGAAGGAAGAGTAACCGGAGATAACTTCTGCGTAGGTGAAAGCGCCAACATAGCCCATCTTAGCCTGCTCGGCAGTGATCTTGCCAGCCTCGATCATCTCGTTCAGCTTCATACCTGCAGCAATACCTGCCAGGTAACGGCCTTCGTAGATGGAAGCGAAAGCATTGTGGTAGTTAGCAACACCCTCCAGGTGAGCCTTGTAACCGGTAGCGTGGCAGAACTCAACCTCGGGGAATTCCTTTGCTGCCTGCAGCATGAAATCCTCGTGACCGAAGGAGTTAGCAAAGATAATGTTACAGCCCTGATCTACCAGGTCAGCAGCAGCTTCGTAGCATTCCTTGCCTTCGGGGATGTTGGTCTTGATGATGTACTGATCCTTGGTCAGGCCCAGAGCCTTGATCGTGGCATCAGCAGCATCCAGGAAGTTCTTGTCGTAGGTGGACTTTTCGTCATGCAGGCAGATAAAACCGATCTTAAAATCAGCCTTTACTTCGAAATCCTTAGTGATTTCCTTGGATGCCAGGGGAGCCTCGGTCATGCCCTTGGCTTCATTGCCGCCGGTTTCGTTGCCGGGCTGATCGCCGTTCTGTGCGGGAGCCCCGCAGGCTGCCAGACCCAGAACCAGGACCAGAGCCAGCAGAAGTGCAAGAATTTTCTTCATTTTGTGTTCCTCCTCAGTGTGTTTGATTGTTTTATATCAAGACCGGTGAAGACCGGTTTTAATACCGAGAGAAATACGATCAATACCTATTAAAAATACCATAATCGACAAATAATGTCAAGCAAAGAGGGCAAAAGTAAGGGGAAAAATAAGAAGAATTTAGGCCAAAGATTCCTCCAAAGCAAGCTGCTTTTGTGCAAAAAATTGATTGGCTTCTTCCAAACCCTCCGCAAGGATCTCCACGGAGCGTTTCAGAGAATCTTCTGCCTCTTTGAGGGTCTTGTCGGTCAGACCGAAAGCGGTTTTCCAGTCGGAGATTTGCGTATCAAGCGGAACAATGGCAAAGATATCTTTTCCGGTGGTGGGGTCAGTGTGTCGGTTGACCCAGGTGGGCAGGTAATCGGCGCCTTCCACGATCACCGAGCCATCGGGATATTTTGCCAAAGTAAAAGAGAACAGCACACCGTCCTCGCAGTGAGCAGGCCGGGTGGCGGAGGTGCGGATATTGGAGACCGCATTACCCAGAGAGTACAGACAGAGGGTGGAGTGGTCAGGGTCGACACGGCTTTTAAATACGGTGACGGGCTGGAGCACATGGGCGTGTCCGCCGATGATCACATCTACACCAAGGTCACATAGCGCCTGGCCGATCTTTTTCTGCCAGCCGTTTGGCGTGGTCTTATATTCTGAGCCCCAGTGGATGAACATGACAATGGCCTCCGCACCGTCTTGCTCCATTTCGCCGATCTGTGCTTCCAAGCGTTGATAGAAGTCCTCCAAACGCTCGTAATTAAAGGAGTTGATCAGCGGCGCATCGGCGTTATCCATGGGAATGGCGTTGAGGGACTTATCGGCATTTTTCTGCTTGACGGATTCGTAAGTATAGCAGACCATGCCGACCTTGATTCCGATGATATCCCGAACGGCATAGTTGGGGGTGTCGGCATTTGTCACAGATCCAAGGGGGAGAAGCCCTTTCTCAGCGATCACCGCAGGGGTGCGCCGGAAACCGGGGCTTTTGGTGTCGTAGGAGTGGTTATTGGCGGTGAGTAAAACATCAAAGCCGGCAGTTTTGGTGGCATCTACGATGGTATCCGGCACATTGAACCGGGGATAGCCGGTGTATTTGCGGCCGTCCTCGTTACCGCAGAGGGTGCCTTCCATGTTGGCAACAGCAAGATCTGCAGCTTGTACATATTTGCTAAAATATGTAAAAATATTGTCGTAGTTATACCCGTTGCCGGAGGCGTCAAGACCGCTGTCGATCACTCGCTGATGCATTAAAATATCACCGGTGGAGCTGATGGTAGCAGTGGCGATCTTCCGGTTTGCCGGCAGGACGGGTATGGCAGAGGGTTCTGTACCAAGCACGGCAGGCTCTCTGGTGGCAGGGATGGTGTTCAGCGCCGGTTCTGTGGGTCTGGGAAGGATGTCGGGCTGTATAAGCAAGACTGCCAAAAGAAGCAAAAGAACAGCAGATAAAACCGGGATCAATATTTTTAAGATCAGGGAACGGTTGTTTTTCAACATGGGGACCTCCGAAGTGTTTTCTGCCAATCAGTATAGCATACAAAACAGCATTCGACAAGAAGAGAAAGTCCGCGGACGAGGACATTTGTGCTTGACAAACAGACAGCCGGGGCATATAATGTTACAAAACCGTTGAGGAAGAGTAAGTAAGCTGTTTCCGGTTTCTTGCAGAGAGCTCCGTGGGGTGGGATCGGGGCAGAGTAGGGGCGGCTGAATGGACTTCCAAGGGCAATCAGAAAGAGGAGTCTCCGGGGAACCAATCCCCGATGGCCTTAAGTATGTGCGCCGGAGTGACCCTCCGTTAGAAACGTCAGCGTATGATAGTACGCATAAGAGGACGCGCAAGCGTCAAGCCGGGTGGCACCGCAGGATTTTTCCTGTCCCAGCAAAGCAGTTTGCTACGGGACGGGTTTTTTGTTTGTCCCGGAAAGGAGAACGATATGGAAAAGAATATCCCTTACAAAATCTATCTGGAAGAAAGTGAAATGCCCAAGGCATGGTATAACCTCCGGGCAGATATGGTCAATAAGCCTGCGCCGCTGCTGGACGGAAAGACCATGCAGCCCATTACTGAGGATGCGTTGGCGCAGGTGTTCTGCCGGGAACTGGCAAAGCAGGAACTGGATGAGACCAATGCTTACATTGAGATCCCCCAGGAGATCCGTGACTTTTACAAGATGTACCGGCCTGCGCCGCTGGTCCGGGCCTACTGTCTGGAAAAGAAGCTGGGCACACCGGCGAAGATCTATTATAAGTTCGAGGGCAACAATACCTCCGGCTCTCACAAGCTCAATTCCGCCATTGCCCAGGCATACTATGCCAAGCAGCAGGGCTTGAAGGGCGTTACCACTGAGACCGGCGCCGGTCAGTGGGGCACAGCGCTTTCCATGGCTTGCTCTTACTTTGACCTCGACTGCAAGGTCTACATGGTCAAGTGCTCCTATGAACAGAAGCCGTTCCGCCGGGAAGTGATGCGAACTTACGGCGCATCCGTTACTCCGTCTCCCTCCATGGATACGGAGGTCGGCAGAAAGATCCTGGCGGAGCATCCGGGCACTTCCGGCAGTTTAGGCTGCGCCATTTCCGAAGCTGTAGAAAAGGCAACCACTACACCTGGCTACCGCTATGTGCTGGGCAGCGTGCTCAATCAGGTCATGCTTCATCAGAGCATCATCGGCCTGGAGACCAAGGCTGCGCTGGATAAGTATGATATCAAAGCGGATATCGTCATCGGTTGCGCCGGCGGCGGCTCCAATTTGGGCGGTCTGATCGCGCCTTTTATGGGCGAAAAGATCCGTGGCGAACGGGATTACCGGATCATTGCCGTAGAGCCCTCTTCCTGCCCCAGCCTGACAAGAGGCAAGTATGTGTATGACTACTGCGACACCGGCATGATCTGCCCGCTGTCCAAGATGTATACGCTGGGCAGCGCCTTTATCCCGGCGGCAAATCACGCAGGCGGCCTGCGGTATCACGGCATGAGCTCTACCCTGTCCCAGCTTTACGACGATGGTCTGATGGAGGCGGTTTCCGTGAAACAGACGGAGGTCTTTGAGGCAGCTGAGTATTTTGCCCGGATCGAGGGTATCCTGCCTGCACCGGAGAGCAGCCACGCCATTAAGGTTGCCTTGGACGAGGCGATCAAGTGTAAGGAAACCGGTGAAGAAAAGACCATCGTATTCGGTCTGACCGGTACTGGCTATTTCGATATGTACGCTTACGAAAAGTTCCACGACGGCAAGATGGAGGACTATGTCCCCACCGACGAGGAGCTGAAAGCAGGTCTTAAGAATCTGCCGAAGGTATAAAACTTACTGCCCGGGTGCTGTAATAGCACCCGGGCAGTTTTCGTCAAATTCCGGTTTGGCGGCAGTGCCGCCTGACAATGCGCCACCAACGGATCTCATATCCACCGTCTCCTAACCTGCCCGGTATCGAAAAGGCTACAAAACTGAACAGCTTTTTGCGTGTTCTGTTACCGGGTGGGATAGGATGTGTAACGATTATCTTGGGCGGTGGTAGCGAAATTGTCTGCAGGCACTGCCTGCTAAACCGGAATTTGACGCGGTGCGTGTTAGATTTTTACATAAAACTATTGACAAATGGGAAATTTTGCATATAATAATTCGTGAGTTAGCGGAGACTAACTGATTATTTTTACAAAGCAGTTAGCATAGGCTAATTACAAGAATGCGCAAAAGGAAATCGGGTGATCATATGACTTTAGTAACCGTACCGGAAGGAAAAGAATTTATTGTGGAGCGGATCGAGACCGACGATGAGGAACTGAACGCATTTCTGTTTTCTCTCGGCTGTTATACCGGTGAACCCGTCACGGTCATTTCCCGCCGCAGAGGCGGCTGCACTGTCGCCATCAAGGACGGAAGATATAATATAGACAATCAGCTGGCAGAGGCGATCATTGTCGCTTAAGCGACAACGGAGCAGGCTTGCTGATCGTCTTTTATATAGCAGTTAGCATAGGGTAACTAAAAGAGGAGGAGAAACAATGAGAATTGCCTTTGCAGGTAATCCCAACAGCGGTAAAACTACCATGTACAATGCGGTGACCGGCCGGAACGAAAAAGTCGGCAACTGGGCCGGTGTTACGGTGGACAAAAAAGAGGCGCCCGTTAAAAAAGGTTACGCAGGAAATACGGAAATGACCGCGGTGGACCTGCCCGGCGCCTATTCTATGTCGGCATTTACCGCAGAGGAGAGCATTACCAGCACCTATATCAAAGAAGAGAATCCCGATGTGATCATCAACATCGTGGATGCCACCAATTTAAGCCGCAGTCTGTTTTTTACGACCCAGCTGCTGGAATTAAATATTCCCGTTGTGGTGGCGCTGAACAAAACGGATATTAACAAGAAAAAGCAGACGCGGATCGATGTAAACAAGCTGTCTGCCCAGTTGGGCTGTCCCGTGGTGGAAACCGCTTCGACCCTGGCGGAAGGATTGAAAGAATTGATCGCAACGGCGGCCAGACAGGTCGGCAAGGGACAGATCGCTCCCTATCGGCATACAGTGGAGATAGGAGATAAAAAGGCAGAGGAAGCGGCAAACCGCAAACGCTTTGCCTTTGTCAACAAGTTGGTTTCACAGGTGGAAAAACGGCGTATTCTGACCAGGCAGATCAATGTGCAGGATAAGATCGACAGGGTGCTGACCCATCCTGTTGTGGGACTTCCGGTGTTTGCCCTGGTGATGTTTCTTGTGTTTCAGATCTCTCAGGCGTGGGTAGGTCCCTGGATTGCTGAGGGTTATGAATTTGAAAACGGCACAGTGATTCCCGGTCTTGTGACGCTGATCGATATGGGTAAGGACTGGGTCATCGGATTGCTTGAGCGCAGCAATGCCAATGCCTTTTTGTCGGCGCTGCTGACAGAGGGTATCATTGGCGGTGTCAGCGCAGTGGTAGGTTTTCTGCCGCTGGTGATGGTCATGTACTTTATGATCGCCCTTTTGGAAGATTGCGGTTACATGGCACGGGCAACGGTGGTGCTGGACCCCATTTTTAAGAAGGTGGGTCTTTCCGGCAAGTCGGTGATCCCCTTTGTGATCGGTACCGGCTGCGCTATTCCCGGCGTCATGGCAGCCCGGACCATTCGCAATGAACGGGAGCGCAATGCGACTGCTATGCTGACACCCTTTATGCCCTGCGGCGCTAAGCTGCCGGTGATCGGTCTGTTTGCCGGCGCGTTTTTTGAAAACGCTTCCTGGGTGGGCACGCTGATGTATTTTGTGGGCATTGCTCTTATTTTGCTGGGGGCATTGCTTGTGAACCAGCTCGCAGGCCATAAAAGCCGGAAATCCTTCTTCATCATGGAGCTGCCGGAGTATAAAGTCCCTTCTGTCAAACGGGCGGCGATGTCCATGCTCTCCCGGGGCTGGTCCTATGTGGTCAAAGCCGGCACGATCATCCTGCTGTGTAATGCGGTGGTCTACATCATGCAGTCCTTTAACTGGAGTCTGCAGCTGGTGGAAGAGGGAATGGAGCAAACCTCCATACTGGCATCGGTGGCAGGACCGATTGCCGTTGCGCTGGTACCGCTGGTAGGTGTAAAAGCGTGGCAGCTGGCAGCGGCGGCGGTGACCGGCTGTATCGCCAAGGAGAATGTGGTAGGCACATTGGCGGTTTGTTACGGCATCTCCAATCTGATCGATACCGATGCGCTGGAGCTTTCTTCCGGCGCCGGAGGAGAAGTGGCTGCTGTTTTCGGCATTACCAAAGCAGCTGCTCTGGCATATCTGATGTTTAATCTGTTTACGCCCCCTTGTTTTGCCGCACTGGGCGCAATGAACGCAGAGATCAGTGACCGTAAATGGTTCTGGGGCGGCATCGCCCTGCAGTTGGGCGTAGGCTATACCATCGGTTTTTGGGTGTACCAGATCGGTACGCTGGCAGAGACCGGGGCTTTAGGCGCAGGTTTTGTGCCGGGTCTGATCGCAGTTGCGGCAATGGCAGCAGTGGTCGTTTTCTTGTGCAGAAAAGCGGACAACAAAGTGAGAAGAGAATTAACGCTTAGCGGGAAGGGATAAAGTATGGAACTGATCGATATTGTGTTGATCGCGGTGATCATTGGAATCTTTGGCCTTGTGGGCTTTTATATCCATAGATCAAAGAAGAAAGGGAAAAAGTGTATCGGCTGTCCCGACAGCTGCGCCTGCTCCCAGCGAAATTGCAGCGGCGGCTGCAGTGGCTGTAAATAAAAAAGAATGTGGCGTTTGAGAATCTCTCAAACGCCACATCTATTTCATTTATTACCGGCAAAGCTCTGCGGACAAGGCTTCGACTTGTGCGCGGCTTTCATCACTGAGGGCGGAAAGAAGCTTGACGGTGGTGTCGGTGAAGGTCAGGTTTTTGCTTGATTCCAGCATTTTGCTCATGACCTTTGCCGCCATAGGAGCCCAGCTGCCGTTTTCGATCATACCGACGGTACGGTTCTGATAGTTCCGCTCGGTCAGGTGATGGATAAACTCTTTCATGAAGGGGAAAATATCGCCGTTATAGGTGGTGGTTGCCAGTACCAGCTTGCTGTAGCGGAATGCATCTTCCACAGCCTCGGCCATATCGTCCCGGGCAAGGTCGGTGACCACCACTTTGGGACAGCCCTTTTCTGTAAGCTTTTGCGCCAGCAGCTCCACAGCCTCTTTGGTGTGTCCGTAGATAGAGGTGTAGGCGATGACCACGCCCTCTTCCTCTGCCCGGTAAGAAGACCAGATATCATACAGATTGATGTAGTAGCCCAGATTCTCTGTCAGCACCGGTCCGTGGAGGGGGCAGATGGTGGAAATATCCAAAGCGGCGGCCTTTTTCAGCAGAGCCTGCACCTGGGCGCCGTACTTGCCCACGATGCCGATGTAGTACCGGCGTGCTTCGCAAGCCCAATCTTCCTGGGCGTCCAGCGCGCCGAACTTGCCGAAGCCGTCGGCAGAGAACAGCACTTTGTCGTAAGAATCGTAGGTCACGATGACTTCGGGCCAGTGGACCATGGGGGCAGTCACAAAGGTCAGGGTGTGCTTGCCCAGAGAAAGGGTGTCGCCCTCACCCACAATGATTCTGCGGTCTTGATAGTCTGTGCCGAAAAACTGCTTCATCATCACAAAGGCTTTTGCAGAGGCGACTACCGTTGCATCGGGGTAAGTATTGAGGAAATTCGCAATGTTGGCGGAATGGTCCGGCTCCATGTGCTGAACGATCAGATAGTCAGGCAACCTGCCTTCCAAAGCAGCAGACAGGTTGGAAAGCCACTGCTCGCCGAAATTCTGATCTACCGTATCCATAACGGCGACTTTTTGATCGAGGATCACATAGGAGTTATACGCCATGCCATCGGGCACGGTGTACTGTCCTTCGAAAAGATCAATTTGGTGATCGTTTACACCGATGTATTTAATATCATTGGTAATTGTCATAATCGTTCTCCTTGCAATAATCTATAGGGATCATTTTAACATAAGCTGTTACATTTGTATAGGGATTATTCCGGTAAAAGCGCATCCTTTTGCTCCTGCGCCGAACGGATCTTTTTGCGGATGGAAAGCAAGATGGGAATGGCTAAAACAAGGGATAATACATCGGCAACAGCCTGTACGGAGGCAATGCCGTATTCGCCGAAGAATTGCGCCAAAGGGAATACAATGGGCAGCATACAAGTGCCCTGCCGTGAGGTGGACAGCAGCAGCGCGCCCATGGCATTACCAAGCCCGGCGCACAGCATGTTTACCATAGCCACCCAGCTGTGGATGGGCAGCGCGATACATTGCAGACGGATACAAAGCGCGCCGATGCTGCGCATCTGGGGATCATCTCCGGCAAAGGCGATGATGATGGGATCTGCAAATACGATCAGCAAAACAGCCATTGCGGCGCTGCCGATCAGCGACACCAGAGAGGCAAAACGGTAGCTTTCGTTTACCCGGTCATAACGCTTAGCGCCCCAGTTAAAGCCTGCCACCGGCTGGAATCCGGTGCCGAAGCCCAGAATGATACTGAAGGGGAACATCATGATCTTGGTGGATACGCCGATGCCGGCAAGAACGGAATCAGAAATATTGCCTGCCATATCATTGAGCAGGATACCTGCCACCACTGCAAGACCGCTGCGGAACATGGAGGAAGAACCGACACTGACGATCTTAGCGATAATGTCTTTGGAAAAACGGAAATTCCGAATAGACAGGTGCAAAAGACTTTTGCGGGTCAAATAGGGGAAGACGAGGATCGCGAAGCTGACAACCTTTGAAATAGCGGTCGCTATGGATGCGCCGGAAACACCGAGAGCAGGGAAGTAGAAAGGCAGGTTGATGCCGTATTTAGCAGCAAGGCCTTCCGTACCCAGAATGAACAGCGGATCAAGGAGGCAGTTGAGCACGCCGCCAAAGCCCATGCCGATCATGGAAAGGGTGGCGCTGCCCTCGCTGCGCAGGCATTGATTCATAACAAAGCTGGTTGCCATAAAGGGCGCAGCCATCAGCACATAGGTTGCATAGTCAATGGAATATTGCTCGCAGGTAGGGGTAGCGCCCAGAAGCCGCACCATAGGCCCCATAAAGATCGTGCCGAATACTAAAAGTACACTGCCGATGGCAGCCGCAAGAAAAAAGGCAGTAGAGAGGACTTGGCTGGCCTTTTCCTCGTCGCCCTGACCCAAAAGCCGGGCGATATAGCTGTTTGCGCCCACAGCAAGCATAGAACCGCACATCATGATCAGCTGATCCAGGGAAGCATTAACGCTGACTGCAGCGGTAGCGTTTGTGCCTAAGCCGCTGACGAAATAGGTGTCGGCAAGAGAATATATGGAGTTGATCAGGAACGCGATAATGGTGGGGATCGCCATTTTGAAGATCACGCTGGGGATGGGCTCGTTGACCATCATCAGTTTTCTTTGTTCCTGCTTTAAAGAATTATCTTTCTTCATTGGAAAAGCCTCGTTTTCAGCAAGATTCTTTATATTATACCATGAATTTGCGGACTTGCAATCTTTTTTAAACCCCATTGTCCGTCCAACAAAGAGCGGTATTATATAAAAAGCTTGCAACCGCAGGCAGTTTCCGTTATAATGACCCTGCAAGACGGCTGACCGCTTTGCGAAATTGCGCTGTATCCGGGGTGTCCGGAGCGGCAGCAGGAGGAATTTAAAATGAATAACAAGGTAAAAAACATCGTTGGTATTGGGCTGTTTTCTGCCATTGTGGTGGTATTGCAGCTCATATTCGGCAATGTGACCATCGGCGGCACACCCATAAACCCAGTGCTTGTGCCCGTGGTGGTTGGCGCTGCAGTATACGGCTGGAAAGCCGGCGCGTGGCTGGGTCTTGTATCCGGCGTTGCCATTCTGGCAACCGGCGCCGCAGCGTTCTTTATGGCGTTTCATGTGGAGGGAACGGTCATAACCGTACTGCTCAAGGGCGCGGCATCCGGCCTGGCAGCAGGTCTTATGTACCGGCTTCTGCACAAGAAGAGCACCCTTTTGGCGGTGTTTGCTGCAGCCATCGTCTGCCCGCTGGTCAACACCGGCATCTTTTTGCTGGGCTGCTGGGCGTTCTTTATCCCGGATCTGAGCGCAATGGCAAACGGAACGAATGTTTTTGTGTTTATCCTTACCGCATTTGTGGGTATCAATATCTTTGTAGAATTGGGTCTGAACATTGTTCTGGCACCGGCCATTACCCGGCTGATCCGCCAGGGAACAAAGGAGAAAGTGTAAATGCTGCTTGCAATCGACATAGGTAACTCCAATGTGGTCATCGGCTGTCTGAATGAGAATAACGAGACCATCAAGCTGTTTCGTATGGTGACCGATCTGAAAAAGACAGAAGATGAGTATGCTGCCGGTATTAAAACGATCCTCGATTATAACGGGCTGGATTGCGCCGGCTTTGAAGGCGCGATCATCTGCTCGGTGGTACCGCCGCTGACGGAGATATTCCGCATTGCGGTGGAGAAGATCACCGGTGTTCGGGCATTGGTGGTTGGTACCGGTGTCAAGACCGGTTTAAATATCATGATCGAAAATCCTGCCAGCCTTGGCAGCGATATCGTCGCAGCAAGCGTGGCGGCAATGGCAGATTTCCCCCTGCCTGTAATCGTGATCGATATGGGCACGGCCACTACCGTTACGGTGGTGGATAAGGGCAATAAGTACATCGGCGGCGCAATCGTTCCCGGTGTAGTCCTTTCTCTCAATGCCCTCTCATCCGGCACATCGCTTCTGCAGAAAGTGCCCATTGAAGCCCCGAAAAAGTGCATCAACACAACGACCACCGAGAGTATGCAGAGCGGCGCGGTTTTCGGTACAGCGGCGCTACTAAAAGATATAATCGACCGGTTTGAGCAGGAACTGGGCTGCAAGGCAAGCCTGGTTGCCACCGGCGGCATTGCTGCCCGGATCGTACCGCATTGCACCCATGACATTGCCTATGATGAAAACCTGCTTTTGCGGGGCTTGGGCATGATCTATAAGAAAAACAAACGGTAACTAAGGAATCGACTATGAGAAGAGGAATCGCGCTTTTTCTGGCGCTTTTGCTGCCGCTGCTGGCGCTGGGCTGCGACAAGACGGGCTCAGACTTAGGCACTTACAGTACCGCCCCCGGTAATACGGCAGATGATAAACCGGTCCAAGAGAAAACGGTTGGTATTCTGTTTCCCAATGACACCCAGACCCGCTGGCAGGAAGATGCAAAGAAACTGTCCGCAGGTTTGGAAGAACTGGGCTGCGCAGTACAGATCGCCTACAGCCAGAACGATCCTGCCAGGCAGGCGGAACAAATGGAAGAGATGGTCAAAGGTTCTGTAGACTGCCTGATCGTTGCGGCGGTGGATTCTCTTGCCCTGACCGGAGTGCTGGAGCAGGCGAAAAATGCCGGCATTGCGGTGATCGCTTACGACCGCCTGCTGATGAATACCGACGCAGCTGCCTGCTATGTAGGATTTGATGATCTGCGCACCGGCATCGCCATAGCAGAACGGATCGTCAAAGCCAAACAGCTGGAAAGCGCCCAAGCAGAAGATAAGAGCTATACCGTTGAATTTTTCATGGGCTCTCCGGAGAACAACAGCGCGGTACTGCTGCATCAAGGCATTATGGTGACTTTAAAACCCTATCTGGACAGCGGCGTTCTTGTGTGCAGGACAGGCAGGACGGCTTTTGAGGATGTCTGCACCCAGGATTGGCTGGCGGAACGGGCAAAGGCAGACTGTCAGAAGTATCTGGCTGAATTTTATCCCGAGGAGACACCGGACATTCTGTGCGCGGCATCGGATGATTTAGCCGGCGGCTGCATTGCAGCCTTGGAGGAATCGGGTCGTGAAAACTGGCCGCTGATCATCGGACAGGACGGCGCACCGGAGGGTGTAAAACAGATCGTCGCGGGCAAACAGTCTGTGACAATGTATAAAAATTACGGCGCATTGGTCTTCCAATGTCTGACAGCAGCGCAGCAGCTGCTGAACGGGAAAACGGTCGAAAACGGCGAGATCGTTTGCCATAACGGCGTAAAGGAAATCCCGGCATTGCTGACAGAAACAATCTTGATCGACGGCGATAATTACCGGCAGGAGCTGATCGACAGCGGTATCTATACCGAGCAGCAGTTGACTCCGGAAAACAGTAATTGACAGCGCGGACCGCATTTTCGGTCCGCGTTTGTTCTTTTTGCGTGGATTTAGGGTGAATTGGTCGAAAAACGGAAAAAGAATTTACACAATATTAATTGTTTTCGATTATCCGTTGTGATATGCTTATTAAAATAAAGTGAAACCAGAGGAAAAGGAGCTCTTCTATGTCGAAATTTAGTGTCAAAAAGCCGTTGACGGTTTTTGTTGCGGTGATCGCAGTGATCGTGCTGGGTATCGTCGCGTATTTTAAAATGACACCGGACTTGCTGCCCAATATGGATTTTCCCTATATTATGATCATGACCACTTATCCCGGCGCCAGCCCGGAAAAAGTGGAACAGGAACTGACAAAGCCGATGGAGCAGGCAATGTCAACGCTGGAACATATCAAGGAGGTTTCATCAACTTCCGCTGAGAATTACAGTATGCTGATGCTGGAATTTGAGGAGGATGTGAATCTTGATACCATCGGTGTGGATATTCAGCAGCAGATCAGTTCCTTACAAGCCGGTTGGGATGATATGGTCGGTACGCCCTATGTACTGAAGATCAATCCGTCTATGTTGCCGGTCATGGTGGCAGCGGTATCCATGGAAGGCATGGATAATGTAAAGCTGACGGAATTTTTAAATAATGAACTGCTGAATAAACTGGAAGGCGTTGCAGGCATTGCTCGCATCAGCACATCCGGAACCATTACCCAGCAGCTGCATGTGGTGCTGGATCAGAAAAAACTGGACGAACTGAATCAAAAGCTTTCTGAGCAGATCAACGGCAGAATGGACGAGGCGTTGATGGAGCTTAATAAGGCGAAGGCAGAGCTGGAAGCAGCCAAAAAGCAGCTGGATGCCGGTAAAAGCCAGATGGAGACAGGAAAGACGGAACTGACGGACCAAACGGCTGCCGGATCTGCGGAGGTCAATTACCAGCTTAGTCAGCTGATTGCATCCAAGGCGCAACTGGAAAGCGTGATGTCCGTGGTCAACGCGCTGCGTTCCGGCTTAGAGACTCTTTCAAAAGAGTGGGAGAAAACAGAAAAAGATCTGCAAACGCTCAAGCAACTGCAAATCACAGTTCAGGATGTTCAGCAGCGGCAGGCGGAGTTTGACGATCAAATCGTTCAGATCCAAAACAGCGGAAAGCCTCAGGAGCAGATCGATGAAGAGATCGCAGCCCTGAAGGCAAGCCCCGAATATCTGCTGTTGGAGGCAGACCGGGCAGCTATGGAAGCGCAGTTGGCGGCATATAAAGTAACCGAGCAGACCCTTGAGGCAAGAATTTGGCTGACCGAGGGTGCTTTGCAGGAGATCGAAAAACAGGTTCTGAATTTTAAAGAGCTTCTCAAAGAACAGGGCGTGGACCCCGATCAGATGGCAGAGCAGATCGGCCAGATGGAAAATGGTCTTAAGCAGATGGAAGACGGCATCCAAATGCTGAAAGAAACCCAAAAGACACTGAATAAAGCTCAGATGGATGGCCTTTTGCAGTTAAGCAGCGCCGCTACGGAAATGGCCGTGGGACAGAGCACCATCACCGGCGCGCTGGAGCAGGTCAAGGGCGGTATCGACACTTTGGAGACCACCCGGGAGCAGACCCTTGGTCAGGCAGATCTGAATAAGATCCTGACCATGGACATGGTCAAGAATATCCTGACCGCCCAGAACTTTTCCATGCCGGCAGGCACCATTGAAAATGAAGGTGTCAGCTATATGGTGTCCGTGGGCGACGAGATCACCACCGCCAAAGAGTTGGAAGACCTGCTGCTCTTTGACATGGGTGTGGAAGGGGTAGCCCCTATCTATCTGAAGGATGTTTCCGGTGTTATGGTAACCGATAACCGGAACGAATCCTACGCGAAGCTCAACGGTCGGGACAGCGTGATGCTGAACTTTGAAAAACAGAGCACCTACGCAACGGCAGAGGTTACGGAAAATCTTCTGGACCGTTTTGCGGAACTGGAAACAGAATATCAGGGCTTGAATTTTGTGGCACTGATGAATCAGGGCGACTACATTTATCTGATCGTGGAAACGATCCTCAGCAGCCTTTTGCTGGGCGCTGTCTTTGCGGTGATCGTTCTGTTCCTGTTCCTGAAGGATCTGCGTCCCACACTGATTACCTTGTGTTCTATTCCTATCAGCGTGATTTTTGCTATCGTGCTGATGTACTTCTCCGGTGTGACCATCAACATGATCTCGCTGTCCGGTTTTGCGGTGTCGGTAGGTATGCTGGTGGATAACTCGGTGGTGGTCATTGAAAATATCTACCGTTTGCGCGCCAAAGGCGCCAATGTGATCCAGGCGGCGGTTTCCGGTGCCCGGCAGGTGGCAGGCGCGGTTACCGCGTCGACGCTGACAACAGTCTGCGTGTTTTTACCCATCGTCTTTGTGCAGGGTATTACAAAGCAGCTGTTTACCGATCTGGCGCTGACAATGACCTTTTCTCTGATGGCGAGCCTGATCGTGGCTTTAACACTGGTGCCGGCAATGGCATCGGGCATGCTGCGCAAGGAAAAAAGGACTAAGCAGACCCTTATGACAAAGGTCCTGCAGCTGTATGAAAAAGCAGCCGCATGGGCACTGGACCATAAAGCCATCGTTCTGTCTGTTTCGGCGGCGCTGGTTGCTGTGACGGCTGTTTGGAGTCTTTCCAGAGGATTTATCTTCATGCCGGAAATGGATATGCCCAATGTGACGGTCAATATCACCATGCCGGAAGAAGCTACTATGGAAGAAGCGGTGGCCCTTTCCGATGAGGTACTCAAGCGGATCGAAACGCTGGACGGCATCGAAACTGCCGGCGCTATGATGTCCTCCGGGTCAGGACTTCTTGGCGGCGGAGACGGCCAATATAATGTTACGGTTTATATCATTCTGTCCGATGAGACTGCATCCGGCGCGGCGGTAGGCAAGCGGATCGAGACCCTTTGCGCCGGTATGGATTGTACAGTCAGCGCCAGCTCTGCCATGATGGATATGAGTATGCTCTCCGGTAGCGGTATCAGCTTGGAGATCTACTGCGACGATATGGAAAAACTGCAATCTGCAGCCCGGAATGCCGCGGAAGTTCTGCGAAGCTTAAAGGGTGTGGAGGAAGTTTCCGACGGCTTGGAGGATGCCGCTCCGGCACTGCATATCAGCATTGACCGGAACAAGGCAATGTCCAACGGAATCACGGTGGCACAGATCTACATGGAACTGGCTGCTGCGCTGCAGACTGAAACAACAGTAACAACCTTGTTGCTTGACGGCACATCCACGGAAGTGATCGTGGAAAAGCCGGAAGACGCAGTCCTGACAATGGATGGACTGAAAAACTATCCCTTTACGGTGACCACCCAGACCGGTGAGGAGAAAAATTTCCTGCTCAGTGATGTGGCGGTGATCGAGGAGACTACCAGTCTCAATTCCATTTCCCGGTTTTCTCAAAGACGGTATCTGACAGTCAGCGCTACCCTTGCGGAAGGGGAAAATGTAACGCTGCTCACAGCGGAAGCGGAGCGCGCTATGAAGAATATGGAGCTGGCAGAGGGTGTAAGTTATGCCTTTACCGGTGAAAACGAAACCATTATGGAAGCAGTGGAGCAGCTGGGTCTGATGCTTCTGCTGGGTGTGCTGCTTGTGTACCTTGTGATGGTGGCGCAGTTCCAGTCTCTGAAGTCGCCCTTTATCGTTATGTTTACGATCCCCTTGGCATTTACCGGCGGTTTTGGCGCATTGCTTCTGTGCGGCATGGAAGTCAGCGTTATTTCCCTCATCGGTTTTATTATGCTGACGGGTATCATCGTAAACAACGGCATCGTGCTGGTGGACTATATCAATCAGCTGCGGCAGGAGGGCATGGAACGCAGAGAGGCGATCCTGGAGGCAGGCAAGACCAGAATGCGGCCCATCCTGATGACGACCGTAACAACCATCCTTGGACTGATCGATATGGCGGTCCGTAAAAGCGCAGGAACAGCGTTGATGCAGCCGGTGGCTGTGGTCTGTATCGGCGGTTTGGTTTACGCTACGATCATGACGCTCTTTGTGGTGCCCTGCATTTACGACATGATGAATAAAAAAGCGCTGCGGACAGTCCGGGAAGAGGACTTGAAGCTTCTGGATATGTAAGAATATAAAGGGCTGTCGTTTTCGGCAGCCCTTTTATTCTTGCCTTGCATTTTAGGGGCATTTATGGTAAAATAATGCGGTTAAAAGCGTAAAAAATGAGAAAACACCGGAAGGAGGGACGGATATGCGCAGAATACGGCGGATCATGGCAGCGCTGCTGCTGATATTGACTTTAGCAGTAACCGCAGAGGCGGCCACCGGCGCGTCCAAAATGAACAGCTTTGCTACCGTCTCTTCAGACGGCAGCTGTCAAGTGAATATGACGGTGACATTCCATATGGAGCAGGCGGTGGACCGGCTGTATTTCCCCGTTCCCAGGGAAGCTACCGGCGTAACGCTGAACGGTTCCCGGGTCAGCGCAGCCCGCAGCGGCGACATTCGGCGGATTAATCTGTCCCGGCTGGTTCGGGGTGTTGTGGGAGATGTGATCGCTACCATCCACTATAGTCTTCGGGATGTAATCCATACTACGGAAGAGGGTACGCTGGAGATGCGTGTTCCTATGCTGTCCGGTTTTGACTATCCCGTGGAAGCCATGGAGTTTTCTGTTACCCTTCCGGGACAGATCGAGGTGCTGCCGGCTTTTGTCAGCGGCTACCATCAGGCAAGGATCGAGGAAGACCTTGTCTATCAGGTGGAGGGCGCGACGGTTGCCGGCACTTCCATCAGAGCCATGAAAGACCATGAGACTTTGACCATGACAATGGTGGTCACAGAGCAGATGTTTCCCCAGAATATCACCCAGATCCAAAACTATGATCTGGGACTCAACGCGATCTGGGTCTGTGTCGGCTTGGCGCTTCTTTACTGGGTGATCGCTATGTGGAATATCCCATGGCGGACACAGGAATGTACAGAAGCTCCGGAAGGTCTCCATGCCGGTCAGCTGGGCAGCATTGTTGCCGGGCAGGGAACAAATCTGTCACTGTTGGCCCTTTCCTGGGCGCAACTTGGTTATGTGACTATCCGTGTGGACAGAAAAAACCGGGTCTATCTGCATCGGCGGATGGAAATGGGCAATGAGCGCGGTGAGTTTGAGCAGCGGTGTTTTTATAAGCTATTCGGCAAGAAGACCGCTGTGGATACCACAAGCCTGCACTACGCGCAGGTGAGCCTTTTGACCGCCAAACGGTCAGAGGGCATGAAAGAGCTGATCCGCACCCGGATCAGCAATCCCAAGGTGTTCCGCACCATCGCTTCCGGTATTGGGTTGTTTGGCGGCGCAAGTCTGGCTGTGGCATTGGCTAACGGCGCGGCGCTGCAAGGCTTGCTGATCTTCGTACTGGGAATCGCCGGCGCGGTCAGCGGCTGGTTTATGCAGGACTTTGGCGCAGGGCTTATTCTTCGCCACCGGGCAAAACTGACGGCAAGCCTGATTCCGGCAGCGATCTGGCTGCTTTTAAGCTTATTTGCCGGCGCGTTTACTTTGGGCGCGCTGATGGTATTCGGCTCTATGATCGCAGGTATTCTGCTGTCCTGGGGTGGACGACGAACACCCTTGGGCAAGCAGGTGCAGGAGCAGATACTGGGTTTGCGGCGGTATTTGCGGACAGTGGATAAAACGCAGCTGCAAAGGATCTGTGAGAGCGATCCCGATTATTTCTTCCGGCTGGCGCCCAGCGCCCTTGCTTTGGGCGCAGATCAGGCCTTTGCCAAGCGTTTCGGCAAAAAGAAACTGGAGCGCTGCCCTTATCTCGTCACGGAAACGGACATGCCTATGTCTGCGCTGCAATGGAGCCAGGTGCTGCGCAAGACTGTCCATGCTATGGATGAAAGGGCAAGAATGCTGCCACTGGAGAAGCTGTTGGCACTCCTGCAAAATATGATAAGAAGATAAAAACGGAAGAGAACTTTCTCTTCCGTTTTTTAGGTAGCGCATTGAAAAAGCATAACTTTTGTTTCAAATTTATTCATATTTTTCTTGCTTTTTCGACAAAAAAGCGGTATACTGGGCACAGTAAAAATCTTGCGTAAAGGAGGTTTCGACTGGCGAAGGGTGATCTTTCGACGGCGAAGCCTTCTTTTTTGCGGATTTATCCCCAAAAATAAAAATACGGAGGAAACAAACATCATGAATTTGATCTACGGTATCAAAGACAAACCCAAGTTCTCTCAGATGCTGATCTTTGCGTTCCAGCAGGTTTTGGCAATTCTGGCAGCCACCATCGCAGTTCCTGCCATCATCGGAAATGGCATGAGCCAGTCCGCAGCTCTGTTCGGCGCCGGTGTGGGTACGATCGTTTATCAGCTCTTTACCAAGTTCCGCAGCCCTGTGTATCTCGGTTCTTCTTTCGCGTTCCTGGGCTCTATGGGCGCAGCTTTTGCAGGTGCGGCTTCCGCAGCTGCCGGCTTTGCCGGTCTGCTGTTGGGTGCTATCTTCGCCGGCCTGGTGTATGTGATCATTGCACTGGTGGTCAAGTTTGCCGGCGTTAAGTGGATCAACAAGCTGATGCCCCCTGTGGTCATCGGACCCACCGTTGCTATCATCGGCCTTAGCCTGGCAGGTAACGCCATCGGCGACCTGACCACCGGCAAGGTGCTGGTGGAAGGCGTTTCCGCCTGCAGCCCCTATGTGGCGCTGATCTGTGGTCTTGTGACTTTGTTCGCTGTTATCCTGTTCTCTGTTTACGGTAAGAAGATGACCAAGCTGATTCCCTTCATTTTGGGCATTCTGGCCGGCTATGTGGTGGCTACGATCTTCACCGTCATCGGCATTGCTACCAACAATGTGTCTCTGCAGATCATCGACTTCTCCGTCTTTGCCAATATGCAGATCTTTGCCATTCCCGACTTCACCTTCATCAAGGCCTTCGAGGGCGTTAAGGAAATTGACGCCGCCTACATCGCCACCATTGCTGTGGCTTATGTGCCCGTGGCATTTGTGGTCTTTGCCGAGCACATTGCTGACCACAAGAATCTGTCCTCCATCATCGGTGAGGATCTTTTGGAAAACCCCGGCCTGCACCGCACCCTGCTGGGTGACGGCGTTGGTTCCATCGCCGGCGCTTTCTTCGGCGGCTGCCCCAACACCACCTACGGTGAGTCCGTCGGCTGTGTTGCCATTACCAGAAACGCTTCTGTCGTGACCATCACCTGCGCTGCCATCATGTGCATCGTCATCTCCTTCTTTGGACCCTTCGTCACCTTCCTGGCATCCATCCCCAACTGTGTCATGGGCGGCGTATGCATGACGCTGTACGGCTTCATTGCAGTGTCCGGTCTGAAGATGATCCAAAAGGTGGATCTGGGCGCCAGCAAGAATCTGTTTGTTGTTGCCGTGATCCTGATCGCCGGTATTGGCGGCCTGTCTCTGACCTTTGGTAAGGTCACCCTGACCTCCATCGCCTGCGCTCTGATCCTGGGCATCATTACCAACCTGTTTGTCTCTAAGGCAAAAGAGGACTAAACGATAACGCAAATACTGCCGGTCATCAGGCCGGCAGTATTTTTTTGTCCAAAGCCTCGTAAAGATACATAGCGCCCACTCCGATGGGCAACCATAAAAGGCAGAAGGGCAGACAGATCTGCCCATGGAGATTCAGCGGTGTGTTCCGGTAATCCCAAACCGTATAGTTTCTGTTGACCAAAAGACCGGCGGTGTATTCTACCATGGTAATGATTCCTGCTCCAGCTGCTGTGCGCAAAAGAAACGGCAGCCGGGGCCGGGTTTCGTTCAGTTTTCCCAGCAGCAGAAAACAACTGCCACCGGCAAGAAACATACTGCCGTGACTCCACCCACGCCACAACAGTTCCAGACCCATATAACTGCATCCACCCAGTGCAAACAGCATTGTTTTTTTCCAAAGACCCACAGTAACCACTCCTCCCCACAAGGTTTCCCTAAAAAATATTGAAAAATACCAACATTTCTCTTGACAAAAACATAAGTGGTGGATATAATAACAAAGCTGATTTCGGCTTTGCTGGAATCCTGACCACCCATGGCGGCGTAACTCAGTTGGTAGAGTAGCCGGTTCATACCCGGTATGTCACCTGTTCGAATCAGGTCGCCGCTACCAGGCCCGTTGGTCAAGCGGTTAAGACACCGCCCTTTCACGGCGGTAACATGGGTT
>JAZSOR010000032.1:0-13500 GCA_045537035.1 Faecousia sp. | reverse complement strand
CAAAAGCCTGAAAAAGACCGCATACTATAAAGATAAGTTTGATGAGCATTACGCCACATATATGGGTTACCCCAACAAAACCGAGGATGACGATGTAAAAAGGCTCGTCCGGGAGGTGGAAGAAGACCTTTCCGGCGGTGGTCGGGGAGATTATTAAGATTGCAAAAGGCTTGACCGATTGGTCAAGCCTTTCTTGTTAGAACAACGTGGTTATCCAATATATAATTCCATATACCACACTTGCACTTACACCGTACACAATCACAGGTCCTGCTATTGTGAACATCTTGGCGCCGACGCCAAGAATGAAGCCTTCTGCTTGTGTCAACTTAGGACCCATATATCCGTGTCCTATTAGGACCCAATTTTGAAAAATATTTACATTACAACGGCAGTGTGGTATAATGAAATAAAGCGAGGTGTAGGAAATGGAAGAAATATTGGAGCTAATTCTTTCAATACTTTTTATGCCATTTGAATCTAAGTATGAGAATCTACTACACCGAATCAATAGCATTCATAATAAAGCCCTGAAAATCTTTTTGAAGTTGTTACTGATATTGATTCCATTAGCTTTTATATTTGGATTGTGCTGCTTACTTAGCTACTTGTTCAGAGGCTATTAGATATAGCAATTCTAAAGTGAGGTGGGAGATATGAAAGCAAAAGTCATTCTTTCCGCATTTGCGGGTTTCTTATTTGGCTTGTTTGGGCATTTTGTGTTGCGATTAATTGACTTTGACCTATCTTTTCAACTTGCTGTGGCAAGCGGCTTACTGTTCGCACTCTTGCTTTTTCCGTTTTTAGTTGTTTATGAAAAGATTGTCAACCGACGGTATACAAAATTTGAACAAGAAATCACTTCACCGATTTTCTATAAGACAAACGGTAATTTCAATTTAGGTAACGGCAAGGTTAAAAATGGAAATATCTATTTCTGCGAAGCCGGAATTGTCTGCGTATGTTTGGAAGAGAAGCCATATACATTGGACGAAATATTGTTGCAAGATATCGAACGATACCAATTTGATAATATTCACCTCAACATATTTGCAAAAGATGGAAGGGTATTTGTTCTAACCACACCAGATGCAGCTAAGATTATCGAAGTACTACGGCAGAAAGAATGGGTTTAATATGACAAGAATAGAATTTCTGGAGCTGTGCGAAAGCAAAAATATTACAACCAATCTCATACACTTTGAAAACTCTGTTGCACACGGATACTATATACTTAGAAACTATCATCGGTGGGAAGTCTTTTATCGTGAGCGTGGAAAAGATTATGATTGTGTAGGTTTCCCGTCTGAAAGTGACGCACTGGAATATTTGCTCGAAAAGATAACAAAGGGGTGACTATATGTCAAGGCATACTGTTCTGGCTGAAGAACTGTACAAACTTTCTTGTAGTTTAGATAAGTATAACAAAAGGAATCTCTTTCCACAAAAGCAAGCAGCAATGTTAACCAAAACATTATCTGCTATACAGTTTTTATTTTCTTGTTTAAGAAAAGAAACAATCAACGATGACGATACTCACATAATCATCAACACATTGGAAGATGTCCTCAATACCCGTTATTTTGATTTTGCTTCAGCTCTGCTTAAAGCAGAAGAATCAATAGAATATAATACTCCTCAAAAAGATTTGTTATTTGGTGCATCTTACACCATTTCTCTTTGTATCGGCTCGTTATGCAATAAAGAAAAGAACTATAAAGAGACAGTTAGACGGTATATTGCAACAATTCAAACAGCCACAAAGGCGTTTCTTCCACCCAATCATCCAGCTTGGCTATCAGCGGAAGATGCGAATAGAGCAATAAAAACATACCTCAAATGCGATTAAAGGCTCGCCTTCCGGCGAGCCTTTTGTGTTAGAATAATGTTGTTATCCAATAAATCAAGCCATACACCACGCTGGCGGATACGCCGTAGACGATGACCGGGCCGGCGATGGTAAACATCTTCGCGCCGACACCGAGGATGAATCCTTCGGTTTTGAATTCCACTGCCGGGGCGGCGATGGAATTGGCAAAGCCGGTAATGGGCACCAGCGTACCGGCGCCTGCATATTTTGCAATATTGTCGTACAAACTAAGACCCGTCAGCAGCGCGGAAAGGGTCACAAGGGTCATTGAGGTGGCTGTGCCGGCGTTGGTCTCATCCAAACCCAGCATGGAGTAGCCGTTCATAATCAGCTGTCCGATGGCGCAGATCAGGCCACCGATCCAAAAAGCGTTCAGACAATCTTTCTTTATAGGAGATTTTGGCGCAAGGCTGTTGACCAGTTTTTCGTAATTGCGTTCTGTCATGTACATCCCTCCAAGCCTAGGATGTGACGAAAGAAAGTTTTTATGCGCTTTCTAATAAATTCTGGTTTATCTGTCTGTCATTCTGAGCAATCTGTGATTGCGAAGAATCCCCATCGCCAACAGTACCAATGTCCATGGGGATCCTTCGTCGCCATTGGCTTCTCAGGATGACAGGTTGTCAAACCGGAATTTGTTATTCAACGAAAAACAGCTGACACAGAAAGGTGTCAGCTGTTTAGGGCTATTACATTGCGCCTTCGCCGGTGAGAACGATCTTAATGGTCAGCAGGATGACCTTGATATCGGTGAGCATGCTGCGCTCACGGATATATTTGAGGTCTGATTCCACCCACTCGTCAAAGTCATGGATATTGCTTCTGCCGTAGCACTCCCGGTAGCAGGACAAGCCTGTCTTTACATCCAGCCGGTGCATATGATAGGGCGTGTACTCGGCTATCTCACGGACGAGAGGAGGACGGGGTCCGATGATGGACATATCGCCGAGAATGATATTCCACAGCTGGGGCAGCTCGTCGATACTGGTCTTGCGGATAAAGCGACCGATCTTCGTAATACGGGGATCGTCCTTCATCTTGAAGGCAGGACCTTCCATCTCGTTCTGGTCCAACAAGTCATCGAGCATATTTTCCGCATCGGGACACATGGAGCGGAATTTATACATCTGGAATTCTCTTCCGCCTTTGGTAAGTCTCGTTTGAGAGAAGAAGACTTTACCGCCGTCTTCCAGCTTGATGGCGATGGCAACGATCAAAAAGATCGGACTGAGCACAACGAGCGCAAAGCTGCACATGACCACATCGAAGATACGCTTAAAAAATTCGTAAACCGGTTTTGGCGCAGGAGGCTGATATTCTTTTTGCATCTCCTGGTCAGCGCCGGACATTTCCTTAACAGTTTCCATACCACACAGCTCCTTATCTTTTTGCTGGCCGCAATGGGTTTTTCTAATTATAGCCTAAAACCGCGCATTTTGCAAGTACTTTAGCTTATCCCGCAGATATTTAAAAAAACATTCAAATTCTGTCATAACAAAAACGGACAAGGAAATGATTTCCTTATCCGTTTTTTTATTTTATACGGGGAACAAACGCTCCATAGCATCCCGGGCGGCTTCCTGCTCTGCCCGTTTCTTGCTGCTGCCGGTCCCCTGCCCGATTCTCTCACCGTTAAGGGAAACGGCTACAGTAAAGCGCTTGTCATGGTCCGGACCGGACTCGCTCACCAGCGCATAGCTGAGAACCTTGTCCTTCTCCTGCTGGACTTTCTCCTGCAGGGAAGTCTTATAGTCCACATTGTGCATTCTTGTTACGGGCACATCACACAGAATAAACCGCTGGATGATTCCCTTTGCCGCCTCCATGCCACCGTCCAAAAAGCTGGCAGCGATCACAGACTCAACCGCATCTGCAAGAATAGACGCTCTTTGTCTGCCGCCGGTCTGCTCTTCACCGTGACCCAGCAGCAAGTGGTCGCCTAAATTCAGACGCAGGGCAACTGCGCACAGCGCCTGCTCGCAGACCATATCGGCGCGCATCCGGGTCAGCTCACCCTCCAAGCGGTCCGGGAAGGTTTTGTACAGATGTTCCGCCACCACCATGCCCAGAATGGAATCGCCCAAAAACTCCAGCCGTTCGTTGCTCTTCAGGCTGTCATGCCACCGTTCGTTGGCATAAGAAGAATGAGCCAAGGCATTTTGCAGCAATGTAATATTTTGAAAGCGGTAGCCGATGGCTTCTTCCAATTCTTTGATCATTGACTGATCTCCTCTTCTGCGAGTTTCTTAAGCTCCTGTTCCAACTCCTCGGAGATATCGCTGGCTGCAGCGTCCATCGCCTGCCGCACAGCGTTGCGGAATGCCAACGCATCCGACGAGCCGTGGGCTTTGATGACCGGGCGCTTAATGCCCAAGAACTGCGTGCCGCCGATTTCCCGATAGTCTAACATTTTCATCACTTCATCCACACCGCTCTTGCAGAACAGATAGCCAATAGCGGAGAAGATATTGCGCTTGAAAATCTTGCGTTTCATCAGGCTGCCCATAAACATGGCAGTGCCTTCAATGGACTTGAGCAGCACATTGCCGGCAAAACCGTCGCAGACCACCACATCCACAGCGCCCAAGGGCACATCTCTTGCTTCCACATTGCCCACAAAGTTCAACACGCCCTGCTGGGCAGCGTTGTTTAAGAGGGCATAGGCTTCCTTTTGAAGCGGCGTACCCTTGGAATCCTCGGTGCCGATGTTCAAAAGACCCACTTTGGGATTGTCCACACCTAAGTACTTCTTTGCATACAGGCTGCCCACGAGACCGAACTGCAGCAAAAACTCCGGGGTGCATTCTGCATTGGCGCCACAATCGAGAATCACGGTCTTGCCCCCTGCCTTGTTTGGCATCACAGGACCCATTGCCGCCCGGCGGATCCCCTTGACACGCTTGACGATCAGCGTAGCGCCACTGAGCAGCGCGCCGGTACTGCCGGCAGATACAAAGGCATCGCCTTCTCCGTCTGCCACCATTTTCAGGCCAAGGACCATGGAAGAATTTTTCTTTTTCCGGATCACATTGGCAGGATCATCGTGCATATCCACCACTTCGTCTGCGTTTGCGATTTCAAGACCGGCAGGCAGGTCCTTAATATTGTGCGCACGCATTACCTCTAAGATCTGATCGCCTTTACCCACCAGCGTGATCTGCGCGCCAAAGTCTTTCGCTGCCTGAACAGCGCCCAGTACCGGCGCTTCCGGAGCGTGATCGCCACCCATTGCGTCAAGAATGATCTTCATAGAACGCACCTCTTTCTGTCAAATCCCCTGCTGCACCAGCTGATCGATCACTTCTAAAGACCGGTTAGCGATGGCAAGGTTTTTCTCTGCTTTCTTTTTGATCCGCTGCTGCAGCGGCGCAATAATGCTGAAATTCACATTCATCGGCTGGAAATGCTCGATCCGCGCATCGCTGATATACAGACCCAGCGCGCCGATGGCCGTTTCCTGGGGAAATTCCGGGGGCTGTTTTCCCATGACCTTTGCTGCCATGGCAACCGCTGCCAGATATCCCGACGCTGCGCTTTCCACATAGCCCTCCACACCGGTCATCTGTCCGGCAAAGGCCAGCAAGGGATTCCGGCGGTCCGCATAGAATCTGTCCAGCAGCTTCGGTGACTGCAGGAAAGTGTTCCGGTGCATCACACCGTAACGGACAAACTCTGCGTTTTTCAGCGCAGGGATCATAGAAAATACGCGTCTTTGTTCGGGGAATTTCAGATGGGTCTGGAAACCCACCAGATTAAACACGCTTTTGGCTGCATTGTCCTGCCGCAGCTGGACCACTGCATAAGGCTCTTTGCCCGTGGCAGGGTCAACAAGACCCACAGGCTTTAATGGACCGAACCGCAAAGTATCGTGACCCCGACGGGCCATGACCTCCACCGGCATACAGCCTTCAAAGACACGCTTATCCTCAAAGCCGTGGACCTGCGCCTCTTCTGCGGAAATCAGTTCCCGGACAAAAGCTTCGTACTCTTCTTTATTCATGGCGCAGTTGATATAGTCCGGCGTGCCCCGGTCATAACGGGACTGCCACCACGCTTTTGTCATATCGATGGATTCGGCAGTCACAAGGGGCGCTGCCGCATCGAAAAAGTGCAGCTGATCCGCTCCGAAATATGCGCCGATGGCATCGGACATTGCGTCAGAGGTCAGCGGTCCGGTTGCTACGATCACCGGACCTTCCGGAACGGCAGTAACCTCTTCCGGGATCACCGTAACATTGGGATGGCTGCGCAGTTTTTCCGTGACCATATCCGAAAAGCCCTGCCGGTCCACCGCAAGACAGCCGCCGGCTTCCACACGGGTAGCCTCCGCGCAGGTCATGATCAAGCTGTCAAGGCGGCGCAGCTCCTCTTTCAGAAGACCTACCGCATTTTCAAGCCGATCACCCCGGAGGGAATTGGAGCAGACCAGCTCCGCAAAGGTATCCACATGGTGCGCCGGTGATTTCTTACCGGGCTTCATCTCATAAAGATCCACATGGATACCGCGCTGGGCAAGCTGCCAGGCCGCCTCAGAGCCTGCAAGGCCTGCGCCGATCACTTTCACGCTGATCATGCTTTCTTGCCTCCAGACCGCTTTGTACCCTTCTGAGAGGCATTTTTACGGACAGATTTGGTTTTCGGCTTCTCGGACTCGCCGTTTTCCTGCTCTGTGGGCTTTTTATAGTAGCCACGCTTGTCCTCAGGAAGGAACTTTTCACATTCCGGATTGATGCAGAAAGGCTTCATTCTGCCTCTGCCGGATTTTTTAAACATAGTCTGTCCGCAGGAGGGGCAGTCCTCTGCCGTCGGTACATCCCAGCTCATGAAACCGCACTCTGCGCCCCGTTCGCAGCCATAGTAAGCATAACCGCGCTTGGACTTGCGCTTGTAGATGGTGCTGCCGCACTTGGGGCAGCGGCCGGGCATTTTTTCCACGATGGGCTTTGTATTGGTGCATTCGGGGAAACCGGGGCAGGCAAGGAATTTACCGAAACGGCCGATCTTAACGACCATGTTGCGGCCACACACTTCACAAATTTCCTCTGTCACCTCATCGGGCACTTTCAGACGGGTGCCTTCCAAGGCAGCTTCCGCTTCCTCCATCTCTTTGTGGAAATCTTTGTAGAATTCTGCAAGGACGCTCTTCCAGTCCTGCTTACCGGCTTCAATGTCATCCAGACGATTTTCCATATTCGCCGTAAACTCCACATCGATAATATCCCGGAAACGCTCCAGCATCAGCCCGGTGACCACCTCGCCCAAGGCAGTGGGGGCCAGCCGCTTGTCAACTTTATTGACATATTCCCGATCCTGGATGGTGGACACGATACTTGCATAGGTAGAAGGACGGCCAACGCCCTTTTCTTCCATGGCTTTCACAAGGGTAGCCTCGGTGTACCGGGCAGGGGGCTGGGTAAAGTGCTGCTCCTTCCGGATATCCGTCAAGTCAGCCCGGTCGCCTTCCTGCAGATCGGGCAGCGCAGCGCTCAGCTCTTCCGCCTCATCGTCTCTTCCCTCTTCATAGACGGCGATGAAGCCGGCAAATTTCATGCTCTGTTGGGTGCAGCGGAACACATGGCCGGCACATTCGGTATCAATGGCAACTGTGTCATACACAGCATTTGCCATCTGAGATGCCAGGAAACGGCTCCATATCAGTTTATAAAGCTTATACTGCTCCTTTGTCAGGCTGGCTTGAATCCGGTCGGGGTCCAGCTCCACATGGGTGGGACGGATCGCCTCGTGGGCATCCTGTGCGCCGGACTTTGTCTTGAACACATGGAACTTTCCATAGTAATACTGCTTGCCGTAACGGTCTTTGATAAAGTCAGCTGCGGCAGCCATAGCCTCGTCCGAAATACGCAGAGAGTCCGTACGCATATAGGTGATAAGACCCATGGTGCCCTCCCCTGCGATGTCAACGCCTTCATACAGCTGCTGGGCGATGGACATGGTGCGCTTGGGGGTCATATTCAGCTTCCGGGAAGCTTCCTGCTGCAAGGTAGATGTGGTAAAAGGAGGTGCTGCGCTGCGTTTTTTCTCCGCCCGCTTGACACCGGTAACAGTAAAGGGCTTACCGGTCACATCCCGGATCACCGCATCCGCCTGCTGTTCGTTATTCAGTTCCCGCTTTTTGGAATCGCCGTAATAACGGGCAGTAAATGCACCGTCCTTACCGATCAGCTTTAAATCTGCGTCCAAAGACCAGTATTCCTTAGGCTCAAAGGCGCGGATCTCATTTTCTCTGTCCACCACCAGACGGGTAGCCACAGACTGGACACGGCCGGCAGACAGACCCCGTCTTACCTTTTTCCACAATAGCGGAGACAGCTGATAACCCACGATACGGTCCAGAAGCCGCCGCGCCTGCTGGGCATCTACCAAAGAATAGTCGATGGCTCTGGGGTTTTCGATGGATTCCTTGACCACCTTCTGGGTAATTTCGTTGAATGTCACTCTGCAGGTCTTGCTTTCCGGCAGCTGCAAAAGCTCCTTCAAGTGCCAGGAGATGGCTTCACCTTCCCGGTCCGGGTCAGTTGCCAGATACACTGCATCAGCCTTTTTAGCTGCTTTGCGAAGTTCCGATATGATCTCTGCCTTATTTTCCATCGGCACATATTCCGGCACAAAGCCGTTTTCAATGTCCACGCCCATGGTGCTCTTGGGCAGGTCACGCAGGTGGCCCATACTGGCCATGACCGTATACTCTGCCCCCAGATATTTGCCAATGGTCTTTGCTTTGGACGGGGATTCCACGATTACAAGATTGGATCGACTTGCCATGCTTGCCTCCACATAAAACAGCCAAGGCTGTCCGATTATTTTCTGGCAGATACCATTCTGCCCGGATGATTGATAACGATTCCACGCAGCGCCAGTTTTGTGAGAATGCCCAAAACCTCTCCTGCTGTCAGTTCCGTCCGGGCGATCACATCGTCCACAGCCATAGGCTCTACGGTCAGACAGTCAATGATTTTCTTCTCTTTTTCACTTAAGGGAATCGGTTGATTTTCTAAGTCACTATACGCGCTTGTTTTCCGATTGTCAATGTCTTTTTTGTCAGATACCGGAAAACCGGCGGGTATTGTCTGGGGTTGGGATACCTTTGCAAACGCAAATTTGCTGCCTTGTCCCGGTATATAATTTCTTCGCTCCACACCGGGATATTGGGCTTCGTAGTCCTTTAACACATCCCAACCGGAGAGGGCTGCTCTGCCGTATTCCTGCAGCAGTTTATTGCTTCCTTCGCCGGAGGATATCCCGATATTGGTCGGTACCACATACACATCCCGACCCTGCTCGAAGGCATCCCTGGCGGTAATCAGCGCGCCGCTTTTCTCCGGCGCTTCCACCACCAGAACACCGTGGGACAAGCCGCTGAGTATCCGGTTTCTCTCCGGAAACTGCCAGGGCTTGGGGCTGCTTCCGGGAAGATACTCCGACAGAAGGCAGCCGTTATCCTCGATCCGGGCAAACAGCGCCCGGTTGGTTCTGGGATATACCACATCTGCGCCGCAGCCTAACACGGCAACTACCTGCCGTCCTGCATCCAATGCGCCTTCCAAAGCGGCAGTATCGATACCGTATGCGCCGCCGGATACCACAAGACCACCGCAGGCAGCGATCTGTCCGGACAGCTGCCGGGCATTGGTCATGCCGTAAGCGGATGCTTTTCTTGTGCCTACCACCGCAATCACCGGTTGGCTGTCAAAGTCCGGCACCACACCTTTATAATACAGTACGATAGGCGGCTCATGGATATTGCGCAGCCGGTCCGGATACGCGCCGTCACGGATGGTCAGGATGCCGATCTTCTTTTCCGCGCAGGTCTTTAACACCTGCTGCGCCCCAGTCAGGTCTTTGTCTTCCAGTGCTTCCGCCGTTTGGACGGTCAGTTCCGGAATATGATCAAACTTCTCTGTAAAATAAATATCTTCAGGGTCGGAAAAACGCTCCAGTAAATCCAGTTTCTGCCGACGGGACAGTCCTGGCAACATGGCATACCATATCCAGTGTGCAAGCATTTTTCTTCACCTGTTTCTCTCTTTTTATCAATGCATTTGCCACATAACGATGGCTGCGGCAATGGCAGCATTCAGGGACTCGCAGCGAGCTTCCATGGGAATGATCAATTCTTTTTGGGCGCTATCCAAAATCTCTTGCCGGACACCCCGACCTTCGCTGCCGATCACCACAGCCATGGTCTTAAGGGATGCTTTGCGCAGGTCCTCTGCCCGGTCGCTCAAGGCTGTTACCGCCACCGGGATTTTCTGGGCAGAGCAGGCGAGCTTTGCCTGCTCCCAAGTAGTCTGCTGTACCGGGCTGCGGAATACCGCGCCCATGCTGGCTCTGACCACCTTATGACTATAAGGATCGGCGCAGCCTTCCAAAAGTGCCACCGGAATGTTAAACGCATCGGCTGTCCGCAGGATCGTACCTAAGTTGCCGGGATCCTGAATGCCGTCCAGCAGAAGCATTCCGGGCTTGGGTGCAAAGACGGCTTTCTCCGGTAACCGGCACAAAAACAGCGCGCCTTGGGGTGTCTCCATGGGAGAAATATATGCCATCACATCTTCCGGCACCCGGACAACACGCACCGTTTCGGGAACGCTTGCCTCGATGCCGTCGGAAAGGATCACCGTGTCAAGCCCCGGCCACCATTTGACAGCTTCTGCAAGCAATTTTGTACCGTCTGCCACAAACAGACCGGCATCTTTCCGTTCTTTCTTTGAGGACAACAGCCGGCGCACCTGCTGCAATAGCGGATTTTTCCGCGCTGTGATCCGCTGCTGCATCACAGTTTCTGCACAGCTGTCAACGCAGCCGTATCACCGAGAACCACCAGAATATCCCCTTGCGCAATACGGAAGTGTGCCGCAGGAGACACAGTAATATTACCGTCGCGCTTGATCGCCAGAATGTTAACGCCCAGCTTTGCACGGACATTCAGTTCGATCAGGCTCTTATCCTGCCACTTGGTGGGCGCAGGCACTTCAATAATGCCGTAATCTTCGGACAGTTCGATATAGTCAAGCACATTCAAAGAGGACAGGCTCTTTGCCAGCCGGTCTGCATTTTCCTGCTCGGGAATCACCACACGGTCTGCGCCCAGTTTCTTCAGAACTTCCCGATGGGTCTCGTCATGGGCTTTACTCACAATGTACGGAACACCCAGTTCCTTCAGATTCATGGTGGCCAGCACGGAATCGGCCAAGCTGTCACCAATGGCAACAATAGCGCAATCAAAATCCTTGGCACCCAGTGCCTTTAATACCTCTTTATCCCGGGCATCGGCTACCACCGCCTGGGTCACTTCATCGCTGACCTGCTGCACCAGCTCGCTGCTGATATCCACTGCAAGGACTTCGCAGCCCTGCTGAAAAAGTCTTTTAGCTGCCTGGCTGCCGAAGCGACCCAAACCGACCACAATAAAAGATTTCATATCTCTGCCTCCTAACCAATTAGAAGATTTGTATTTGCATAGCGGTATCGTTCTTCCGCTTTGTTACCCATCAGGAATCCAAGGCTGATGGTCAGGATCCCCACTCTGCCGAAGTACATAAACACAATGATCATCAGCTGTGCTGCAACACTTAAGCTGGGTGTCACGCCGGCGGTCAGACCCACCGTTGCCAACGCAGATGCTGTTTCAAACAGCGCATCTGTAAAACCTACCGGCGATGTGACCGTAATAAAGATCGCACCCGTTACCATCAAGCCGACTACCAGTGAAACGATAGTTGCAGCATCCATAACTTTTTCCTGCGGAATGGTCCTATGGAATACCGTAACCGTACTCTTGCCACGCGCCCGCGCCAGTACGAACAACACCAGCACCAACATAGTGATCGTCTTAATACCGCCGGCAGTGGAGCCGGAAGAGCCGCCGATGAGCATCAGAACAATGCTGACCGCCTTGCCGCCCTCTGTTAATTGCGCCTGATCCACACCGGCAAAGCCCGCTGTACGGACCGTAACAGACTGGAAGAATGCGTTGAGTATCTTGTGAGGTGTATCCATTTGACCCAGTGTGCCGGGATTGTTCCACTCCAATAATGCAAACAGCACCGCGCCACCTAAGATCAATACACCGGTCACCAAAAGCACCAGCTTCGTATAGACGCTGAACTTTTTAAAACTGCGTACGGTGGCAACCTCTTCCCATACAAAGAAGCCCAAACCGCCAATGACCACCAATGCCATCAAAGTAATGAGTACCACGGGATCCTGATTGAACAAGATCATACTTGCGCCGGGGGCTACATTTCCCAAAATGTCAAAGCCGGCATTACAGAAAGCGGAAACTCCGTGGAAAATTGCCCATTTTGCCGCCTGCGCCCAGCCCCAATCCGGCAAAAACCGAACAAACAAGATCAGCATACCGGACATCTGAATGATCAAGCTGCCCAGGAGCACCCATTTCTGCAGCCGTACAACGCCTTCCATCTCGTTAATGCTGAGGGCTTGCGCCATGATCATCCGTTGACGCAGACCGATTTTTTTACGCAGCGCAAACACCAAAAGAGATGCCGCAGACATAAAGCCAAGTCCGCCGATCTCGATCATACATAAAATTACCGCCTGACCGAAACCACTCCACAGCGTCCAGGTATCCCCAAGGATCAGACCGGTTACGCAGGTGGCGGAGGTTGCGGTAAAGAAAGCAGGCAGGATACCCACAGACTGTCCATTACGGGAAGCAATGGGCAATGTTAACAACAGTGTGCCCACCAAAATGATCCCTGCAAACACGATTGCAATGATCTGTGTAGGGCTCAAATGCAGCTTTTTCTTGCCGATCACTGTTGTGCGGGGTTTGCGTATCTTCGCCATATCCCTGCTCCCCTTTCTTGAAACTTACCTTTTATTATAACAAATCTGCCCGTTTTTTCAAGTATTATTAAATTAAGGTATCACATTGTCTTATTTGGCTGATAATTATTCCTTTTTGTCTTGCGTAAAAATTTGCTTTTTTCTATACTTTTTATGAGGAGTGTGATATACATGCGTTTTGAACGATATTTCTATAACCCTGCAAATCCTCTGGGTAAAAGCGGCAGAAGAGTGACCGAATCCAAGAAACATCTTGCGGTAGCAAAAGAGCTGGCGGTGGAAGGTACTGTGCTTTTGAAAAATGACGGTACGCTCCCCCTGCAAAAAGGAGAGAAACTCTGCGTGTTCGGGCGGGGTGCCGGCGAATGGATCTTTGATGGTGGCCGCTGCAGCGGTTACTGGGAGCAGAATAACGGTATCCTGAAAGGTGAATGGAATTACCATGGTTTAGTTATGACCGACTGGTGGCCCCATTCTCTTCTGCAGGACGACCTTTACGGTGGAAATGATGTGCGCATACCCGGCGTGCTCTCCAGCTCTTTCCCCGGCTCTCCCAGCGAATATGACCCCTGCAGAGAACTGGAGAACGGAACATTGGATTGGGGTGCTGCCCTGGAGCTGCCCGACGGATCTTCCTGATGTTCGATCATCTGGAATAGTCATGACCCCCGGCTAAGCCGGGGGCTTGATTAAGCCCTAGAAGGGCTTTTTACAGACGATTGCCCCTAAAGGGGCCCCGAATGGTTTGCCGACCGCATTTCATTCACGGGCTACCCCTTAAGGGGTTTTCTTTATGC
>JAZSOR010000016.1:0-2521 GCA_045537035.1 Faecousia sp. | reverse complement strand
TCTCGCCGTTCTGGAAAAAGAAGCCACCGCCATCGTCCGAAAGCTGCGCCGCCATCCTTCGGTCGTCCTCTGGTGCGGCGGCAATGAGCTGTTCAACGCCTGGTCCGGTATGACCGATCAGCATTGGGCTTTGCGGTTGCTGGACAGTCTTTGTTATAAATACGACCGGGAGCGTCCCTATATTATGACCTCACCTCTGAACGGCATGGCTCATGGGGGGTATTTCTTCTTTGACAGAGAAACAGCTCTGGACAATTTCGCCCTTTTCAGAAATTCCGAATACACCTGCTACACAGAGTTCGGTCCACCGGCGCTGGCCAGCACGAAGGTCATAGAGAAGTGTCTGCCGCCGGAATCCAAAACCTTCCCCGTAGACCATGAGGACAAAACCTGGAAAGCCCATTTGGGAACCCAAAACGATCCCTGGCGCTGTCAGCATGACACGCTGCTCTGCTTCCCGGAAACGGAAAGTCTTGCACAGCTGGCGGAGTATTCCGATTTAATGCAGAGTATGGCTTACAAGGCTGTTTTCGAGGAAGGCCGACGACAGTGGCCACGCTGCTCCATGGTTATCAACTGGTGCTATAACGAGCCTTGGTACACAGTGGTCAACCGGCATCTGATCGATTTCGACAGTGAACCCAGACCCAGCTATTATGCGGTCAAGGATTCCCTTCGTGATGTACTGGCATCTGCCGGTATTCCCAAATTTATATGGAACGCAGGTGAGGTGTTTACTGCAGATATCGTCCTGCACAACGACACCCAGGTACCTATACAGCGCAGGATCAAAGTAACGCTTACGATTGGCGGCGTTTCCTATGAACTGTTGGATTGGTGCGGGACCTGCGAGCCTATGTGTAACCGCCTTGCGCCCACTGTCCGTTTTAAGCTTCCCAATATTGAGGGCATTCGGCTGTTTACGCTGAAAACTGAAATGGATGATGGCACGGTGAACGAATACACCTTGCGCTATTTTTTCAAAAAGAAGCCGGCGGCTGTAAGGCTGCTGAATCAAAACGAGGATTTCTAATGGGTTATTTATTTTTGGCTGTTGCCATATTCTTCGGTGTAGCAAAAGGCTTTTTCGGCAAAAAGACCGGTAATTTTGTGGATAGCATAAACACCTCCATACTTGTCAGCATGATCCGGCTGGCTTTTTGCGTGGTCTTAGGCGCTATTATGCTGATGCCCCAGTTTCTGCAGGACGGTATCTGCATCTTAAGAATCAGCAGCGAGGTTCTATGGAATACCTTCATCTCAGGCATTGCTAACGCTGCCATTTTGGTGCTTTGGCTGCTGATCATCCGGCAGGGTGCCCTTGTACTGATCGATATTTTCGGACTGATCGGTGCATTGGTTCCGCTGATCTACAGCAATTTCTTTTTTGCTGAGCCTTTACGAATCAATCACTGGATCGGTTTCGTTTTACTGGCCTTTTCGGTTTGGCTGTTGTGCAGCTATAATAACTCTGTCAAGCCCAAGATCACTGTAAAGGTTGCTATTTTGCTGATCCTTTTCGCATTGGTCTGCGGAGTCGGTGATCTGAGCCAAAAAATCTTCGTAATGCAGACAAACGGCAGCGTTTCCACTTCTGTATTTAATTTTTATACCTACATTTTTGCTTGTATTTTTTTGGGGGGTTATTATCTCTTCTTAAAGCTCTTCTTAAAGCGTAAAGCCGCCGGCTCGGAAGCAGCATCACAGAATCCCATCAGTAAGAAGGTTTTGCTCTATATTGTGCTGATGGCTGCGTGCCTTTATTTGAATCTGCTGTTTAAAACTGTTTCCGCAAATTACATGGACGCAGCCAATATCTATCCCATGTACCAGGGTGCTTTGATGATCGCCAACTGCATCGCAGCAGCGATTTTCTTTAAAGAACGGATCAACTATAAAAGCATCTGCGGTATCATTTTGGGCATCGCAGCCCTATGTATGATCAATCTGCTATAAGACAAAAAAGGGGTTGTGGTTGTTATACTCGTTTTCTACTCAAAAGTTTTCCACAGGCCCCAAAACCGAACATAAATTAGCGGAGGATCCCATTTTTGAGATCCTCCGTCTTTTCGTAGACTGTTTGTTTACAGCCCCTTAGGGTCAAAATATTCTATTGATTATTCTGCAGGCTTCCAGCTTGCAATGTTGTTATTTTCGCCCAACCAGGCGGCCATCACATCACTGTACTGTTCATACAGTCCATAAACCGCAGTCTTCTGTGCGGCAGTCAGATCTGCAAGATCATTCACGGCCAAAATGGCATCCCGCATGGTAGTCTTGCTGACCTGGGTGGTCACAGTCTCCCCGCCAAATTTCACAAAGGCAGATGCCGTGATCTCCATGTCGCCGCCGCCCACGGCCATAATATTCTGCAGCCGCAAGGTGAATTCCCCATTTTTAAGTGCGCCATCCTTAATGACGGTCTTCTGCACGGCAACGCCCATGTTAAAGCCATAACCGGTGACCTTGCTCTGCACCACCGCATCGCCATACAACTTCGCCTTATAACCCAAAGCATCAT
>JAZSOR010000018.1:0-31567 GCA_045537035.1 Faecousia sp. | reverse complement strand
CAGAGGGATTTCGTGTTAAAAAAGACAAAATTCCCAAAAGTATTTTGTTGTTTCTTGACAGTACTTTTCAGGCATGTTAGAATGATGAAGTAGCATTAATATCGCTTTCTGCGACTGACGGAATCATGTGGAGCACCACAGAGGAACAGAGAGCGTGGCCTTGTGCCGATCAGCCGACCGTCTGGGCGCATTTAGCTGAGCAGGCTATTTGCGCTCTTTTTTGTGTTATTGGAGGTTTTGTTATGAAAAAAGTTGGCATTATCATGGGCAGCGACAGCGATCTGCCTATCATTCAGAAAACAGTCGATGTTCTGAGAGGTCTGGATATTCCTTTTGAAGTCCATGTGTATTCTGCTCACAGAACACCTGTGGAAGCCAGAGACTTTGCCATTTCCGCAAGAGAGAACGGTTTTGGTGTGCTCATTGCGGCGGCTGGTATGGCTGCCCATCTTGCAGGCGCTATTGCAGCCAATACTACACTGCCTGTTATCGGCATTCCTTGCAAATCCTCTGTCCTTGATGGCATGGACGCGCTGCTGTCCACAGTACAGATGCCCACAGGTATTCCCGTTGCAACGGTTGCAATCAACGGCGGCGCAAATGCAGCATTGCTTGCAGCACAGATCCTGGCTGTTTCTGATTGTGAATTGGCAAAGAAACTGGACGAAAAGCGTGTAAATGATGCGGATGCGGTTCTTAAGAAAGATGCCGGCATCCTCGAAAGACTGTAAACCCTGGTCAAAAGACCTTAACAATATTTTGAAGGAGATTATCATTATGGAAAAGAAGCTTGTATACACCGGTAAAACAAAGGATGTTTTTGCACTTGAAAACGGCAATTATCTGCTGAAGTTCAAGGATGACTGCACCGGCAAGGATGGCGTGTTTGATCCCGGTGAGAATTCTGTTGGTCTGACCATTGAGGGCGTGGGTGATGTCAACCTGCGTATGTCCATTTATTTCTTCGAGAAGATCAATGCTGCAGGTATTAAGACCCATTATGTGAGCGCTGATCTGGCAAACACTACCATGGAGGTTTTGCCCGGTAAGGTGTTCGGCAAGGGCCTTGAGGTTATCTGCCGCTATAAGGCTGTAGGCTCTTTCTTCCGCCGTTATTCCGATTACTGCACCGAGGGCCAGGATCTGCCTGCTTATGTGGAGACAACCTTCAAGAACGACGAGAAGGGCGATCCGCTGGTCAACAAGGACGGCCTTGTGGATCTGGGTGTTATGACTGCCGAGCAGTATGATGATCTGAAGGCTATGACCCAGGCAATCACAAAGATCGTTGCTGACGATCTGAAGGAAAAGGGCCTGGATATGTATGATATCAAGTTCGAGTTCGGCTACGACGCTGATGGTAAGGTTATGCTGATCGACGAGATCGCTTCCGGCAACATGCGCGTTTACAAGGATGGTCAGTATGTTGACCCCATGACTCTGAACAAACTGTTTTTTGCTTGATCCGTTACTGAACACAAAGGAGTAAACAATGGGTGGTTTTTTTGGGATCGCATCCAAGCAGGACTGCATGGTCGAGGTGTTTTTCGGTGTAGACTATCACTCACACCTAGGCATCCGCAGAGGCGGCATGGCTGCCTACGATAAAGAGATCGGCCTGCAAAGAAAGATCCACAATATTGAAAATTCTCCCTTCCGTACGAAGTTTGAGAATATCTTTGAGGAAATGCAGGGAACATCTGTTATCGGTTGTATCAGCGACAGCGACCCTCAGCCGATGCTTGTCCGTTCCAGATTGGGAACATTTGCAATTTCCACCATCGGCATTGTAAACAATGCCAATGAACTGATTGACAAGTACTTGTCCAACGGCGGACACTTTGATGCCATGACCGGTGGTAAGGTAAATTCCACCGAACTGGTGGCTGCGCTGATCGGTCAGAAAAGCAGTTTTGTTGAGGGTATTCAGTTTGCCCAGAGTGTGATCGAAGGAACAGCGAATATCCTGATCCTGAAAGATAACGGCAACATCATCGCTGCCCGTGACCGTTTGGGCAGGATCCCCGTCCAGCTTGGCAAGAGTGAAGACGGATACTGTGTTTCTTTTGAACGGTTTGCCTATACCAAGCTGGGCTTTGAACACATTCGCGAACTTGGCCCTGGTGAAGTTGTGGAACTGACAGCAGATTCTGTCACACAGCTGGCGCAGCCGGGCAAGGAAATGCGCATGTGCGCGTTCCTTTGGAGTTATTACGGTTATCCTGCATCGACCTATGAGGATATTAATGTGGAAGCTATGCGCTACCGCAACGGCGCGGCCATTGCAGAGCGGGATATGGCGCAGGGCAGAACCATGGATATCGACTATGTAGGCGGTGTACCGGATTCCGGAACGCCCCACGCCATCGGCTATGCAAACCGTACAGGTAAGCCTTTTGCCCGTGCATTTATTAAGTATACGCCTACCTGGGCGCGTAGCTTTACCCCTGCCAAGCAGTCCGACCGTAAGAAAATTGCAAAGATGAAACAGATCCCCGTGCATGAGCTGATTGCAGGTAAGAAACTGCTGTTTGTTGATGATTCCATCGTTCGCGGCACACAGCTGCGTGAAACGGTTGAATTCTTGTACAACAACGGCGCAAAGGCAGTTCACATGCGTTCTGCCTGCCCACCGATCATGTATGGCTGTAAATACTTAAACTTTACCCGCGCGACCAACGATATGGAGCTGATCTCCCGTCAGACCATTTTGGAGCTGGAAGGGGAAGAGGGCTTAAAATACATTCAGGAATATGCTGACGGCAACACGGAGCGTGGCAAGAAAATGCGCAAAACCATCTGCGATAAGTTCAAGTTTGATTCTCTTGGATTCCAGACCGCTGACGGTGTTATTAAGGCAATCGGCTTGGAGCCTTGCAAGCTATGTACCTATTGCTGGAATGGCAAGGGTTAACAGAAAGGAGCCTATCAATGGAGAAAAGCTATTCTGCAAGTTACGCCGCAGCAGGCGTTGATATTACCGCCGGTTACCGCGCGGTTGAACTGATGAAGAAGCATGTTGCCCGGACCCGTAATGAGGGCTGTCTGGATGATGTGGGCGGCTTCGGTGGCTGCTTTGGTCTGCCTATCACCGGCATGGAAGAGCCCGTTCTCGTTTCCGGTACCGATGGCTGCGGCACTAAGGTGAAGCTGGCAATTTTGATGGATAAGCATGACACCATCGGTATCGATGCTGTTGCCATGTGCGTCAATGATATTATCTGCGTTGGCGCAAAGCCGTTGTTCTTCCTTGACTATATTGCCTGCGGCAAGAATATCCCCGAGAAGATCGCGCAGATCGTCGGCGGTGTTGCTGAAGGCTGTGTCCAGTCCGGCGCAGCGCTGATCGGCGGCGAAACCGCAGAGCACCCCGGCATGATGCCTGTCGAAGAGTACGATCTGGCTGGCTTTGCAGTGGGTATTGTGGATAAGAAGAAGATTTTGGATAACTCCAAGATGGCTGTTGGCGATGTTGTGATCGCGCTGCCTTCTACTGGTATCCACTCCAACGGCTTTAGTCTGTGCCGTAAGGTCTTTGATATCGACAACAATAATCCCGATCTTTATGTTCCCAAGGATGAGCTGGGCGGTAAGACCACAGCTGAGGCTCTGCTGACTCCCACAAAGATCTATGTAAAGCCCGTTCTTGCTTTGCTTGAAAAAGTCAATGTTAAGGGCATCAGCCATATCACCGGCGGCGGTTTTTACGAGAATATTCCCCGCAGCATTCCCGATGGCCTGGGCGCAAAGATCGACCGCAGCGCTGTAAAAGTGCTCCCCATCTTTGATCTGATTGCAAAGACCGGAAACATCCCGGAGCGCGATATGTTCAATACTTATAACATGGGTGTTGGCATGAGCATCGTTGTTCCTGCCGATGAGGTTGAAACCGCTATTGAGATTTTGAAAGCCAACGGCGAGGATGCTTATGTGATCGGTCAGATCATTGCATCTGATGACAAGATCATCATCGAGTAAAAGGAGTTAACATATGAAGAAGGCAAGGATCGCTGTGCTGGTATCCGGCGGAGGTACAAACCTTCAGGCTTTGATCGATGCGCAGCATAGCGGCATGATTCAAAATGGTGAAATAGCTCTCGTCATTTCCAATAATGCGGGTGCGTATGCGCTGGAGAGAGCTGCAAAAGCAGCCATAAAGTCCGTTGTAGTTTTAAAAAAGGAATGTGGCAGCCAAGCAGCTTTTGAAGAGCGGATCAAAGCTTTGCTTACCGAAAACAAAATTGATCTGATCGTCCTTGCCGGCTTCATGTCCATACTGAGCGAGAGCTTTACCGGTGATTATCCCAAGCGTATTTTGAATGTCCATCCGTCGCTGATCCCGTCTTTTTGCGGCGCAGGGTTCTATGGACTTCGGGTGCACGAGGAGGCGCTGCGCTACGGCGTGAAAGTAACCGGCGCTACGGTGCACTATGTAAATGAGATCCCCGACGGCGGTGAGATCATTTTTCAAAAGGCGGTGGAGATTCAGGAAGGGGACACCCCTGAAGTGCTCCAGCGCCGTGTTATGGAAGAGGCAGAATGGAAAATTTTGCCTGCCGCTGTTGAAAAAGTCAGTAAATTACTGATTGGCTGAGAGAAAGGAGATATGTATGAACATTTATGAAATCGGCTCTCTTGAGCAGAAGCTTTCTACAAACACTTACCCCGGTCGCGGTATCGTTCTTGGTATGACACCCGACGGCAAAAAATCCGTGGCTGCCTATTTTATTATGGGCCGCAGCGTGAACAGCCGCAACCGTGTTTTTGTACAAGAGCCCGACGGCATCCGCACTGAGGCACACGATCCCAGTTTGATGAAAGATCCCCACCTGATTATTTATCATCCCGTCCGGGAAGCCGGCTGCGGTTTGATTGTTACAAACGGTGACCAGACGGACACCATCTGGGAATATCTTGCCAAGGGTGAAAGCTGGGAAGCTGCACTGCGTACCAGAATGTTCGAAGACGACGGCCCTAACTGGACACCCAGAATCTCCGGACTGCTTGCTGGAGACGGCAGCTATAAAATGTCCATCCTGAAATCTGCGGATGCAGAAGGCAGCGCCTGCGCCCGTTTCTTCTATGAGTACCCCGGCATTGCCGGTCTCGGTCATTTCATTCATACATATGTCTGTGACGGCAATCCCGTCATTCCTACGTTCCAGGGCGAGCCTGAGCGTGTTGCGATCGACAACGATATCGAAGCATTTACGCAGATGCTGTGGAACAACCTGAATCCCGACAACAAGATTTCTCTGTTTGTCCGCTATACGGACCTTGCTACCGGTGAGTATGAACAGAAGATTTTGAACAAGCATGTTTAAAGGAGAATGAAGATGAAAGAGTTCGAACTGAAATACGGCTGTAACCCCAATCAGAAGCCTGCAAAACTTTACATGCATGATGGCAGCGAACTGCCCATCACCATTTTAAACGGTCGTCCCGGTTACATCAACTTTATGGACGCCCTCAACTCCTGGCAGCTGGTAAAAGAACTGAAAGCTGCGACCGGCATGGTGGCTGCAACATCCTTTAAGCATGTTTCTCCTACCTCTGCTGCCGTTGGTAAGCCCTTGTCTGCAGACCTGAAGAAGGCATGCTTTGTGGACGATGTGGAAGGTCTGGATGAGAATCCTTTGGCTTGTGCCTATGCCCGTGCCCGTGGTGCTGACCGTCTGTGTTCCTTTGGTGACTGGGTCGCTCTGTCTGATGTCTGTGATGCTATGACCGCTAAGCTGATCGCCCGTGAGGTTTCCGATGGCGTTATCGCTCCCGGTTACACCGACGAGGCATTGGAGATCCTGAAGGCAAAGCGTAAGGGCACTTATAATGTGGTCGCAATCGATGCTGACTATGTGCCTGCCGAGGTTGAGAATAAGCAGATCTTCGGTATAACCTTCCAGCAGGGCCGCAATAATTTCAAGATTTGTGACGAGCTGCTGCAAAATGTTGTGACCGAAAACAAGGACATTCCCGAAAGTGCAAAGATCGACCTGATCGTATCTTTGATTACTTTGAAATACACCCAGTCTAACTCTGTCTGCTTCGCTGTGGACGGCCAGGCAATCGGCGTTGGTGCCGGTCAGCAGAGCCGCGTTCACTGTGTCAGACTGGCAGGTGGCAAGGCTGATACTTGGTTCCTGCGTCAGCACCCCAAGACCCTGAATCTGCCTTTCCGTGAAGATTTGGGTCGCCCCGGTCGTGATAATGTGATTGATGGTTACATCAATGGCAATGAAGAAGATGTATGCGCTGAGGGCATCTGGCAGAACTATTTCACCGTAAGACCTGAGCCTTTGACTGCTCAAGAGAAGCGCGCATGGCTGGATTCCCGTGATGCTGTTGCGTTGGGCTCCGACGCATTCTTCCCCTTTGCTGATTCTGTTAAGCGTGGTGCTGCTTCCGGTGTTAAGTATATTGCAGAGCCCGGCGGCTCTATCCGCGACGATCTTGTGATCGATGAGTGCAACAAGCGCGGTATTGCCATGGCATTTACCGGCATGCGTCTGTTCCACCACTAATATTGACAATCAGGCAATCTCCGCTTTTTTGGGGATTGCCATTGTCGCTGTAAATACCATAATGATTTAGGAGCTTTTTTATGAAACTTCTCGTTGTTGGCGGTGGTGGACGCGAGCATACCATCATCAAAAAATTAAAAGAAAATAAATCCATTACGCAGATCTTTGCGCTGCCCGGTAACGGCGGTATGGTTAAGGACGCAACTTGTGTCAATATTTCTGCAACAGACCTTGACGGCATCGTTGCCTTTGCCAAAGAGAATGCCGTTGATTATGCAGTCGTTGCCCCGGATGATCCGCTGGTTCTGGGCTGTGTAGACAGACTGAACGAGATCGGTATTCCTTGCTTTGGTCCGGATGCGAAAGCCGCAATCATTGAGGGCAGTAAAGCGTTTTCCAAAGACCTGATGAAAAAGTACGGTATTCCCACGGCGCAGTATGAGATCTTCACCGACTTGGATAAAGCCCTTGCTTACATTGATAATTGCCCGATTCCTACTGTTGTGAAGGCAGACGGTCTTGCCCTGGGTAAAGGCGTTATTATTGCCCAGACCCGTGAAGAAGCAATAGAGGCTGTTACCGATATGATGGCCAATGCAAAGTTCGGCAAGTCCGGTTCTACGGTGGTCATCGAAGAATTTCTGACCGGTCCGGAAGTATCTGTCCTTGCGTTTACCGACGGTAAGGTTGTCAAGCCTATGGTTTCTTCCATGGACCATAAACGGGCAGGGGACAATGATACGGGTCTCAATACCGGCGGCATGGGCACCATCGCGCCGAATCCCTATTATACCGATGCCATCGCTGATGTTTGCATGGAAACGATTTTCCTGCCGACCATCGAGGCTATGAATGCAGAAGGCCGTACTTTTAAGGGTTGCCTTTATTTCGGCTTAATGCTGACACCTAATGGTCCGAAGGTTATTGAATATAACTGCCGTTTTGGTGACCCTGAGACACAGGTTGTTCTGCCCCTTTTGGAAAGTGATCTGCTGACTGTTATGCAGGCTACCACCAACGGTACTTTGGCAGAAACGGAAGTAGAGTTCTCTGATAAACATGCCTGCTGCGTTGTGACTGCCTCTGCCGGTTATCCTCTGAGTTACGAAAAGGGCTTTGAGATCACAATGACCGAGGAAGCGGAAAAGCATACATATGTTGCCGGCGCAAAATTTGACAGTGGCAAGCTGCTCACTTCCGGCGGCCGTGTTACCGGTACAACCGCTGTTGCAGATTCCTTGGAAGCTGCAATACGCGAAGCTTACCGTTTGGCAGACGGCGTTCAGTTCAACAAAGCATATCGCAGAAGCGATATTGGTCAGCGTGGTCTGGCAGCATACAAATAAGGAGGATGCTCTGTGGTATATCGCGTATATGTAGAGAAGAAGGCAGGACAGACCCATGAGGCCGACAGCCTTCTGCGTGAAGTAAAAGATTTCCTGCAAATCAGTGGCTTGACATCTGTACGGGTGCTCAATCGCTATGATGTTGAAAAAATTGAGAAAGATCTGTTTTCTTACGCTGTAAACACCGTATTTTCTGAGCCCCAGGTCGATAATGTTTCCTATGATGTACCTGCCGGAAAAATCGTGTTTGCAGTTGAGCCGCTGCCCGGTCAGTTTGACCAGAGAGCAGACTCCGCTGCCCAGTGTATTCAGATCCTTTCTCAGGGTGAGCGTCCTGTTGTCCGTTCTGCTAAGGTTTATGTGCTGGATGGTGAATTATCCGACGCAGATGTGGCAGCCATTAAAAAGCATGTGATCAACGCCGTGGAAAGCCGTGAGGCATCCTTGGATATGCCTGAGACACTGACTGCCGAATATGCAGCTCCTGATAGTGTTGCGGTCGTAGAAGGCTTTATCGCACTGGATGAATCCGGCCTTTCTGATCTTCTTGATAAGCTTGGTCTTGCAATGGATCTGGATGACCTTAAATTCCTGCAGGCTTATTTCCGTGACGAAGAGCATCGTGATCCCACCATCACAGAAGTTCGTGTTGTAGATACCTATTGGTCTGACCACTGCCGTCATACCACATTCTCCACACATCTTCACAATGTTCGCATCGATGATCCTGCTGTGCAGGCTGCTTATGACCGCTATCTGGCGGCAAGAGTTGAGGTTTACGGCGAGGAGAAGGCTGCAAAGCGTCCCCAGACCCTGATGGATATTGCCACCATTGGCGCAAAAGTGCTGAAAAAGCGCGGACTGCTGCCGGAGCTGGATGAGAGTGAAGAAATCAATGCCTGCTCTATCCATGTCAATGCTGAGGTCAATGGGCAGCAGCAGGACTGGCTGCTGATGTTCAAGAACGAGACTCACAACCATCCCACGGAAATTGAGCCGTTCGGCGGCGCAGCTACCTGTATCGGCGGCTGGATCCGTGGCCCCCCGTCCCGACGCGCATATGTCCCTCAGGCAATGCGTGTTACCGGCGCCGGTGACCCCCGTGTCTCTTTGAACGATACGCTTCCCGGCAAGCTTCCTCAGCGTAAGCTTTGCCAGACTGCGGCTGCCGGCTACTCTTCCTACGGTAACCAGATCGGTCTTGCTACCGGTCATGTTGCGGAGTTGTACCACGACGGCTATGTGGCGAAGCGTCTGGAATGCGGCGCTGTTGTTGCTGCAGCTCCTGCTGTGAATGTTCGTCGCGAGCGTCCTGCTGCCGGTGATGTTGTCGTTCTCTTGGGCGGCAGAACCGGCCGTGACGGTATTGGCGGCGCTACCGGTTCTTCTAAGAGCCACAATATGAAGTCTCTGACTACTATGGCATCTGAAGTTCAGAAGGGCAATGCGCCGGAAGAGCGGAAGATCCAGAGATTGTTCCGGAATCCTCAGGTCACCCGTCTGATCAAGCGCTGTAATGACTTTGGCGCCGGTGGTGTTTCCGTTGCCATTGGCGAGTTGGCTGAGGGCCTGCGTATCGATCTGGATGCGGTTCGCAAGAAGTATGAGGGCCTTGACGGCACAGAACTGGCAATTTCCGAATCTCAGGAGCGTATGGCTGTTGTAGTTGCTGCTGAAGATGCCGATGCATTTATTGCAGCTGCGCAGGCAGAGAACCTGGAAGCTTACCTTGTGGCAAAGGTCACTGAGTCTCCCAGAATGGTCATGACCTGGAAGGGTAGGGAAATTGCAAATCTTTCCCGCGCATTCCTCGATACCAATGGCGCGGTCAAGAACAATGATGTCTATGTAACACAAAAGGATCTGTCTGTGCTGAGCAAGGCGCTTTACGGCAGCCTGCGTGAAATGGCAGCAGACCTTAAAACAGCAAGTCAGAGAGGCCTCGTGGAGCGTTTTGACGCAACCATCGGTGCAGGCAGTGTACTGGTGCCCTTCGGCGGTAAAAAACAGCTGACACCCACTCAGGCGATGGCAGCGGTACTGCCCGTGCTCCCCGGCGAGACCACCGATCAGGCAAGCCTCTTCGCATGGGGCTGCGATCCGGATCATATGTGTGTCGATCCCTATACCGGCGCTCATGACGCGGTGTATAATTCTGTTGCTAAGCTGGTAGCTGCCGGTGCAGATTACAAATTGGTGTATCTGACGCTGCAGGAATTCTTTGAGAAATTGAAAAATGAGGATGCCCGTTGGGGCAAGCCCTTTGCGGCTCTGCTGGGCGCAATGGATGCGCAGCTGGAGTTGGGCGCTGCTGCAATCGGCGGTAAGGACTCCATGTCCGGAACCTTCCTGGATAAGGATGTACCTCCCACGCTTATTTCCTTTGCCATTGCGCCGATCAATAAGAATCAGGTGCTGACGCCTGAGTTTAAGGAAGCAGGCAACAGCGTATATCTGTTCGCTCCTACCGATGAAAGCGCTGAAAGCCTTAAGAAGTCTTGGGAAACATTCCACAAGCTGCATACCGAGGGTAAGATCAAGGCTGCATGGGCGGTCGAACACGGCATCGGTGAAGCTGTTATGAAGATGTCCTTCGGCAATCATATCGGATTTAAGGCCTGCGCGCAGCTGGGCGAGAATTGGCATCTGCCTTTCTACGGATTCCTTGTTGCTGAGCTTGCCGAAGATGTGGATATCCCCGGTGTCATGAAGATCGGTATGACTACTGCAGAAGCAGCGATCTGCCTGGAGAATGACTGCGTAAGTATCGACGAACTGTACAGTCTTAATTCTCAGGTCCTGGAGGATGTGTATCCCACCAAGACTGTAGAGAAGAGTGTGGAGATCCCCAGCCTTGATTTTGCAGCGAAGGCAAATCTTGCGCCTGCTGTGAAGGTAGCAAAGCCCAAAGTACTGATCCCGGTATTTCCCGGTACCAACTGTGAATTTGACTCTGCCCGTGCTGTCATGGCAGCAGGCGGTGAGGCAGATATCGTTGTGATCCGCAACTTGACTGCTGACGATGTTGCTCATAGCGTTGAGCTTGTGGCAAATAAGATCAAAGACAGCCAGATGATCTTTATCCCCGGCGGCTTCTCCGGCGGTGACGAGCCGGACGGCTCTGCAAAGTTTATCACTGCATTTTTCCGTAATCCTGCAGTGAAGGAAGCGGTTGCGCAGCTGCTTAATAACCGCGATGGTCTGATGTGCGGTATTTGTAACGGCTTCCAGGCTCTTGTGAAGCTGGGCCTTGTGCCTTACGGTAAGATCATCGATACCGATGAGAATTGTCCCACACTGACCTACAACACCATCGGCAGACACCAGAGCCGCATTGTTCATACCCGTATCGCTTCTACCAAGTCTCCTTGGCTGAGCCTTATGAATGTGGGAGATATTGTAAATGTACCCATTTCTCACGGCGAGGGTCGTTTCTTCGCATCTGAGGAGCTGGTGAAACAGCTGGCTGCTAACGGACAGATCGCTACTCAGTATGTGGACTTAAACGGCAAGCCCACAATGGATGCTGCTTTCAACCCCAACGGCTCTATTTATGCTATCGAGGGTATTACATCTCCCGACGGCAGAGTCTTTGGTAAAATGGGTCACAGCGAGCGTATTGGCAACGGTCTTTACAAGAATGTTCCCGGTAACTACGATATCCGTATGTTTGAATCCGCTGTTAAGTACTTTAAGTAAAATGGAAACTCCCTGTTCGAAAGAACAGGGAGTTTTGTTATTCAATTTCGCAAACAGTTAAAATGTTATTGCTGATTTTAAAACGAATATCAAATCCGGCAAAATTTAGCCCGTATATTCTGTCGCTGTCCTTTTGATAAGAAGGCCGCGGATCATGGGAAAGAACCTCCATGATGGCGCTGCGCTTGTTTTCCGGGATCTTTTGCAGCAATTCAGCCGGAAACTCAACAGTTAAAAGATAGTCGTCTGCGGTGTCTGTGAAGCCGCCGGTTGCATCAGTGTGGGCATCGCAATAGGGGATATAGGGCTTAATGTCCAATATTGGAGTACCGTCCATCAGATCGGCGCCGGAAACATGGATCACCGTGCCGTATTGCGCGGTATGCTCAATGCCGGTGATTTTGACACTGGAAAGACCGATTGCGTTTGGACGGAACGGGGAGCGTGTGGCAAAGACACCAAGCCGCGTATTTCCACCCAGCCGCGGTGGGCGAACTGTCGGCGACCAATCTTCTTTGACCGCTTCTGAAAACTGCCAAATGATCCAAAGATGAGAAAAGTTCTCCAATCCGCGCAGTGCATCGGGATTTCTGTAGGCTTCCTCAAAGATGATCGTTGATTGCAGTGTGTCTACAAGACCGCTTTGTCGTGGAATTCCGAATTTGGTCGGAAAATCGCTCTGCATTCTCGCAATTACTTTCATTGTAATGTTTTCCATATCAATTCTTTACCTTTCGCAGCAGGAAAGTGATGAGAAACAGCAGCACAAGCACCAAAGAGATCGCAGCACCGGCAGAAGAACCAAGATAGTAAGAAATAAACAGTCCTGTGATACCGGCAATCAAGGCAAATGCAACAGAATAGATATTATATTGCTTGATATTTCTTGCTATATTCCGCGATGCAGCGCCCGGCAGGACCAGCAGGGAATTCAGAATTAAAAGACCCACCCACGAAATGGAAAGCGTCACAATGACAGCAATGGCAACTGTAAATACCGTCTGTGTCAAAGAAACATTGATGCCGCGGGAGGATGCAAGCTGGGGATGGATCGCGCAGAGCGTCAAACGGCTGGATGCAATGATCCAGAATACTGTAACAGCAATCAAAACGATTGCCAGAATGCCGATCTCAGTGCCGGTGACTGACAAAATATCACCGATCAAATATTTGTTATATTTCGTAAAACTGCCGCCGCCCAGTGTTGCGATGAAAATGCCCAATGCAACGGCTGCGCAGGAAAAGACACCGATCAATGTATCGGCAGCCTGATTGCTGCGGTTGCGAACAAAAGAAAACAGCAGCGCGAAAATTACCGCAAAGATAACGGCTGCAACAGACGGATAAGCGATACCGCAGATCGTACCGATGGCGATACCGGTAAAAGCGGAGTGACCAAGTGCATCAGAGAAGAAACTCATGCGGCCGGTTACGACCATTGTAGAGGTCAGACCAAAAAGGGGCGCGATCAAAATAACGGCAAGAAGCGCGTTCTTCATAAATGTCCAATGGAGCATCTCCAAAGGAAGCAGATCACAAAATGCGTACCAGATACTCATAATGTGCCTCCTTTCCGATTGAAAACCCGCTTAAACGCGTCGGAGCTCAGAATGGTTTTCGGATCGTCCTGGATAATGGCGCCGTGGTCCATCAGCACTACCTGGTCAGCATATTTTTCCAGCATGGAAAAGTCGTGTGTAGTCATTAAAATGGAAAGATCGTATGTTTTCCGGATCTCATCAAGCATGTCCATAAGCATCTCGATGCCGTCTACATCCACTCCGGACAGCGGTTCGTCCAGGATCAGAATATTAGGCAGCGGCTCAAGAGCCAGGGCGAGAAGCACACGCTGCAGCTCTCCGCCGGACAATGTTCCCACGCGCTTGTCGATCAGATCTTCGCCATGTACTCGCTCAAGGCAGGCAGTTATCTTTCCGCGCATTGATTTTGAAACACCTAAAAATGCCGGTCGTTTGCTCATGCAGCAAACAAACAGATCGGCAACGCTCACAGGATCGCCCGGGTCAAAAGTGGGACTTTGAGGCACATACCCGATCTTCATTTTCCGGTTTCTTTGTCCCGGTACAGAAAAAGAAATAACGCCGGTATGTTCCAGCTGACCGAGAATTGTTTTTAACAGCGTGCTTTTTCCGGCTCCGTTTGGACCGATCACTGCAATCAGCTCGCCGCAGTGAGCATGCAGATCAATGTGGTCGAGTATCGTTTGGTTTCCAATTTTGACGGTTAAGTCCTGAATGCGCAAGCAGCAGGAATGACCGCAGCCACCGCCATGTGCTCCAATATTCATCCCAGCGCCTCCTTCAGTGTGTCAATGTTTTGATACATGGCATCAAAGTAACTATCCCCTGAGATCGCCATGTCCAGCTGATAGATTCTGGCGTTTGTTTCCGCAGCAATGATCGTTGCCGCAGCGTCGCTTCCGTTACGCTCTGTAAAGAGAGCTGTAAGGCCGTGTTCTTTCACGATACCGATCATTTCGATCAGTTCCGCTGCGGAAGCTTCGCTGCCGGATTCTTCTTCAACTGCATGGACTACGCGCAGATCAAAGGACTCTGCCATATAGGAAAAGCCGTCATGAAAGGTCATGATCTCACGGCATGACAAGGTTTCCAATGTGCCCTCTGCGTGTTCTTGAAGTTTATTGAACGATTCATTCAAACGGGTCAGGTTTTCGATAAATTCTCCTGCGTATTGTGGGAAGATCTGGCACAGCTGCTGATAGATATTATCAGCCATTTGTTTTGCCAATACCGGGGACAGCCAGATGTGGGGGTCCTGATCGTGATGATGTCCGTGATTCTCTTCGTGTTCTGATTGGGTGTAAGTTAATGCAATGTTTTCAGATGCATTAATTACTTTTTGATGTGTGAGTTCAATACCGGTAAGAAAGTCCTCCAGCCCGGATCCGCTAATAACAATGACCTGCGCATTTTCTACAGCGCGCATTTGTTTTGTTTGCAGGGTATAGTTGTGCAGACAGGAAATGTCCTCATTTATAAGTCTTTCAACAGCAATATCTGTACCGCTGCAAAGGGTTTTTGTGAATTCATACACGGGAAGTGTTGTTGCAACGATCTGCGCAGGCTTCGTTGCAGTATTGCAGCAGCACAGACAAAAGCAGATCAGCGCAGCAGATAGCAACAAAAGAAATTTTCTCATGGTTTTAGCCCCAATACTTAAATATCTTTACTACTAGAATACCACATATTGTCAAGAAAAAGGAGACTGCAGCGCAGCCTCCTGAAGCTTTAATGTGTTTCAATCCACTTATCTATGTTTGTTTTTGCTATGCGAAGAATATTCTCGGCAGGATAGGGGGATTCCTCACCTCCGGAAACATACAAAAAGTAGAATCCGTCCGGAGTTTGATAAAGGGTCTCTTCGTAACCTTTCGGATCACCGTAATTGCCATTTGTATATTTCTTGATCTGCGTTGCTGTCAGCGTATCATATTCTTTTTTACAGATAATCTTTTTCATAAAACATCCTCCTTTGTTTATATTCTAGGTTATTATATAAGCACTCATAGAAAAATGCAACAGAATTCTGTATTTCTTGTATGTAAATATTTCTTGCGGTACAATAAATTTTTTTTGTTGGAAATATGTAGGTGGATATAACTGGACGGATGTATTTTAATATGGTATTCTTTAATCATTAGCGAGGTGTTATTATGCGGGATATACCTGTTTTTACTACAGAATTCGGTGTGGCAAGCCTGACATTAAAGGAGATTCCCTATAAGAAGGAAGCTTTTATCAAATTTCAGGATACATTGGATCCGGAACTGTTATTGGAAGAATGCTTCGATTTTTGCCGCTGCGCCGGCGCAGAAAAAGTTTTTGCCAGTGGACATGACTTTCTGAAAAAGTATCCTCTTTATACTTCTGTTATTCAAATGCAATGCGACAGGCAGAGCCTTAAGGATACCGATGCAGCGCTGTTCCCGGTTCAGAAGGAGACGCTTGAGGAATTTCGCAGTATTTACAATGATCGGATGCAAAATGTACCCAATGCATCCTATATGACTTCTCGGGATGCGGAAGCATTTCTGAAAGAGGGTAACTGTTATTTTGTTCACCGCAGAGGAGAGTTACTTGGTATCGGAATTGCATCAGGCAATGAGATCCGCGTTGTGGCAACGGTGGAACGGGGAAGCGGCGAGGACATTGTTCTTGCATTGAATCATTGCCTGTCAGGAGATACGGTGACTGTAGAAACAGCTTCGACCAATATGCCTGCCGTGGCATTATATGAGCGTTTAGGGTTTACAGCGACAAAGGAAATTTCCCGCTGGTATCAAATTACAGATGTGTAATGCAAAAATACTTGACAAACCGTAATTGGTGTGGTATGATACCGCAGGTATCAAGCAGAAACGCTTGACAGGAGGTGCTGTATGGAAGCAACAGAACTGATTCTGCTGTATGATTACTACGGCGATCTTCTGACAGACAGACAGAAAGAATGCTTTGAGCTTCGTTACAATCAAGATCTTTCGTTAGGTGAGATAGGGCAGGAGTTGGGCATCAGCAGACAGGGCGTGTTTGATAACCTGAGCAGAACCGAAGCGTTGCTGAAAAACATGGAGCAAAAGACCGGTTGCGTCCGCAGAGATCAACAGTGCCGCAAGGTGATACAGTTGATATCCGATGCCGCACAGCAGTTGGCAACCAATCAGGATGATCGCGTGTCTGATCTGGCACAGCAAATTATTTCCGCAGCACAAGGACTTGAGGAGTAAATAATGGCATTTGAAGGATTAACTGAAAAGATTTCCGCTGCCTTTAAAAAACTCAGAGGCAAGGGGCGTCTAAAGGAATCTGATGTAAAAGAGGCGATGCGTGAGATCCGCATGGCGCTTTTGGAAGCAGATGTCAGCTATAAGGTCGTTAAAGATTTCACTAAATCTGTTACGGAGCGCTGCATTGGTGCTGATGTTCTTGCATCATTAAGCCCTGCGCAAATGATCGTTAAGATCGTAAACGAGGAATTAACGGCGCTGATGGGCAGCGATGTTAAGCATATCTCCACAAATCCCAACGGACCGACCGTAGTTATGCTTGTAGGTCTGCAGGGCGCAGGTAAGACTACAAACGGCAGTAAGCTGGCTGGTCTTATGAAGCGTCAAGGGAAGAATCCGTTGCTGGTAGCTTGCGACATTTACCGTCCTGCTGCTATTCAGCAGCTAAAGGTCTGCGGTGAGAAACTGGAGATCCCCGTTTTTGAAAAAGGTCAGTCTGATCCTGTGCAGACCGCGAAAGAAGCGATCCTTTATGCAAGACAGCACGGGCATGATATGGTATTTTTGGATACTGCCGGCCGTTTGCATATTGATGATACCCTGATGCAGGAGCTTAAGAATATAAAAGCTGCAGTCAAACCGGATGAGATCATGCTGGTTGTTGACGCAATGACCGGTCAGGATGCCGTTAACGCTGCACAGAGCTTTAACGAGTGGCTGGATATCGACTCTGTTATGCTTAGTAAGCTGGACGGCGATGCCAGAGGCGGTGCTGCGCTGTCAGTTCGCGCTGTGACCGGTAAGCCTATCAAATTCTCCGGTATCGGTGAAAAGCTTGAGGATATCGAAGCGTTCCATCCGGATCGCATGGCATCGAGAATTTTGGGTATGGGCGATGTGCTGACCCTGATCGAAAAGGCAGAAAAAGCCTACGATGCCCAGCAGGCTGCTCAGTTGGAGGAGAAGCTTCGTTCCAATAAGTTTACTCTGCAGGATTTTTACGACCAAATGGTCCAGATGCGTTCTATGGGCTCTATGCAGGAGATTCTTGCGCAGCTTCCCGGCGGCGCGGGCCTTAAAAATGTCCAGCTGGACGAAAAGGCATTGGCGCATACGGAAGCGATTATATTATCCATGACACCCAATGAACGGGAGAATCCTTCCATAATCGGTGCCAGCCGGAAAAAACGCATTGCAGCCGGCTGTGGTCTGAAAGTGGAGGATGTAAATAAGCTGCTCAAATCCTTTGAGCAAATGCGCGCTATGATCAAACAGTTCTCCGGTCCCGGCGCAGGAAAGAAAATGAAGCGCATGCGCGGCTTCGGCGGCATGGGCGGCTTCGGGGGATTCCCTGGATTTTAATGGTTCGAAAAGCAAATTGCTTTGCGATATAGAAAACATTTTTACTTGGAGGTGAAAACGAATGGTTAAAATCAGACTGAGAAGAATGGGCGCCAAGAAGGCTCCTTACTATCGTATCGTTGTTGCTGATTCCCGCAGCCCCCGTGACGGCCGCTGCATCGAGGAGATCGGTACCTACAACCCCCTGACCGAGCCTGCTACCATCACTGTTGACGCAGAGAAGGCACAGACCTGGATCAAGAACGGTGCTCAGCCCACTGACACTGTCCGTGGCCTGCTGAAGAAGGCTGGCGTCCTGTAAGATTCCCATAAGGAGTAACGTAATGAAAGAGCTTTTGCTGTTTATGGCAAAGAATCTGGTGGACGATCCGGATGCAGTTACAGTTACTGAAGTCGAGGATGAAGAAGGCAAGGTACTGGAACTCCGTGTTGCCCCCGGTGACATGGGAAAGGTTATCGGCCGCCAGGGTCGTATTGCGAAGGAGATTCGCACCATCGTAAAGACCGTTGCACAGCGCACCGGTGAAAAAGTTTCGGTGGAAATTGTTGACTGAATTGAAAATGCGCGGTGTGAAACACACTGCGCATTTTTCTTTTACAATGGACTTGCTCATAGGTGTTTTTCTTGCTATAATGAACAAAACCGCTGTGGAGGATATTTATGAAGGTTACTTTTTTAGAAGCAGGCGAGATCGTAAGCACTCACGGTGTTCGCGGTGAGTTTAAGGTCCTTCCTTGGTCTGACGGCCCGGATTTTCTGCTTGATTTTAAGCGTGTGCGCATTTTGGACACGGATTATGCTGTGGAAAGCTGTCGAATTCAAAAAACCTGCAACCTTTTAAAAATCAAAGGCGTTGATACGGTTGAAGCAGCCCAGTCGCTGCGCGGTAAAACGGTCAATGTATATCGCGAAGATGCGCCGGCAGATGCTGTTTTTGTTGCAGAACTGATTGGCATGAAGGTGTTCGCCGACGGTTCTGAACTGGGCGAGATTACAGATGTTTTGGATTACCCGGGAAATAAGGTCTATATTGTGGAAGGTAACGGAACTTATATGATCCCTGCAGTCAAAGAGTTTGTGCTATCGACCGATTTAGATCAGGGTGTTATGCAGGTGCGTATTATTGAAGGGATGCGAACGGATGAGAATTGATATTCTGACACTTTTCCCGGAGACGCTGGGAGATGTGCTCTCGGAGAGCATTCTCGGTCGTGCTCAAGAACGGGGTTTTATCCGTATTGACACCCATCAGATCCGGGATTATACAGCAAACAAACAAAATCAGGTTGACGATTATCCCTACGGCGGTGGACGGGGCGCTGTCATGACAGCAGACCCGTTGTATCGCGCGTGGGAGGCTGTATGTGATCAGGCCGCAGGTCCGGTGCATACGATCTATATGTCTCCTTGCGGACGCACTTTTCGTCAGAGTGATGCCATTCGTTTGAGTAAGATGGAAAACATCATCATTGTTTGCGGTCATTATGAAGGTATCGATCAGCGATTTATTGACGAATGTGTCGACGAAGAAATATCCCTTGGAGATTTTGTTTTGACCGGCGGTGAGATCGCAGCGATGGCTGTGACCGATGCTGTTTGCCGCATGGTGCCCGGTGTCCTTGCTGACCCGGAATGCTTTGAAGATGAAAGCCATTTTAACGGTTTGCTGGAATATCCCCAGTATAGCCGTCCGGCAGTTTGGCACGGCAGGGAAGTACCGCAGATCCTTCTGTCGGGCGATCACGGTAAAGTTGCCAAGTGGCGTAGAAAGCAGTCCATAAGGCGAACGAGAGAACGGCGCCCGGATATGTATGAAAAGCTTGACTTGTCCAGTAAACAAGATCAAAAACTTTTGAAAGAGATCGAGCGAGAAGATAACGAAGCAGAATGAAACCGCCCGGAGAACTTTCTCCGGGCGGTATTTATACGGGTTTATAATTTACAATAATACTTTGGTCGGTCAATGCACGCACATCTTTTACTTTGGTAGCGTAGACATTTACTTCAATCAGATTGGGACACTTGGCAAGGGATTTAACGGAACTGATGTTCTCGTTGTAATCCATATTGACTTTATTTAAATTTTCAAGTCCGCTAAGATTCTCCAGGCTGGTTATTTTGTTGTTCGAGCCGTCAATCGTGACCAAGGCACATTTTTTTGAGAATTTGGGAATATCTTTGACCTGATTGTAGGAGAAATTGAAATACAGCATGTTTGTCAATGCGGACAGATCATCGATATTCGTTAACTCATTTGAGGAAATATCAAGCTCCGTAATTGCGGTGCAGCTTTTAATACCGGAGATGCTCGTCAGTTTATTGCTCTTTAGGCTCAAATACTCAAGCACGGTCAGCTTGTTGATGTCGCCAAGACTGCTGATCGTATTTGTACTTGCATCAATCCAAGTAATACCCGTCAGAGTGCTGATAGGGGCAAGGCTTGTCAGGGAGTTATAAGAAACATCAAGTGTTTTAAGCGTTGATACAGAGGACAGTGCAGAAAGATCAGCAACAGCATTGTGCTGCAGATTTAACTCCTGCAAGTTCTTCATGCCGGATATTGCATCAATGTTACGGATCGTGTTGTTATTTAAGTCAAGCTTTATCAGCTCTGTGGCAGTTTGCAGAGGGGCAATGCTTGTAAGTCCGCAGTTTTGCAATGTCAGATTCTGAAGCTTGGGAAGGGATCCGATGCTCTTGAGAACATCCTGGTCAATGGTCGTTCCGGAAATGTTAAGCGTCAGCAGATTTGAAAGCGGTGCTAAGTTGTGCATTTCTGCCGCAACACCATTTTCAACAGTCAATGATTCGAGGAATACCATGTTCTTGATATCGGTGTAGCTTTTTGCACCGGCAGGAACTGTAAATTCCTTGATCGTCCACAAATCATTGGTGAAAAGCGTTACATTTTCGCCGACATTCAAAAGCGTCCTGATTTCTGTCTCAATCGCAGCATCACTGAACTGGATCTCCTGAATAACACCGCCGATGGTATATCCGAATATGGACAAAGGACTCACAAGGCCGTTTTCAGCAACTGTCAGGGCATAAATGGTGTTTTCGCCATCAACCAGCTGAATCGGTTGAGAATAGGGCTCGTTTTTGACGGAGGGATAGACACCTTTTGCAGATGCATAAATTGTGCCGCTTTCTGCAGTCAGCGTAGCAGAAATGTATTGATTATAAAAACCGGGAGCCGGCGCAGTTTGCGGCGCTGCCGGTCGCAATGCATTTAACTGTGTCTTGATCTGCTCGTTTGCGATGTTATCAAGCATATTGACAGCGTCCAGCAATTTGTCCTGCTGGACATAGGTTTTGGACAGTGCAATGTAAAGTTCGATTCCGCCACCGTCGGCGATGGCGTTCGACAATGTAAATTCGGCTTTTGTAAAGTTGCCGGAGGCTTTATACTGTTCTGCAAGCTCGATAGCAACGGAATCGTTATCACCGGCTTGAGAATATGCCAGATTATAAAACCAGGTTGCCACAGCATGATTGCCGTTATTTTCGCTGTAACGCGCGCAGCTGAGCAGCATATCCCGGGTGAATAGCGTGTCATATACAAATAAATACCAGGCTGTGCATGCAATGATCGCCACAGCCAAAAAAATCGGTATTAAAATTCGAATCGCTTTTTTCATCTTTCTTGCCCTTTCGAACGGATTCAATATCTAAATTATACTTATGAGAGGGATTGATGTCAAGCATTGTCGTATCGATGGAAATATCTGCATTAGGAATCGCTCTTTTTCTTTCTTCGCAATTGATAGAATGGTTTGGGGTGATTACTTATGAGAAATCGATGGATATGCATGATATTTGCTTTGTTTTTTGCGTTTGTATTTCCGTGGGCATATTTTTCCAGCAGATCAAAACAACAAGCTTCACAAAATTTTGATACAGTACAAACTGTGCCAAGAGAAGATGTAACGATAGTTGAAAAAAATAGCTGCATTATAACTGTACTGACAGAAGAAGATGTAACGGTTAAAATGGATATTGAGGACTATGTGACAGCGGTTGTTCTTCGGGAAATGCCTGCGAATTTTGAAATAGAAGCAATGAAGGCCCAGGCGGTCGTTGCACGCACATATGCGCTCCGACGCCATGAACGGGGAAGTAAGCATGCAGCGGCAGCGGTATGCACATCGGCATCTTGCTGTCAGGGCTTTTACGCGGAGAAAGAATATTTATCAGATGGTGGCATGGAAGAATCTGTCAACAAAGTGAAAAAGGCGATTGAGCAAACAAAGGGAGAAGTGCTTCTTTACAATGATGAATTGATAGAAGCAACATACTTTTCCTGCTCAGGTGGTAAGACAGAGGATGCCCTTGCTGTTTGGGGCACGGATTTTCCGTATTTGCAATCTACAGTGAGTCCAGGTGAGGAAAAGGCGAAGTATTACACAGATTCAGTGACTTTTTCTATAGAAGAATTCTCAGAACGATTGGGTTTTCGATCATCCAAACCATCTTATCAGTGGATCGAAGAAGTGACCTATACAACCGGCGGCGGCGTGCAAACAATTAAAATTTGCGGGAATGTATATAAGGGGACGACGATTCGCAGTAAGTTAGGCTTGCGGTCTACCTGCTTTCTTATGACATCAATCGGAGATAGCGTGACAGTGACCACGAAAGGCTACGGACACCGTGTCGGTATGAGTCAATACGGCGCAGATGCAATGGCGGCGCAAGGCAGTGATTATACAGAAATACTGGCGCATTATTATCAGGGAACAGATCTTAAGAAGTACGATGGTAATTGACAGAAACCGCCATATCGGGTACAATAATGCAAAAGATTTTGAAACGGGGTTATTGTTATGCCAATCCAAATCCCAAATGACCTGCCTGCGGTTGGGACGCTGCAACAAGAAAATATTTTTGTAATGCCCGAAAACCGCGCAACATCTCAAGATATTCGTCCGCTGGAGATCGTTTTGCTGAACCTTATGCCGACAAAAATCGTAACGGAAACACAGTTCAGCAGACTCCTTGGCAACACACCGCTTCAAGTACGGCTGGAACTGATGCATACGACGACACATGTCTCTAAGAATACAGCACAGGAGCATCTTTTTAACTTTTACAAGAGTTTCGACGAACTGAAGGACCGTAAATTTGACGGCATGGTCATCACCGGCGCGCCTGTCGAGAAAATGGATTTTGAGCAGGTGGACTATTGGCCGGAGCTGTGCCGCATCATGGAATGGAGCAAGACCAATGTGCACAGCACGCTCCATATTTGCTGGGGCGCACAAGCTGGTCTTTATTATCATTACGGCATACCGAAATATGACCTGCCGGAGAAGTTGTTTGGCGTATTCTCTCATAAAGCAGACTATAAACGCTCAATCTTAATGCGCGGTTTTGATGATGCATTCTGGGCACCGCATTCCAGACACACAACGGTATATAGAGAAGATATTGAAAAAGTTCCGGAACTGAAGATCCTTGCTTCTTCTGAAGAAGCCGGTGTCTATGCGGTGATGAGCAAAGGCGGACGGCAAATTTTTGTTACCGGTCATTCAGAGTATGATCAGGATACGCTTGAAAAAGAATATTTGCGTGATAAAAATGCGGGTCTTCCTATATCTGTACCTGCGAATTATTATCCTGACGACGATGACACAAAAGAGCCGATCGTGCGTTGGCGCAGCCATGCAAATCTGCTGTTTTCCAACTGGCTGAATTATTTTGTCTATCAGACGACACCCTATGATATTATGAATATCGGTCAGGAAGCCGCAGATAATACAGTGGAATAAAAAACACGCCCTTTTAGGGCGTGTTTTTTAATTAACAATATGATGAATTGCCATGTGGGAATCGCTTTTATCTTTAAAGTCCTCTGCCGGATGCGGTGAAGGGTAGTTTAAAATTAACGATGCAAGGATACAGATGATAACCGCGGCCGCGGCAACTGTCATCCATAAACTTCTTTGTTTTAACAGTTCTTTGGACAAATACAGAAAAGCAAGGCATAAACCACAGATCAATATGGCTACAATAGCTAACAGTATCTTAAGCCAGATGACTCCGCTTCCCGCTGCTGCTAAATAAAATACCAGGAACAACGATGCAACGATCAGCGCAAGGGTGATATACTGCTCTGTAACAGCATACCGTTTGCGATTGTTATTCATAGGTTTCCCTCCAATCTTGGTCCAATATAGCATAATTTCGACAAAAATGCAACTGATCCGACATAACGACATAACTTGATTTTTAGCATAAATGCTTGCAGGATCACAAATATAATGTTATAATACAAAAAATGCCTTTTTAAGGAGTAATTATGGCTGAACCGCAATATCGTCTTGAAGGAATCGTCCACGCGCGCAATGACGCGATGGAAGATTTCGAAGGACCGTTAGATGTGATATTCCTGCTTTTAAGCAAAAATAAAATAGAGATTCAGGATGTGTCGATCACCGCGATCCTTGAACAGTATCTTTCTTATCTGGACGAGATGAAGCGGCTGGATATGGAGATTGCCAGCGAATTTATTACCATGGCATCCCATTTGATGCTGATTAAGACCAAAATGCTATTGTCTGCTGCGGAAGCTGCGGAAGCTGAGAGCGAGCTGGACCTTTTGCGTCAATCGCTGATCGAACGGCAGCGCAGAGATGCTATGGAACAGATCCGCATGGCGATTACGGTTTTAGAGCCGATGAATGATATCGGTCGGTGTGTTTTTACAAAAGAGCCGGAGCCGCTGCGCCGCGACAATACTTACCGCTATAAGCATGTACCGGAAGATATGCTCAGAGCGCTCGATGAGATCGCTGAGAGAAACCAACGGCGTCTTCCGCCTCCCACTGTGAACTTTAAAGGTATCGTGGGCAAGGAACCTTATTCTGTGACGCGGAAGGCAAAAGATGTGATACGCACATTGGTCCTGCGCGGTATTGAACGGCTCAAGAATTTGTTCCGCGGTAATAAGACGCGATCTGAAGTTGTGGCAACATTTCTTGCCATTCTTGAATTATGCAGAACGAATTCTGTAACACTTGAGGACGACAACTCCGGTGAAAACCCGGTTGTGCGTTTGATTAAAGAACCGGACGGGGAGGAGACGGCTTAATGGAACTAGAAGAACTGCAAAGGGTTATTGAGGCGATCCTTTTTGCGGCCGGTGAGCGGGTTGAGGTTTCCCGTTTGGCAGCTACCTTGGAAACGGATCCGGATTTGATTATAAAAGCGGTAGATGCGCTTTCTGACGAATTGGCTTATGCAAGACGGGGAATTCGAATTATCCGTCTTGAGAACGGCTATCAAATGGTATCCTCCGGCGAGATGTCTGAGTATATTACCCGGACATTGGAGACCCGGAAACCGCCGAAGCTCTCCTCGTCACAGCTGGAAGCGCTGACCATCGTTGCATACTATCAGCCTGCAACAAAGGCAATGGTAGAGCAGATCCGCGGTGTTGACAGCTCCTATTCCATCTCCGCTCTGATGAATAAGAACCTCATCGAGGAAGCCGGCAGATTGAATGTGCCCGGTCGGCCTATTCTTTATAGAACAACACCGGATTTCCTTCGTACTTTCGGCATGAGTTCTTTGGAAGAACTGCCTCCCATCGATAAGGTCAATTTCAGTGAACCCATCGTGCAGGAAGAAATTACGGAAGTTACTCAGGGCACTACAGAACAGGAGTAAAACAAATGGGTTTAATCATTGCTGCGGCAATTTTGATTCTACTGTTATTTGTACCCGTTGGTATCCGCGCCTCATACGATCGGTCGGGTCCATTCGTGTTTCTTTTTCTTGGCCCGTTTCGCTTTTCGCTCTATTCTCCAAAGAAAAATGCAAGAAACAGTGCGGATCAGAAGAATTCTCCCAAAGACGATTTTGAATCTAAAAAGTCAAATCGCAAGCGGACAAATGGCTCCCTCAATGATTTTATTGAGATATTGCGCTTTATATGTGATGTGTTGACAGATCTTCGCAAAAAGATTGTGATCGATCATCTGCGTTTAAAGCTGATTCTAGCGGAAGAAGATCCTTGTGATCTGAGTATCCATTACGGTCTCGGTTGGGCGATACTGGGTAATATCACGCCGCACTTGGAGCGTTTCTTTGCTATAAAGAAGCGTCAACTGGAAGTAGCTTGTGATTATACAGCGGATCAAATTTTCGTTGATGCAGGTATACAGTTTCACCTTACTGTTGGCAGACTGCTTCAGTTTGTTATTTATCATGGCGCGCGTTATTTTAAGAAATACTATAAACATATTAAACAATTTAAAGGCGGTGCAACAACATGAGCCAAAATCTTCCCAACATGCTTGATAACACAATTGCAAAAATCCGTGAGCTCGTAAATGCTAATTCTGTAGTAGGTGAACCTATTGTCACAAATGACGGTGTGACCATCGTTCCCATTTCCAAGATCAGCATCGGTCTTGGCGGTGGCGGCTCAGATTTCGTTTCCAAACATCAGAATCAGCAGGAAAACCCCTTTGGCGGCGGCGTTGGCGCAGGCGTGAAGGTTACCCCCGTTGCTTTTCTTATCATTAAAGAAGGCAGCGTTCGGATGATCCCTGTAGCAGCCCCCGCAAATACGACCGTTGACCGCCTTGTGGAAATGGTACCCGATACCCTCGATAAAATTGCGGCTTTTGTCGATTCCCACACAAATAAAGCTGAATAATTTTTACTTCCCGAAGCAAACTGTCTTTGGGTGATTGTAATGAAACGAATTTTTGCCGGGATGGCAGCTGCTTTGCTGGCTGCCATCCTGTTTTTTCCGCTAAAAGCAAATGCGGTTTCCGCCGAAAAGGCCATTGTCCTTGATGCGCTTACCGGTCGCGTATTATACGAAAAAAATGCAGACTCCAGATCTTTGATTGCAAGCACAACAAAGATCATGACAGCGCTGGTTGTCTGTGAGCAGTGTAATGTGCTCGACCGGGTCAGAATTCCAAAAGAAGCGGTGGGAATTGAAGGATCTTCGATTTATTTGCGCGAGAATGAAGTGCTGACCGTTCAGGAATTGCTGTATGGTTTAATGCTGCATAGCGGTAATGACGCTGCCGTTGCGCTGGCGATCTACTGCGGCGGTACGGTCGAGGGCTTCGCGGAACTGATGAATGATAAAGCCCGACGGCTGGGCTTATCTGATACCCATTTTGTCAATCCCAATGGTTTGGATCATCCCGATCATTATTCCACAGCGCGGGATTTGGCGAAGCTGTCTGCGTACGCAATGGGAAACCCTATTTTTGCAAAAACTGTTTCCGCAAAAACGGTAACAGCCGGAGAAAGAGTGTTTCGCAATCATAACAAGTTGTTATGGCGCTTAGAGGGCGCTGAAGGCGTTAAAACGGGATTTACGAAAGCCGCCGGTCGTATTCTTGTTTCAAGCGCATCACGCGGTGAGCGTCGTTTGATCGGCGTTACGATCAATGCGCCAAATGATTGGAACGACCACACGGTTTTGTTAAATGACGGTTTTGAAAAATTTTCAGTAAAGAAGATCGCTTCTAAAGGAGATGTGCTCGGTACTGTTGCTGTTGCTGGTGGCTGTACCGAAAGTGTTAGCGTCATTGCTTCGGAAGACTATGACTTTTCCCTGACAAAGAATGAGTCGGTCGAAATCAAACTGCAGAAACCTGAATTTGTATATGCGCCTGTTGTGAAAGGTCAGGATGCCGGTTTTGCTTATGTTTGCGTCGATCAAGCTGTGGTAGGTAAGATACCGATCGAGTATGGCGGTACAGTTGAGCAGATGCAGGAACAGAAGCCCAGCCTGTGGGAAAGGTTATTTAAAGGTAGGGACTAATAATGGAAAGAATTCAAAAAATACTTGCTGCTGCCGGTGTTGCATCCAGAAGAAAAGCAGAAGAGATGATTGCAGCCGGCAGAGTGACTTGTAACGGAAAAGTGTGCACTTTGGGCGAAAGTGCCGATCCCGATGCAGATGTGATCCTCCTGGACGGAAAACCGATTCCGTCCAAGGGGAACCATGTGTACATCCTTTTGCATAAACCCCGTGGGTATGTTACGACTATGTCAGATGAAAGATCACGGAAAACAGTTGCAGATCTTGTATCTGATTGCCCTTGCCGTGTTTTTCCGATAGGCAGGTTGGATATGGACTCTGAAGGCCTTTTATTAATGACCAATGACGGGGATTTTGCCAACAAGCTGATGCATCCCAGCCACGAGGTAAATAAAACATACAGCGTAACAGTAAGAGGGTGCAGTGAGTCGGCTATTGAGCAGTTGAAAAAACCGATTGTTCTCGATGGGTATAAAATCCACCCTCCGAAGGTATCATTGGTATCTGCGTTAAATGAAAATACCGACTCTGCGCAGCTGCTTGTCACGATCCATGAGGGACGCAACCGACAAGTCCGCAGAATGTGTGCGGCTGCCGGCATGAAAGTAATGCGTTTGGTGCGAATCTCAGAGGGTAAATTACAACTAGGTGACTTACCATCCGGCAAGTGGCGCTATCTGACAAAGGATGAGATCGAGGCGCTTAAAAATTAATTTTGCAATTTTAATGCTTTTAACTTGCAAAATGGAGTGTGCTTTGCTACCATAATGGCATGCTGATATAAAGGAGCAGAAAAAATGACAGAAGATCTTTTTTCAGTATTTCAACAAAAAGCCGCAACCTTTTCAAAAGGACAGCGTTTGCTTGTGAAATACATAACGGAATCTTATGATAAAGCAGCATTTATGACCGCAAGTAAGCTGGGGAAAACGGTAGGCGTGTCGGAATCAACGGTCGTTCGTTTTGCGGTGGAGCTTGGCTACGACGGCTATCCCAGCATGCAGAAAGCAATGCAGGAGCTGGTGCTTAACAGATTGACTTCCGTTCAGCGCATCGAAGTTACCAATGACAGAATCGGTGACCAGGATGTTGTATCAACTGTTTTACAATCGGATGCGGATAAGCTTCGACAAACAGCAGAGTTGGTGGACAGAAAAACCTTTTCTGCAGCAGTAGATGCGATCATTTCTGCAAAGCGTATTTATGTTTTAGGCTGCAGATCTGCAGCGCCTCTTGCAAATTTCTTGGGTTATTATCTGAATTTCATGTTTGATGAAGTCCATATCGTAACTGCTTCCGGCGCCAGTGAAGTTTTTGAGAAACTGATCCGGGTAGATGTGGGCGATGTTGTGATCGGTTTCAGTTTTCCCCGTTACTCTGCTGCAACCGTAAACGGTGCGCAATATTCCAGAACAACCGGCGCAACAGTCATCGGTTTTACGGATAGTTATTTGTCGCCCCTTGGGCAGCATTGCGATCATGTTTTGTTGGCAAAAAGCGATATGCTTTCTTTGGTAGACTCCCTTGCAGCGCCGCTGAGTCTTGTGAATGCGTTGATCGTTGCCCTTGCTTCCGGACGCGAGCATGTTCTTGCCAAGACCTTTGATGCATTGGAGCAGGTTTGGGAAGAGTATAATGTTTATGAGAAACGGGTAGATAACCAATGAATTGGGATTGTATTGTGATCGGCGGCGGTCCTGCCGGAATGTTTGCAGCAATTACGGCTGCAGATAACGGTAGAAAAGTCCTTTTGCTCGAAAAGAATGACCGCTTAGGAAAAAAGCTTTTGATTACCGGCAAAGGCCGCTGCAATGTAACAAATGACTGCAGCGCTCAGGAAGTTCTGCAAAATATTCCTCGTAATAATCGGTTTCTGTTCAGCGCAATGCATGCATACCCTCCGCATCGGATCATGTCCTTCTTGGAGGAGCACGGATGTTCTCTGAAAACAGAGCGGGGAAACCGTGTCTTTCCTATAACTGATCGGTCTGTTTCTGTATTGGATTGCTTAAAGCGGCAGCTGTCAGCAAAGCGCGTTCAAGTTATCCATGAGTGCGTTTCTGAGATTGTCACAGACGGCGATAAAATTTCAGGTGTACGCACAAACGCTGGGCTATATAAATCTGACAATGTGATTCTGGCGACCGGTGGACTTTCATATCCTGCAACCGGCTCCACCGGCGATGGTTACGCTGTGGTTCAAAAATTTGGGCATACGATTGTTGACTGTGTAGGCTCTCTTGTACCGCTGGAAGCGGAAGGGGAGGACTGCTTGCAGATGCAAGGCTTGAGCCTTCGAAATGTGGGCGTAAAACTGACAGATCAAAAAGGGAAGACGCTTTACAGCGATTTCGGTGAATTGCTGTTTACCCACTTTGGTGTGTCCGGACCGACTGTTTTGAGTGCCAGTGCGCATTTAAGTTGTTTTCCTTGTCATTTGCTGATCGATCTGAAACCGGCTTTGGATGAGAGTAAGTTAAACGACCGTCTTTTACGGGACTTAGATCAGTATAAAAACCGCTCAATGGAAAATGCTTTAACAGACCTGCTGCCTCGTTCCATGATACCGGTCGTTTTGCGAAAAGCCGGTATAGAACCGACTTTGCAGGCGAACTCTCTTAAAAAGGAACAGCGTAGACAGTTAGTGAAGGTATTAAAGGGTTTGCCAATCGTTATAACCGGCAAAAGACCCGTTTCTGAAGCAATTATTACCTCCGGCGGAATCAAAACTTCTGAGATTGATCCAAAGACGATGGAATCCAAATTGGTCAAAGGATTATACTTTGCCGGAGAGATCATTGATTGTGACGCATATACCGGCGGATTCAATCTGCAAATTGCCTGGGCGACCGCATACGCTGCGGGAACGGCGGTTAAAAACTCTAATTGACAAACACCCTGCTGTGTAATAAAATACTATAAGGGTTTAAGAAAAGATTAAAAAATACGGAGGCAAACGATATGTACGAAAAGCTTGTATCCTATGCATCAAAGCAGTTGGAGCTGAATGCTGATGAGATCACTAAGGACAGCACTTTTGACAGCCTGGGTATCGATTCTCTGGATATCGTAGAGATGATTATGGACCTGGAGGCTGAGCTTGGTGTTGAGCTGGAGATGGAAGATCAGAAGATCACTACCTTTGGCGAATTGGCTGAATTCATCGAATCCAAACTGAACTGATCTTAACATAACCTTATTTTGCCGGACCGGCTTATAATAAGGTCGCACTAGTTGGGGAGTTAGCGGTGCCCTGTGACCCGCAATCCGCTACAGCGGGAATGAATTCCCACACGCGGGCAGGTTTGAGTACTGTCAGGACTATGTAAGTGGTGTTGAAGGTACGGTCTTGCGCAACGAGATCCCGTGAACCATGTCAGGTGGGGAACCAAGCAGCATTAAGCGGACCTTCTTGTGTGCCGCAGGGCTGCCGTTTCCGAGCTGGCTGCGTAGATACCGGGTATTCATCTTGTTCAGATGTAGGTGTGCGATCTTGTTATGTGTCGGTCTGTCTTTTATGGAGGTTTGTATGTATCAGGCGCTGTACAGAAAATATAGGCCCCAAACATTTGACGATGTTGTGGGGCAGTTGGCTGTTACCCAAACGCTGAAAACACAAGTCAGCAGCGGTAAGCTTAGCCACGCATACCTGTTCACCGGTTCCAGGGGAACAGGTAAAACCAGCAGCGCAAAAATACTGGCAAAAGCGGTTAACTGTGAAAACCCTCAGGAAGGAAATCCTTGTAATCAGTGCGCAGCCTGCAGGGCAATTGATGCAGGTTCTTGTATGGATGTCCTTGAAATCGACGCTGCATCTAACAACGGCGTTGACAATGTGCGTGATTTGCGGGATGATGCCGTATATTCTCCCTCTCAGGTAAGAATGCGTGTGTACATCATTGATGAGGTGCATATGCTTTCAATTTCTGCATTTAATGCACTGCTGAAGATCATTGAGGAACCTCCGAAGCATTTGTTGTTCATATTGGCAACAACGGAACTTCATAAAGTTCCGGCAACGATTCTTTCCCGATGCCAGAGATTCTCTTTCCGCCGTATCAGCCAGGAGGATATTGC
>JAZSOR010000043.1:0-10881 GCA_045537035.1 Faecousia sp. | reverse complement strand
CCCGGGAAGATAGGTAACGCGAACACAAGCCCCGACATTTCTGTCGGGGCGTTTTTTTATGCCTGCAAGTGTCCCCGGACACTTGCGGACGGCATGACAATACATTTGCTGTTCCTGTTGCGGTGCCCTGTGTGCGCCTTGGCGCGAACGCCTGCGTTGCACACAGACCGCGGCCACTCGCTCAGGTCGCTGCATCTGCCACTGGCAGCGCTCCCATCGCTCCCCCGGGAAGATAGGTAACGCGAACACAAAGCCTCAACCGCAAGGTTGAGGCTTTTCTTTTGTCATAATGCTTTTATTAAATTAAGGATACTGCTACAAGTCAGTTTGATATTTTCTTTATCAAAAACAGTGTCTTTGGAGGTATGTATCCGGTCCATGTAGTAGCCGATGACAGGCTTTTTCTTTAACGCAGCAATGGCAACAGAGTTTTTAAAACCAAGCTGGTCGGACGGATAATAGGTTTTTTCTGCTTTGGTAAACAGAATGGATTTTGTATCTGTAGGGGAAAATGCGTTTTTGATCGCGTCGCCGTAGATATTCCGTGCAGCCTTTGAAGCAGAAACTAGAATATGGTTGCCGTCGGAAATACAATCAAGATTGATCAGCAACTTATCTTTCATTACACCCTTATACTTGGAACGAAAATAGGACGATCCGATGAGTCCGGATTCTTCATGGTCAAAGAATACAAAGGCAGCTTTTTGCCGTAATTCGGGTGTTAGTGTTTGCGACAGCTCACACAAGGCGGTCACGCCGGAGGTGTTATCGTTTGCGGTGTACTTATTGGCAGGACCGCCTACCAGCAAAAGCAGGAGCAGGAAGTATATACAGATAGTACACCAGTAATGTACCCAATAGTCGGTAGTAATGTAGTTTAGCAGGAAGTTAACAAAAAAAGCTACAATAACAATGGGAATAACTAACAGAATGCTGTAGAGGATCGAAAGAAGAGGCTTCTTAGGCGCAATAAAGTTGGGAAAGGGAAGCTGGGCGCAGGTGTCATAATGGGCAGTTAAAATGACTTTTGCGGTCTCAACATCGCCGACGATCAGATTTCTGCACTTAGGGAAACCGCCTTCCTGAACGACCAGTTCAGGGAAATGCTGCTGCATCAGGATAATAAACTCACTTTTTTGGCGTTTTGTTTTTCGCACTTGATAACGGTCCAAAATCGTTTGTGACAAAGAAGTCATGGTGACGCCTTCTTTCTGTGGGTTTCTACCTTTAAGAATAAAAAACAGCCGGAGATTTGTCAAGAAAAAGGTTGGACTTTATCACTAAAGTCCAACCTTTTTATTTATTTTCGTATTTGCCTTTCGGGCGCTTGGGTTGATAAATGCTCCACCAGAGCCCTGTAAAGACTATGGCACAGGCAAGGCTGATCTTCCAACCGAGGGAAAAAGCTGCATTGTGGTATCGGAAGGAAACTGTGTGTGTGCCTTCCGGCAGCAGCAATCCCACCATGGCTTCTCCAATGAGCGCGATTTCTGTGGGTTTGCCGTCAATATAAGCGGTCCAGTTTCCGTCCTGGGGGATGGAGGTGTAAAGGACTCCGTTTCGGTTACACTGGATCGTGCCTTCCACCAGAGTGTTACGGAAGGTTGTCAGATTCAGCGTAGATGCATTTAAAATGTCGTATCCTCTGCGGAACAGTTCCTCGTTGAGAATGCCGGTCCGCAATGTGATAGTGCCTCGTTCGTCTGCTTTGCAGGTCAGGTGTACCTCGATGATATCGCCCGGCACTACCTGACTGACAGATAACGACTGGGGAATGCTATAGGTTTCGTTGTACAATTCCACGCCGTTTTTCCAGAATGAGTATTTGTTCTTTTTGGAAAGGTTTAAGTCGATGCAGACAAGTCCTTCCTGATCGGCGATATATTTATATACGATCGTACCACCGGATTGCGCGGTTGTTGTATAGGAACAATAGCCGGATTGATTCTGTGAGTTGAGAACAACTGAGGTTCCGGAAATGGAAAGGTTTTTACCGGTGATAAAGTGCCAGATGTCTTCATCAATTCCGGTAGCCGCCCGGAACAGATCATTTTGGAAGGTCAGCGTATCGTCGGATGTTTGGAAGTCCACATTGATCAGCTGATTCTCTGCCAGGAAACCCAAAGGCAGATATGCGTTGTTTTCCAGCAGGTGCACCTTGCCATAGTGATGAATATCATCAAAATATGCATTTTCTTCGACTTTATCCTGCCGTTCCAGCATATATTTCAGATTCAGGAACAAATTGGATACGGGGGAACTTTCCTCAAAGCAGTAGCGGTTATAAGTGTCCTTAGCGCCATAACCAAGGGCTTTCATAAACCGCGTTACATTTACATTGGCAGAGCTGGTAAAAGTAGAAATGCCGTTATAGCCGTTTAGGGCACCGTCGTTGAGTGTCTGAGAGTGGGTTGTTTCGGCGCGGTAGAACAGTGTGTCGTCCTCCCGGTCTTGCATATAGCGGATCATTGACTGGCTGTACAGCGTACCTCTGGGGTAATCGGATATGAGTGTTCCGGAAAAATTGACACCGAAATTGACAAGATTCAGTGTCAGTTCCATAAGCATAACGCCTAAAAGGAGCTGTCCGCTCAGCTTTTTTTGGTAATTTCGGTTTTCTTTATACTCCCGTTTTACCTCAATACTTGCTTTGCGGTCCGGGCGTTTGAACAAATGCGCATATATGAGGCTTGCCAAATACAAAAGCAGGAACACACCGTTATATGCCCAGTAAACGATATCGGTCAGATTATTTGAACAGAAAGCAATGCCTACAGCCAAAACACCGGCGACGATCACTTGCCAGATGCGGAACCGGTTGCGCAGTAAATATGCCCGATATGCCATATACAGCAAAACAAAGCTGTAAAGGAAACTGAACCGATATGGGATCATATTGGTAAAGTGGAATCCATGCCAAATATAATCCAGCTGCCGAATGATAAAACTGACATTAAAGAACAGTAGTAAGAACACGCTGCAGATCTTGTCGCGTACCTTTACTTGCCGGCAGGTCAGGAACAGGAAGGCCAGAATGTTGGTTGCGATACCGCAATACAGATTGGGAAGACCTTCTTTGAAACTGGGGATCAGACCGCCGTTCATATTGCCGGCAACCTGCCGCATGGCATCTAAAAGCCCTTTCCAGGTGTTCTGATCGGCGATGTTCAGCTTAAATCCTTCCGGGAATTTATTAACACTGGATTGGGTGGTCTGCAATGCGGCATAGGCAGGCAGTTCAAGAATGGCAGTCATGCCGATGGCAAGGACGGAATAGAGGGCAATGCGTCCCAGGTCGCAAACAAACTGCTTGATGCCGCCCCAACGGCAGATCTCATAACAGATAAAGATAAGCGCTACAAAGATGCAGGTAAATAAGCCAATGTAATAATTAGAAAAGACAGACAAAAACAGTGTCAGCGTATACAAAACGAATTTTTTATCACGAAGCAGGGATACAGTACCCAACGCCACCAAAGGAAGAAGCGCAAATGTGTCCAACCACATCACATTCCACTGATAGCCCAGCGCCCAGGCACACAGCGCGTAGAAGCTGCCGAAAAGCACAATGGAAATATCGTTTTTGCCAAACATCTTTTTCAGGAACAGGGCGAAAAACAGACCGGCGAATCCCAGCTTGACAGGCATTAGCAGGGAGAAGTATTCCAGAAGGAAAGGCTCCGGGATCAGCACGCTCAAAAGATTCAGAGGGGAGGCAAGGTAATAGGAGATGAGTCCAAGATAATCCATACCCATACCAACGCTCCAGCTGTACAGAAGACTGTCACCGCTAAGCAGCGCTTTACGGAAGGCGACAAAGAAGGGATAGTACTGGTGGTACATATCGGAGTAGAGCATGGATACATTACCGAAAGGCTCAAATCCCCGAATAATCATTACCGCAAACATACCGACTACCGGGGCTAAGAAAGCCAGCAGCGTATAGTTCCATTTTATTTTATTTACCTGCGGAAGCTTCATAGTGTTCCCCCTGAAAAATAGTCCCATTTATTCTATCACATTCTTGCCGAAGGGTAAAGGTATTTGCGTATATTTTGTGTATTTTTTCCGGAGGTATAACCAAAGCTGGCGGTAATGGGTGAAATCTATGGAATAATAAAAATGAATAAGAAAATAAAATTCACCGACCTTAAAAGAGATCGGTGAATTTCGTTACTTTTAAAGGATGAGGCAGATCAATCCGGTAGCGCCGTCGTTGACGATTTTGGTAAGGCTACCGCGGAATTTTTCCCGGACATCTTCCGGTGTCCGTATCAGCTTGGTGGTGATACCTTCCTGGATCATAGCATAGACAGACTTGCCGAAAATGTTGCTTTGCCAAAGCTTCTCCGGCTCTTCTCCGGACAAATAGGAGATCAGGTCCTGGGATTGCTTTTCGTCGCCCACCATGGGTGTGATCTCTGTGTCAATATCCACCCGGATCATATGGATTGAAGGCGCTCCTGCCTTCAACTTGACACCGAAAGAGCCGTTTCTGCGGTGCAGTTCCGGTGTCTCCAGTTTCATTTCGTCAGCGGTGGGCATCACAATGCCGTATCCGGTAGCCTTTACCGAGGATAAGGCATCGGAGATCTTATCATATTCTTGCTTGATGGCAGACAGCTCTGTCAGCAATGATAAAAGCTGGGCGTCGTTTTGAATGGTCATCCCGGCCTTGCTGCTTAGGATCTCATAGAACATGGATTCCGGGAAGGACAGCGCGCAAATAACTGTGCCGGTGGCAAGATCGATTTTCCTGATTGTAAAATCCGATACCTGCTCCAATTCCCTTAAATGAGATAGAGCAGGCTCTGCCTGCATGAGATCTGTGATCTGTTCTGCGCGCTGGATCAGCGCGTCGTAAAGGGCGGCTTTCACGGGATTATCCGCTTCCAATGCGTCAATCCAACGGGGAAGATGTACATGCAGCTCCTGCATGGGGAAAGCGTATAAAAGCTGTCTAAGCAGATCACAGATATCATCGGCATTTAACACCTGACAGTCGGCGATGACAGCCTGCACACCCTCTTTGCATAACTGCTCTCTGAGATTTTTTGCCGCTTCTCCGGCAGGTTCCCGGCTGTTGATAATAACCATAAAGGGCTTTCCGGTGGCTTTCATATCAGCGATCGCCCGTTTTTCCGCCTCGATGTAGTCGCTTCTGGGAATGTCGGTGACCGTACCGTCGGTGGTGACTACCAGACCGATGGAACAGTGCTCCGCCATAACTTTCTTTGTTCCCAGCTCTGCCGCTTCCGTCATGGGGATCTCATAGTCGTACCAAGGAGTGGTGACCATCCGCGGTTCTCCGTTTTCCTCCGCACCCACTGCGCCATCGACCATGTATCCCACAGAATCGATCATGCGGACCCGGAGCTTTGCTGTGCCGTCGGGGGAGATCTCAACGGCCTCCTCCGGAACAAACTTCGGTTCGCTTGTCATAATGGTTTTTCCGGAACCGCTTTGCGGCAGTTCGTCTTTTGCCCGTTCCTTGCGGTAGGGATCTTCGATACAGGGGATCACCAGTTCTTCCATGATCCGTTTGATAAGCGTGGATTTTCCGGTCCTCACCGGACCTACCACACCGATATAGATGTTGCCGCCGGTACGGGCGGCAATATCAGCATAGATTGTTTCCATAGCCAGCCTCCTTATCCGGCAGGAGGCCTGCTCCTGCCACGGTTTACCACAGAGTATGTCCCAAAAACGGAAAATAGAACAACCTTGCTTTTTGCTAGAAAAATAGAGGGGAGAAACCTGGAAAATTTATAAAATAACATTTGACAAATGACATAAAACCCTATATAATATTTAGGCACGACTATGAAGAGGGGGATACTATGCGACTGGCACTGAAAGAGATCATCCATTCGCCCGGTGCGTCCGTAACCTTTTCTGACAGTGTAGATCTGAGCGATCTTCAGTTTGGCACTTGCTATCCGGTCAGCGAGCCGGTCCTCATCAGCGGCACGGTACGAAATACTGCCGATGTTCTGATGATGAAGGGCATGATCACAACCTGCATTCACGGTGTTTGTGATCGCTGCGCCGCAGAATTCTCCCAAGACCTTGCAATCCCCGTGGATGTGGTTTTGGTGGAAGAGTTGTCCAACGAAGACAGTGAGGACGAATGGGTGTTTCCGCTGGAGGCGGATGCAGCAGACTTGGAAGAAATTGTACGGACGGTGTTTGTGCTGAATATGGACTCCAAGCTGTTATGCAAGCCGGATTGTAAGGGGCTTTGCTGCAGATGCGGCAAAAACCTGAATGAAGGTCCTTGCAGCTGCCAAAAAGAGGTAGATCCCCGTTTTGCTGCTTTACGGCAGCTTCTCGATAAGTAAGTTACAGCAATGCTGTTTTTTCAAGGAGGTGTCATCCATGGCTGTCCCTAAGTGTAAAGTATCCAAGGCCCGTCGCGATCAGCGCCGTGGTTCCAACTGGAAGCTGTCTGCTCCCAGTGTAGCAGTTTGCTCCAAGTGCGGTGAGCCCGTCATGCCTCACAGAGCTTGCAAGGCTTGCGGCAATTACAACGGTCGTCAGGTTCTGGCTGCCAAGGCTGACTAAGGCAGGAAAAAAGCGTAAGCGCAGAGGAAGGCATACTGCCTTCCTCTTTTTCCGTTTATAAGGAAAAGTGTAAAAGTTACATGAATGTGCGCTTTCCCATTGATTTAGCGCGCAGTTTGTGGCATAATAGATATAATGCGTTGATGGAAAGGAGTGACTGCTGTGGCCAAACCCTTAGTTGCGATCGTTGGTCGTCCCAATGTGGGTAAATCCATGTTGTTTAATAAACTTACCGGCCATCGCACTTCGATTGTTGAGGATACACCTGGCGTGACCCGTGACCGTATTTACGGCGATTGCGAGTGGTGCGGTAGACAGTTCTCTTTGGTGGATACCGGTGGCATTGAGCCCGGCACAGACAGCGATATGCTGAAATTTATGCGCCGCCAGGCAGAGATCGGCATTGAACTGGCCGATTGTATCGTCATGGTTGCAGATGTCCGTACCGGTGTCACTGCTGCGGATGTGGATGTGGCAACTATGCTGCGCAAATCCGGAAAGCCGGTGGCTTTGGCGGTCAATAAGTGCGATTCCGTGGGTCCTGTCAATCCGGATGTCTATGAATTCTATTCTTTGGGCATCGGTGATCTTTTCGAGGTTTCCGCCGTTCACGGACACGGCACCGGCGACCTGCTGGACTGGTGTCTTGAGAATATGCCCGAGGCAGAGGAGATAGAAGAGGAAGACGAGATCATTAAGGTCGCGATCGTCGGTAAGCCCAATGTGGGCAAATCCAGCTTACTAAACCGTATTCTTGGTGAAGAGCGTGTGATCGTTTCCAACATTGCCGGCACCACCCGGGATGCCATTGACTCCTATTTTGAAAACGGGACCGGCAAGTATTGCTTTATCGACACCGCAGGCATGCGCCGCAAAAGCAAGGTCGATGACATGATCGAAAAGTTCTCCAATATGCGTACGATCAATGCCATTGAAAGAGCCGATGTCTGCCTGATCCTGATCGATGCCAATGACGGCGTCACAGAGCAGGATACCAAGATCGCAGGTCTTGTCCACGAAGCGGGCAAGGCAGCCATTATCGTTGTCAATAAATGGGATGCGGTGGAAGATAAGGAAACCAACACCATGCGTGACAAAGAAAATGGTGTGCGCAACGGCTTGAGTTACATGACCTATGCACCGGTGGTGTTCTTATCTGCGCTGACCGGTCAGCGAGTGGACAAGCTGTTTGATGTGATCCGTGAGGTCAACAAGCAGAATACCAGCCGCATTACCACCGGCGCGCTGAACAGCGTTCTGGCAGATGCAACTGCCCGTGTCCAGCCGCCTACAGATAAGGGTCGCCGCCTGAAAATTTACTACATGACCCAGGCAGGTACGAAACCGCCCCACTTTGTGATATTCTGTAACGATGCCCGTTTGTTCCATTTCTCTTATCAGCGGTATCTGGAAAATCAGATCCGTGAGGTTTTCGGCCTGCAGGGAACACCGGTTCGTATTACGATCCGGCAGAAGGGTGACAAGGAGGAATAACCATGTGGGCGCTGATTGTTGTTACTGTTTTGGTCGGTTATTTCCTGGGAAATGTGAACGGCGCTGTTTGTGTTTCAAAGCTTTTGGGTGATGATGTGCGCACCCACGGCAGCGGAAACGCGGGTCTTACAAACTTTGTCCGCAGCTACGGCGCAGGCAGAGCGTTACTTGTTGTAGTGATCGATGCCGGAAAGGCGCTGGCAGCCTGTTTGCTAGGCGGATTTCTTTTGAACAGCGAACTGGGCTTTACTGCCGGTTCTATTTTGGGCGGTACAGCGGTTATGGTTGGCCATGTGTTTCCGGTTTTCCTGGGATTTCGTGGCGGAAAAGGGATTTTAAGCGGCTTTTTTGTAGCCCTTGTAACGGACTACAGGATCGCGCTGCTGATCTTGGCTGTGTTTGCTGTAGCCTACCTGACCACAGGCTATGTGTCCTTAGGTTCAGTTTTGGCGGCAGCCGCATTTGCAATCGGTTTTGCAGTCCTTTACAGCGGAGATCCGCTGATCATGCTGTGCGGTGTGTTCATGGGCCTTCTGGCACTTTTTATGCACAGACAGAATGTGATTCGCCTGATCCGCGGCGAGGAGCGCAAGACAAACTTGTTTAAAAAAGATAAGGAATAAAGACAGGAGAAAGAAATGGAACAGAGAAAGAAACCAAATCATATCTTGTTCGCCGGCTTTTTCGCGGCAACGATGGTTTATTTGGAATTTGTATTCCGTGTTGCCACCGGCGGCAGCATATTTAGTCTTGGCTTTGTTTATACGATATTTTTTGCGGTCTCCTACAGTGTGATCGGTTATTTGCTTTCTTCTATGTTCAAAAAGCGGGTAACCAATCGGACTATCGCTTCTGCACTGTTGCTGATTACCTGCATCATTTATATTGTGCAGTTTTTGATCTATAAACAGTTCAAGCAGTTCTACGATATCAACACCATGACCGGTGGTGCAGGAGACGCGCTGACAAGCTACTTCCGGGAGCTGATGACACTGATCTTCCTGCAGGGCGGCATTTTTGTGATCCTTCTGATGTTTGTGCCCTTTGTAGCATATCAGTTTGTCAGCAGACGGTGGATCCGTGCATTTGCTGCTACCGGCTATATTCGGTTTATGACCGGTGTTGTTGCGGTGCTTTTGTATGTACTGACCGTTTTGCTGGTGCTGATCCATCCCGTATATGGTCCTTTGTATCGTGATCAGTATAACTTCCAATCCGCAGTTTCCAATCTGGGCTTGATGACCGGTTTGCGGCTGGATGTAAAAAATACCCTCTTTGCGCCGGATTACGGTTTTGAAACGCCGGATTATCCTATGGATATTGTACCCGATGAAACAGAGGGAACAGGTAGCACAGACAGCACCGAAGAAACCACTGAGCCGGTTATTGAATATGGCTATAACCAGATCGACATTGATTTTGAAGCTTTGAATAAGAAAGCCAATTCCAAGCTGAAAAAGCTCAATGACTATGTCAGTTCTTTGACGCCCTCCAAGCAGAATGAATTTACCGGTTTGTTCAAGGGCAAGAACCTGATCTTTATCAGTGCGGAGGCATTTTCTGCGGAGGTTATCGATCCCGAACTGACCCCCACGCTGTACAGACTTGCCACTAAGGGCATTCAGTTTACGGATTATTATCAGCCTGCCAGCGCCGGTACTACCGGCGGTGAGTATCAGAATGTGTTTGGTCTGCTGCCCACATCCGGCGGTAAGTCTTTTAAGAATACCGCAAAGCATCTGAATTACTACACCATGGGCAGCCAGCTTGACCGTCTGGGTTATTACGGCAAAGCCTTCCACAACAACAGCTACACCTATTATGACCGTAATAAGACCCATATCAACCTGGGTTATTCCGATGGCTATATGGGCTACGGCAACGGCATGGAAGAATATGTCACCAAAAAATGGCCCCAGAGCGATAACGAGATGTTTACCGGCACGCTTCCCACCTATATCGATAAGCAACCCTTCAATGTTTACTACATGAGCGTCAGCGGTCACAGCGGTTACACCAAGACCGGTAATGCCATGACAAAAAAACACTGGGACAAGGTGGAGCATCTGTCTTATTCCGATACGATCAAGGGCTATATTGCCGCAAATCTGGAATTTGAAGAGGCAATGACAAGCGTTGTCCGTATGCTCGAAGAGGCCGGGATCGCAGACGATACGGTGATCTGCATCTCCACCGACCATTTCCCCTACGGTCTGGACTCTGACGCGCCTCTGGGTAAAATGCCTTATCTGTCGGAACTGTACGGCTATGAGGTTACCAACTACTTCCAACGTGACCATAACCGGCTGATTCTTTGGAGTGGCTGTCTGGAGGATATGGAGCCTATCATTGTGGATACTCCCACATTCAGCTTGGATATCCTGCCCACGCTTTCCAACCTTTTTGGCACAGAGTTCGACTCTCGTCTGATGCCGGGAAGAGATGTATTCTCGGATGCCCCTGCGCTGGTATTTAACACCAACTATGATTGGAAAACAGAGTACGGCACCTACTATGCATCTTCTAATAAGTTTGTTCCGGCAAGCGATGATCTCGAGATCCCGGAAGACTATGTAAAGAACATTAAAGCAATCGTCCGCAACAAGCGCTCCTATTGCGCCGGTGTTCTGGATAACGACTATTTCCGTCACATTTTTGGATAAAACAAACCCGGGAGATTCTTTGGGCAACGCTCCATAAGGAAGTAATGCCTGAGAAAGGGCGTATATTCCCGCCATTTTGCGTTAAAAATGCTCGAAATACACAAAGTATTTCTGCGCTTTTTGCCTTGACTGACGGAAATCTCCGCCCTTTTCAGGTGCT
>JAZSOR010000002.1:0-16925 GCA_045537035.1 Faecousia sp. | reverse complement strand
GTGGCAATCTCCATGTACTACGCAGCACTTTGAGATTCCCACGCCAGTTTGCGCTACTTCTTCGGAATGACATTAAACATTACCTTAATGACCTTGCCCCGGAAGGGCGTTTTTTTATTTTGCATATTGACATCTTCTTTCTTGTGTGTATAATTGTATACAATAGTACAATCAAGAAAGGAGCATACTTATGCTTGAAATCTCCAGAAAAACCAATTTACTTGAGCAGGAGTCGTACAAATTCTCTCTGCAGGACATTGCAGAGCCAAATTTACAGCGGGATTTCTATTCTTACGGTACAGTTCCAAAGGTGGCGTTCAATCATCGGCGCGTGCCTATGAATATGCCTGAGGAAATTTGGATCACGGATACCTCCTTAAGAGACGGGCAGCAATCTGTTGAGCCTTATACCGTTGAACAGGTCGTCAATATCTATAAGCTCCTTTCCAAATTGGGAGGACCTTATGGCATTATCCGCCAGACAGAGTTCTTTATTTACAGCAAAAAAGACAGGCAAGCGCTGGAAAAATGCATGGAGCTGGATCTGAAATTTCCTCAGATCACCAGCTGGATACGCGCCAGTAAAGAGGATTTTCATCTTGTACGGGATCTGGGCATTAAGGAAACCGGAATCTTAGTAAGCTGCAGCGATTATCATATTTTCAAGAAAATGAAAATGACACGCCGGCAGGCGCTGGATCACTATCTTGCAACCGTATCCGACGCCTTTTCGGAGGGTATCATCCCCAGATGCCATTTGGAGGATATTACCCGGGCGGATTTTTACGGATTTGTTGTTCCCTTTGTCAATGAGCTGCAGGAACTGTCCAAGCAGGCTGGTATCCCGGTTAAGATCCGCGCCTGCGATACCATGGGTTACGGTGTTCCTTACACTGAGGCAGCTATGCCCCGAAGTGTGGCAGGTATTATCTACGGTCTGCAGCACTATTCCGATGTGCCCAGCGCATGTCTGGAATGGCACGGACATAACGATTTCTATAAGGCTGTGGCAAATGGTTCTACAGCGTGGCTGTACGGCGCTTCCGCAGTCAACTGTTCACTTTTGGGAATCGGTGAGCGCACAGGAAATATACCGCTGGAGGCTATGGTATTTGAATATGCCTCCCTGCGCGGTTCGTTGGACGGCATGGATCCCACGGTGATTACAGAAATCGCAGAGTATTTCCGCAAAGACATCGGTTATGACATTCCGCCTATGACACCTTTTGTCGGCAGAAGCTTTAATTCCACCCGGGCCGGTATTCATGCAGACGGTCTTATGAAAGATGCGGAGATCTACACGATCTTTGATACAGAAAAAATCCTGAACCGTCCTGCAACGGTAGAGATCAGTAAGACCTCCGGATTGGCAGGCATTGCTTATTGGGTCAATCAGAATTACCGTCTCCAGGGCGATGCACAGATCGCAAAGAACGATCCCTTAGTGGTAGAACTGAAAGAATGGATCGATGATTTGTATGAGCAGGGCAGGCAGACCGTTATTTCTCATGGGGAAATGGAAGCGGAAATCGCCCGGTTAGCTCCAAACAGATTTAATGCAGAGTGAGGAGAAGGAAATGGGAGAATTTAAAACTGTATCCCTGGCGGATCAGGTGTTTGAAAAGATCGAAAACGATATCATTACCGGTGTCTACTCCCGGGGTGAGATCCTGACAGAATTAAAACTGGCAGAAGATCTGGGAGTCAGCCGCACACCCATCCGGGAGGCGATCCGCCGGTTAGAGCATGAGCGTTTACTGGCGGAATCCGGAAAAGGCTCGGTGGTTTTGGGTATCACGTTGGAAGATCTGATCGACATTATGTGTGTCCGTGAGCGCGTAGAAGGTCTGGCTGCCTGTTATGTGTCTAAGCATATCACTCCGGAAAGCACAGAGAAACTGCAATCCATCTGTGAATTGCAGGACTTTTACTATCAAAGGCATGATATTGAAAATCTTCGCCGGATGGACGATCAGTTCCACATCACCATCTATGAGCTGTGTGGCAGTAATGTAATCCATGATACTTTGCAGCCGCTGCATAAGAAGACCCAGCGCTACCGGAGAATCTCCATTGAGGATGATGAACGGCTCGCTCATTCTATTGGGGAGCATAAAGCTATAGCGCAGGCAATTTGCGCCGGAGATGCGGAGCGTGCCGAACAGCTGCTGCATCAACATATTACAAATGCTAAAGAAAGTATGATCAAGAGGTTTTCGTTATAATGGGAAAAACAATTGCAGAAAAAATTATAGCTGAGCATTTAATGGCAGGCAAACTATATCCCGGTGAGCAGATCGCCTTGCGGATCGATCAGACCTTGACGCAGGATGCTACCGGAACGATGGCATTTCTTGCCTTCGAGGCAATGGGTATTGGGCAGGTAAAAACGGAATTAAGTGTGGCATATGTGGATCATAATACGCTGCAGTGCGGATTTGAGAATGCGGATGACCATAAATACCTGCAAACGGCAGCGGCCAAATACGGCGTGCGGTTTTCCCGGCCCGGCAACGGTATTTGCCATCAAGTCCACTTGGAGCGATTTGGCAAGCCGGGAAAAACATTGATCGGTTCAGACAGCCATACCCCTACTGCCGGCGGACTCGGTATGCTTGCCTTTGGCGCAGGCGGTATGGATGTTGCCGTGGCAATGGGCGGAGGCGCTTACCACATTACAATGCCCAAGCAGTATAAGATCCATCTGACAGGAAAACTGCGTCCCCATGTGACCGCGAAGGATGTCAGTCTGGAACTGTTGCGGCGTCTGAGTGTAAAAGGCGGCGTTGGCGTTTTGATGGAGTGGGGCGGTCCCGGCGTGGAGACCCTTACAGTACCGGAGCGTGCAACCATTACCAATATGGGCGCAGAACTGGGCGCGACCACTTCCGTATTTCCTTCAGATGAACAGACGAAAAAGTTTCTGATCAGCCAGGGAAGAGTGGCTGACTACAGTCCCGTTTCAGCCGACGAGGATGCTGTGTATGATCAGATCATCGAGATCGATTTAAGCGAGGTCGTACCGATGATCGCCTGTCCCCATAGCCCCGATAATGTAGTTGCTGTACATACGATGCACAGCACAAAAGTGGATCAGGTTTGTATCGGGTCCTGTACCAATTCTTCTTTGCAGGATCTGTTGACGGTGGCGGCTATTCTGCGGGGTAAGAAGATCGCGGAAAATGTAAGTCTGTCCATTTCCCCCGGCTCCCGTCAGGTGTTGACGCTTTTGGCAGAATGCGGCGCGCTGAACGATATACTCAAAAGCGGCGCCCGGGTTTTGGAGTGCGCTTGCGGTCCTTGCATCGGCATGGGTTTTTCTCCCAATTCCGGCGGCGTTAGTCTGCGCACATTTAACAGAAACTTTTTGGGCCGCAGCGGAACAAAAGACGGACAGGTGTATTTGGTCTCACCGGAGACTGCTGCCTACTCTGCCATCACCGGATATATCACAGATCCGCAGGATATGAATCCAGTGGAGCTGCGCTGTGTTGATCCCTGCTATGCGTTGGATGATTCTGCTGTGTTGATGCCGTTGCCTGAAAAGGCGGCAGAGCAGGCTGTGGTCGTCCGGGGTCCGAATATTAAGGAATTCCCCAAAGCAAAACCCATGGAAGATCAGCTGTCTGCACAGGTCGTACTGAAGGTCGGAGATAATATTACCACCGATCATATTATGCCGGCCGGTGCAAAGATACTGCCCTACAGATCGAACATTCCCCATTTGTCAAAATTCTGCTTTGAGGTCTGCGATCCGGACTTCTCGGCGCGGGCAAAAGCAGCAGGCAGCGGTATTATTGTTGGCGGCAGTAATTACGGCCAAGGCTCGTCCCGGGAACACGCGGCGCTGGTGCCTATGTATCTGGGTGTGCGCTGTGTCATTGCCAAAAGCTTTGCCCGTATTCATGTGGCAAACCTCATTAATGCAGGTATTCTTCCTTTAACATTTAAAGATGAGAAGGATTATGATGCGTTGGAACAGGGACATGATCTGTGTCTTTCTAATATTACAGAGGGTATGAAAGCAGGAGAACTGACCGTTACGGATCTCACAGCCGGCAAGGATTATACTGTCGCGTGCGATCTGACCGAAAGACAGCAAAAGATCCTTTTAAGCGGCGGTTTGCTGAATTACACAAAGGACGGTGGCATATGAGCCGGATCGAAGAAGCTTGCGCGCATTTTTGTGCGCTTTTAGAGGAACAGCAAAAACGGATCGATTCAATGGAATGCGAGTCTAAGGATTTCTCAAAGCAGGAATCTGTTTGCATCGGACTCATCGACGGCGACGGTATCGGTCCGATCATTATGGAGCAGGCAGATCGTGTGCTGCGTAAACTATTAGCCGACAGGATCGAAAACGGCAGTATTGTACTAAAACGGATCGAAGGGCTGACCATTGAGAACCGTATGCGCCTTGGGGAATCCGTTCCTAAGGATGTGCTTGATAAGATCAAGACCTGCGATGTGTTACTCAAGGGTCCTACCACAACGCCTATGGGTGGCAGCATGGAGAGCGCAAATGTCACCTTGCGCCGGGAACTGGATCTTTATGCCAATGTCCGACCGGTCACGATCCCTGAGGAAGATATCGAATGGATTTTCTTCCGGGAGAATACGGAAGGAGAATATGTTTTGGGAAGCCGCGGTATTTCCCTGGACGGCATGGCGGTGGATTTCAAGATCACCACAGATGTGGGAACTCGCCGTATTGCCCGTGCTGCGTTTAACTATGCGAAAAATAACGGGAAAAAGCATGTTTCCATCGTTACTAAGGCGAACATTATGAAAGCAACAGATGGGAAATTTACCCAGATTGCCCATCAAGTTGCCCAGGACTACCCGGACATTCAAGCGGATGACTGGTATATTGATATCATGGCTGCGAACTTAGTCAATCCTGCGATCCGCGGAAATTTCCAAGTGTTTCTGCTTCCCAATCTGTATGGCGATATTATCACAGATGAAGCGGCGCAGCTGCAGGGCGGTGTCGGCACGGCAGGAAGCGCCAATATCGGTGACCGTTATGCCATGTTTGAGGCGATTCACGGCTCAGCTCCCAGAATGATCGAAGAGGGCTTGGGGGAATATGCAAACCCGGAGAGCATCCTGCGGGCCTTGAGTATGCTGCTTCGGCACATCTGCCTAAGTGATGTGGCAGATAAATTGGAGCAGGCAATGAATGCGTGTTCTGTTAAAGTGACCGGAGACCGCACCGGCGCTACCGGCAAGGCATATACCGATGCGCTGCTTACGCTGTTATCTTAAAAAACCGTCTCTTGGTTTCCCAAGAGACGGTTTTTTTATCAGAGAGATTTCATTACGGCTTGGATCCGGGCAACGGTCCGGTCGTAGCCGAGGATCTGCATGACAGTGTACAGATCCGGGGAATTGGTCTTGCCGGTGACTGCCTGCCGGATAAAGGTAGACACATCAGCAACTGTGCCGGGGAAGGCATCGGGATCTGCCTTATAAGCCTTCATATCGGTGGTAAAGCCCATATCTTCCGTGATGGCTTTCACCTTGTCAAACCAGACAGAGGAATCATCAGCAATGTCGAATTTATCTAAGAATTTCTCCAGCGCGGTGCGAACGGTTTCTTTACTGAAACGCTCGTCAAATACGGGAGTTTGCAGATACTCATCATAGAAGAAGCCCATGTAAGGCTTTGCTTCTTTCCAAGTGGCAATGTCCTTGCGGGGCTTTTTGCCACCTCTGCCGATGGCGAGAATCGCGGTCGCATAGGCAGCATCGGAAGCCAGCTTTTCTGCAAAGTCAGCGTCAAATTCCTTTGCCCACTCCAAAAGCAGGGTGTAGACCTTTTGCGCATCCATCTTGGCGATCTCGTTTTTGCTCACATCGGTAAGCTTGGCGTAGTCAAAGAGGCTGCCGGCAGGATTCAGCTTCTTGGGGCTGAATTTAAATTCGTCAACGGGAGCGGTGGGATTTGCCCGGCGCCAATCCTCAAAATTGGAATTGAGAACAGTCATAATGTATTCATAGACAGCCTCTACCGGGAAGCCCTCTGCTTTATAGAAGGTCAGTGCCAATTCGGGATCTTTGCGCTTGCTGAGCTTGCGCTTGGATGTGCCGTCCATTTTCATCAGAGGTCCGATGTGGACATACTTGGGCAGTTTAAAGCCCAAAGCCTTGAACAGCTGAATGTGGAAGGGCAGGGTGGGCAGCCACTCGTCGCCACGGACCACATGGGTGGTGCGCATCAGATGGTCGTCCACAGCGTGGGCAAAATGGTAGGTGGGGATGCCGTCAGATTTCAGAAGCACATGATCCACATCGTTTTCGGTGATGGTCAGCTTGCCCTTGACCAGATCATCGAACTTGTACTGATTCTCAATAGAGCCGGTGGAACGGAATCGCAGGACCCAGGGATTGCCGGCATCCAGCTGCGCCTGAATATCCTCTAAGGAGCGGTCGCGCCACATAGCATACTTTCCGTAGTAGCCGGTATTCTCCTTGTTAGCTTCCTGCTTTTCGCGCATCTGAGCAAGCTCCTGCTCGGTGCAGAAGCAGGGATACGCCATACCTTCTTCTACCAGCTTCCTGGCATATACATGATAAATACCGGCGCGCTGACGCTGACGGTAGGGACCGTAGCTGCCGCTGTCGCCGTCAATGGTGGCGCCCTCGTCAAAGCTGATGCCGTAATGCTTCAGGGTGTTGATCAGCACCTCTACTGCGCCGGGAACTTCCCGCTTGGCATCGGTATCCTCCACACGCAAAAACAGCACACCGCCGCTCTGGTGGGCCATGCGCTCAGCGGTCAGACCCATGACCAGATTGCCCAGGTGGACAAAACCGGTGGGGGAGGGAGCCATACGGGTGACGACAGCGCCTTCAGGCAGCTGCCGCAGAGGAAAACGCTCCTCCAGAGCCTCCGGCTGATCAGTGACATTGGGGAACAGCAGGTTAGCAAGCATTTTGTGATCCATATCCATTACCTCTATATAGAAAATATGACAATACTATACCATATCCTGCGGCAGAAAGTCAATTTCCCATTGCGTTTTTCTTGCGCCTGTGGTAGAATACAGGAAATTATGGAAAAGAGGAAATCCCATGGAAGAAACCGTTCAAAAGAAAAGAATGTTATCCGGCATCAAGCCTTCCGGCGACTTGACCCTGGGTTCTTATCTGGGCGCTGTCAAGAACTGGGCGGAGCGTGCCGACGAATACGATTGCTTTTATTTTATGGCAGACTTGCATGCCATCACCGTGCGGCAGAATCCTGCGGACCTGCGGCGCAGAACACTGGAGCAGCTGGCGCAGTATATCGCCTGCGGTCTTGACCCGGAAAAGAACACGCTGTTTATTCAAAGCCATGTCCATCAGCATGCAGAGCTTGGTTGGGTGCTGGATTGCTACTCCATGTTTGGCGAGCTGAGCCGTATGACCCTGTTTAAGGATAAATCCGCCAAGAATGCAGATAACATCAATGCGGGTCTGTTTACATACCCCAGTCTGATGGCAGGAGACATTTTGCTGTACCAGCCGGACCTTGTTCCTGTTGGAGAGGATCAAAAGCAGCATGTGGAGCTGACCCATGTGATTGCCCGGCGCTTTAACGGTATTTACGGTGATGTGTTCAAGATCCCCGAACCCTTTGTTCCCAAGGTCGGCGCCCGTATTATGAGCCTGACAAATCCCACTGCGAAAATGTCCAAGTCCGAAAACGAGGACACCGGCAGAGTCCTCTTGATGGATCCTCCGGAAGTGGTCATGAAGCAGTTCAAGCGCGCCATTACAGACAGCGATACAGAAAACTGCGTTCGCTATGACAAGGAGAATAAGCCCGGTGTTGCTAACCTCATGACCATTTATTCTGCGGTCACCGGAAAGACCTACGATGAGATCGAAGCGGAGTTTGCAGGTCAGGGCTACGGCAAGTTTAAGCCCGTGGTCGGTGAGGCGGTGGTGGAGCACCTGCGCCCCATCCGTGAGGAATCTTTGCGGCTGATGAAGGATAAGGCTTACTTAGAAAGCGTCTACCGCGCCGGTGCGGAAAAGGCAGGCTATGTGGCGGAGAAGACCTTGCGCAAAGTCTATAAGAAAGTAGGTTTCTTGCCTCGATGAAGCGTTGGATCATTTTTGCGTTTGTTCTTTCAGTGTTGTTGGTCGGATGTACGCCTATGCAAACAAACACACAGACAAGTACACAAGCGGATACACGGGAAGAATCGATCGATACCGGACACAGGGATCACCATGCGGCGCAAACTAGAAAAGCGAGAAACTTCTTTTTTGAGATTGATGACGGTGAACTACCGATACGATATCTGTCATATAATGAGCCTGATGGCTGTGTCACGAGACTTTGTGAAGTGTCAAAAGCCGCTCGGCTTGAACCTAAATTGATACAGCAAGGCAACGCATTCTACTATCTTCTCTATGAGGAGAGCTATGGGGAAGAATATGGAAAAGTGATAAGCGACGGATATCTTTATCGTATCGACTTTTCCGGAGACAAAACGCACCTGCAGGCGCCGGACGGTTTTGCTTTAGGGCATATCATCAGAGTGGATGAAAGTTATATATACTGCACTGCAAACGAAGGAGAAAACTACTTACGGGCAGATCTGGAGTTTACAGGTTGGGAAGAAATAACAAAAGAAGCTGTGAAGGGGAAAAAGATCCTTCGTAAGTTTTATAAGAAGATCTGTTTTGTTGCGAAATGATCAAAGACCCGGAGCCAGACGGCTCCGGGTCTTTACATAAAGAAATACAGCGCAAGGGTAAGTAACGCATTGTTTCTGTCAGATTCATTTTCCCCTGCCATAAGCAGCAGTAAAAGAATGATGAGAAGATCCGCGGTGTCCAAATTCCTTGGCAGCAGCTGCTTGAAAAAGCTGCCGATGCTGTCTGTGTTGTGCTGTGGATTATTACAGCAACAGACGGGCTTTTCTTGCTGCGGTGGTGACGGCTCGGGGCAGGGAGTGGGCGGAGGGCAATTCTCCGGTTTTGGCGCGTGACTCACGGACGGTTTTTTCGGCGGCGGTGGCGGTGGAGGACACAGGTCCTGCATGCGTCGTTTTTTGTAAGAGCCGTCCGGCTGTGGAATATAACGGTTATACATGGGATCACCTGCCTGCGTTAAATTGGACACCGGAACGACCGAACAAAGCGGATGCCATGTTTGCCATTTTGGCAGCACGCATGGCTTTTTCCAGCTTGGAGATCCGTTCCCGTGTCAGATATGGCGTCAGAGCCTTAAGCAATGTGCGCTGATTGTTATCGATGCTGCTTTGCCCGGCGAGCCCCGACAGCTTCTGCACCATAGATAAGTCGATATCTCCAAAAGCCGGGACTGCTGTATCCTGCTTTTGGGGTTCTTGTGTTTCGCCCCCTTGGGACTGTCCTAAAGACTGCGCCATAGCCATGATTTTTTGCATCATCTCCGGATTGCCCAGGATCGCATTCATTTGATTTTGCATATCGTCCATTCAGCGACCTCCCATTTGTTTCAAAAGATCTTTCACATCCTGGGATTCCAAAAGCGGTCCGAGGGTCTTGGCTATTTGGGAATAGTCGCCGGAGGATGCCTGCTCCATTGCTTTCTGGATCGCTGCCGGATCGGACTTGCGTAGCATGGCCAGAAGCTGCTGCCCCGCGGGGCTGTTGGCCAGACGCAGGGCCTCCTGCATGGAAAAATTATCGGAATTTTTCTGCATTCGATTGCCTCCTGTCAAATTGCCTGCTATAATAAAAAGCGTACCGGCAGTCTTGCCGTGTCAATATACTATATGCAGCATTTGCTCGGTTGGTGTACTATGAAAATTCTTGTGTTGTCCGATTCCCACGCAGCGCACAGCTTTATGCGGCAGTGCATTTCTTCCGTAAAGCCGGACCATGTGGTGCATCTTGGTGACCACTATGAGGACGGTGTTGTCATGGCAGAAGAGAATCCCCATATCCGCTTTCATTTAGTTCCAGGTAACTGCGACCGCTATCGCTGTGATCCCACCTTGCCGGATATTTTGTGTTATTCTGTCGGCGGTGTGCGCCTTTATATGACCCACGGCCATAAACACGGCGTAAAAAGCGATATCGGAAGACTCCTTGCCGATGCCCATAAAGCCAATGCCGCTGCGGCGCTCTACGGCCACACCCATCAGGCGCAATGCTTTCGGGATGAGGGCGGCATGTGGGTGTTAAATCCCGGCACCTGCGGCACTTACGGGGGCAGCGCAGGTATCATCGAGACAGACGGCGAAAAAATTACCGCCTGCCGTATCATCGGGCAGGCGGAGCTGGAACTTTTCAGATAAGGGCCAGCAAAAACAGCAGGATCGTCGCTGCGCCGAAACCCAGAGCAGCCATCATCAGAAGATCAAGAAACTTATTAAGCTCTTCTCGCCGTGTTGCTGCATTGGGGTAGCGCGGGGTAGCCTTGGTTGTAAAACCCGTTTGATAAAGTGTGGTTGTTTTCATAAGAAACTTCCTCCTTGGTATCTTTGATGATATCAGGATATACTATATTTGGTACAATAAAGCGTACCGATACAGAAAATGTAAACTTTTTTACCTGACTTGCATCCCATTTAAAAGTATGCTATGATAAACAAAAAATAACATTCGGAGGCGTCTTATGAGCGGAAAAAAACCGATCATGAAGGAAGAAACATCCCGGAAGCTGCGTGAGATCTGGAAATGGGTCTATCGGCTTCGCAGCATCGTCCTGGCGATCCCTGTGGCGATCGGCGCAGCGGTCCTTGCGATCCATAATGCTGCCAAACTGCCGGACTTGGTAGGCTTTAATCTGCAGGCATCCGGAGAATATGCCCAGATGGTAGGCAAGGGGATCGCGGTATTCGGTCCCGTGGCAGTGACAGCGGTTTGTCTTTTGATGGTGTTCTGCTCCCGTAAGGTGCTGTATCCCTGGCTGATCAGCGTGTTCTCTCTGGTTCTGCCCATCGTGATCTACCTTACCAATGTGTTTCAGTAAGCAGGCGATTTCGTGAAAAAAGACAAGAAGAATAAAGCGCTGATCGGTCGCTACATCCAAAACGAAAAGCTGGTTCTGTCCGTTTACTGGATCCTGCGTCTTTTGGTCGTCATGACCATGGTGCTGCAGTTTTTAAACGGTGACTTTCAGAGCGTGTTGGTCTGCGCTTTGACCCTCGTTTTGTTCATGCTGCCCAGCATGATCGAACGGCGGCTGCATGTGGACCTGCCGGATACTTTGGAGATCGTTCTTTTGCTGTTTATCTTTGCGGCGGAAATATTAGGCGAGATCCGGGAGTTTTACATTTTAGTGCCCCATTGGGATACAGCGCTGCATACCATCAACGGCTTTCTGTTTGCCGCTATCGGCTTTTGCCTTGTGAATCTTTTAAATGAAAATAAGCGGATATCCTTGAGCCTGACGCCTTTTTACATGGCAGTGGTGGCATTTTGCTTTTCCATGACCATCGGTGTTCTGTGGGAATTTTTCGAATGGGGCATGGACAGCTGGTTTGGTTTTGATATGCAGAAGGACACGGTACTTACTGCATTCAGCTCCGTTACCATTCACCCGGACGGCAGGAACGAACCGGTTATGCTCAAAGACATAGCCGATGCGATCGTCGTTTTTGCAGACGGAACGCAGAAACCTTTACAGCTTGACGGCTATTTAGACATCGGTCTGCAGGATACCATGAAGGATCTGCTGGTGAATCTGATCGGCGCTGCATCGTTCTCAGTGATCGGCTATTTCTATGTAAAAACAAAAGGCAAAGGAAGCGTAGCCAAACACTTTATCCCTACGGTTATGGACCCTCCGAAGACAGAAGAAGAGAAATAAAGCATGCCCATTCAGCATTTTGCTGAATGGGCATTAATTTACGCCTCTAAAAGGCTTAATAGTTCGTCCATGGTATTGGCAATGGCGATTGCGCCGGCTTTTTGCATATCCTCTACGCTGCCGTAACCCCAGGAAACACCGATGGTGGGGATGCCATGGGCAGCTGCGCCGGTGACATCAAAGGCGGTGTCTCCCACCATGACCATATTCTCCGTCGAGCCGTTTTGCTCTAAAAGATAGGCGATCACATCGTCTTTGTTGACACGGCTTCTGTCAAGGGTCGCGCCGCAGATCATATCAAAGTAGTCAAAAAGGTCAAATTTTTTTGTAACATCAAATGCCAATGTCTCAGGCTTGGAAGTGGCGATCAAAAGCTTGTGACCGTTGTCTTTCAGCTTTTGCAGCACCTCGTGGATTCCCGGATAGGGCGCGTTTTCATATTTACCAACAGTAAAATAGCGGCTGCGGAAAACCTCAACGGCCTTGTCCACCTGCTCCGGCGGCACACCGAATTTTACAAAGGTATCGTGCAGGGGAGGACCAACAAAGACCTCCATGGTCTTTCTGTCCGGCACGGGCAGCCCGAAATATTCCAGCGCAAGGCTGCAACAGTTGATAATGCCGTCTGCTGAGTCAGTCAGTGTCCCGTCAAGATCAAAGAGGATCGTTTTTCGATTCATAATATCCGTCCTTTTTCTGTTATGTATAGCTTATACTTTCTCAAGCTTAAAGATAACCGGGCGATAGCCGTCGGTACAGCAAGTGATAAAGGTATCCTGACCACCCCTTGCCATACCATAGACCAGTTTTTGAATATCTGCCCATGCCCATCCGCAAAAACCCTCCGGCATATTCCAAGGAGCGTTTACATCGGTAATGAATTCGTCGCCTATCTCAAAATGTGTGCATGGTGTCCACTTCTCCGGATTTGCGGCATACTGCGCTACCAATTCCGGGTGGTAAAGCTTTTTCATCACAGTGATCTTAACGGCATGTTGTTGCAGCGGCTTCTTGTTATCCATGGCAATCGCTTCCTTTCTTATGACCAGTATAACAGAACCGAGATTATAACGCAAGATTTTCTGCAGCGCCTTATAAATTGACTTGACAAACCCAGGGGGGTATGCTAGAATACTTTGGCAACAAGGAAATATTCTTTTCGATTCGGAGTGATACCCAAGAGGCCGAAGGGGCTCCCCTGCTAAGGGAGTAGGCGTCTAAACAGCGCGCGAGGGTTCAAATCCCTCTCACTCCGCCAGCGAAATCCGGTTAGGAAGTTAGTCCTGACCGGATTTCTTCTTTATTTTCGGCACTTATGTTGGTTAAAAGTTAGGAATGCCTTGAGGCATATTTGCTTTTTCCCTTACATTTTCCCTTATAGCTCCAAAATACCCTTGATATAGGCCTCCATTCTGACTGCGCTGGCCTCCTGCATTTGGTTCGTCACGTGGCCGTAAACATCCAAAGTAAAGGCTGCGGTGGCATGGCCAAGGTTACCTTGAACGGTCTTAATGTCATCTCCGGAACGCAGAGAAGCAACCGCATAACTGTGCCGGAGATCATGAAATCTTGCATCCGGTCTGCCAATGGCTGTGACAATTTCTTTGAAATGCCTCACCACGGTCTGCGGAATCAGATTTCCGCCCAACTCATTTGTAAAAACCAAATTCAAAGGATTGGACCAGGCTGCACCCGCTTTCTCCTTATGCTCATACTGCTGCAGTTTACGGTCCCTGAGCAACTGCATTACCCAAGGGGCAGGTGTAATTCTGCGTGGTTTATCATTCTTCAGAGAAACCAAACGGAATTGACCGCCTGCTTTCTTTTCCTTCTGTAGCTGCTTGCTGATCAATATGGTGCCTCGCATGAAATCCACGCGATCCCAAGTCAGACCGAGAGCTTCGCCCTCACGCAGACCTGTAAACAGTGTGATCGTGTACAGAAGTTCGAGAGGATGGCCTTTGACCGCATCCAGAAACAGCTTGGTTTCGGCTTCGTCCAGCGGTTGCAGTTCCTTTTTCTCAATGCGTGGCAGGATGCAGGAGTTTGTAGGATTGAACCGGATGTAACCATTGGCAACTGCCTGCTGTAAGGCCTTGTGGAGGATTCCGTGGACATTTTTCACCGTCTTGGGTGAAACTGCAACACGATCCTTCGTCGGCTCCCTCAGACCGTTGTAAAAGCTTTGGACTAAATGGGTATCCAGCGAATCCATTCGAATTGCTCCCAGACCGGGTTTAATGTGGGTACGGATGGTAGCGTTGTAGGCGGCAACGGTAGATTCCTTAACGCCTCCTAAATACTGATCTGCCCATACATCCAACCATTCAGCAACTGTCATTTTGCAGGGTGCAATATAGGTTCCAGAATCAAGAGCTGCCAAGGCAGCCTTCAATTTTTGAGCAACTTCCTTTTGAGTCTTGCCGGATATACTGCGCTGAATCTGCTTGCCTGTTCCGGGATCGAAACCGGCAGTATAACGAGCTTCATAATAGGTATAGGTCTTTCCGTTGACCTCTCTCGTGATCTTTCGGATAGAACCCATACCGGAAGAGGCTTTTTTGCTTTGCGGCATAAATATTACTCCTTTCGTTGCCGCATAGCAGGTACACCTATATTATACCATACGAGCGGTCTTATCGCAACGATCTTAGTGCTTACTCAGGTAGTCAACCACCGCTTCAAGAGGGATGCGGTAGTTACGTCCCACACGGACACTATGAATAGCTCCGGAACGGACCAACTCATACGCGGTGTTATGACTGACCACCAGGATTTCAGCCACCTGCCTCACACAGAGGACAGGTGGATATTTATTTTGCAGGTTAGATGATGTCATAGTATCAACCTCCTCTGTCATCGAACCAATAGGCTTGGAAAAGAGTGCCGTCGTGGAGCAGGAAACGACTACGGGCATCCTTGGGGATCTGCTCTGCAGCAGCCGTGCTATCCAGGATAATTTGTGACAGAATGGTATCCGCACGACCGCAGATTCGGCAGTTCACATTGTTTTTGATCTGTCCGGAAAGAATGTTGGCATCCGGACGCTGAGTGGCAAGAATCAGGTGGATACCAAAGGCGCGTCCTTGTCTTGCAATCATAGAAAGCTTGCTTTCGATCTTGCCGACGATCTCTTTCTGTTCCTTTGTTAGACCGGTTTTGTCCAACACCTCTGCAATCTCATCACAGGCGAAGATATACCGTGGCAGGTCTTCTCCTGTGACTTCATTATAGCGGTCGATATTGGGCTGCCCAGAGGCTGCCAGCAAGGCTTTGCGCCGTTGCAGCTCGTCCACAAGCTCTGTAAGAAGCGCAAGTGTTGATTCTTCCTCAATACACATCCGGCATTGCTTATGCCAGATGGATGGGAAATCCACACCGCCTTTGAAATCGGCAATGCAGACATTGGCGCCTTTCTTGATTGCCTGCATGAGGAGTAGCTTCAGCAAAACACTTTTACCGCTGCCAGTAGAACCGCCAAGCAGAATATGGGGAACCTTTACTAAATCTACTGTGATCGGTCCAGTAAAGCTTTCACCCAAAGCCAGTATGAAAGGCTTGTGGGAAAGGTACTTATCATTCCAGTCTATCACTTCCGGCAGATCTGTTCTGGCAGGAACGGTATAGAGAAGAACACGGCTTTTCCCAGATCCATATTTCATCTTGACGATGGTGATGTCCAGGATCGTCTCAATGGCTGCCTGTTTGTCCTCCCAGGTCTTCAGGGGTATGCCTTGAGAACTGAACTCCCAGACTGAAATACGAGGGTTTTGCTTATCCTTGTACTTCCGCTTTAGAGCAGGCACCATATCAGCATGGTTCACAAGTCCGATGCTCCGAAGCTGATCCTGAGCCGCCTTCTTTCCAAGGGGAAACAGAATGAGTATGGTGAGGAATGCTCCACCAATCAGCAGATATACAGCAAAGATATGCTGCATAACAAAGCTGGCTATAGGTGAAAGCAATGCGGTGGTCTCAGCAGCCAAGGCGATTTCGTCTTGCTTATTCCATACCAGGATTGCTCCAAGGATATAAAGGGCAACGAAAATCAGTTTCACAGGCACGTCGGAGGTGGAACTGGGTTTGGGGAGATATTCCCGGAGACTGGAACGGCGTTGCAGCCGTTCCTTTTCAAACCGTCTCATGGGGAACCTCCCGTATGGTGCCATCCTTCCGGAACTCCGTCACCGAATGGATACGCCGCAGAAATGCGTGCCAGGTTTCCAACTTATCTCTCTGGATTTTGGGGTACTGCTGCTCCAAGGGAATGTTGGAGGTGATGTACACGGTAAGGTAGCAGGCAATCCGGTCATGATACCGGGCAGGCAACATCAAGGGGTAGATATCCAGGTAATTCAGCATTGCAGAAATGGGTATCTCATAATGGAACTCCTCGAACACAAGCACCGACTGCCCTTTATAGGCATCAAACTGGACATTACCATTGGCGGGATAATTGGTGATGCGGCAGATCTCATCCGGAGGGTGTTTTGCATAGATACTTCGGGTCTTGCCGGTACCGCTGTCTCCGTAGAGATAGTGGACCTTGATAAACCGATTTTCGGTTAAATACTTTTCAAACCGGATATCCTGGCGGAGCTTATCAATATGTTCCAGATGGAAAGCAAAGCTGGGATCGATAGCAAGGATCTCCTTGTTGCTCATTCCTTCCTTTACACATTGTAAAAGCTTGGCGTACTTGGGACTTTTCTCAGTAGCCTCGTCAGGCAGTTCACCGAACTCTTTGAAAGTACCCTCTACACTGGTTTTCGCCTTGTCGGTGTCCGCCCATTTTCCTTGTTTGCAGACATAATCTCGAATCTCCTTCGATGTTCCGGTGGCCTTGTCAATGTGGGCCGTAGGAAACCGCTTTTTGACAGTGCCGAACCGCATAGGCGAGGATGAGTAGAGGAAGACGTGCGTGTGATATGTCCCGGATTCACCGATCTCGTCCGCCATGCATACATAGTCCGGATTGAACTTCTGCGCACGGTCGATGATCTCATCGTGGGTCATACCATGGTCTTGGGGATTATTGATGGTCAACAGCCACTTGCGTGACTGGATTTGATTTTCATGCATAGCATTTCCTCCTTTTTGCTACCGCTACCTCGCTCGCATAGGT
>JAZSOR010000057.1:0-7956 GCA_045537035.1 Faecousia sp. | reverse complement strand
TACTTGACTTGACGAAAAGCAGTTTTGCGAAAACTGCTGCGCACCCCACAGTAAGGATTTTTGCTCTGGGTTTTTGCGCAGATGACGAGCGCTTGCTGGCGCAAGCCGAGAAAGATAAGGATAATAAAAGCGAAAGGACTACTGTGGGGCTGTCGGTGTTCGATTCCCCTCAGCTTCTGAGGTAACTTATGTCAGAAAAACAGAAAATACTGGGCGTCATCGGCGGTCTCGGTCCTTTGGCAACTGCCCATTTCATGGAGCTGACGGTCCATATGACCGATGTTGTGGAGGATCAGCAGCACCTGCCCATGATCCTGTACAGTATGCCCTATATTCCCGACCGGACAGCCTATATCTTAGATAACAGCAAGGAAAATCCCTTGCCGGAAATGCTGTGCATCGGGCAGGCGCTTTGCCGGCAGGGGGCAGGCTGTATTGCCATTCCCTGCATTACCGCCCATTACTTTTTTGACCGGCTGGAAGACGGCATTCCAGCGCCCATCATCAACGGCGTGAGAGAAACCGTGCGCCACCTGAAACAAAGAGGTATCCGGAAAGCCGGCATCATGGCAACCTCCGGAACGATCCAGTCGGGGATCTTCCACCGGGAGCTGACCGCCCAAGGTTTAGAGCCCATCGTACCGGACGAAACCGGGCAGGAAGATGTGATGCACCTGATCTTCCAGAATATCAAAGCCGGCAAGCCGGCTCAGATGGACCGCTTTGATGCCGCGGCGCAGAATCTTCGCAGCCGGGGGGCAGAGGCGATCATTCTGGGCTGTACGGAGCTGTCCCTCATTAAAAGAGACTATCCCATCGGTCCGGGCTTTATCGACGCCATGGAGGTGCTGGCGCAGCAGTCGGTGATCGCCTGCGGCAAGCCCCTGAAAAAAGAGTACCGCGACCTGATTACAAAATAAATGGAGAGATACCAATGCAGACCAATCTTTTAGAGTATTTGGAAAAAACCGTTGCCCGCTGCCCGGATAAGGTTGCCTTTTCCGACAGCGAAAAAGAGCTTACCTTCCGGCAGGTCTATGACCGGGCACGGAGCGTTGCCACCGGACTTCATCAGCTGGGCTGTTACAAGCAGCCGGTGGTGGTGTTCATGCGCAAGCAGCCGGACACTTTGGCGGCCTTCTTCGGCGCGATCTACGCAGGCTGTTACTATGTGCCCCTGGACGACGAGATGCCCCGACACCGGATCGAGCTGATCTTCAAGACCTTGGATGCCGGCATCCTCATCTGCGACGAGACCACCCGGGAGCTTGCCAAGGAGCTGAATTACGAGGGCAAGGTCTGTTCTTACGATTCCCTCGCTTTCGGCGATGCCGACGAAGCCGCTTTGGCCCAAATTCGGCAGCAGCAGCTGGACATCGATCCCATTTACATCGTGTTCACCTCCGGCTCTACCGGTGTACCCAAGGGTGTCATGGCATGCCACCGCAGCGTCATCGACTATGTGGGGCACCTGTGCGATGTATTAAAATTTGACGAAGATACGGTCTTCGGCAATCAGACACCGCTTTACTTCGATGCCTACTTAAAAGAGGTCATTCCGACGCTTAAATACGGCGCAAAGACCGTGCTGATCCCCAAGCAGCTGTTTATGTTCCCCATCAAGCTGGTGGAATTTATCAATGAGCATAAGATCAATACCCTCTGCTGGGTGGTGTCTGCGCTGACTATGATCTCCGCTTTCCGCACCTTTGAAACGGTGAAGCCGGAGTATCTTCGTACCATCGCCTTTGCCAGCGAGGTGTTCCCCATCAAGCAGTTTAAGCTATGGCGGCAGGCGCTTCCCAACGCCCGGTTTATTAACCTCTACGGACCGACGGAGACCACCGGCATCTGCTGCTATTATGAAGTAGACCGGGAGTTTTCCGAGGAGGAGACGCTGCCCATCGGCAGACCCTTCCGCAACACCCAGATCCTGCTTCTTGATGAGAAGAACGAACTGGCAGCGGCAGGGGAGCAGGGCGAGATCTGCGTCCGGGGCACACGGCTGACTTTGGGCTATTACCGCAATCCGGAAAAGACCGCCGAGGCATTCATTCAGAATCCTTTAAACGACCTTTACCCGGAGCTTCTGTACCGCACCGGCGACTTAGGCCGCTGGAACGATCGGGGCGAACTGGAGTTTGCCGGCCGGAAAGACTATCAGATCAAGCACATGGGCCACCGGATCGAGCTGGGCGAGATCGAGGTCATCGTGAATATGCACCCGGCTGTGCGCAGCGCCTGCTGTATTTTCGATGGTGAGAAAAAGAAGATCGTCCTTTACTACACCGGCGACTTAGGCCTTGCGGAACTGACCGCTTATATCAAAGAGAAATTACCCAGATACATGATCCCCAATGTGACCCGGCAGTTAGATGTCCTGCCCTTGACCCCCAACGGCAAGATCGACCGGAATCTCTTAAAGAAACTGTATCTGGAGAAATAAAGGAGCACTGATTATGGAAGCATTACTGAACATTTTGAACGAACTGCACCCCGAGGTGGACTTTGAGACGGAAACGGGCCTCATCGACAATAAGGTGCTGGACTCTTTCGACATCGTCACCATCGTAGCAGAGGTAGACGCAGAATATGATGTGCAGATCCCGGCTGTGGAGCTGACCCCGGAGAACTTTAACTCCGCCCAGGCGCTCTACGCCCTGATCGAAAAGCTGATGGAAGAATAATATGCAGTTTACGACCGTAAGTTTTCTGCTGTTCGCGGCGGTGGTTTTGCTGGGCTACTATCTGATGCCCCAAAAGCACAGATGGCTCTTTCTTCTTGCCGCCAGCTGGTTTTTCTACCTGTGGGCAGGACTCGAGTATCTGGGCTTTATCCTGCTGACCACCCTTTCTACCTATGCCGCAACAGCAATGATGGCAGGAAACCTGCAAAAGCAGGATACATACCTTGCCGCCAATAAGGCTGCCCTTTCCCGGGAGGAAAAGAAAGCCTATAAAGCCGCAGTAAAGACCAAAAACCGCATCATTCTGGCGGTCTGCCTGGTGCTCAATTTCGCGGTGCTGGCGGTGTGTAAGGCGTGCTTGACCGCGCCCTTTGCCGCTATCGCCAAGGGCGGCAGGCTGTCCTTTCTGACCTTGGGTCTGCCGCTGGGCATTTCCTTTTACATGTTCCAGAGCATGGGCTACGCGGTGGATGTGTACCGGGGCACGGCGCAGGCGGAAAAGAATCCTTTGAAGCTGGCGCTGTTCGTGTCCTATTTCCCTCAGCTGATCCAGGGACCGATCAGCAAGTTTTCTGACCTTGCGCCCCAGCTGTTCACACCGAAAGCCTTTGACGGCAAGCAGCTGTCTTTCGGCTTGCAGCGGCTTTTATGGGGCTTTTTCAAAAAGCTGGTCATCGCCGACCGGATCGCCGCGGCGGTGGTGGCGCTGAAAGCGCCGGAGTTTACCGGTGCCGGCTTTTTCCTTTTGACCCTTTTCTACGCGGTGCAGATCTACGCGGACTTCACCGGCGGCATCGATATGGCGCTGGGTATCTCTCAGGCGCTGGGTGTCACTTTGCAGGAAAACTTTATCCGCCCCTTCTTCTCCAAGAACATTGCCGAATACTGGCGCCGTTGGCACATCACCCTGGGCGAGTGGATGAAAAGCTACATCTTCTATCCTATTTCCGTCAGCCAGCCTATGCTGAAGCTGAGCAAGGCCGCCCGATCCAAGCTGGGCGATGTGGGAAAGCGGCTGCCGGTGTATGTTGCCTCGGTGGCAACCTGGTTCGTCACCGGTATCTGGCACGGTCTGACCCCCAATTTTATTTTGTGGGGCATGATGAACTGCTTTGTGATCGTGGTGTCCGAGGAGTTGGCGCCTCTGTACGAGCGATTCCATAACCGCTTTGGCTTCAAGGACCGGAAATGGTACGGCATATTTGAGATGGTCCGTATGTTCTTGCTGATGAATCTGATCCGCATCGTGGACCTGTTCCCCGATGTGGGGCAGTATTTTGCAAGGATGGGCAGTCTTGTGACCACCTTCAATTTCCACATCCTTTGGGACGGCACGATGCTGAAACTGGGTCTTACCGGCTTGGACTATGGCATTTTGCTCTTGGGCATCATCCTGATGTTCGCGGTGAGTCTTTGGCAGGAGAAAAAGGGCAGCGTTCGGGAAATGCTGTGGCAGAAGCCGGTGCTTCGCTACAGCCTTGTGTTTCTTTTGCTGGTGGCGGTGCTGCTTCTTGGCAGCTACGGCATCGGCTATAACGCAAGCAACTTCATTTACAATCAGTTTTAGGAGGCAGCCATGAAGAAAAAATATCTTTTGCTGATCTCCTCACTGGCGGTCAGCCTGGCGCTGCTTTTCTTGCTGCAAGCGCTGCTGATGCCCAAATATATGCAGGATGTGAAGGAAGGCGCGCTGATCGGGGAATACTATGATAACGCAGGCAATAACGATGTTGTTTTCATCGGCGACTGCGAGGTCTATGAGAATTTCTCGCCCATTGCCATGTGGGAACAGCACGGCATCACCTCCTATATCCGTGGCAGCGCCCAGCAGCTGATCTGGCAGTCTTATTACCTGATGGAAGAGACCTTCCGGTACGAGACCCCCAAGGTGATGGTGTTCAATGTGCTGTCCATGAAGTACGACACCCCCAAGAGCACCGGTAATCAAAGCCAACGGGAAGCCTATAACCGGATGACTTTAGACGGCATGCGGCTGTCCGCCTCTAAGTGGAATGCGATTTTCGCATCCATGACCGAGGAGGAAAGAAAGTGGGAGAGCCAGTTTAGCTATCTGTTTCCGCTGCTGCGCTACCACGACCGCTGGTCACAGCTCACCGCCGAGGACTTCACCTACTGGCTGAAAAAAGATCAGGTGTCCGATCAGGGCTATTTGATGCAGGTGGGCGTGAAGCCTTTGGAGGACGAGCATGTGGAGCGCCCCCTGGTTGACTACAGCTTTGGGGAAAACAGCTGGTACTACCTTGACAAAATGGTGAAGCTCTGCAAGGAAAAGGGCACGCAGCTGGTGCTGATCAAAGCCCCGGCGCTCTCGCCGGTGTGGTGGGATCAGTGGGATGCCCAGATCGAAGACTACGCGAACAAGAATGACCTTCTGTATATCAATATGCTGGACTATCAGCAGGAAATCGGCATCGATTGGAAGACCGATACCTACGATACGGGCCTGCACTTAAATGTCTACGGCGCGGAAAAAGCCGCTAAATGGTTTGGCGGTGTGTTAAGCGAGCAGTGCGGTGTACCCGACCGCCGCAGCGAGGAAGCCATCGCCGCCGCGTGGACGGAAAAGCGAGATACCTATTACGCAAGAAAGGCAGCCTTAGAGGCTGAGAAAGAGTAAATTATGAAAAAGATTCTGACATTGATGATCGTTTTTGCCCTGGTGTTTTCCATGGCAGCCTGCGGCGGAAATCAGACCACCGCACCCTCCGACAACGGTGGCGAGACCACCCAGGAAACCCAAGGACAGAAAGAACCCGGCTTTGCCTTCGAGTATAAGGGCGCTAAGATCACCCTCCACGCAGATGCAAAGCCCATTTTGGAAAAACTGGGCGAGCCGGTAAAATACACCGAGTCTGCCAGCTGTGCCTTTGACGGCTTGGATAAGAGCTACTATTACGGCAGCTTCTATCTGGAAACCTACCCCAAGGGGCAGGAGGACTTTGTCTATGGCTGGTGGTTTGCTGACGACAGCGTCACCACCGAAGAGGGCATCTACATCGGCTCTACTCAGGCAGATGTGGAGAAAGCCTACGGCGCGGAAAACTATAACGGCACCAACGCTTTTGTAGTCACCCGTGGCGAGGGCACACTGACCGTGATCTTGGAAAACGGTATCGTCAACTCCATCCAGTACGCCATCATTCTGAACTAATAAAATCCCGCCGCCGGCTTAATTGCCAGCGGCGGTTGTATGTCATTGCGCACCAACTGGCAATGACATATTTTGTAGGGGTCATTCACGAATGACCCGAGGGCGATTCCGTTTTCGCCCCTACAAGTTGCAATCCGTGGGTTTTCATGCTATAATAGCCCCACGAAAGTGAGGATTTTCTATGGTAAAAGTACTTTTTGTGTGCCATGGCAATATTTGCAGAAGCCCGATGGGTCAGTATGTTTTGGAGGATATGGTAAAAAAAGCCGGTGTAGCTGACCGGTTTCAGATCGCCTCTGTGGCGGTGAGCCGGGAGGAGCTGGGCAATCCCGTGTATCCTCCTGCCCGTCGGGAACTGGGCAGCCACGGCATCCCCTGCGACGGTCACCGTGCCCGGCAGATCACCCAAAAAGATGTGGACGAATACGAGCACATTTACTATATGGACCGGTCCAACCTGCGCTACCTGCGGCAGCTGTTTCCCGGCGAAACCAAGTTCAAGCCCTTCTTAGACCGGGATGTGGCAGACCCCTGGTACACCGGTGACTTTACCCAGACCTGGGCGGACATCTGGGAAGGGTGCACCCGTATCATGGAGGAGCTGGCATGATCGACAAGGCGAAATTAGAGGAGCAGCTGTCGGAGCTTCCCCTCTATGTGTATGTGTTCATTGATCCCAAGGCGATCGAATACTCCGACCGGATCCGCTGGATCTGCGAGCACGAGTGCCCTATGTACGGCAAGACCTGGGCATGCCCCCCGGGTGTGGGCTCGGTGGAAGAATGTTCTGCAAAGTGCAAAAGCTATAACAGCTGCCTGATGGTGGGCACTATCACCGAGGCAGAGGACATTACTGATATCGAGCAGACCCTCAAGACCCGTCCGGAGCACGAGGCGATCACCAACAAGGTGCGGCAAATGTTCCGGGAGCAGGGGGTCGAGCCTTACATCCTCTCCACAGAGGCCTGCGCGGTGTGTGAGCGCTGCGCCATCTTAGACGGCCTGCCTTGCCGCATGCCCGGCAGAATGCACCCCTGCGTGGAGAGCCACGGCATCAACCTGATCCCCACCTTAGAGGAAAACGGACTGGATTTCCAGTACGGCGGCAATATCATCACATGGTATTCTCTTTTGTTCTTTAACGACTAAAAAATCTGTCATTCCGAGGAGCACAGCGACGAGGAATCCGTTCTCCACCGTTGGATATTACGGATTCGTCGTCCTCTTCGGCTTCGCTCAGGGTCCTCAGAATGACATGAATGTTAACTGAATGACACCGCCCCCCTACAATATGTAAACAAGGCTGACCCTCTTGGGGGTCAGCTTTATTTGTTATAACAAGCCTATAACTGCATATTTTTTCCAAAAAGGGCTTTTATTATTGGGGATTATGTGCTATAGTTATCATGTATATTTATGTGCCAATTTCCGAATTTGTGAACAGCATTAAAAAAGAATGGTCATTGCGAGGAGCGCCTATGGCGCGACGTGGCAATCCCCAAAGTGTTTAGATCCGAGGGGGATTCCCACGACCAGTTTGCGAACTGGTCTCGGAATGACATATCTGTTAATCGGAACCTGGCAACGAAAACCATTGGAGTAACAAGGAGCAAAAAATGATCACAGTCAGTAATTTAGGAATGCAGTTTGGCGGTCAGTGGCTGTTCCAGCATGTGGACCTGCAGTTTCTGCCGGGCAACTGCTACGGCATCATCGGCGCCAACGGCGCAGGCAAGTCCACTTTCCTGCGGCTGCTCACCGGAGAGTTGGAGTCCACCTCCGGCGATATTCACATTGACCCCGACAAGCGTGTTTCCGTTCTGAAGCAGAATCAGAACGCTTATGACGAGTACACCATTCTGGATACCGTCATTATGGGCAACCAGCATCTTTACGATGTGATGAAGGAAAAGGACGCTATTTACGAAAAGCCCGACTTTACCGATGAGGACGGCATCCGCGCCTCGGAGCTGGAAGCGGAGTTTGCGGAGATGGGCGGCTGGGAAGCAGAGTCCGTCCCATCCCGTCTGTTGCAGGGTCTTGGCATCGGCACGGAGCTGCACTATGATATGATGGGCGCCCCCGACCCCCGTCTGA
>JAZSOR010000060.1:0-10288 GCA_045537035.1 Faecousia sp. | reverse complement strand
GTTATCGTGTAAACGATTAAGCCTTGCCGGCGCAGCCCAGGACATTGATCAGCTTGTGGCGAACGATCTCCTTGATGTTGGCGCGAGCGGGCTTCAGGTACTGACGGGGATCGAAGTGATCGGGATGCTCGTTGAAGTACTTACGAACAGTGCCGGTCAGTGCCAGACGCAGGTCGGAGTCGATATTGATCTTGCAGACGGACAGGGCAGCAGCCTTACGCAGCTGCTCTTCGGGAACGCCGATAGCGTTGGGCATCTTGCCGCCGTTCTCGTTGACCATCTTCACATACTCCTGAGGAACGGAAGAAGAGCCGTGCAGAACGATGGGGAAGCCGGGCAGGCGCTTGGTGACTTCTTCCAGAACATCGAAACGCAGAGCGGGGGGAACGAGAATGCCCTGCTCGTTGACGGTGCACTGCTCGGGAGTGAACTTGTAAGCGCCATGGGAAGTGCCGATAGCGATAGCCAGAGAGTCGCAGCCGGTACGGGTGACGAACTCTTCGACTTCCTCGGGACGGGTGTAGGAAGCAGCCTCAGCAGCCACATTGACCTCGTCCTCAATGCCGGCCAAAGAGCCCAGCTCAGCCTCAACAACGACACCGCGATCGTGAGCGTACTCAACGACCTTCTTGGTGATCTCGATGTTTTCCTCGAAGGAGTGGGAGGAAGCGTCGATCATAACGGAGGTGAAGCCGCCGTCGATGCAGGACTTGCAGGTCTCGAAGCTGTCGCCGTGGTCCAAGTGCAGAGCGATGGGAATGTTGGGGCATTCGATAACAGCAGCCTCAACCAGCTTTACCAGGTAAGTGGGGTTAGCGTAGGCACGAGCGCCCTTGGAAACCTGCAGGATCACGGGAGAATTCTCCTCGGCGCAAGCCTCGGTGATACCCTGAATGATCTCCATGTTGTTGACGTTGAAAGCGCCGATGGCATAGCCGCCGTCATAAGCCTTCTTGAACATTTCGGTTGTAGTAACCAGAGCCATATGTAACATCCTTTCTCATAAACGGGTCTTGCCCGTATTTTTACAAATACATTATAGCACAATTTTTTGTACTTTCAATAAGAAAAAATCATGATTGATGCTTTTATACTTTTTCGACAAAAATGTTGAAAATACCTATTTACCTTTGCCGCAGAATGGAGTATAATCTACGAGTGAACTTTAAAATATACGGTAAGGAGTATTTAGAAATGAAACTGTCCCCTCTGCAGACGGCAAGATACCAGTATGCCCCCAAGCTTCCGGGCATGCTCAGAAGCGGTATTTCTGAGATCTGCGTGAAAAACGGCGGCGCTACCGAGAGCGTTGCAGACCAGGAAAAGATCAAGGCGCTGTTCCCCAATACTTACGGCAAGAATGAGATCACCTTCCAGAAAGGTCAGAATACTGCGCCTGCCAAGAAGCAGGTGGTAGGCGTGATCCTCTCCGGCGGTCAGGCACCCGGCGGTCACAATGTAATTTGCGGTCTGTATGACGCTTTGAAAGCCACCGATAAGGACAATGTGCTTTACGGTTTTAAGGGCGGTCCCAGCGGCCTTCTGGATGATGACTATCTGATCTTTGACGATGAATATATCGCAAAGTACCGCAACACAGGCGGCTTTGACATTATCGGCTCCGGCAGAACCAAGCTGGAGACCCAGGAGCAGTTTGCCGTTGTGGCAGAGAACTGCAAGAAGCACGGCATCAATGCGCTGGTGATCATCGGCGGCGATGATTCCAACACCAACGCAGCGGTTTTGGCTGAATACTTTGCCGCCAATAACACCGGCATTCAGGTGATCGGCTGTCCCAAGACCATCGACGGCGACCTGAAGAACGAGGACATCGAGTGTTCCTTCGGCTTCGACACCGCTACCAAGACCTACGCAGAGATCGTGGGCAACATTGAGCGTGACGCCAACTCTGCCAAGAAGTACTGGCACTTTGTAAAGGTCATGGGCCGCAGCGCTTCCCATGTGGCGCTGGAAACTGCTCTGCAGACCCAGCCCAACATCTGCCTCATCGGTGAGGAAGTGGCCCAAAAGAAGATGTCTTTGGCTCAGCTGTCTGACTACATTGCCGATTCTGTTGCAAACCGCGCTGCCAAGGGCTGGAACTTCGGTGTTGCCATTATCCCCGAGGGCATCGTGGAGTTCGTGCCCGAGTTCTCCGTGCTCATTGGTGAGATCAACGAGCTGCTGGCAGGCAAAAAGACCGATGCATTCAATGCTCTTCCCACATGGGAGGAAAAGTACGCATTTATCAAGGCTGGTCTGACAACTGCATCCATGGCTGTTTTTGCTCTGCTGCCCCAGTCTATTCAGCAGCAGCTGTTCTTGGAGCGTGACCCCCACGGCAATGTGCAGGTGTCCCTCATTGAGTCCGAGAAATTGTTCTCCGAGCTGGTCAAGGAAAATCTGGCAAAGCGGAAAGCTGCCGGTACTTACAGCGGCAAGTTTGCGCCTATCCACCATTTCCTGGGCTACGAAGGCCGCTGCGCATTCCCCTCTAACTTTGACGCTGACTACTGCTACAGCCTGGGCTACAATGCCTTCATGCTGATCCAGTACGGCTACACCGGTTACCTTTCCAAGGTTTCTAACCTTTCTAAGCCTGCTGACCAGTGGATCGCCGGCGGTATGCCCATCACCAAGATGATGAACATTGAGAGAAGAAACGGCAAGGACAAGCCCGTTATCCGGAAGGCTCTGGTGGAGCTGGAGGGCAAGCCCTTCAAGTTCTTCGAAGCCAACAGAGAAAAGTGGGCAAACGATACCTGCTATGTATACCCCGGTGCGATCCAGTATTTTGGACCTGCCGAGGTCTGCGACGGCACTACCGTCACCCTGGCTCTGGAAAAAGCGTAATTTGAATATAACAACGCCCCGTTTCCTAAGTGGAAACGGGGCAGTTTTTGTTATAGTTCTTCCAGAAATACGATACCGTTCACAGCGCGCAGATCGTCGATCACTTCTATGTGGTTATGCCGCTTTTGGAGCTTCAAAAGGGCAAAGTAGGACCGTGAGCCGTCCTCAGCATCGGAATCCTGCTCTCTTTGAATATCCCGGATCTCAATGCCCCGGCCGCGTGTTTCCCGAAGGAAATCACCGAGAGAGTATTCTTTGCTGAGCTCAATATAAACTTCCAGCACTTTCGCGTTGCGGTGCATCCGGTTGTCGATCCGGTGGAGCAGGGTCATGACGATGACGATGGCCAGCGCGCCGGCGATGGCGGCTTCGTAAAAGCCCACGCCGATGGCAAGTCCTACACCGGCGGCGGTCCACAGACCGGCGGCGGTGGTCAGACCCTTGATCTGATTGCGACGGGTGACGATGATGGTGCCGGCGCCGAGAAAACCGATTCCGCTGACCACTTGAGCGCCCATGCGCACCGGATCACCGGCATCATAAACCTGACAGACATACTGGTTGGTCAGCATCACAAGGCAAGCGCCCAGGCAGACCACCATGTAAGTACGAAGACCCGCAGGGCGGTTTTTAAGACCCCGGTCCAAACCGATGAGACCGCCTACCACAATGGCGACAAATATACGCAAAATAACGGCTAAGTAGGTAACTTCCCTTAATTCCATAGACATACCTCCTTCAAATATATTTATGAGGGGGTGGGTGAGCTTATGCGTGGGTGGACTCTCTTTGCTGACAGGTAAAGAGGATCACCTGCTTGGACTGGGCTTCTTCTTTCAGGATCTCCATGGCAAGTGCCAGACGGTCGTCATCAAAACGGACCAGCGCGTCGTCTAAGATCATAGGCGTATCCGGGGTCAGTTCTTCTGCAACCGCCAAACGAAGGGCCAGATACAGCTGATCAATGGTGCCGTCGCTGCGTCTGCGCAGTTCCCGGAGGGTGTCCTCGTTTTCTGCGGCAGCCTGCAGGCTCATGTCCTCGCTCATGGTGATACGCTGATACCGGTTGCCGGTAAGTTTCGCGAATAAGGTCTGCGCCCGTTTGGTGATCCGGGGAGAGAATCGCCGCTGCAACGCCAGGGTGGCTTTAAACAGCGCATTTTGCGCCAGTTCAATGGCGTTGTTGTAAGCTTCCAGCCGGGTGATCCGACCGCTGACCGCATCCAGCTTTGCCTTGATAAGAGCAGGCTGTCCTAAGGCCTCCATCTGACCCTGATACTGTCCCAACTGCAGCTGCAGCTGATTCAGTTCAAAACGGGTCTGGGTAATGGCTTGGGTGGTCTCCGACTGGGTAAGGGTCAGTGCGTCCGGCTTTTTAGGCGCTTCGGCGGTCTTTGCCACCGCAGCCAAAGCTTCCGCATGATGGGCGGCTTGTTCGTAAGCGCGCTGCGCTTCCTGCAAGGCATCCAGCTTTGTCAAAATTTCTTTTTGTTTACTTAAGGCATCGGATAGGGACAGACCCTCTGCTGCCTCAGAAACCGCCTGCTCCCAGGTTTGTTTTCGGGAGAGCAGATTGTCGGACAGCGCCTTGCGGCTTGCCAGCTGCTCTTCGTATTGGTCCTGCTCTTTTTGATATTGCTCAGCCAAAGCGATCCACTGCTCCGGGGGCAGCTGCTCATACCGGGCGGCCACCGCCAAGCGGTCGCGCTTCTGCCGGGCTTTACTTCTGATATGTACGATTATGAACAGCACAGCAAGGAGCGGGAAGGGGATCGCTGCCAAAGGCTCGAACAGTGCAAGAACAATGGCACTGACAATAAACACAACCGCTAAAATCAAGGGGAGGGGAGAAAGTTTTTTGCACAGCATTTCGTATGCAGATTGATCGCTTCTTGCCTGCTGCAGAGCTTTATCCGCGTCCATGCCTGCAAAGGGCGCAGGGGCTGCAGGTGCTTCCGGCATAGAGGGAAGCACCTCTTGATCTAAATTAGACTGCTGCAGCTGTAACTGCTCCAGCTGACGCAGCTGCTCGGTAGCTGTTTGCCGCTGTGGCAAGGCTTTACACTGGGCGGTCAATTCCTCCAATGCCTTGGCAGCTTCGTCCCGGGCGATGTTGGCTTGCGCAACCCGACGGGCGTTTTTCCTGGAAGCTTCATAGTCAAGAGCTGCCTGGTGGTTTTCAAGGTCAGAAAGCTGCTGCTCCAGAACCTGCTGACGCTCGCGGTTGTCCGCGGCCTTTTGCTCCAGGTCCTGCAAGTCCCATAGCTGATTGCGCAGCTTTTCGCGCTCAGATTCCGCTTCCGGCAAAAGACCGTTAGACCGGTTGGAGCGGCACTTGTTCTTTAAGTCCTTTAAGGTCTGACCCAGCTTGTCCGCATCATCGCTTTCGTTTCCGGTAGTCACCAGATTATTCAGTCGGCGGCGGAGGGCTTCGTCCTGAGTCACGGGCATATCGGTCAGTTTCAAAAAGCCTGCCCGGGTGAATACATTCCGCTCCACACCCAAAAGCATCTGGCCGCAGTTACCGGCGGTGAGCTCGGGGATATCAAGACCGGTGTCGGTTTCATAAGCGCGGAATGTTCCCATGGGGATCCTGCCGGCGGAGCTGCGCTCAATGGTAATGTCTTTTCCGTTCCAGTTTAGCTCCATACGGCCGGACATGGCAGCGCCGGACCAGGGGGCGTAACGGTCTTTATCCGCAAGGGATTCTGCTTTGCTCCGCTCCTTGGTGTCGATGCCGTAGAGCATGTTAAGAAGAAAAGCACACCATGTACTTTTGCCCCATTCGTTGGGGGCGTGGATCACATTCAGGCCGGGCTTTAAGGTCAGGGTCTCATGATCCAGCTTGCCAAAAGTGGCGGTCATAGAATAAATTCTCACGGAAGCACCACCTCCTGTCCGTCTAAGATACTGCGGCAGATCCGGGCTGCAAGGACAGCCTGCTGCGCAAGAGACTCAGCGGAAGTGTCGGCGGTTTCCTTCAGATAGGAGAATACCAAACCTTCCAGCGTGTCCGTGTCGGTGTTCTTCCAAAGATCCGGCTCAGGGAGCGTTTCATCCCGAAGGATCAGATTGGGAATATGGGAGAAACGGGCAGCCAGCTGCTCAGTGTCGATGCCGCTTGCGTAACCGGTGAGGGTGATCCGGTAGAAATCGTTGGAGTCAAGGAGGGGAAGAACGGCAGCCAATGCAGCGGCAGGGTCGTCGCCTACATTGATCGTCTCGTCGAAGAAACGGGGGGTATCCAGCGGCACAAATCGCGCCTGCGCCTGCTGATCCAAGTCCACCCGGATAACGCCCTTGGGACCTAACTCGTCAAAGCCTCTGCCCATGGGGCAGCCGGGCCACAGACATACTACCTCTCCGGCGCTTAAGCTGCCCTGCTTGTGGATATGCCCCAATGCCACATAGTCAAGACCGGATTCCTGCACCTGATGACGGGTCACGGGGCAGTAGGTGGATGCGGTGGTGGCATCGGCATGGAACACACCGATGTGGTAAGCTTCCGGACCTTCTGCGGAAAACCGTTTCAAAAGACCGGGGCAGTCCATAGCCTCGTAGCCTGCGCCGTAAATGCGGCAGTCAAGCTCCGGTAACACGATGCTCTCGATCTGTGCTTTCTTGAAGATGTGCACATTTGGGGACCAGCCCTCTTTCATATAGGGGCTGCCCGGGTGACAGTAATCGTGATTGCCGGGGGTGATGATCACGGGGATGTCCAAAGATGCCAAGGTGCTTTGTACCGATGCAACGGTTTCGGCAGAAGCCGCACCGTCAAATAGGTCGCCTGCCAGCAGCAGCAGATCGCAGCCTTCCTCTTTGCACAAACGGGCAACGGTTTCCGGGATCTTGCGGCTTTCCGCCTGCAGCGAGCGGAGAATCTCCAGGCTGTAGCCGGACATGGGCGCATCCAGATGCCAGTCGGCGCTGTGCAGTATCTTAATCATACATATCCACCCTTTCCGCTGTTCGGCATAGGCCGGTACTTAAGTCGATGGTAAATAAGACCGCTTCTAACTTGGTAGGACCCTCCGCCCATTGATAGCGTCCGGTGAGATCGCCCCGGAATTTGGCGATGGACAGATTAGGACGAATGCCCAAAACAGAATGCTTCGGTCCGGTCATTCCCAGATCGGTCACATAGCCCGTACCCTTTGGCAGTACTTGCGCATCTGCCGTGGGAACATGGGTATGTGTACCCCAAACTGCGCTGACCCTGCCGTCTAACATATAGCCCATGGCAAGCTTTTCGGAGGTCGCCTCTGCGTGGATTTCCACAAGGATCAGCTTAGTGTCCACTTCCTTGAGGATCTTGTCTACCAAAAGGAAGGGATTGTCCGGACCGTAGTCCATGTTACACCGACCCTGCAGGTCAATAACCGCCACCGGACCGAATCGGGTCTCAAAGACACCCCAGCCTTTTCCGGGAGCTTGAGGCGCATAGTTGGCAGGGCGGAGGATCCGGCTGTTCTCGTCCAGATAATCCACGATCTCCCGGCGGCCAAAGGTGTGGTTGCCCATGGTGATCACATCGGCGCCGGCATCAAAAATGTCTTCGCCCTGATTAGGGGTCATGCCTACTACGCTGGCATTTTCACCGTTGACTACCACAAAGTCCGCGCCGGTCTGTGATTTCAGTTGCCGCAGTGACTTGCAGATCCGGTCCATACCCGGATTGCCTACCACATCGCCTACGGCTAAAACCTTAAAATCCATAAGAATTCTCCTTAAAAAAGAATGGAGCCAATTACTTGGCTCCATTATACAAAAATTTTTCGCAAATAGCAATAAAATCAACGCTGATATTCAAATTCCATGTCGTAGATATCCACCACATCGCCGTCCTGAATGCCCATGTCCTCCAACCGCTTGAAAAGACCGCACTTGCGCAGCTGCAGATCGAAGTAGTTTCGGGACTCGTAATCGTCGAAGTTGATGTTCATGATCAGACGCTCCAACCAAGTGCCGGTGACCATCCATGTGTTGCCCAGATGCTCGATCTCCAGCTCGCTGGGATCGCCGGCTTCTTCGATGACCTCTACATACTCCGGTTCGTAAATGGTGACCGGGGGGAGGGTGCGAAGCTTTTCTGCCACAATGCGCATGAGATTCTTTGTACCTTGGGTAGTACCGGCGCTGATCTCATAGAGCTCGCAGCCGGCGTTCTCTACATGAGCGCGCAGCCGCTCCAAGTTGTCGGAGCCGGGCATCAAAAGGTCACATTTATTGGCTGCCACGATCATGGGACGGTCGCCCAGGTCTACGCTGTAGTTGCCCAGTTCTGCGCAGATGGCGTCAAAATCCTCCACAGGGTCTCTGCTCTCGCTGCCGGATACATCGATCACATGGACCAAAAGACGGCAGCGGTCGATATGCCGCAGGAAATCATGACCGAGACCTGCGCCTTCGGCAGCGCCCTCAATAATGCCGGGAATGTCCGCCATAACAAAGGACACGCCTTCGTCTACATAAATAACACCCAGGTTAGGGAAGAGGGTCGTGAAGTGGTAGTTGGCGATCTTGGGACGGGCATTGGAGGTGACAGACAAAAGGGTAGACTTGCCCACATTGGGGAAGCCCACAAGGCCTACATCTGCCAGCAGTTTCAGCTCCAGGATCACATCCCGTTCCTGACCCTTAAGGCCTGCTTTTGCAAAACGGGGAACCTGCCGGGTGGGGGTGGCATAATGGGCATTGCCCCAGCCGCCGCGGCCGCCTTTGGCGATAATGTGATCCTCACCGGTGGACATGTCCACGATGATCTGATTGGTCTCGGCATCCCGGACCACCGTACCCCGGGGCACTTGGATAATCAGGGGCTCGCCCCGTTTGCCGCTCATTTTCCGACCCTGACCGTTCATGCCTGCCTGGGCGGGATACTTACGCTTATAACGGAAATCCAAAAGGGTGATCAGGTTATCGTTGTCCCGCAGGATCACGCTGCCGCCGTGACCACCGTCACCACCGTCGGGACCGCCGGAGGCAACATATTTTTCTCTGTGAAATGCAACGGCGCCGTCGCCGCCCCGTCCGCCGCAGACGGTAATGCGCACTTTATCTACAAACATAGAAAAACCTCCAATCAAAGGTTTATTTATACTATCATAAATTACGGCTTGTTAATTACTGATAACTTAAACTGTCATTGCGAAGAAGTAGCTCACACTGGCGCACCCCAGGGTGGCTTCTCTTGCCCCATTGTCATTGCGAGGGCACTTGGGCCCGTGGCAATCCGTTTCTTTTACAATGGGGCAATTCACCTTCTGGCAATCTCCCACGGGTCTAAACACTTTGGGGATTCCCACGCATTGCTTGGCAATGCTCGGAATGACCGCAGTAAAACAGCGACCAAGTCGCAATTTATCATAATATAAAAATGAAAGGCTGCTGCATTAGTTTGCAGCAGCCCTTTGCAAGCTATACGGTGATCCGTGATTACTGCTCGACAGCGTAAACGGAGCACTGACGGCGATCCTTGCCCTTGCGCTCAAACTTGACGGTACCGTCGATCAGAGCGAACAGAGTGTCATCGCTGCCGATACCGACATTGACACCGGGATGGATGTGAGTGCCTCTCTGGCGAACCAGAATGTTGCCAGCCAGAACGAACTGACCGTCAGCACGCTTTACGCCCAGACGCTTAGCCTCGGAATCACGACCGTTCTTGGTAGAACCGCCGCCCTTATGGTGAGCGAAAAACTGAATACCAATCTTCAGCATGGTATTACACCTCCAAAACTTCAATATAATCGGGATAATCTTCCCGCAGGCTGATCAGTGTCAGCAGCATGCCGGAGAGGACTGCCTGTACGGATTCCTCTTCGTCGCAGGAAGTGGGGAGGGTCAGGGTGATTCTTGCATCTTCCTCTTTGACCCGGACTTTGGCCTTCGCGCCGCACACCTCATTGATGGTGGCTTCAGCCATAGTCACAACTGCGGAGATCGCTGCGCAGACGATATCTGCGCCGGCCTCAGCGTAACCGCTGTGCCCGGAGACGGTGAATCCTGTGATTCTGTCGTCTTCCGTAAAAAATTCGCATCTAGTCATAATTACAGAGCGATCTTGGTGATCTCCACCTTGGTGTAGGGCTGACGATGGCCCTGCTTCTTCTTCTCGTTCTTCTTGGCCTTGTACTTGAAGACGGTGATCTTCTTAGCCTTGCCGTTCTTGACGACCTTAGCCTCGACAGAAGCACCCTCAACTACGGGAGCGCCGATCTTGGAGTTCTCACCGTCCAGCACTGCCAGAACCTGCTCGAACTTCACGGTAGCTTCAGCTTCTGCCTCCAGCTTCTCGATGTACAGGACATCACCCTCGGAGACGGTATACTGCTTGCCACCGGTCACGATAACTGCTTTCATTTCTTTTTCACCTACTTTATATTGTGTAGACTCGCTCTTGCTAGGCGTGGGCGCTTTTTGGGCGCACCAACTT
>JAZSOR010000048.1:0-13115 GCA_045537035.1 Faecousia sp. | reverse complement strand
AATGAGTTGGAGTGGCTGCACGCCATGCAGGAGGCTCCCGGCTTCTGGGACAACCCCGAGAAAAGCCAGAAGGCTGTGATGAAGGCCAAGCAGACCGAGGCCAAGATCGAAAACTATGAGAAGATGCTCGCTGCCTGGGATGACCTGATGACCATTTGCGAGATGGCTGCTGAGGAAGACGATGATTCCATGCTGCCGGAGCTGAAGGAAGGCTTTGAAAAGCTCAGCGCCGACATGGAGACCTGCCGTCTGCAGACCCTGCTCACCGGCACCTACGACAGCAACAATGCTATGGTATCCTTCCAGGCCGGTGCCGGCGGCACCGAGGCCCAGGACTGGTGCCAGATGCTCTACCGGATGTACACCCGTTGGGCAGAGGCACATGGCTATACCTATAAGATCATGGACTATCAGGAAGGTGACGAAGCAGGTCTCAAATCTGCGGAAATCATCATTGAAGGCGACAATGCCTACGGATTTTTGAAAGGAGAGAACGGTGTCCACCGTCTGGTCCGCGTATCCCCCTTTGATGCCAATGCCCGTCGGCAGACTTCCTTTGCGGCTATCGAGGTGGTTCCCGATATCGTCGATGACAGTAACGATGTGGAGATCAAGGCGGAAGATTACGAAATGCAGGTATTCCGTTCCTCCGGCGCCGGCGGTCAGCATATCAACAAGACCTCTTCCGCTGTCCGTCTGATCCACAAGGCAACCGGCATCGTCGTTGCCTGCCAAACCGAGCGAAGCCAGTTCCAGAATAAGGAAAACTGTTTGAGAATGCTCCGCAGTAAGCTGGTAGAGATCAAAGAGCGGGAACATTTGGACAAGATCTCCGATATCAAGGGCGTTCAGAAGAAGATCGAATGGGGCAGCCAGATCCGTAACTATGTGTTTATGCCTTACACATTGGTTAAAGATACCCGTACCGGCTGCGAGACCTCCAATGTCAATGCGGTCATGGACGGCGCGCTGGATCCATTCATCAATGCGTACCTGACCTGCGCCGCTACCGGCAACTGGGTCACAAAATAAAAGAAAAACTGGAATAAAAAGCTTGCATTTTGCATTTTGCTATGCTATAATAGCACAGCTATTATGCAGAAATTATGTTTTTATCCGCTGTGTGCGGTTTTGAGCACAGTCGGAGGGAGGTTAACAAGATGGAAGTTGTAAAGATCATTTTGACCGTACTGGAGGTTATTGCCAGCGTTGTTCTGGTGTTTGTTGTCCTGATGCAGTCCGGTAAGGAAGCTGGTCTGTCCGGCGCGCTGTCCGGCAATACCGATTCTTACATGAATAAGAGCGGTAAGGGCGGTATGGATAAGATGCTGGCCCGCGCAACCAAGTGGGTTGCACTGGTATGGCTGGTTTTGACACTTGCGCTGAGCTTGTTGCCCTAATAAACAGAGTGTTGACCACAGGGTTATGGCCCTGTGGTCATTTTTTGTTTGTACAAATCTTAAAAGCTGTGCTATACTATTAAAAACAAACACGCAAGGAGTGTTGTTATGAAGAGCGTAAAATTGGCCGGATTGCAGCCGGAAAAGGTGTTTGCTTATTTTGAAAAGCTTTGCTCCATTCCCCACGGATCCGGAAACACTAAGGCGATCAGCGATTATCTTGTGTCCTTTGCCAAGGAGCAGGGGATTGCCTATATTCAGGATGAAGCTAATAATGTGATTATGTTCCAGGAAGGCACTGTCGGCTATGAGGATCATCCGGCTGTGATCCTGCAGGGTCATATGGACATGGTCTGCGAAAAAGAAGCAGACTGCCCCATTGACATGGACAGTGAGGGGCTGGATGTTACCCACGACGGTACGGTGGTGTATGCCAACGGAACGACCCTTGGCGGCGATAACGGTATTGCTGTTGCTTATGCTTTGGCGGTGCTGGCAGATAAGACGATCCCCCATCCGCCGCTGGAAGTCCTGATCACTGTGGACGAGGAGATCGGCATGCTGGGCGCAGCGGCGGTGGATCTTTCCATGCTCAAGGGCCGGAAGCTGATTAACATGGATTCCGAGGAAGAAGGGATTTTTACAGTTTCCTGCGCCGGCGGTGCAACAGCGACCATTACCTTGCCTGCACCGAAACACGCAGTTTACGGTCCATGCATTCGTTTAACTGTGGACGGTCTACAGGGCGGTCACTCCGGTGTGGAGATCCATAAAAACCGGGCAAACGCAAACAAAGTCATGGGTGAACTGTTAAGCCGTATCCAGACAGTGATGCCCATTTGCCTCACATCCCTCAGTGGTGGCGCAAAGGACAATGCCATTCCCAGATCCTGCCAGGTAACCGCCGTAATGCTGGGTATGCATCCGGAAAGGATCAATGATATTACTGCCCGGCTGCAACAGCAGATCCGGGAGCAGTACGATGAGCCGGAGGCGATGATCACCGGCGAAAATGTGGATGCCCTGGGGGGCAATGCTCTCAGTACGGAATTGACAGACAAGGTCATTGCGCTTTTGTGCGCAGCGCCCAACGGCGTGCAGAAAATGAGCGAAGATATTCCCGGTCTGGTGCAGACCAGTCTGAATCTGGGTATTGCAAAGCTGACAGAGGAACTGACCCTGACCTTCTCGGTGCGCAGCAGTGTGAATACCGAAAAGGATGCGCTTCTTGGAAAGTTGCAGGAGCTTTCACAGTTCCATGGAGCATCCTATGCGCGCATGGGCGATTACCCTGCGTGGGAGTATAGGAAGGATTCCGAACTTCGGGATACCATGGTTGCAGCCTATAAGGATATGTTTGCAAAAGATGCGGAAGTGGTTGCCATCCATGCCGGTTTGGAATGCGGCTTGCTCAGCGAGAAATTACCGGGTCTTGACTGTGTGTCCATCGGACCCGATATGAAAGATATCCACACATCCCGGGAGCGCTTAAACATTGCATCTGTGGAGCGTACCTGGAACTTCCTGCTGGAAGTGCTGAAACGGTTATAATAAGAACTTTTTCGTATGCTGTAAAAATGACCTGCCTGAGAGGGCAGGTCATTTTTTTGTGATGAGTCCTTTGATCCAACGGATATCCTCTTTTCCGATGATGCCCAGCATTGTCAGCAAGCATCCTAAACTCAGAAGATACACGAAAACGCGCAAAAAGGGCGTATAAACATGGGATGCGATCCATATTGCGCAGACAGTGGCAACGGCGGCCAGTATAGGCAAACGCGGGCGGATGATCCTGCCGGTGATCTTTAATAGTCTGCGCAGGCTGAGAATGAAATTAATCAGGTGGGTAACGAGAAAACTGAAAAAGTATCCACCCATGCCGTAGCGCGGCAGCAGAAAAAACAGCAGGATCACATCCATAGTGGATGTGATGATATTATAGCGCACACAAGCTTTTTGCTGCCCCAGCCCTTTTGTCATGGCGTCTGTGATGGCGTCGCAGTACAGCATGGGGATCAGCAGCGCGTAAAGCCGAAGATGCTGTCCGGCTTCCGGGCTTTTGTAAAGGGAAATGCAAAGGTCACCGGACAGAAGAAATTGCAAACCGCAGAATATACATCCGTATAACATGGCCACCCGGAGACTTCGCCGGGCAAGGTATCGGATCCTCTCCCAGCTGTTTGCGGCGGCGCAGCGGGCAAGCTCCGGGATCAGTAGCTCCGCAAGACCAAAGAGAATTGCCGCCGGAAACATAAGAACGGGAAATACCATGCCGCATACCATTCCGAAGGCAGCAAGGGGCTGCTCCGTGCCGGGATAGTGGGCAAGCCGCTTGGGTACCATCAGATTTTCTGTGGTAGAGATGCCGGCTTTTAGGTCGTCAGCCAGACCAAGGGGAATGGCGGTGTGCAGCAGCCGATGTTTGACGGGTATCGGCTTTGCAGGTTTTATATTTTCCCACAGCCGCAAAAAGACAAAGCAGCCTAATGTCAGACAACTGCTCAGCCCACTGCCGAGGATCATGCTTTGGCAGGCTCTGACGGGATCGTTTCCTGCCCATAATACAAGAAACAAGACCGTAAGGATCATGGAGACGATCTGCTCGGCAACCTCCACGGCTGCCAGTGTACCGATCCGGTTGGCAGCTGTGAAATACCCAACCATGACACCGCACAGACAGTTTACGGGAATGAAGCAGGCGAACATCCGGATGGCATCGACAGTACGGCTGTCCCCGATCCAATGGAGGGCGATTTTTGGAGCAGTGGTATGCAGCAAAAAAGAGATGGAACAGCTGCAGAAAATACTGTAAAGACAGCAGCCGGACAAGATCCAAACCACATTTCCGGGGCGCTTTTTGCCCAGCTCTTCGGCAGTCAGATACATGGATGTGGTGCGAATACCTGCCATACCGGCGGTCATGGCGAGAGCACCGACAGACATCACAAGCTGCAGTAGACCAATGCCTGCTGCGCCGATCCTGCCGGATATGTAGACCTGAAAGGATGTGGATATGAGCCGCAGCAGCAGATTGACGCCAGTCAGTAGCAAAGCGCTATAAAATATGGGCATTCTCCGGGACAAATACAGTCACCCCCTTGTCCACAAAGTATGCGGACAAGGGGGCGATTATGTTTATTTTACAACATCACATAAAGGGGCGAGGGGACACTGGGCGCATTTGGGATTTCTTGCGGTGCAGATGTCCCGGCCGAATAAAACGATTCTGTGGCAGAAATCGGAGCTTTCCTCCGGAGGCAGGATCTTGCGCAGCTGCCGTTCCACTTTTTCCGGGTCTTTTCCCTTAGACAGACCCAGCTTGCCGCAGATGCGGATACAGTGGGTATCGCATACCACACTGCCCGGCTGACCGTATAGATCACCTAAAAGCAGATTGGCAGTTTTTCTGCCCACACCCGGAAGCTTCAAAAGCTCATCCATGGTATCGGGGACTTTGCTGTCATAGCGGTCAATGAGCATTTGGCAGGCAAGGACGATGTCCTTTGCTTTTTGCCGGTAGAATCCGCAGGAATGGATATAGCGTTCCACATCGGAAATGTCGGCTTTTGCCAACGCTTCCAGCGTAGGATAAGCGGCAAACAGCGAAGGAGTCACCAAATTCACCCGGGCATCGGTGCATTGGGCAGACAGCCGCACGGCGATCATCAGTTCGTAATCTTTTTCGTATTGCAAAGCGCAGATGGCATCGGGATACTGCGCCTTCAGAATTTCAATAACGGCGATGGCTTTTTTCTTCATACAGCACCTCCATAGATAGTCCTATCATACCATAGGAAACCTTCAATGAAAAGAACTATTTCTTGGGTGCACATTTTGGCGGTGTGAGGGATAGTATGGTGTAACGAACTTGTGGAGGGGATGCCTATGGAAATTGGGCTTGATCGGCTGCCTTTGGGAAAGCAGGGGAGAGTGACCCGTATCGACACGGATATACACCTGAAAAAGCGTTTATATCATTTTGGTTTGATTCCGGGAACGCAGGTTTCCGGTCGTTATCGCACTCCCGACAGAAGTGTAACAGCATTGGAATTTCGGGGTACTGTGGTAGCCTTGCGGACACGGGATATGGTTAATATCCGGGTGGAGGTGTAAAAGTGGGGCGCAAGGGTGAACAAAAGCTGACCGTTGCGCTGGCAGGCAATCCTAATGTGGGGAAAAGCACGCTGTTTAATTACCTGACCGGTATGCGGCAGCATACGGGAAACTGGCCCGGAAAGACCGTTGGAGTGGCGCAAGGAACAATGATAAAAGACGACACGGAATATCTGTTCGTAGACCTGCCCGGTACATACTCTCTGGAGGGAATATCGGAAGAAGAGAGGATCGCCGGTGAATATATCCGTTCCCGGACGGCAGATTGTACGGTGGTAGTCTGCGACGGGAGCTGCTTAGAGCGCAGCCTGATCCTGGCGCTGCAGGTGCTGCAAATCTGTGACAAGACGGTGGTATGCGTCAATCTGATGGATGAAGCCCGGCGCCACGGCTTAAATATCGATGCGAAACGACTATCAGAACACTTATCCGTACCGGTGGTGCTGACCGCCGCCGGTAAAGGCGTGGGCATGAAGGAGCTTTTGCAGACGGTCCGGGAAACGGCGGAGCGTATATCGCCGCTGCAAAAAATGGCTTTTGATGATCCGGTGACAGCGGCAGAAGCCATCGCCGGAGATTGCGTGGTCCGTACCGGACAGGATGATGACAGCTTTCGCCGCAGGGTCGACAGACTCTTGGTCAGCCGGCGCTTTGGTGTACCGCTGATGTTCCTGCTGTTTTTAGGCATATTATGGCTGACCGTGTGGGGGGCTAATTACCCCAGTATGCTGCTGGAGAATCTGTTTTCCTACGGTTACGATGTGTTATCTCAATGGCTGTCATTTTTGCCCCGGTGGCTGTACGGCATGCTGGTGGACGGTGTGTATGTTACCTGCACACGGGTCATAGCGGTCATGCTGCCGCCTATGGCTATCTTTTTTCCGCTGTTTACCATTCTGGAGGATATCGGTTACTTGCCGAGAATGGCATTTCTGTTAGACCCCTGCATGGTTTGCTGCGGCGGTTGCGGTAAGCAGGCACTCACCTTATGTATGGGTTTGGGGTGCAATGCAGTAGGAGTCATGGGATGCCGGATCATTGATTCTCCCCGGGAGCGCCTGATCGCCATCCTCACCAATGCCATGGTGCCCTGCAACGGTCGGTTTCCTACACTGATCGTGCTCAGCGCCCTGTTCTTTCCCAACGCGGGAACGGCTTTGGTGGTGGCTTCATGCGTGGCTTTGGGGGTGGCGGGCGCAATGGCGGTCTCCGCGGTGCTGACACGAACGGTCCTCCGTTCCAGGCAGAGCACCTTTGTGATGGAGATACCGCCTTTCCGCCGCCCCCGGCTTGGCCAGATATTAACGCGCTCATTGTTTGACAGAACGCTGTTTGTGGCAGGTCGGGCGTTGACGGTAGCAGCGCCGGCAGGTGTTCTTTTGTGGCTGCTGTCGGATTGGTCGCTGCTTTCTGCGGCGTCTGCGTTTTTAGACCCCGTCGGCATTGCTTTGGGTATGAACGGCGTGATCCTTTTGGGATTCATTCTTTCTTTGCCTGCAAACGAACTGCTGCTGCCGGTGATCTTAATGGCATTGACCGGTGTGCAGGGGCTAAAGGATGTGGCAGGGGAATCCTTGTTATTGCAGATCATGACATGGAAGACTGCTGTCTGTACCATGGTGTTTACGCTTTTCCACTGGCCCTGCTCCACAACCCTTATGACCATCTACCGGGAGACAAAATCCATAAAGAAAACAGCGGCGGCATTTTTACTGCCGACCGCTGTGGGATGTACTTTATGTTTGCTTTTAAATTGGCTCGTCTAAGATCACTGCACTGAGAGCGGAGATCTCATATGCGGTGCGCTCCTGCAGACCGTCTTCCGTAAGCTTGGTGTAAACACGGCTTTGGAGTCTGCCGTAAATACGAATACGGTCACGGGTATGACAGACAGAAACCTCTTGGGCTGTGCGTCCCCATAGGATACACGGCAAATAGTCCGCTCTGCGAAATGCCCGGGGTACTGCCAGCATTACATCGCAGATCTCCCGGCCTAAAGGCGTACGGCGAAATGTGGGTTCTCTGCACAGCGGTCCTTCGATCACAACATCGTTTATGGGCTCTCCGTCTTCAACGATAATTTGCGTTGCAAATACAAAGATCAGTAAGTGCCGAACACCGTCTGTGCGCTGATTGTGAGAGCGGATCTGACCGCAGACCGTCACCATAGAACCGGCGCAAGGGTCTAACTCGTTGACCAAAGCCTCTTCTGCAATTACGGGCAGCAGATCAACAGCGCCGGATAACCGTGGCACTTCCAAAGTAAAGTGGTAAAACTTGCGGTTATGGTTTTCGTGGGAAAACTGGGGCAGACACTGAAGACTCCCCCTTACAGTAATGCTGTTTGTCGTATGTTCCATAGTACCACCTCGAATTGTGATGTATGGAACATTCTATGCAGTTTCTTTTTAAACAGAACACGCCCCTTCCAACGAAGGGGCGTGAAATGCTTATTTGCGTCTGCTTTTACGGGCGTTTCTCGCAGGGATCGGCTTTGCCGGCGGTTTTCTGGGTGGCGGTGCTTGCTTGCCCTGCCGGGGCGGAACTGCCCGGATAAGGCATTTCGGACCGGAGCCGATCAGATCCTCCCGTCCGGCTTTCAACAGCGCTTCCTTGACAAGATAATAGTTCTTAGGATTCCGGTACTGGATCAGTGCGCGCTGCATGGCTTTCTCATGGGGATCGGTTGGGACATAGACCTTGTCCATGGTCCGGGGATCAAGACCGGTGTAGTACATGACTGTGGACAGAGTGGAGGGTGTGGGGTAAAAATCCTGCACCTGCTCGGGATTGTAGCCCATTTCCCGAATGTATTCCGCAAGAGCGATGGCATCTTTCAGACCGGAGCCCGGATGGCTGGACATTAGATAGGGGACAAGGTATTGATTCATGCCGAATTGCTTGTTAAGAGCGAAATATTTATCCACAAACCGGTTGTATACCCCGTTTCGCGGCTTGCCCATTCTGTCCAGAACCTGATCGGATACATGTTCCGGGGCGACTTTCAGCTGACCGGAAATGTGATGCTGCACCAGTTCCTTGAAGAAGGTATCTTTCTTATCTGACAGCAGGTAGTCAAACCGAATACCGCTGCGTACAAATACTTTCTTGACACCGGGCAGTTTCCGGAGTTTTCTGAGCAGTGCGATGTAATCCGAATGGTCTGCGCGCATGTTTTTGCAGGGGGTAGGATACAGACACTGCCGGTGGGGACAAGCGCCTTTTGTCAGCTGCTTGTCGCAGGCAGGATAGCGGAAATTGGCGGTCGGGCCGCCTACATCGTGGATGTAGCCCTTAAAGCCTTTTTCCTTTGTCATGGTTTCCGCTTCCTTCAGAATGGACTCGTGGCTGCGTGTCTGGATGATTCGTCCCTGATGGAAAGTCAACGCGCAGAAAGAGCACGCGCCGAAACAGCCCCGGTTGCTCACAAGGCTGAACTTGACCTCTTCGATGGCTGGCACACCGCCGGCTTTTTCATAGCTGGGATGATAGGTGCGGCAGTAGGGCAGGTCATAGACAGCGTCCATTTCCTCGGTGCTCAAAGGCTTTTGGGGTGGATTCTGCACTACAAATTCCTTGCCGTAAGGCTCGGCAAGGCGCTTGGCGGTAAAGGGGTCGCAGTTGCCGTACTGGATCTTGAAGCTTTCCGCATAGGTCCGCCGGTTGGCTTTCAGCTGCTCAAAAGACGGCAGGACGATGGTGGGGAAACTGTCGTCCAGCGCCTGGGTGCGAAATACCGTTCCGTCAATGTAAGTAATATCCTTTACATCCATGCCGGAGTTGAGGGCATCTGCGATCTCCACAACGCTTTTTTCGCCCATGCCGTACATCAGAATGTCTGCCTGACTGTCGAGAAGCAAAGAGCGTTTCATGCTCTCGGTCCAGTAGTCGTAGTGGGCAAGCCGTCGCAAGCTGGCTTCAATGCCGCCGATGAGAATGGGCACATCCCGATAGGTCTGGCGAATCAGATTGCAATATACGATCGTAGCGTAATCCGGCCGCTTTCCCATAACACCGCCGGGGGTGAATGCATCGGTCTTGCGCTTATGCTTGGTCACGGAGTAGTGGTTGACCATAGAGTCCATGTTGCCTCCGGAAACAAGAAACCCCAGTCTCGGTTTGCCGAACACATCGATGGATTTGGGATTCTTCCAATCGGGCTGTGAAATGATGCCGACGGTGTAACCGGCGCGTTCCAGGACACGGCTGATAATGGCGTGACCGAAGGAAGGGTGGTCCACATAGGCATCGCCGATCACATACACGAAGTCACAGCAATCCCAGCCCCGTGCAGCCATATCCTTTTTTGAAATCGGCAGAAAGTCCATACTGCGCCTCCAAAATCGTTTTCTTGATTATAACACCGTTTAGCCCAAAATGGAACTACCAAATTCCGTTTTGTCTGTCTGTTTAAAAACCTAACACTGAAACTGTCATTGCGAGCCAGTTCGCAAACTGGCGTGGCAATCCCCTACGGATACAAACACTTTGGGGATTGCCACGTCGGGCATTCGCCCTCCTCGCAATGACAATCTTATTTGAAATCACTCGATAAACCGGAATTTTCTGTTTGTTGACATCCTGGGAAAAACAATTATAATAATCGCAGAAGGGAAGTGATCCAATGGCAGTTCGGTTAAATGACGATAAGGAAATGGTCAAGACGATCCGTGACGGCTTAAAGCGTACCGGCGGCTATTGTCCCTGCCGTCTGGAACGGACCGAGGAGAATAAATGCATTTGCAAGGAGTTCCGGGAGCAGATCAACGACCCCTCTTATAAAGGCTTCTGCCATTGCATGCTGTATTACAAAGATTAAATTGAAAAACAGCGAAAAAAGTGGTTGACAAATCAAATCGCCCGTGGTAATATACTCTAGCGTTGAGCGAACGCAATTTAATATGCGCGAGTGGTGGAATTGGTAGACTCGCTAGATTCAGGTTCTAGTGTTCACTGCGGACGTGCGGGTTCAAGTCCCGCCTCGCGCACCAGAAAATAACGGATACCCAATCGGGTATCCGTTATTTTTTGTGCACGAGGTGTCTATGCGAACCTGCCTAATAATTCGGGGTCCCCGACGAAGCCCAGCACAGCGGGTTCGTTGGGGGAAGGAGCCGCAGCAAAATGAGCAAGTTTTCCCGCTGGCGGGGAAACGAGGGATATGGCGCTTGCGGCGACGCAGTCCCGCCTAAAGGTCTGCTTTTCCTTTTTCCTCATTATTTCCGGTGATGATGGACAGTTGCATAATTTTGCGTTTTGTTTTATAATCACGATAACGATTAGTAAAGGATATCAGGTGCTTTACATGGCAGGGGAAACGAAAGATAAATTGGGAAGTCGGCTGTGGCTGAAATAAACGGAAAGGGGCATATCATGTTTGATTTCAATAAAGTGAAAGCAGTCCTTTGGGATCTGGACGATACGCTGTACAGCCGTTTTGACGCTGCCCGTCAGACATTTCCCGGGATGTTTAAGGAGCTTCTTTATACGAACAAAACAGATGAGCAGATCGCTGAAGCGGTTGACTATATGATGACAAAGGTCCACCGTAACAGCATGGTCCATCCCGATGCCTTCGCCGCGTTATTGGAAAAATATCCTGCGGACAAGCCCTTTGATCATGCCGCCTGTCTGAATTACTATTATGCCAATATTACCCGTTATGCCCGCCCGTTCCCGGAACAGATGCAGGTTATAAAAGCATTAAGAGAACGAGGAATCAAGACAGCGATCGTCACCAACATCACGGCAGATCGGATCGATTCCCAAAAAAGAAAAATCGAGAAGCTTGGCATCGCAGAGCAGTTTGATGCCATTGTGATTTCCGGTGAATTGGGGATACACAAGCCGGACCGCCGTATTTTTGACCATGCGGCAAAACTGCTTTGCGTTGCAAACGAGGAGTGTCTGTTTGTTGGCGACGATCCGGACTCCGATGTTGCAGGCGCCCGGAATGCGCAAATGGAAGTTGTTTGGCTGGATAATTGGGAAAAGCAGGACGATCGGTTTGACAGCGATCCGTGCGTGCATCGTGTCCACTCTGTTTTAGAGTACTTTCCCGTTGAGCCTATGCTGGTGCATACCCTTTTTGGAAAACAGACATAAAGAGAGTGATTTTGGTGAAAGAAAAAGGTTGCAGCTTCAGTAAAAGAAGCCTGATATTTCATTATTTCAGGGGCTTGTAAATAATGGAAACAAAAAATACCCAATGCAAAATGAATGCATTGGGTATTCTTTTATACATTGAAGAGGAAATTGACGATGTCGCCATCCTTCATCACATATTCCTTGCCTTCGCTGCGCACCAAGCCCTTGGACTTGGCGTTTGCCATGGTGCCGCAAACTTTCATGTCCTCAAAGGCGATAACTTCGGCGCGGATGAAGCCTCGTTCAAAGTCGGTATGGATCTTACCGGCTGCCTGAGGGGCTTTTGTACCGTTCTTGATAGTCCATGCGCGGCACTCGTCGCTGCCGGCTGTCAGGAAGGAAATGAGACCCAGTAAAGCGTAGGAACTACGGATCAGCTTATCAAGACCGGACTCGTTGACACCCAGCTCTTCCATGAACATCGCCTTTTCATCGGGATCGTCCAACTCGGCAATGTCTGCTTCCAACTTGGCGCAAATGGGGATCAGCTGGCTGCCTTCCTCATCGGCCAGTGCCTTAACAGCCATAAAATGACGGTTGTTCTCCGGCTCGTTGATCTCGCTCTCTGCCAGATTGCCCACATAAATGGTCTTCTTCAGGGTCAGAAGATCCGATGTGCCGATCAGCGCCATATCATCGTCGCTGCCGTCAAAGGTCCGTGCCAGCTTGCCTTTATTCAGGTGGTCCAGTAGAGCAGTGAACAGTTCTGCTTCCCGGGCAAACTTCTTGTCGCCGCCCTTCATGGCCTTTTGCGCTTTGTCGATCCGGCGCTCCACCATTTCAATGTCCGCCATTACAAGCTCCAGATTGATGATCTCAATATCGCGCAGGGGATCGGTACTGCCTTCCACATGGGTCACATTGGAATCCTCGAAGCAGCGGACCACATGGACGATGGCATCGGTGGTGCGGATGTTAGAAAGGAACTTGTTGCCCAAGCCTTCGCCCTTGGATGCACCCTTAACAAGACCGGCGATATCTACGAATTCAATGACCGCCGGAGTCAGCTTCTTGGGGTTGTGTAATTCTGCCAGCCAGTCAAGCCGTTCGTCAGGAACGGAGACCACACCCACATTGGGGTCAATGGTGCAGAATGCGTAGTTGTCAGCAGGCACGCCTGCGTTGGTAATGGCATTAAACAGAGTAGACTTGCCTACATTGGGCAGTCCCACGATACCTAGTTTCATTTTTGTTTCTTCTCCTTCAAAAAATCCTTTATTTGCAAGGGGTTTCGGCATTTGGCATTTTGGCTACTACGCCATTTTTACGCCATTTTGCTATGGAATAGCATAGACTTTTATGCCGATACCCCATTTTTCTCAAATTGCTTCACAGCTTGATCCATAGCCTCGTCCGTTACGTGAACGTACCGATCCATGGTGGTTTGGATGCTGGCGTGACCCAGCAGTTTTTGCAGCACTTTAGGCTGCATGCCGCTTTCGATGGCACGGGTCG
>JAZSOR010000010.1:0-191555 GCA_045537035.1 Faecousia sp. | reverse complement strand
GAACGCTGTTATCGACACTACCCTGAACCTGCCCAAGATCCCCGGCGGCAAGAAGCTGATCTACACCCAGATCGACCTGCCTCTGGTGGCAATCGACGAGTTCGAGGAGAAGGGCAAGGAAGATCCCATGTTTGCAGAGCTGGACAGACTCTGCAAGGCAAACAACGGTCTGTGGAATCCCGAGGCAGAAAAATATCTGCTGGCAAACGCTAAAGCAATCTAAACACATAAGAGCCTCCCGTCTGACGGGAGGCTCTTGTAAAAGGAGTACACTATGGATTTAAATCAAGCGGTTTTAGGCATTGAACTGGGATCTACCCGAATCAAAGCTGTTCTGATCGATGAATCACATAACCCCATTGCTTCCGGCTCTTACAGCTGGCAGAACCGCTTGGAGGACGGGGTGTGGACCTATCATCTGGAGGATGCCCGGGAGGGTCTTCGCAGCTGTTTTGGCGCTCTGCGGCAGGATGTTTTGGATAAGTACGGAGTATCCCTGCGCCGTGTTGCGGCTATCGGCATTTCCGGCATGATGCACGGATATCTGGCTTTCGATAAGGAGGACCGGCAATTAGCACCGTTCCGTACCTGGCGCAATACTATTACCGGACCGGCAGCAGCGGAGCTTACGGAGCTGTTTCAGTTTAATATTCCCCAACGCTGGAGCATTGCCCATTTATATCAGGCGATCCTCAACGGCGAGGAGCATGTTAAAGACATTGCCCGTCTGACTACCCTTAGCAGCCATATCCACTATCTTTTGACGGGTCTGCATGTGATGGGTGTGGGAGAAGCGTCCGGTATGTTCCCTTATGACCACAGCATTCAGGATTTCAGCGCGGAAAACCTCAGTCAATTCGATGCTTTGATCCAAGAGAAAGGCTATCCGTGGAAACTGCGGCAGATTTTGCCCAAGGTATTGGTGGCAGGTCAGCAGGCAGGTGTTCTGTCAGAAGCCGGCGCAGCGCTGCTGGATGAAAGTGGAGAACTGGAAGCCGGCATTCCTATGTGCGCGCCGGAAGGCGATGCGGGTACCGGCATGGTGGCAACCGGCGCGGTTTTGCCCCGGACCGGCAGCATTTCTGCCGGCACTTCTGCGTTTTCTTTGCAGGTGCTGGAACGGCCGCTGAAGGGTTGTTATCCGGAAATCGATGTGGTGGCGACCCCTGCCGGTGATACGGTGGCGATGGCCCATACCAACACCTGCACATCTGAGATCGACGCATGGGTGAATCTGATCGCCGATGCAGGACGCGCCATGGGCTGGCCGGTGGATATGGAGCAGTTGTATCCGGCGCTGTTCCGCAAAGCCTTGGAAGGCGATCCGGATTGCAGCGGTATCGTGGCATTTAACTATTTCGCAGGAGAGCCGCTGACGGATACACCCGTGGGCAGACCGATGCTGGTCCGTATGCCGGACAGCCGCCTGACGGTTGCCAATCTGATGCGCTCCCAGTTAAACGGCGCCATTGCGACCTTAAAGATCGGCATGGATATGCTGGCGGAAAAGGAGCAGGTGGAATCGGATATCCTGCTGGGACACGGCGGATTTTTTAAAACACCGGGCGTGGGACAGCAGCTGCTTGCCAATGCCTTGAATGTACCCATCACCACTATGGAGACCGCCGGTGAAGGCGGACCTTGGGGCATGGCGCTGCTGGCAGCTTATATGTGCAGAAAAGAGCAGGGTGAAAGCCTGCAGTCTTATCTGACAGACAAGGTGTTCTGCAACGCAAAAAGTACCTGCGCCAATCCCGACCCGGAAGGTGTTACCGGATTCTGTAAGTATATGGAAAAATACAAAGCCGCGTTAGCCGCCCAAAAGGCGGCTGCGAATATGCAGTAAAAATAAAAAGCACCGGCAGCAAAGAAAACGCTGCCGGTGCTTTACTTGACACATATCTGAAAGTAAGGTAAAATCGGGGATAGAAACGATCTTCAGATCAAGAGTATTGCGAGGAAATAATATGAGAAGAAAGTCAATCGCGGCGCTGTGCCTTGCGTGTGCGCTGCTGTTTAGCGCCTGCGCTGTCGGTGGAAATCCGCTGAACACCTATGTACCGACGCAGTCTGTACAAACCCAGCCGACGGAGACAACAGAGCCGAAATCTGTATTGGATCAGATCCGTACGGAGACATTTACCGATGTTTCTGCAGACAGTCCCCTTTACGATACTGCCTGTTATATGCTTTATTATGGCATTATGGAAGCAAAAGACGGCGTCTTTTCTCCCTATGCTATGGTGACCCGGTTAGACGGCGCAGAGGCTTTCTGTAAGCTCACCGGAAAAACGCTGACCCAGGAACTTGAGCGCCAGGCTGACCCCTTGACCCGTGCGGAACTGGCGGTGATGCTTTATGAAACAGCAAGAGAACTGGGCGTTTCTACAGAAGCGACAACAACGGAGCTTGCCTATCTGGATGTAGAATTGAAAGCAGATACCGCTGTTTCCTGGAAAGAGGCGGTACTGTGGGCTTCGGAGAATGATCTTTTGAGCAGCTTTGTAGGCGACCGGCTTTTGCCGGATACGGCAGTATCCCGTTTGCAGCTGGCACAGGCAATCGTGGCGCTGAAAGCGCTGGACCCAAAGGATGAAATGGCGCAGCTAATTAGTGATGCGATCCCGGAAAGACAAGAAGATTCTGCTGCCTTAAAGAATCATGACACCATTCAGGCAGCGGTGGATGCTGTGGCGCAGAAATACGGTGCCAAGGGTCTGCAGGTGGCTGTGGTGGAAAAAGGTGTCGTTACGGATACCTACGCATACGGCTGGGCAGTGAGAGACAAGGTGGCGATGACCGCTGACCATAAGCTGCGTGTGGCATCGATCTCCAAGGTGGCGGTGGGTCTTACCGCGCAGCTGCTGCGGGAAGACGGCATTATTGATCTGGATGCCGATATTAGTCAGTATTGGGACATCACTGTCAAAAATCCCAAATATCCCACGATCCCCATTACCATTCGTAATATGCTGACCCATACATCTTCTATCGTCAATGCCGGTGACAGCGTACCCCGGACATATAGCAGTGTCCGCAGCAAGCTCCAGGGCAGCGGTTTTGTTGGTTCTGTGCCGGGAGATATCAACGGCTGGACATACAACAATTATGCCTTCGGTGTGCTGGGTATGACGCTGGAACTGGCAGCAGACCGGGTGACTGATGATATCCTGCAGGAGAAACTGTACAAAGCAATGGATATCGATGCAGCCTTTGGTGCAGGAGACATCAAGAATACCGATCTGCTGGCGACCTTATATAGAACAGACTGGTCGGTCGCCCGTACGGTGGAGGCTCAGAAAAAACTCCACAGCCCCACAAAACCCGGCGCCAAGGGCAGCTACTTTGCCGGCGGCTTGACTGCCAGCGCCTATGACCTGGCCAAACTGATTGCCATGCTGGGCGCGGACGGCAGATACGAGGGCGTCCAACTGCTACAGACGGAGTCCGTGGCCGAAATGGAGACCTATATGGAACCTGCGACCCCAGACGGCTCATATCAGGCAACACCGATGCGTTATTGGCCGGAACTGTACGGCAGAAAAGGAATTTTCTTCCATACCGGCAGTGCTTACGGCGTGTTTAACGCGGTTACCTACGATCCCGTCACCGGCGACGGCGTGGTGGTGCTGACCACCGGCGCCAGTGGCGCAAAGGATGAATTCGGTATTTACAAAGTCTGCGCAGAGATCAACCAACAGATCTACAGCGTAATTCAATAAAGCAGAAAAGCATTGCTTTTTTGTATGCTTTTTGTTATGATAAAAGTATCTTAGTACAAAGGAGAGCGTGATTATGAAAGAACTGTTGTTTTCTTGGTTTCAAATGCTAGGCAGCTTTGCCTTGGCAAAGCTATTGCCTGCCGTCATTATTATAGTTGCCGGAATTTTTATGATTCGTATTTTAATGACGCTTGTTAATGCGGCTTTGGAAAAAACAAAGCTGGAGAAAGCGGCCCATAGCCTGATTAAATCTGTTTTGAAAACAGCGCTGTACATATTGCTGGGCTTGATCGTAGCATCCAACTTAGGCATTGATGTTACCGGTATCGTTGCGCTGGCAAGTGTACTTACTTTGGCAGTTTCTCTGTCTGTACAGACAGCCCTGACCAATTTGATCGGCGGATTTACACTGCTGTACACTAAGCCGTTTGTTTCCGGTGATTTTGTGGAGATCGCAGGACAATCCGGAACGGTTCAAGAAATCGGTCTTACCTATACAAAGCTTGCAACGGCTGATAATAAGGTCGCATCGATTCCCAACAGCGCTGTTACAGCGTCTCAGATCATTAACTACACCACCTCGGGTACGCGGCGTGTGGAGATTAGTGCCTCTGCTTCTTATGGGGCACCGGTAGAACTGGTGTTGGAAGCTTTGAAAGAAGCTGCAAAAGTTCCTACCGTATTGGACGACCCTGCGCCGATGGCTGTTGTGCAGAACTACGGTGACAGCGCCATTCAATATACTTTATTTGTATGGTGCAAGAGTGCTGATTACTGGACAACGCTTTTCCAGATCAATCGCAATGTTAAAGTAGTTTTTGACGAAAAGAATATTGAGATGACCTATCCGCATTTAAATGTGCATTTGGAAAAATAAAAAATTGCCCGCTCCGGATAAAATGCTCCGGGGCGGGCAAACTGTTTACGGACAGAAAAGACGCGTGTTTTCTGTCAAGGGTATCACCGGAATGATACGAACAAGGCAGATAGGAAAGTGGACGATTTGACGAGATCAAAAACAGAACTGTCTGCCGATACATAATTTGCGGTTATACTTTAAAACGGTTAAAATAGTCGTACAGAGGGGTCAGCTGTTCGATCAGACGGTAAGCCCGTTCGCCCAAGGCAGGACCGAACATCTCCGGAGAAACCTCTTCAGTGACAGCGCAGCTGATGTTGCCTTTCCATGCGTAAAAAGGCGCAAGGCGCGCATCCGGTGCTTCTTTGGGACGCTTGTAAAGCTCTGCGGTGATAGGAAGACCGGTGGCTTTTTCTGTGTCTTTGATCAGTTTGAGGAAGGGCTTGGGATCGGCGGCGATCTGCTTTCGGAACTGCTCCATAGTGGAAGGACGGGGTCGCCACCAAACAAGCCCGTAGCTGACACCCTCAGGCCGGATCTCGAAATACAGGCAGGGATTCTCCGCCCACCACTGTACATCGTGGCGGATGCATATCCAAAGGCTCTCCTTGTAGGGAAGCGGATGGTGAAGTCGGGCATCCCGGTAGATACGGCTGACTTTTAACAGATTGCCGGGTCTTTGGAGAAAAGGTGTAAAAAGATCTTTGCCCAAGGCCTTCATAGGCTCATACAAATAGTTTACATAATCTTTCTTGTGAGCGAGAAACCAATCCCGGTTATTATTCATGCGGATGCCCCACAAAAAATCCACGGTCTCGGGAGAAAAACCTTCAAACATATCGGCGCTCCTTTCTATGCTTCTTCGTTTATGATACCCGTTTTCTACAACTTTTGCAAGAGGGGTCGCCTTGACATTTTTTAGAGGTGCAGTATAATAAAAACAGAATAAAAAAAGAGGAGCGGTCAATATGGTATATCGCATGAAAGTAGCAGGTCTGTGGCGGGAGCTTCCCATCTGCAAGGTCACAGATACTCTTTACATAGCCGGTTTCGTTGTGTTCGGAGATCAGGAACTGACGGTTGCCTGCGCAAGAGAGCTTTTGAAGGCAGCTCCTGCATATGATTATATTATTACTGCGGAGGCAAAGGGCATTCCCATTGCCCATGAGATGGCGCGGCAGACCGGTGCGCAAAAGTATTTCCTTGCCCGGAAAGCGCCCAAACTGTATATGACGGGCGTGTTTGAATCCAGCGTAAAGTCCATTACCACCGCGAAAGAACAGACGCTGTATCTGGATGTTGCCGATGCGGAAATGATGCGCGGCAAGAAGATTCTGATCGTAGACGATGTGATCTCCACAGGTGAGAGCCTTGCGGCGCTGGAAGCGCTGGTCGATAAAGCCGGAGGCATCGTTGCCGGCCGTATGGCGGTTTTGGCAGAAGGCGATGCTCAGGAGCGTGAGGATATTATCTATCTTGAGAAACTGCCGCTGTTTAACCCGGATGGCAGCATTATGGAATAAAAAGAACCTGCGGTATCGCCATTGGGCGATACCGCAGATTCTTTGTTTCCCCACAAGCCGGAGACAAACACAGTTTACATCCACTGCGGATTCTGTTATAATATATCAAATACGAAGATATCAGATTGGGAGATGCGGTTATGGAATATTCCAATACTTATGTGAAGATCGATCTGGATGCTATTTTAAATAATTTTCGGCAAGTTCAAAAGAAAGCCGGTGCGTCGGTAATGGCGGTGGTGAAAGCAGATGCTTACGGTCACGGCGCAGTGCCCGTTGCCCGTCTTTTGGAGCCGGAGTGCGCTTTTTTCGGTGTGTCTTCTGTGGCAGAGGCATTGGAATTGCGTCGGGCAGGTATCGAAAAGCCCGTCCTTTTATTGGGGCATACCCCGGTAGAATGCTATCCGACGGTAGTGGAAGAGAATATCCGACTGGGTATCTTCTCCTATGAAGAAGCGAAAGCGCTGTCCTGTGAAGCGGTGCGTCAGGGAAAGACGGCGACCTTCCATTTTACGGTGGATACGGGAATGAGCCGGATAGGTTTTCAGGTGACGGAAGAAGCAGCAGATCTTTGCGCGAAGATCGCAAAGCTGCCCGGCTTGCAGGCAGAAGGACTGTTCAGCCATTTTGCGACAGCGGATACTGTGGATCTGACACGCACAAGGCAGCAGGCTGACCGATTTGCGCTGTTTGATAAGATGCTCAAGGCAAGGGGAATCGACATCCCTCTGCGGCACTTGGACAATTCCGCCGGCATTATGAATTTCGGCTGCCATTACGATATGGTCCGTGCTGGTATCGCACTTTACGGCTTGTATCCCAGCGAGGAAGTCGATCCGCAGCTTTTAAAACTGCAGCCTGCTATGAGCTGGCATACTGCGGTAAGCTGTGTGAAAACGCTGGAGCCGGGACGGGAGATCAGCTATGGCGGCACTTATGTGACAACAAAGCCGACAGTAGTGGCAACCATCCCTGCGGGCTATGCAGACGGATATCGCCGTAGCTTGTCAGGCAGGTTTTATGTGCTGATCAAAGGGAAAAAAGCACCGATCCTGGGTCGGATCTGCATGGACCAGTTTATGGTGGATGTGACCGATATCCCCGGTGTGCAAGCAGGGGACGGCGTGGTGCTGATGGGCACCGACGGCGAAGAGACGATCAGCGCCGAAACCATTGCAGAAGCGGCAAACAGCTTTAATTATGAGCAGATCTGCGATGTGAGCCGACGGGTGACCCGTGTCTATATCCGCGGCGGTGAAAAAGTCGCAGAAGTGAACTATCTGCTGGACAGATAAAGGTGTAAAACACGAAAGAAACGGGCAATAATGTCCATAGTGCATTTGACAAAGGGGGCATAAACGGTGGCAAATACGCAGTCAGCTGTGGTAACAGCGGCGCAGCAGATATTACAGCAGGTCCGCAAGGGCATCGTGGGTAAAGATGATATCCTTTTATGGGTACTTACCGGTATTTTGGCAAAGGGGCATATCCTGATGGAGGATATTCCCGGTGTGGGAAAAACCACCATGGCGTTGGCTTTTTCCAAAGCGCTGGGTCTTCAGTGCAGCCGTGTCCAGTTTACACCGGATGTATTGCCCTCTGATGTAACGGGCTATTCCATCCCGGATCAGACCACCGGACAGATGATCTATAAGCCCGGTGCGGTGCTGTGCAATCTGTTCTTGGCAGATGAACTAAACCGGGCAACTTCCCGGACCCAGTCTGCCTTGCTGGAGGCAATGGAGGAAGGACAGGTAACGGTGGATGGCGTGACCCATGTGCTACCCAAGCCCTTTGCGGTTATTGCAACACAAAATCCTGCCGGAGCGGCAGGCACGCAGCTCCTTCCGGACAGCCAGACGGACCGTTTTATGATCCGCCTGAGCCTTGGCTATCCGGAGCCGAAGGATGAGGTTGCCATGGTCCTGCAGCGGCAGGGGAAAAACCCGGTTGCGGAAATTGAGCAGGTGGTCGATGCCCAGACCCTTTCTGCACTGCAGAAGGAGGTAGAGGATACCCATGTGGCAGAGGAGATCGCAGAATATGTGGTGCGGCTGGTAGATGCCACGCGGCGCAGCGATATGCTTTTGCGCGGCGGCAGCCCCAGAGCAACACTGGCAGTAGTTGCCTTGGCAAAGGCGGTGGCGCAGCTGCGGGGCAGAGATTATGTTGTGCCCAAGGATGTGCAGGAAGTATTTCCCTATGCGGTTGCCCACCGGGTGCAGGCTGCACCGGGGCAGGATGAAACACCGGACCGGATCCTTCGGAGCATTATGGCAAAGGTCCGGGCGCCTAAGCTCCACTAAGCGATGTGGGGCCGGCGGATCATTTACCTGATGACCCTGTTGGGAAGTCTGGTATTTTACGGATTTTACCGGGAATGGTTTTCCTGGTTTTTACTGGTATCGGTAGTATTGCTGCCGTTGTTTTCACTGGCGCTGAGCCTGCCTTCCATGCTGACAGTCAGCGCAGGGTTGCGTTGCCCTGAGAGCGTTCGTATCGGCGTGCCTCTCCGGACAGCATTGGAACTGAAGAGCCGGTTTCTGATCCCACCGGTCAGCAGCCGGATCCGGCTGCACAATCATCTGACCGATATCCGCTATGTGGGAGCGCCCGGAGAACGGATCCCTACGGAGCATTGCGGCATGGTGACGATCGCTTATGACCGGATATTTGTATATGATTTCCTGGGGCTTTTTTGCCGACAGCTGCGCAAAGGCGACAGCTGCGCCGTTTATGTAGAGCCAAAGCCCATACCCGGTGGTGAGCCGCCAAAACCGGATGGAAAAGCAGTGAGTGCATGGCAGCCCAAGCCCGGCGGCGGATTCTCAGAAGATCACGATCTGCGTCTTTACAGACCCGGTGACGATCTGCGAAATATCCATTGGAAACTGGCGGCTAAGACCGGAAAGCTCATTTACAGAGAGCCCATCGAGCCGGTGCTCAAAGGCTATTTGCTGACCATGACCCTTTGCGGCGCACCGGACCAAATGGATAAGAAGCTGGGACAGCTTATATGGCTGAGCCAGTCACTTTTGGATCAGGGTCAGGAACATGAAGTGCGGTGTCTGACCGGCGGAGAGACGGTCTGTTTTCAGGTCCGGGACACAGCCTCTTTGGAAGAGGGTATGCGCATGCTGCTGCGTTCCCGTCCGGCAAAGCAGGAGCTGATCCCGGAGGAGCAAGCGGTTTTGTGGCAGCACCACATCGGAGGTGACAGCCATGAAGCTTGAAAAATGGATCACCGCAGGCTGGAGCTTACTGCTGTCCTTCTTTATGAGCTTTGCCGCTGTTATGTGTATGGTCACAGCGTTTAATATGGGTGTCGATATTACTGCATTAACCCTTAGCTGTTTAGTGGCGGCGGTGGCTTGTACCATTGCCTACAGCCTGCCCTTAGGTCTTTTGCCTGCCGGTGTGGGTGCTGTTTGGCTTGGATATCTGTGGCGCAGCGACAGCCTTATGCTGAGCCTTGAGGCGTTTTTAAACAGACTGTCCCGTCAGTATAACAGAGCATACGGTTGGGAAATTATCCGTTGGGGACATCGGGTTGCAGACGAGATGGAGCCTACGATCCTGCTGACCCTTTGTATTTTGGGTGTGCTGATCGCTATGGCGGTCAGTTGGTCAGTCTGCCGCAGAAAAACCATTCTGCCCGGTGCGCTTTTAAGCGTGCTGTGCGGCGCTACTTGTTTCGTGGTGACCGATACGGTACCGGATACGATCTATTTATATTTTCTGATGGTATCTCTGACTTCCTTGCTGCTGACCGGTCGGGTGCGAAAGCAGGATGCAAAGCAGGGAAACAGTTTAAGTCTGCTGGCTGTGCCAGCAACAGCGCTTGCTTTTTTGATCTTACTGGCGGCAGTGCCCAAGAGCACTTACCACGGGCAGGAGACGGCGCAAAAGCTGACAGAGATGGTGCTCAAATCCGACCCCTTGCAGATCCTCATGGGAAAAGAAAACAGCAACATCGTGACCGGCGTAGCAGCCGGCGGCGTGGACTTGTCGTCGGTAGGTAACCGGTCAGAGTCGGAAGCCCAGGTCATGACGGTGACTGCGGATTTTAACGGCACACTGTACCTGCGCAGCCGCGCTATGTGCTTGTATGACGGGATATCCTGGTCCAATGAAGAAGACAGCTCTCTGTGGAAACTGCTGCGTTGGCCGGAACAGGATATGGCTGTTCTCGGTCAGGTGCAGATCACTACCCGTTATGCCCATTGGATGCTCTATACGCCCTATTATATCGATGCCTCTCGCATGAAGGATTTCACCGAGGGTATGGAAAATGAAAGGAAGCTGACGGAGTATTATTACCGTGTCATCACTCCGGCAGATCCTTTGTGCCTGGAAAGGCTGTATCCGTCGCCGGATATCAAAGCCACCGAATGGGACGGCGGTTTACTGACCCAGTTTATCAGACTGACAGATTCCGTGAAGCAATGGGCGATCCCCATGGCGAAGGAGATCACCGGCGATATCCAAAGCCCGTACCATAAAGCAAAAGCCATCGCTGCTTATGTACGATCCAGCGCGGTCTATGATACCAATGCATCCCGAATGCCCAACGGGGAGCGAGACTTTGCCCGTTGGTTCTTGGAAAAAGGCGATGCCGGTTACTGTATTCACTTTGCCAGCGCGGCAGCGGTGCTTTTGCAGGCATCCGGCATTCCAGCCCGGTATGTGACGGGCTATACCACGCAGGTGACAGCCGGTCAGCCGGTAACGGTTACTATGAAGCAAGCCCATGCGTGGGTAGAGTACTGGCTGCCGGGGTTTGGCTGGACGATACTGGAGGCTACACCGCAGGATCTGCGGCAGGAGCAGGAAAATACTGTGGAGACGACGCAGCCGGAGGAAACCCGGGAATCTTTGGATCAGCCCCGAGAAACCGATCCCCTGACCGGGCCTTCCGGGCAGAAGCAGAACAATTCTAAACTGCTGCTGACGGTTTTGACGGTGCTTGCCGGTATTGCGGCGCTTGTGGGCGCTTTTTGGGGTCAGTACGCACTGCGTATCCGGTCAAAAAGAAAGAAACGCAGCACCGGTACAGCCAATGAGCAGGCGCTGGTCCGGTGGCAGGAAACGGTCCGTTTGGCGGCGCTGTTGGGAGAAATTCCCGATAAGGCGCTGTTTGAACTGGCGCAGAAGGCGAAATTCAGCCAATATACCATCACACCGGAGGAACTGATCCTCTTTGATGAGTATCAATCTGCCGCACTGCAGCGGCTGAAAAACCGTCCGCTGTGGTACACATTCTATTGTTGAATTCTGTTGGCGGTTTATTAAAGGAACAGTGCAGAGCAGATTTCACAAAAAATTATAACCGAAAGTTACCGAATTTTTATGGTTATTCGACAGATTTCCAGTAATTTTTTCTTGCCTACTGCAAAAAATGTATGTATAATGATGCTATATTTTTAATCATAAGCGGAGGGAAATGGTATGTCTAATAATGTTCGTCCCGAATCCATGGAGCGTATTACCACCAAGGCACTGGCAGATGCGTTTATTGCTGAGCAGGTAGCACAGGTCCGCGCGCAGGTTGGCGACAAGAAGGTGCTGCTGGCGCTTTCCGGCGGTGTTGACTCTTCTGTTGTTGCTGCGCTGCTCATTAAGGCCATCGGCAAGCAGCTGGTCTGCGTCCATGTAAATCACGGTCTGATGCGTAAGAATGAGTCTGAGAGCGTTATCAAGATGTTTAAGGACGGCATGGATGCCAACCTGATCTATGTTGACGCTACGGATCATTTCCTGGACCTGTTGGCAGGTGTTGCCGATCCGGAAACCAAGCGTAAGATCATCGGCAAAGAGTTCATCACTGTTTTTGCAGACGAAGCCCGGAAACTGGAGGGTATCTCCTTTCTGGCTCAGGGTACGATCTACCCCGATATCCTGGAGTCTATCAAGGCTGCCGAGGGCAAAAAGGCTGTTAAGTCCCACCACAATGTGGGCGGTTTGCCCGAGGACCTGCAGTTTGAGCTGGTAGAGCCTTTGAAGCTTCTGTTCAAGGATGAGGTCCGTGTGGTGGGCGAGGCGCTGGGTCTTCCCCATGCTATGGTCTACCGTCAGCCTTTCCCCGGCCCCGGTCTGGGTGTCCGCTGTCTGGGCGCCATTACCCGTGACCGTCTGCACGCTCTGCGTGAAGCAGACGCTATCCTGCGTGATGAATTTGACAAGTGCGGCCTTGCTGAGAAGACTTGGCAGTACTTTATCGCCATTCCCGATATCAAGAGCGTCGGCGTGAAGGACGAGAGCCGTTACGAAGGCTGGCCTGCCATCATCCGCGCCGTGAATACAAAGGACGCAATGACCGCTACCATCGAGGAGATCCCTTACCCCGTTCTGCACAAGATCGTGGAGCGTATTACCTCTGAGGTTGAGGGCATCAACCGCGTGCTGTTTGACCTGACCCCGAAGCCCACGGGCACTATCGAGTGGGAATGACCGCATTTGTTAACGACCAATCTCATTTATCCTCAAAAGGACAAATTTGATTATTCTCTAACCTAACAAAAATATGCCTTCTGCATTAACTTGCAGGAGGCATTTTTCTATACTTTTTCCCACTCGATAGTGCCGGTGGGCTTGGGGAACAGGTCTAAGGCGAAACTTTTTATTATATTTACTAAAGGCTGCCTATATGTCTGCTATAGAATAATTTATTTTGTTCTTTTTGGAATAGGCGGTTTTGTTCTTTAACAGCATTTGTTAACGACCAATCTCATTTATCCTGAAAAGGACAAATTTGATTATTCTCTAATCCAATAAAAATATGCCTTCTGCATTAACTCGCAGGAGGCATTTTTCTATACTTTTTCCCACTCGATAGCGCCGGTGGGCTTGGGAGTCAGGTCTAAGGCGAAACTTTTTATTATATTTACTAAAGGCTGCATATTCGTCTTCTATAGAATAATTTATTTTGCAAAAAATCTACAAAAAGGATATAATATCCCTGCGGTGCGGGGTAATCCCGTTGTGTAGGTGCCTGACTCACCTGCGCAGGTGTAGGAGAGCGCCAACTCTTCTACACTGCCGTTGTTTTATTTTCTATCTGTATTATATCATATGTGCATACACATATCAATGCGGCATTTTCCACAAAATTATGCCGCTTTTATTGTGCAACTTATGTGTATGCACATATCTTTATTTTCGGTCATACATCTGCTATACTTATTGGGAGGTGATCGCAATGGCTCAAACAGAAGCGCAACTTCGTGCAAGCAAAAAGTACCATCAAAAGTATGAATATTTACAGGCACGTGTCACTCCTGCTGAAAAAGAAACTGTAACAGCACACGCAGAGGCCATGGGCGAATCCCTGAATGCCTTCATGCGTCGTGCGTTTACGGAAACCGTGGAACGCGACAAAGCACGTGAAAAATTTGACCCTAAATAATACCACTAAGTGAGGAATGTATTTTCGCTAAGTGTTACAATAACCTCTGAGGCTTAAAAGTATAGAAGTCTCGGGGGTTATTGTTTTTGTTTCGACAATTCTCGATGGACAAAGACAATTCTTTGTGTCATAATAACCACAGAGGGGAGGAATATAATGGAAAGCACGATAGAAAGAACGCTTTGCCATATATTGCTGTTGGTGCAACATTTGGATCATTATAACCTTCGTGGTGCGATTATTGTGGCCTTAATGGAGCTTGGTGTGCCCACAAAGAGTGCCGGTTTTGAGTTTCTTAAGAAAGCAATCGAGTTAAAACGAAAAGACCCCACCCGTGCACTAGCAAAGGATATATACCTGGAAATTTCCCTACATTATAAACAGAACTCGGAGGAGTTAGTAGAGCAAGCCATACGGGACGCAATTAAAACGGCTTGGCGGCACGGTAGTAAAGAAGCGTGGGAATGGTACTTTTCCTATGACGGCCGTGCTGTTGTGAACAAACCAACAAACAGTGAATTTATTTCCAGAATCGCATACATTTTGGAAATTTGGCAGGAATGCAGAATAACAAAGGGGGATCGCTATGAGAGAGAATAAAACCTGCCCATATCAAGGATGGCGGCAAACGCCTACAGAGGAACTGGACAAAATTCTGCAGGCAGAGCTGGAAAAGGAACATCCCAATGAGGAGGTGGTATTGCCCATTTTGCATGAACTGGAAGATAGAGAAAAAGATATTCCGGTTGAGAAGACACCGGAGGTCTTAGAAATATTAGAAAAACTAAGCAAACACAACACATCATCTAAACAGTCCATACATAAACGCAAGTGGTTTGCCGGAATCGCGGCGGCTGCAGCGGTAGTTTGCATTGTGGTAATGACAATGTCCCCGACCGCTCAGGCAGAAAGCCTTTTCGATATATTGGTCCGCTGGACAAGCAGCATTTTTGAATTTATAGATCCAGACGAAAGCTACCCCAATGCTGACAGTGATTTCGTTTCGGACAATCCCGGATTGCAGCAGCTGTACGACAAAGTGACAGAGTTGGGCGTAACGGAATTGGTTGTGCCCATGTGGCTACCTGAGGGATTTGTGCTGCGGGAAATTAAAGAATTGCCGATGCCCAGTGGAACTAGAGTTCATGGAGAATTTAAAAACGGCGACAATGATATTTCGATTACATATCGCATATCCACAGATATTTCCGCAAAAGTTGAGAAAGAAGAAACCGGTATTGAAATGTTTGAAGCTGGCGAAGTAAACCATTTTATAATGGACAATGATGAATACTTATCTGTTACATGGAGTGTTGATGGTGTGGAGTGTTTGCTAAATACAAACCTTGCAAGAGAAGATATCTACTCAATCATCATATCCATTTACAGGAGTGAATTAACATCATGAAAAAACTTGTTCGCTTTGTCTGTTTGATCCTTGCTTGCAGTTTGCTTTTTGCTGTTCCTGCCCAAGCAGAAAGTGTAGTAGAGCCAAGGGGAAGTGCTTTCTTTGCCTCATACGGTACAGATCTTTATAAGACATCATCCTCGTCTTTCCAAATTTGGTTTGACGTAATAGCTAACGCCGGAAATACAATGCAGGTTCTCGGTGTCAGTGAGATCGTTGTCTATCGCTCTGCGGACCAGCAATCCTGGACCAAAATGCGGACCTATACCATGGATAATTACTCGCAGATGGTAGCGCAGAACACGACATCTCACGGCGGCTATGTTACATACAATTACGCTACTGCGGGATATTACTACACGGCACGTGTCACCTTTTATGCAAAAAACAGCACCGGATCTAGTGTAAGAGACGTATATACTGAAATTATCAAAATGTAACAGAAGTTCCCCTTTACGGATTAGCTTTCCGTAGAGGGGGCTTTTTCTATTAGGGCATTCAGGTGTTCTATAATGTGACGGATGGTGCAAGGGATCAGGATCATCGCCTGCACTCCTGCGTTCGCAGCCGCTTGCAGCACAGCCGGGGTCGCAAGATTGGTAAGTGCCAGAATACTATATGGCCGAAAGCTGGTTTTTCGCAAAACGGTTAACCCGTCTATAACAGGAAGCGTTAGATCTAAAATCAGCGCATCAGGCCGATATATTTCCAGCATTACAAGGGCCTCTGTGCCGGTATCACAGGTATGTATATCGTACTGAGACAAGGAAGATGCGAGCAAGTCAGTGATTATTTCTGAACTTACGGCAATAAGAAGTTTCAATATGCGCTCACCCCTAAGAACGTTGATACGAGGAGCATAGCACAAAAGTTCCCCAACAGACAACCTAGAAAAACCGAGAAAAACCGAGGTTTTTCGTGAAAAAGTGAAACAAAAGAACGGAAGACAGGTCAATGTCATTAAGTTAAAAACCATTTGTCATTCCGAGGCTGCGCAGCAGCCGTGGGAATCCGTTCGCTAAAAGGTATTACGGATTGCCACGTCCCCTTCGACTTCGCTCAGGGTCCTCGCAATGACATCCTAAACTGAATGACATTGGGGAGATAGGTGCAGATTTTTGTAAAACTTGACAGTTGAATAAAGAGAGTTTCTATGTTAACATTACCCAAACTTGGGAGGTGTTACCAGTATAAATTCATCCGCATGCTTGTGTAAGAGCAGGCATGCGGATTTTTGCGTTTATCCGTAGCTTACTTGATTTTGGGTACAATATAGGTGACCAATCAAGGAGGAAGCATTATGAAACTGTCTACGAAACGAATCAAGGAATTTGCAAACTATCTATGCCGTGAGGAGAAAAGCACGGCAACACAGGAGAAGTATCTGCGAGACGTACAGGCGTTCTGCAGGTACGCAGATGCTAATGACATCACAAAGGAGCTGGTTGTTGCATGGAAGAAGCACCTGGTAGAAAACGGTTATGCTGTTCGATCCATTAATTCCATGCTTGCCAGTGTAAACAGCCTGCTGGACTTCGTGGGACTGTCTAACTGCAAAGCGAAGAACATCCGTACCCAACATCAGACTTATTGTACAGAAAATAAGGAACTGACCAAAACGGAGTATCTTCGCCTATTATCTGCATCCAAGAAAAACGAGCAGTTAAATCTGGTGATTCAGACCATTTGCGGAACGGGCATCCGGGTGTCTGAGCTACGGTACTTTACGGTAGAGGCGATCCGATATGGTGAAGTAACTGTGGACTGTAAAAACAAAACCCGGACGATCCTCATTCCAAGTAAACTGAAGAAGGTTCTGTTGAATTACGCAAAGCGACGTGGCATCACCACTGGCACGATCTTCGTTACCCGTACCGGAAAGCCGTTAAACCGCAGCAACATCTGGTCTGCTATGAAGAAACTGTGCGAAGCCGCCGGTGTGAAGCCGTCTAAGGTCTTTCCCCACAACTTGCGAAAGCTGTTTGCCCGTACGTTCTACTGTATCGAAAAGGATATTGCCAAGCTTGCCGACATCCTGGGCCACAGCTCTATCAATACCACCCGCATCTATATCATGACCACCGGAACGGAACACCGCCGTAAAATTGAACGCCTGGGCCTTGTAGGCTAGACAAAAAGAAAAAACTACATAATTCAAATTATGTTGCAAAAAGAAATCCACAGAAGCTTTTGAGCATCTGTGGAATGGTAATTTTGGGCGCACAAAGGCACACCCTCAATGTGATTTGCAAAAAGCTACACTGAGGGTGCGTTTGTCATGTTCAAATGTGATCAAATCAATAGGTATGCTTTTTCCGTGGGGCTCCCCTAAAACAAGGGTGATACTTGATTTTTGTTGGTGTATGCAGTATAATACAAAAAGAAAATGCCGCTTTATGCCCTAGCTTTACCACATAATTTGAATTATGTTGCAAATTAACAGTTTTTGGGGAGGTGGGTTTATGGCAATTGCGCTATTTAAGCACAATCAGGATGCATATACGGCAGCCGTGCAAATGCTGCAGACCACCGGAAAAGCTGCCGTGATTCACCCAACCGGAACCGGAAAATCCTTTATTGCCTTTAAGTTGTGCGAGGACCATCCGGAAAAGACGATTTGTTGGCTGTCTCCTTCCAGCTACATTTTCAAAACACAGCTGGAAAACCTAAAAAATGCCGGTGGCAGCGATTTAGAGAATATCCGTTTCTTCACCTATGCCCGACTGATCAACATGTCACCGGACGAAATTGCCGCCATCCAGCCGGATTACATTATTTTGGATGAATTTCACCGGTGCGGTGCGGAAGTTTGGGGACAGGGTGTACAGAACCTGCTGACCGCGTTTCCGAATACCCCAGTGCTGGGGTTGTCGGCTACGGCAATTCGCTATTTGGATAATCAGCGGGACATGTCAGATGAGCTGTTCGACGGCAACATTGCATCTGAGATGACGCTAGGAGAAGCGATTGTCCGAGGCATTCTAAATCCTCCCAAATATGTGTTATCTGTTTTTTCTTATCAAAAAGATTTAGAGAAGTACGAAAAGCGTGTCCGCAATGCAAAAAGCAAGGCGGTTAGAGATGAGGGGGAACAGCACCTGGAGGCGCTGCGCCGTGCGCTGGAAAAAGCAGACGGCATGGAGGCAATCTTTCAAAAGCATATGGAGAATCGCACAGGTAAATACATCGTATTCTGTGCGAACTTTGACCATATGCAGGACATGATTGCTCTGGCACCACAGTGGTTTTCCAGTGTGGATGATGCGCCGCGTATCTATTGTGCCTATTCCGATGATCCGGAAACCGACAAGGCTTTTGCAGCATTTAAGGCAGACCGCAGTGATCATCTGAAGTTACTCTACTGCATCGACATGCTCAATGAGGGTGTCCATGTGGACGATGTGGATGGGGTCATCCTTCTGCGCCCCACAGTTTCGCCTATCATCTATAAGCAGCAGATCGGCCGGGCGCTGTCCGCTGGGAAGAAGAAAAACGCAGTTATCTTCGATATCGTGCTGAACATTGAAAACCTCTATAGCATCGGCGCTATTGAAGAGGAAATGCAGATCGCGGCCATCTATTACCGTTCTCTGGGCCTGGAGGGGGAGATCATTAACGAGCAGTTCCGTGTCATTGACGAGGTCCGGGATTGCATGGAGTTGTTTGAAAAGCTGAACGATTCCCTGACTGCTTCCTGGAGCCTGATGTATCACTACGCACAGGCGTATGCCCGGGAAAACGGTGATTTGGATGTACCCAAGCGGTATGTGACAAAAGAGGGATATTCCCTAGGTGCGTGGCTGTATACGCAACGGCAGGTTTATAGTGGCAAGATCGCTGGAACACTGACAAATTCGCAGATAGAACTGCTGAACGCCATCGGTATGCGATGGGAGAGTGTTCGGGATTTGAGTTGGGAACGGAATTTTGCGGAAGCTAAGCGCTACTACGAAGCTCACGGCAACCTGCTTATCAGCAGCAGAGACAAACGAACCAATGGCATTGCGTTAGGCCACTGGATCGCGCAATTACGGTTTTACCGTAAAAGCGGTATTCAAGGCGCATATATGACCCCGGAACGGATCCAGGCGTTGGATGCTATCGGGATGGTGTGGGATGTCCCGGATTATTTGTGGGAGCAGAATTACAATTCAGCTGTGCGCTATCACCACGCCCACGGGCATTTGAATGTCCCGGCAGATTATGTAGATGAAGACGGTATTCGCCTGGGCGCATGGCTCTGTTCCGTGCGCGCATGGAAAAAGGGCCAGAACAGGCGGGCGCAGTTAACCGGCGAACAGGTTGCGAGACTGGATGCGCTGGGGATGAATTGGGTCGGAAAATATAATGCCGCTTGGGAAACAGCGTATGCAGAAGCGTGTAAATATCGGAAAGAACATGGACATTTAAATGTGCCATCTAATTATGTGACGGATAACGGCATTCGCTTGGGCCGTTGGATTCGTAAACAAAGAGAAGTTTTCAAAACCAATCTCAGCAATACCAGAAAGAAAAAGCTGGATGCACTGGGGATGGTATGGCAGCCGGAAGATCCATGGAACGCAAAGTTTCGTCTTGTGCAGCAATACTACGAAGTCCACGGTCATACCAATATGCCTACCGATTATGTGGTAGAGGGCGTATGGCTGCGGCGCTGGCTATCCGAGCAAAAGGCGCGCCTCAACGGCAAACCAACTGGTCGGTCAAAAACAGCAAAAAAACTTACAGATGAGCAGATCGAAATGTTGGTTACTGTAGGCATTAAGCCACAGCAGAAACAGTTGGATAATTGCGTGAGCATAGGAGCTAGCGAGCAAACAGCAGTGTGAGTAAACCTGCGACGAGAAGGATATTCCTTTTTCGGAGGGAGACTATTACTCCTCTCAAAAACTGGAATCAGTCTTACAGGAGAGAAGAGAAATGGGAAATAGACAGGTTGGATTCTCTAATCAAATGAATCCTTTTAACAAAAAGGAAACACACCAAAGCAGAAAGGAAAAGCGCTTCGCTTTGGAGCATTGGCATATCATTGCTTTCTACTTAGTGGTGTATGATTTTGCTGCCATGAGCGGAGCATATTTTTTAGCGCTCTGGCTTCGTTTTGATTGTCGGTTCTCAGAAATATCGGGTCAGTACCTGATGGCGTGGCTAAAATTTACGCCTATATATGTGATAGTCGGTTTCGCTGTGTTTTGGTTGTTGCGTTTGTACCGGAGCCTATGGCGGTTTGCCAGCTTCAGTGAATTAAAAAGAGTTACGCTTGCATCAGTAGCTACAGCGGTATTTCATGCTGTGGGTATCACCGTAGTATTTCAGCGCATGCCGATTTCTTATTACATCATAGGTCCTGCAATTCAATTCATGTTGGTGCTATCCGTCCGTTTTGCTTATCGCTTTATTCTGTTGGAGAGAAGCAAGAGAGCAAGGACTTTGCAGAAAACGATGGCAAGCCGCGTTATGCTCATTGGTGCCGGGTCCGCAGGACAAATGATCCTGCGTGATTTGCATGGAGCCAAGGAAGTTACGGAACAAGTATGCTGCATCATTGATGATAACAGCAACAAGTGGGGGCGCTTTATTGATGGCGTACCGATTGTAGGTGGCAGAGACGATATTCTGCTAAATGTAGAAAAGTATAAAATTGAAAAAATCTACCTGGCGATCCCCAGCGCAACAGCAATGCAGCGCAGGGATATCCTGGATATCTGTAAGGAAACAAAATGCGATTTGAAAAATCTTCCCGGCATGTATCAGTTTGTTACAGGCAAGATCTCGGCTGAAATCATGAAGGATGTCGCGGTAGAAGATCTGCTGGGACGTGAGCCTGTTAAGGTCAACATGGAAGAGATCTATGGGTTCATAGGTGGTAAGGTCATCCTTGTAACAGGCGGCGGCGGCTCTATCGGAAGCGAGCTTTGCCGTCAAATCGCAAAGCATCAGCCCAAGCAGCTGATCGTGTTTGATATTTATGAGAATAACGCCCATGCCATTGGGTTGGAGCTCAAAGATAAATATCCGGAATTAAATTTAGAGGTATTAATAGGTTCCGTTAGAGACAGCAGACGAATCAATCAAGTATTTGCGAAATACAAACCGGATGTTGTTTATCACGCTGCTGCTCATAAGCATGTTCCTCTGATGGAGGACAGCCCCTGCGAGGCCATAAAGAACAATGCCGTCGGTACATACAAAACTGCCTATGCAGCAATGCAGAACGGCTGCAGTCGATTTGTCCTGATTTCCACAGACAAAGCGGTCAACCCCACAAATATTATGGGTGCGTCCAAGCGGATCTGTGAGATGATCGTCCAGTCCTTTGACCGAAAGATCCGGGAGGGAAGGTCGCAGGAGATATCTCCGCTGTATACCCATTTTGAGGACGCGGACATCACAATGCCGTCCGGAACGGAGGCTGGCGCACAGCCTAAGACCGATTTTGTTGCGGTCCGGTTCGGCAACGTTCTGGGAAGCAACGGTTCTGTTATTCCGAGATTTAAGGAACAGATCGCCAAGGGCGGTCCGGTGACCGTTACCCATCCGGATATCATCCGGTATTTTATGACCATCCCGGAAGCGGCATCCCTTGTTTTGCAGGCAGGGACCTACGCCAACGGCGGCGAGGTGTTCGTGTTGGATATGGGTTCGCCGGTGAAGATCGACACCCTCGCCCGAAACCTAATCCGCCTATCGGGATTGCAGCCGGATATAGACATTAAGATCTCTTATACAGGTCTGCGGGCCGGCGAAAAGCTGTACGAGGAAAAGCTGATGTCTGAGGAAGGACTCAGAACCACCCCTAACCATCTGATCCACATTGGAAACCCGATTCCTTTCGAAACGGATACATTCCTGCACCAGCTTCAGCTTCTGATGAATGCTGCCTATGATGGGCAGGATGCTGCGGTCCAGCAGCTTGTGGAAGCAGTGGTCACCACCTATCACCCCGCAGGCGAGCATGGGTCTGAGCAAAAAGGCGAGGCTTACGAAAAGCAGATGGCGGCAGTTAAATAACTGCTCTGCATATACCAAGGGGGCACGCTCCCAAAGCCAAAGCAACTGAAAGTGTGGTTTTACTATGAACATTCCCTTTTCTCCCCCGGATATTTCTGAGCTGGAAATCCAGGAGGTGGCTGAGGCGCTGCGCTCCGGCTGGATCACCACCGGTCCCCGGACCAAGCAGCTGGAAAAGAATATTGCTGCTTATGTGGGAGCGGCCCGCTGTGTGTGCCTGAACTCCCAGACCGCCTGTGCGGAAATGGCACTGCGTGTGTTGGGGATTGGAGAGGGGGATGAGGTCATCGTCCCTGCCTATACCTATACGGCATCTGCCTCCGTGGTGTGCCATGTGGGGGCAAAATTGGTGCTGATCGACAGTCAGCCGGAGTCTCTGGAAATGGACTACGACGCGCTGGAGGCTGCCATTACCGAGAAAACCAAGGCGATCATTCCTGTGGATCTTGGCGGTGTTCCCTGTAACTATGAAAGACTCTTTGCTATCGCCGAGAAAAAACGCAGTATTTTCAAGCCTGCAAACGATATACAGAGGGCACTGGGACGGGTTGCTGTTATGGCGGATACTGCCCATGCCTTTGGTGCAAGACAGGGGGACAAAATGATCGGCTCTGTTGCCGACTTCTCCTCTTTCTCTTTCCACGCGGTAAAGAATTTGACTACTGCCGAGGGCGGCGCCCTGACATGGAGAACGATCTCTGGCATTGATGATGAGTCCATCTATAAACAACTGCAACTATTGAGTCTGCACGGCCAGTCCAAAGACGCACTTGCTAAGACGAAACTGGGCGCCTGGGAATACGATGTGATCGGTACTTGGTACAAGTGCAATATGACCGATGTAACTGCCGCCATCGGCTTAAAGCAGCTGGAGCGATATCCTGGCATGCTGGAGCGGAGAAAAGAAATCATCGACAGATATGATGCTGCACTGAAGCCTTTGGGTGTGGAGGTGCTGGAGCATTATACCGGGCAGTGGGAATCCTCCGGACATCTGTACCTAACATTTATCCCCGGTATTACTCCGGAGCAGCGCAACGAGATCATTATCAAGATGGCAGAAGCCGGCATTGCTTGCAATGTCCACTATAAGCCGCTGCCTATGCACACAGCCTATAAGAATTTGGGCTTTGATATCAAGGACTTTCCCAATGCCTATGCCCATTTTGCCCATGAGATCACCCTGCCTTTGCACACCTGCCTGACCGATGAGCAGGTGGCATATATAGCAGAGAACTATGTCAGAATCGTAAAGGAATATATCTAATGATGCTACGCAAATGGGACCGTCTCCCCGTTGAACTTCGGACAGACGCAGTCAGAGCTTATTATGATGTGCTGAAAAAGAGGCAGGGAAGTCTGCTGCTGAAGCGATTGTTTGATGTTTTAGTGTCAACTGTCATGCTGCTACTCCTATCCTCGGTATTTCTGGTCCTGGCAATCGCAATCAAGTTGGATTCTCCTGGGCCGGTATTCTATCGGCAGGTACGGGTGACCCAGTACGGAAAGCAATTTCGCATTTTTAAATTCCGTTCCATGGTCAGTAATGCCGACAAGATCGGCACGCAGGTAACCGTGGGTAATGACAGCCGGATCACCCGGGTAGGAAAGGTGATCCGCAAGTGCCGGTTGGACGAGATGTGCCAGCTGATCGATATCCTGCGGGGCACCATGACCTTTGTGGGCACCCGCCCGGAGGTTCCCAAATATGTGGCGCAGTACTCACCGGAAATGCTGGCAACGCTTTTGCTGCCTGCCGGTGTTACCAGCCTTGCCAGCATCTTCTACAAGGATGAAGATCAGCTGCTGGAGGGCGCAGAGGACGTGGACGATGTCTACATAAACCAGGTGCTGCCCGGCAAGATGCGTTACAACCTGAAAGCGATCGAAGAATTCAGCTTCTGGGGAGATATCAAGCTCATGTTTATGACTGTTTTTGCTGTCCTGGGCAAGGAATATGCGCAAGACGAGAAAGATCCGATACTTTCCAAATGACAGGGAGGAATGGATGTGGATGCCAACCGCAAGATACTGATCGCACTACTGACCAATAACGACGACGATGTATACTGCTTCCGCAAGGAATTGATCGAAGGACTGATCGAGCAAGGGTACGATATGCTAATATCCTGTCCCTACGGCGAGAAATTTGAGCTGATGCAGCATATCGATTACATTTATGACGACCCGGTGATCGACCGCCGGGGAACCAATATCGTTGCAGATTTCAAGCTGTATCGCCACTATAAAAAGCTCTTTGCCAAGCACAGACCCGATGTGGTGCTGACGTATACGGCAAAGCCCAATGTCTATGCCAGCATTGCTGCCCGGCAACTGAAGATCCCGTACATCAACAATGTTACCGGCTTTGGTAGCGTGCTGAACAAAAAGGGCCTTATGCGTGCGTTTATCATGTGGCTGTTTAAGTTCGCTTACCGGGGCGCCAGCTGCATCATGTTCCAGAATGCCACCAATATGGCGCTGGCGCTGGAGCAGGGAATGGTCAAGGGTGACCATCGGCTGATCCCCGGCTCCGGTGTGGATCTGAAGCGTTTCCCACTGCAGTCCTACCCGGATGGAGGTGACGGTGTACAGGGCGAAAAGGTGGTATTCAACTACATCGGCCGTGTACTGCACGATAAGGGCGTGGATGATTACATCACCGCAGCCAAGCGGATCAAGGAGAAATACCCCAATACGGAGTTTAATATGATCGGCTTCATCGAGCCGACGGAAAGCCACTACGAGGAAGATCTGCGGCTGCTGGGCGAGCAGAATATCGTTCATTACCGGGGAAGCCAGAAGGATGTAAAGCCCTTCATTGCCCGGGCACACGCCATCATTCATCCCTCTACCTATGGCGAGGGCATGAGCAATGTGCTGCTGGAGAATGCGGCAAGCGGCAGATTCCTGATCACCACGGACAATCCCGGCTGCTGGGAAACGGTGGTGGACGACCAGTCCGGCTATGTCTACCCCGGCGGTAACGTGGATGCGCTGGTAGAGAAGATCGAGGCATTTTTGGCAATGCCCAATGAGACCCGCAAGCAAATGGGGCAGGCCGGCCGTGCACATGTAGAACAAAACTTCTCCCGCACCATCGTAGTCGAGGCGTATAAGGAGAAAATCCGTACAATTCTTTCCTGAGAGGACGAATCTTATGGAAAACTTAAAAACGGCATTTATGTTTGCCAATTATACCCCAGCAGACGGCTCTATCGGAATCACTAAGAAGATCCGTTCGGAGATCCACACGCTGCGCGCAATGGGGATCGCCGTAACCTATACTGCCTATGACGGAGATGGCGTGTCTATTTTCGACGATAATGATAGGATTGTATTTCATAAAAAATTCCCCACGCCGATAAATGCGCTGAACAGAAAGATTCGCTATTACTGGCTGGAGAAGGTTGCATATGCATACTTGAAATCAGCCGAAAGCTTTGATTTGGGCTATATCCGCATGGGTGCGCCCAACAATCTGCTGTTTCAGATCTTCCATCAGCTGAAAAGCAAAGGTGCGAAAATCGTGGCGGAATCCTTGGCATATTTCCCGGGCATTCGTTATAAGAGCCTGGGCGGAAAATACATTGTAGCAATGTATAAATGCAATGCAAACAGATTCAAGGATTATCTTTCCTATTTCTTAGTAGAAGGAAATATGACGGAACTCCACGGTGTAAAAGCTTACACAATGAATATGGGCGTGGAAGTGCGGAGTATTACCCCCCACAGCTATTGCGGTGAAGCGGATGCGCTGAATCTCATTTCTGTTGCCAACGAAAATTCCTACCACGGCTATGACCGTATCGTTGAAAGCCTGCGGGCGTATAAGCAGAAAAAGCCGGATGCACAGGTGTTTGTGCACTTGGTGGGCACGATCTCTGCGCAGACAAAACAATTGGTGGAGAAGTACCAGCTTGAGCAAAGCGTCATCCTCTACGGCAAAAAGAGCGGCGCAGAGCTGGAAGAGATCTATAATAAGTGCAACGTTGGCCTTGGTCCCTTCGGACAGCATCGGGTAGGCGGCAAGAAAGACACGGGGCTTAAGACCAAGGAGTATTTTGCCAAGGGTCTGCCGTACATCTACTCCGGTAGCGAGCCTACTGTACCAGAGGATTATCCCTATATCTGCAACTTCCCCTCCAATGAAAGTCTTATTGATTTCGATCGGGTTTGGGCATTTTACGAAAGCTACTGTAACGATCCGCAGGTGGTTGCGAATATGCGCGCGTTTGCCGCTGAGCACTATTCCTGGGACACCATTATGAAAGAGGCACTCAGTCATTTGAACTGAGAAGAGGAGTCGATATGGGCAAAACCGTCGCCTATGTGGGGAATTTTGGATTCCCTGATAAAAACGCATCCGGCAAGCGCGTGTTGGGAAACTGCCTGCTGTTAAAGGAACTGGGATACACCCCGGTGTGCATCGGCAGCGGAGCAACCGGGACAACAGAATATCAAGGCATCGCATGTCACAATATCAGGATCAGCAATATGGAACGAGTCCTCGGAAACGGAGCCACTCTGATCACCGATCTTCTGAAAAGCCATCTGAATGAATTGACTGCTGTGATTCTCTACGGTGCGCTTTTTACCCAGAAGGAAAATTGCGCTATTGTCTGCTGGTGCCGTAAAAACCGAATTGCGGTTTACTACGATCAGGTGGATTGGTTTGAGCTCAACTGGCACAACCCTTTGCGTGCGCTGATCCGCTGGAATAATCATCGGTTGCTGAACAGCCGCGTGATCCCAAAATGCGACGGCGTGATCTGCATTAGCAGCTTTCTTTCAGATTACCACAGCAAAAACGGAAAGAAGACCGTTGTGATCCCGCCGTTGGCGGCAGTGTGCGGCGCCTCATTGGAAGTGATGACGGAAAGCGATTGTGTTCGCTTTGTCTATGCCGGCACATCCACGGATGTGGCAAGGCCATTGGAGCAATGGAAGGATCGCATCGATCTGATGCTTGCCACTTTGGCAAAGGCCATGCAGGCGGAAGGGACACGCCCGTTTCGGTTTGATATTTTTGGCTTGACCCGGGAGCAGTATATCCGGATGTTCCCGGAAGATCTGCGGCAGGGCGGCAAAGCGGTTTTGGAACAGTTGGGGCAGCGGATCGTTTTCCACGGTCTGGTCTCCAATGCCGAGGCTATGGCAGGTGTGACGGAAGCGAATTTTACTGTACTGATCCGGGATAAAAAGCGCTCCACCATGTCCGGTTTCCCTACAAAGGTGTCGGAATCCATCAGCTGTGGTACCCCGGTACTTTGCTCAGACACCAGCGACCTGCGTCAATACATCCAGAACGGAGTTAACGGCTATATTTGCGAAAACGACGAACTGGAAAGTATATACGAAACCATTTTGGAATCAACGGATGCGCAGCTGCAGCAAATGAAGCGCAACTGCGAAAACAGTCCTTTTTACTACATGAATTTCGTACAGGAAATGCAGCATTTTCTGGAGGCGTAATATGAATTTTTATAAAAAGTTGATACGGTCGCAGGAAACCCGATTGAAGCTTCTGCGACTGATGAAGGGGATCTCAGATGCGCCTGTGGTGCGGTTGCAATACCGCATTAAAACCGGCAACAAGCTGAATTTGAAAGATCCCCGCCGTTATACGGAAAAGCTGCAGTGGTACAAGCTCAACTATAGAACAGCGCTGATGACCAAGTGTTCCGATAAGTATACGGTTCGAGCCTATATCGAGGAAAAGGGATTTGGGCATCTGCTTAATCCCATCTATGCGGTTTATGACAGACCTGAGGATGTGGATTTTAATGCGCTGCCTGACAGCTTTGCATTAAAGTGCTCTGTAGGCAGCGGGTTGAATTACTTTGTTTCCGATAAATCCAAAGAGGATTTTGACGCTCTGCGCCAAATGATGGAACAGTGGTATCAAGATGACAGCTATTCCTACGGCAGAGAGTGGTGCTATAAGGACTGCAAGCCGCGGATCTTGGTGGAGCGGCTGATCCCCCGCAACGATGCAAACGACCTGCCGGATTATAAGTTTTTTTGCTTTGATGGCAAGGTATTTTGCCTGTACACCATGATCGATTACACTGATAACCACGACAACGGCAAACTGGGCTTCTTTGACCGGGATTTCAATCAGCTACCCTATTACCGGCTGGACTTCAAGCCCATCACCGAGCCGATCCCCAAGCCTGCCTGCTTTGACGAAATGGTGGCAACGGCGGAAGTTCTGGCAAAGGATTTCCCTCACGTGCGTGTGGACTTCTATGATGTAAACGGACAGGTAGTATTTGGTGAGCTGACTTTTTACAATGCCAGCGGTTATACCAAGTTCACACCGGACGAATTTGACTTTATCATGGGTGAGCAGTTTAAACTGCCCCCGGTGACCCGGGAGGATAAGAAATGACACTTAAACGATTCGGTAAATTGTTTACAAAGCCTTTTCAGATTCTTTCCGCACGGATGAATCCGGAAAAGCATGCCCGTAAGATCGGCGTTAAGGTGGGAAAAAATCCCCATTTTTACGGGCCTGTCAGCTGGGGCAGTGAGCCGTGGATCATCACAATTGGAGATAATGTTCACATTACCGGCGGCTGTAAATTTATTGCCCACGACGGCGGTACGCTGATCTTCCGGGATCAAATTCCGGATCTGGAGATCACCAAGCCCATTACCGTTGGTAACAATGTTTATATCGGAGAGGAAACCATGATCCTGCCTGGTGTGAACATCGGAAGCAATGTGGTCATCGGCGCCAGAAGTGTGGTTACAAAGGATATTCCTGATAATTCCGTGGCGGCAGGTGTGCCTTGCCGGGTGATCAAAACCGCCGAGGAATATCTGGAAAAGCTGAAAAGAGAGTCCTTACACTTAGGTCACCTGATTGGTAAGGAAAAAGATAAAGCTTTGCGAGAATACTATAAAATGTAGTGTTTCGCTGTATTTATGATAGCAAATGAGGTTTCATTCATGAATAGGGATGTAAATTATTATAACCCACCGGGTATTCAGGGAGACGATCGATGGGTAGTCCGTGTGGCTGTCAATCTTAAGGACTTATGCGTGTTATATGTTATTGCATGGGTAGTTGTTCCCATTTTAGCAAGCAAACTGATTTTCAGAACCTTGGCACTTGCGTGCTGCGGAGTGTTTTTGGTATGTATTTATCCCAAAATTCGCAATGCAATATTAGGATATTTGGTGTGCGCGTTCTCCTTGATTTCGTTGCTATTTATGATCATATGGCTGGGACAGGGAGATTTGGAATTTGCGATATCGCGAGTGATCAATCTGTTTGTTATTATAGCCCTTGGATTATTCAGTATATATTACTACCGCTATGAGCAAAAGAAATTAAAAATATTCTTTTACTATGTTATTACGCTTTTTGTGCTGGTGGCAATTCCTTCGTTAATTGCCCTGCAAAACAATGAATATGTTATGCGCAATGCGTCCGGACTTACGGAACGAACCGGAATTGAGGTACATGCAGGCTCCTATGGTTATGTGTATGGCTGTGTGTTTCTGGAAACCATTTTGGTGTACGACCTGCGGAACAATAAATATCAGTTTTGGACAAAGGTAATGCTTTTGGCAGTCACGGTATTTATTGGATACCTAATTCTGAATGCCGGCTATACCACGGCAGTTATTCTGACGTTGCTGGGCGTTATTATGTCGCTGAGCGTCAGAAAAAGCGGTGTAATTACGCTGGTTCTATTCGGCCTCATAGGTATTATTCTGCTAGCGATCACACCTACACTGCTGGAGTATATATTTAAAAACTTTGATATTCCCCTTGTTTATAAGCAAAAACTAGCGATCCTTGTCGATATGACGGATTCCGATACAAGTATGACTTATACAGACAGCACAAGAGGTGAGCTGTTAGTGCAAAGTTTGGAAGCAGTGATACAGTATCCGTTGATCGGAAGTGTTTTGTGGGCCGGTAAGCATGCTGCAGGCGGACATCAAGTGCTTGTTGATGTGCTGGCGAACTATGGAATTATGTATGCTTTGCTGTATTACTATGTGGTGGTACACACAGCTTCACGTCAATTAAAATCAGACCCTAAGTTAAAACTCACAGTTAGCTTGCTGCTGTTGGCACTTGGCTTTACAAATACCTACGATTACACAACATTTGTTGTTCCGCTGTTGGTTGGCCCATATATTGCGGTAAAACAAGGGACTGTGAATTCAAAATAATCAGATGACTATGAAAGGGAAGGCTTGGCCATGAGAGTGATGTGGGCGATTGCCACAACTATGGGAAAATGCGGTAATGCATTTGGTATTACACAATTAGGCAGTGGCGGTTGGATCGATGCATGCGCAGAGCATTTAAAACAATTTCGTCAAACGGGTGAATTGGAAATTCATGTTGTTGCGCTGTCTAATCGGGATGCATACAGCTATTGCGAACAAGATAAGATTCATTACTATCTGTTGGACAACCCGCAGCACAGGGGCTCTGTAGCACCGCAAGCAGAAGTTAATAAATGGAAAGAGTGTATCGAGCAGATACAACCGGATCTCATTCAGATTTGGGGCACAGAATACTCCATAGGCATTGACATTCAAAAAGCGGCACCCCATATTCCGACGATCTTCTTTATTCAGGGAATCATGAGCAGCATAACGGAGCACCCGGGCGGAGATATGCGTTCTCAGGAATTACTTGAAGGCGCAGATATCATGTTTCTGCCAAAATTACTGAAAATGCGCCGGGAGAATAAAAGAATTCGTAAACAGGTAACCATGGAACGGGAAATGATCAAGAACAGCCGGGGTATTATTCTTGACAGTCATTGGGCGTGTGCACAGTATAAATATGCTGGTGTGGAAGCGTTTTTTGTCTCCCTGCCCATCAACAAGTGTTTTCAAGAAATACAGTGGTCTGCTGAAACCTGCGATCCATATACCATATTTACTGTAGCGGGACGTACACCGCTGAAGGGTTTGCATATATTGCTTAAAGCGCTAGTTCAGGTCAAGAAGCTGTATCCCAATATTGTTGTGAAGATTCCTGGTAATGTGGAAAGCAAGAAGCCGCACATGTTGTTTGAACCGATTTATTTACGGTATCTGCGAAAGATGATTACTAAGTATCAGATGGAGAACAATGTTCAGTTTTTGGGAAAGCTTTCGCCGGAGCAAATGGCAGAGAATATGGCCAAAGCCAATGTGTTTATAATGCCCTCATGTATTGAAAATCATTCGTCTACCTTACGGGAAGCAATGACGGTGGGATGTCCGTGCGTTACAACAGATGTGGGCAGTGTTTTGGAGTTTGCCAAGCATGAGGAAAATGCGCTGGTATATAGATACAATGAGTACACAACACTTGCTTATTTTATCGATCGAATCTTTAGCGATAAAGCCACTTTTGTAGACATGGGACAGCAGGCGAGAAAGACGATCTTGGCGAAATATCCTGGAGACAGCATCGCGGAGAAACTATTTAAAGCATATAGCGACATCTTGAAAAACAGCGCAACCTAACGAATTCAATGTGCAGCACATAAGGAATAAAGGGGTATGAGCAATGAAGGCTGTTTTGTTATCTAATTTTTTGGGACACCATCAAACTGAGTTTTGTGAAGAAATGATGCGCATTTGTGATGGCGAGTTCACGTTTGTGGCTACAGCAAAAATCACCCAAGAAAGATTAAAATTGGGATATAAAAACTATCAGCAAAACTGCGTGGACTATCTTCTTGATGCCAATGATCCGGATAGTATACCGGAGATAACAAAAAGAATCGACGATGCGGATGTGGTGATCCTTGGTTCTGCCCCTTGGTCCTATGTGGATTCTCGTGCCAAAACGGGAAAGCTGGTCTTTATTTACGCAGAACGAATTTTTAAGGCGCCCATTACTGCAATAAAGGCCATACTGAGCGGTACGGTTACTAAAGGGTTTGTGCGCCCCAGTAAATATGAAAATGTGAAGCTTCTGTGCGCAAGTGCATTTTTGCCTGCAGACATGAAATTATTAGGCTTGTTCGAAAACAGAATGTATCGGTGGGGATATTTTCCTCCTTATAATGAAGAACAGGTCAAACAAAAAAATGAACCGGTTAAGCTACTTTGGGTCGGACGGTTGATTCCGTGGAAAAGACCGATGTTTCCGATCAAGTTGGCAAAGGTACTTCAGAAGAAGAATATTCCTGCGTCCATAAAAATTATAGGCACAGGAGAAATGGAAGAAAGTCTGAAAAAGGCGATTACTAAGTACGGCTTGGAGAAAATCGTTACCTTTGCCGGCTCAATGCCTCCGGAGTCTGTGCGCAAGGAAATGGAATCGGCGGATGTATTTCTGTTTACCTCTACTGCCCACGAAGGCTGGGGTGCTGTATTAAATGAAGCGATGAACAGCAAGTGCGCAATTATAGCATCGGATCATATCGGTTCTGTGCCTTTTATGCTTAGAACCGGAGAAAACGGAATGACATTCAAAACCGGAAGCTTTTCTGATTTTGCAAAACAGGCAATCAAATTGTGTACAGAGAAAGATTTGCGTGAAAGATTAGGAGAAAACGCGTTTCTTGATATTAAGAATATTTGGAACGGCACGAATGCGGCACAACGGTTAGCAACACTGGTACAAGCAGTAAACAGTGGAGAGGATTCTCCTTATGCCGAAGGACCGTGCAGTAAAATACTGACACACAAGAATGATAAATGATAAGGAAATGATATGCTAAAACGGAAAAACGACGGGAATGCAAATAGCAACAGACAAATTGTGTTTGGCGCAATGCTTTCCTACTTGGGAATCGGATTCAGTACGATTGCAGGTTTGGTATATACCCCATGGATGATTGCCAAAATCGGCGAAAGCGACTATGGCATTTATACATTGATCACAACAGTGATCAGTCTGTTTACAATGGATTTCGGCGTTGGAACGGCAATTACAAGATTTGTGAGCAAAGCAAACACAGATGGAGATCAAAACAAGGCCAATAATTATATATCTGCGGCTTACCGATTGTATTTGGCATTGGATGTGGTGTTTGCCTCGGTGTTGTTTATAATCTATCTGTTTGCAGATAAAATATATACCGGCCTGACAGCGGCGGAACTTGCAACACTGAAACCTGTGTTTTTATGTGTGGCGGCATATACGGTAACAAGTCTTCCATTTACATTGTTTTCCGGTATCTTAACTTCTTACGAACAATTTATCGCGCTGAAATTTACGGGTTTTCTTCACAAGGTTTTGGGCGTGGTATTGACGGTTGCGTGCCTTCTGCTCGACATGGGTTTGTATGCATTGATTTTTGCAAACATTGTCAATGGCTTGATCATGTATACGATCCAATTCGTGGTGATCAAACGCAAGACCCCTGTAAAGGTCGACCTAAGGAAAAGGTATCGTGATATTGAAAAAGAAATCGTATCGTATTGCCTGCTAATGGCGGTGCAATTAATTGCGCAAAGATTCATTTTCTCTGTTACACCGTCTGTGCTGGGAATTGTATCGAATTCTACACAAATAGCGATTTTTGGAATTATCACAACACTGGAAGGATACTCGTTTGCGCTTATATCTGCGATCAGCGGCATGTTTATGCCGCGTGTAACCAATATTATTAAGGATGATAAGGATGTCGGCAATATATTGCCACTGATGACTAGTGTGGGAAAAATACTGTTGGCGCTTTATGTATTGCTGTATATAGGGTTTGCGTTTTTCGGAAAATCCTTTATTCAGCTATGGATGGGAGACGGGTATGAAACAGCATACTATGGCTTGCTACTCATATTGATACCCGGAATATTTGAATATCCTCAGCAAATTGCCAATACTGCCGTATATGTTACCAACAGGTTAAAAGAGCAAGGCATTATTCTGACGATTATGGCTGCTACCAATATGGTATTGCTATTCCCGTTGGGAGCCTGGCGGGGTGCTTTGGGGGCAGGCATATCTATTACAATCGCCTATACCGTTCGGACGGCACTTAATTTGCGGTTGTATCGCAAGATGGGAATCGATGTGTGTTCCTTTTGGAAAAGTCTGTTTAAGGTGCAGTGGCTGCCCGCGGTTATTACCGTTATCTCCGCAATTGCCATACGTGCGTGGATTCCCATCAATGGATGGTTTAAGCTTGCCTGTTGTTGCGGAGCTGTTGTGGCAGTTTACGGTGTAACTTATTATTTGTTTGTGCTTAGAAAAATGAAAAAGAGAGCGCGATGATACAGTATATTAACGAGTGAAAATAATATCCAAAGAAATTTGGGAAAAGAGGATAACTATGAGTATTTTCGAAAAAAAGACCTTGATGATCACCGGTGGTACCGGTAGCTTTGGCAATGCGGTACTAAACCGCTTTTTGCAGACCGATATTGGAGAGATCCGCATCTTCTCCCGGGACGAGAAGAAGCAGGACGATATGCGTCACGAATTCCAGGCGAAGATGCCTGAGGTCGCCGACAAGGTCAAATTTTACATCGGCGATGTACGGGATATTGCATCTGTCAAGAACGCTATGCACGGCGTGGACTACATATTCCACGCTGCCGCACTGAAGCAAGTTCCTTCCTGCGAATTCTTCCCCATGGAAGCAGTCCGGACCAATGTGATCGGTACGGACAATGTGCTGACAGCTGCCATTGAAGAAGGGGTGAAGTGTGTTATTTGCCTGTCTACAGATAAGGCGGCGTATCCTGTGAATGCCATGGGTATCACAAAGGCATTGGAGGAACGGGTTGCGGTTGCAAAAGCCAGAACTACTGAAAAGACCAAGATCTGCTGTACCCGTTACGGCAATGTTATGTGCTCCCGTGGCTCCGTGATCCCCCTGTGGATCGATCAGATCAAGGCGGGCAACCCCATCACCATTACTGAGCCTTCCATGACCCGTTTTATTATGTCCTTGGACGAGGCGGTGGATCTGGTGCTCTTTGCTTTTGAAAACGGCACATCCGGTGATGTTTTGGTGCAGAAAGCACCTGCATGTACCATTGAGGTGCTGGCACAGGCAGTTACCGGTCTGTTTGCCCCCGGTCACGAGATCAAGGTCATTGGTATCCGCCATGGCGAGAAGATGTACGAGACCCTGCTGACCAATGAAGAATGCGCAAACGCCATCGACATGGGCGAGTTTTATCGCGTTCCCTGCGACAAGCGCGGCCTGAACTACGACAAGTATTTCAAGCACGGCGACACTGAGCGCAATCCCCTGACCGAGTTCGATTCCTCCAATACCGAGCTTCTGGATGTGGAGCAGGTGAAAAACAAGCTGCTGAGCCTTGCCTATATCCGGGAAGAACTGGACAAACAGGGAATCGCCTACTAAGCGATCTCGTAAGGGCCGAAGACCACTTCGGCCCTGCTAAGCAATGTACGTTGTTGACGGGCGGATATGGTCATCCGCCCCTACAGGCAGCGCATAAAACAGGAGAGATGCGTATGAACATTTTGATTACAGGCGCAAAGGGCTTCGTAGGCCGCAATTTGGTGGAGAACCTGAAGACCATCCGGGATGGCAAAAACCGCACTCGCGCCCTTACCATCGGCGAAATCTACGAGTATGACATCGACACAGACCCTGCCCTTTTGGAGCAGTACTGCGCCAAGGCGGATTTTGTGTTCAATCTGGCGGGTGTCAACCGCCCCCAGAATCAAGAGGAGTTCATGCAGGGTAACTTCGGCTTTGCATCCACATTGCTGGACACACTGAAAGAATGCAAAAACACCTGCCCGGTGATGCTGTCGTCCTCCATTCAGGCCACCCTCATTGGCCGTTACGGTCAGTCCGACTACGGCAAATCCAAGCTGGCAGGGGAGGAGCTGTTCTTCCAATACGGCAAGGAAACCGGCGCAAAGGTGCTGGTGTACCGTTTCCCCAATCTGTTCGGTAAATGGTGCCGTCCCAACTATAACAGCGCAGTTGCTACCTTCTGCAACAACATTGCCAACGACCTGCCCATTCAGGTCAACGACCCGGCGGTGCAGTTGGAGCTTTTGTACATCGACGATCTGATGGATGAAATGCTGGATGCGTTGGAGGGCAAAGAGCACCGCTGCGAGTTTGACGGCGTGGACACGGTGCTGTGTGACAATGGTCGCTACTGCGCCGCACCCATCTCCCACAAGGTAACCCTGGGCGAGATCGTGGAGCTGCTTAACACCTTCAAGAACCAGCCCAAAACGCTGGTCATGCCCGAAATCCCTCATAACAGCTTTGCCAAAAAGCTGTATTCCACCTACCTGAGCTATTTGCCCAAGGAGGCGGCCAGCTTCCCTCTGAAAATGAACATAGACGACCGGGGCAGCTTTACGGAGTTGCTGAAAACTGCAAACTGCGGTCAGTTCAGCGTCAACATCAGCAAGCCCGGCATCACCAAAGGTCAGCACTGGCACAACACCAAGTGGGAGTTCTTCATTGTGGTTTCCGGCAAGGCGCTGATCCAGCAGCGCAGGATCGGTACAGATGAGGTTTTAAATTTTGAAGTCTCCGGTGAGAAGATCGAAGCTGTTCATATGCTGCCCGGCTATACCCACAACATCATCAACCTCAGCCAGACCCAAGACCTGGTGACTGTTATGTGGGCAAACGAGCAGTTTGATCCCAACAAGCCTGACACATTTTTCGAGAAAGTAGAGGAATAAATATGGCTTCCTTTAAAAATAACGGCAAACTGAAATTGCTGATCATCGTTGGCACCCGACCGGAGATCATCCGTCTGGCTGCCGTCATCAACAAGTGCCGCAAGTATTTTGACTGCCTGCTGGCCCATACAGGTCAGAACTATGACTATAACCTCAACGGTGTGTTCTTTAAAGACTTGCAGATCGAAGATCCGGATGTATATCTGGATGCAGTAGGCAAGGATCTGGGCGAGACTATGGGCAACATCATTGCCAAGAGCTATCAGCTGATGGTGGAGGTCCAGCCGGACGCGGTGCTGGTGCTGGGTGATACCAACTCCTGTTTGTCCGTCATTGGCGCAAAGCGGCTGCACATCCCCATTTTCCACATGGAAGCCGGCAACCGCTGCAAGGACGAGTGCCTGCCGGAGGAGACTAACCGCCGGATCGTGGACATTATCTCCGATGTGAATCTGTGCTACTCCGAGCATGCCCGCCGCTACCTGGCAGACAACGGTCTGCCTAAGGAGCGTACGTATGTGACCGGTTCTCCCATGGCAGAAGTTCTCCACAACAATCTGGAGAAGATCGAAGCTTCTGACATCCATGCCCGTTTGGGTCTGGAGAAGGGCAAGTACATCCTGCTGTCTGCCCACCGTGAAGAAAACATCGACACGGAAAAGAACTTTACCGGTCTGTTTACTGCCATCAATAAGATGGCGGAGAAATACGATATGCCCATCCTGTATTCCTGCCACCCCAGAAGCCGCAACCGTCTGGAAGCCTCCGGCTTTGTGCTGGATTCTCGTGTGAACCGTCAGGAGCCTATGGGCTTCCACGACTACAACTGCCTGCAGATGAACGCCTTTGCGGTGGTGTCTGACAGCGGCACATTGCCGGAGGAGTCTAGCTTCTTTACCTCCATCGGCAAGCCCTTCCCTGCGGTGTGCATCCGCACCTCCACCGAGCGTCCCGAAGCACTGGACAAGGGCTGCTTTGTGCTGGCGGGCATTGATGAGAAGTCCCTTCTACAGGCCGTGGACACTGCAGTGACCATGGTGCAAAACGGTGACAATGGCATCCCCGTTCCCGACTATGTGGAGGAGAATGTGTCCACCAAGGTGGTAAAGATCATCCAGTCCTACACCGGCGTGGTCAATAAAATGGTTTGGAGAAAATTCTGATATGCTGACACCCAATGTTGAACTGAAAAACAAGGTGATTCTGGTCACCGGTGCCGCCGGCTTTATCGGCGCGAATCTGGTAATGGAACTGCTGAGGACCGTAGAGCCGGTGACGGTTATTGGCATCGATAACATGAATGACTACTACGACGTGTCCCTAAAGGAATACCGTCTGGCGCAGATCGAAAAAGCGGTAGCGGCGCGCCCGGCATCTAAGTGGGAGTTCGTCAAGGGCAATATTGCAGACAAGGCGCTGATCGAGCAGCTGTTCCAAAAGCACGGCTTCGCGGTGGTGGTAAACCTTGCCGCCCAGGCGGGTGTTCGCTATTCCATCACCAACCCGGACGTGTACATTGAGAGCAACCTTATTGGTTTTTACAATGTCCTGGAAGCCTGCCGGAATTATCCGGTGGAGCATCTGGTGTATGCCAGCTCCAGCTCCGTCTACGGCTCTAATAAGAAGGTGCCTTATTCCACCGACGACAAGGTGGACAACCCGGTATCTCTGTACGCAGCCACCAAAAAGAGCAACGAGCTGCTGGCCCATTCCTACAGTAAGTTATATAATATCCCCTCTACCGGCTTGCGGTTCTTCACCGTCTACGGTCCTGCCGGCCGCCCGGATATGGCTTACTTTGGCTTTACTAACAAGCTGCGAAAAGGTGAGACTATCCAAATTTTTAATTTTGGCAATTGCAAGCGGGACTTTACTTATGTGGACGATATCGTCACCGGTGTGAAGCACGTGATGCAAAATGCCCCGGAAAAGCAAACCGGCGAGGACGGGCTGCCCTTGCCTCCTTACAGGGTGTATAACATCGGCAATTCCAGTCCGGAAAACCTGCTGGACTTCGTGGACATTTTGCAGCAGGAGCTGATTTCTGCCGGTGTGCTTCCGGAGGACTATGACTTTGAAGCGCACAAGAAATTGGTTCCCATGCAGCCCGGCGACGTGCCGGTGACTTACGCGGACACCGATCCGCTGGAGCGGGATTTCGGTTTCCGCCCCAATACGTCCCTGCGGGAAGGTCTGCGCCGCTTCGCCCGGTGGTACAGGGAGTTTTACATGTAAGGAAGTGGGTGTATGAATAAGGAGGCAATACTGTTTGCGTTTATCCGCAATGTGATCTGCGGGGAAACAATCAGTGACGAAATAAAGACTGTCTGCACTCCGGAACTACTGGAGGATGTTTATACACTGGCTTCTAAGCACGATCTGGCTCATCTGGTGGGGCAGGCGGTGAGCAAGCTTGATCTGCCGGAAAGTGTGGCGCTGACCAAGTGCAAGCAGACTGCCATGCAGGCACTGATGCGCTATATGCAGCTGAATTATGAATATGAGCGGGTGTGCCAGGCATTGGAGGAAGCGCAGATCCCTTTCATTCCTTTGAAAGGCGCTGTTTTGCGGGCGTATTACCCCGAGCCGTGGATGCGGACCAGCTGTGATGTGGACATCCTAGTGAAGGATACACAGCTGGATGCGGCGGCGATGGTGCTGGAGGGAGCGTTGGGATACCGGTTTGCAGAGAAAACCGGCCATGATATGTCGTTTTTTTCTCCCCAGGGTGTACATATTGAGCTACATTTTGACCTGGTGGAGGACGGTCGTGCCAACGCTGCCAGTCAGGTACTGAGCCGGGTATGGGAGGATGCAAAACCCCGGCAGGTGTACAGCTTTTGGCACGAAATGTCTGATGCACTATTTTATTTTTATCACATCGCCCATATGGCAAAGCATTTTGAGACCGGTGGCTGCGGTATCCGCCCGTTCATTGATCTGTGGATCCTAGATAATAAGCCGAGATTCAGCGGGGAAGCGCGGGATGTACAGCTGGAAACGGGAAAGCTGTTGCAGTTCGCGCAGGCTGCCCGTAAACTGAGTCGTGTCTGGCTTCGGGGTGAAGAGGAGGACCCCCTTTCCGGAAGACTGCAAAGCTTTCTGCTTCATGGGGGTGTGTACGGTTCTGTAGATAATCGGGTGGCACTGCAGCAGGAACGTAAGGGTGGCAAGTGGTTCTATCTGTTGTCACGGATATTTGCACCTTACAATAAATTAAAGAGCTATTATCCCATTTTAGAGAAGCACCGCTGGCTCATGCCGGTGATGCAGGTTAGACGGTGGTTTATGCTGCTTCGCCCGGATGTGGCGCACAGAGCAAAAAAGGAAATTCTTGTCAGTGTGGGACAACAGGAAATCGAAACAGTGAGTAGCTTACTGAGCGATCTTGGTATTGATAATGCCTCGTGGTAAAATTTACATTGGAGGCACCGACATGAACGCAACAGAATTATTTGAGCAAATCTATAAAAAACCTCCTCAGTATACAGCCCTTACGCCCTACCGTGTCTGCCCCATTGGGGCGCACTCTGACCATCAGCTGGGAAAGATTACCGGCTTTGCCATCAATAAAGGCATTCACATTGCTTACGGCCCTAAGGAAAACGGCGTGATCGAGATCCAGTCTGTCCAGTTTGACAAGCGGGCGCAGTGGCACGTGGAGGCAACACCCAAAACCAAGGAAGACGACTGGGCGGATCAGCGGGGCGCTACTATTGTGCTGAATAAGCGTTACCCCCTACGCCGGGGCCTGTGCGCTGCCTTTGACGGGAAGTTGCCCATCGGTGGTCTTTTCTTCCTCTGCGGCAGTGATCATCACCTACCTGTCCGCCCTGTACCCCCTGACCGAGAATTTTCCCAAGCCTCTTTTGAAGGCGCAGGAGAAAACCATCCTGGACTGGCTGATCGACGATATCGACACCGCCGGAGCGGTGGACGAATACGTGGTGATCTCCAACCATAAAATTGCCCACCACTTCGATGCATGGGCAAAAACCAAACCCCAGAAGATCACTGTGATGGACGATGGCCCTGACTCTAACGAAACCCGTCTGGGCGCGGTGAAGGATATCCAGTATGCCATCGAAAAGCTGGGGCTGGATGATGATATGCTGGTGATCGCCGGCGATAATCTGCTGGACTTTTCCCTCACAAAGTTTGTGGCTTACGCAAGGCAGAAAAACGCCTCCTGTGTCATGCGGTACTATGAGCCAGAGCCCACGCAACTTCTCAAGAGCGGCGTGGTGACGGTGGACAAAAGTGACCGTATCATGAAGATGACGGAAAATCCCCCACCCCGGAAACCAACTGGTGCTGTCCGCCCTTCTACTACTACACCCGGGAGGATGCCCGACTGGTGGAAAAGGGAATTAAAGCAGGCTGCGGAACTGACGCCCCCGGCAGCTACACCTCATGGCTGTGCACCCAGGTGCCGGTCTACGCCATGGAAATGCCCGGCAGCCGCTACGACATCGGCAACCTGGAAAGCTACGAGACGGTTCAAAAAACCTATAAAGGAATAACTGCATAAAAACGCAGTAGCCGAACCGGCAAATCAGCAAAGCCGGGGTTACCTACAATTCATTTAAAAAATTTAGGAAGCTCGCAGGGTGTGTATGATATGCTACCCTGCATGCATTATCTGCCTTGACATATTTATGCTTTATGGTAAAATAAACAGGGTAGATATCGAAGCATAGAAAGTGGTTAAATTACCAGTGTATTGCAACGCAAAAATTGCTCCGTATCTCCCAAAAACTGTGACCAACTTTTGACCAACAAAAGTCCGGTAAAAGAAAATAACCGGTATAATAGCACTACATCTCGAATGCTAATATACGAGCAACCACCACATATGTACAAAGCCAAAAATCTCCCATCGAGTGGGAATGACCCCGCTGTCATCGTACAACCCAAATTATTCCCAAAGGAACAATTTGGATTATTCTCTGACATCATAAAAATATGCCTTCTGCGTTAACTCGCAGGAGGCATTTTTCTATACTTTTTCCCACTCAATCGTTCCGGTGGGCTTCGGTGTCAGGTCTAAAGAGGAATATTTTGATATATTTACTAAAGGCTGCCTATATGTCTTCTATAGAATAATTTATTTTGTTCTTTTTGGAATAGGCGACTTTGTTCTTTAACACATCAAGCGCCGCCTGTGGTGGATACAGCGAGATGATTTATTGCGTCGTGGCGCTGCCAGTGGCAGGTAAAGCAGAGCATAAGCGTGTGCTGGGGTCGATCGCTAACGAAGCCGCCTTAGCGGCAAGGAAGAGATCGGGGCATCCCAAACGGACGAGGCAACGCAGGCGGGACTACCGTGTCGGTTTTTGTGTAGCGCAATACCAACAGAAAACACCGCATGTAATCGCATGCGGTGTTTGTTTATAGCTTAATATCCGTGAAAATTCTTATATGATCAAGGTGCTCGCCGGCAACAGCGCAACAGATAGGGGGGGTAGAGTTGTGCACAATACCGGTGCGAACACCCTCTTGGCATTCAATGCGCCGGGGGCTGAATTGCTTGCCGCCCGTGGCTTTGAACAGACTTTCCTTGGCACACCATTTTTCCAGCAGGTACTGGGGCTGCTGCCCCTTGTCTAAGCGGTCGTATTCCTTTAATTCGGCATCGGTAAGGACCTTGCGGTGCAGTCCCGGGGTTACGGTGCGGTCATAGCTTTCAATATCCACGCCAATCGGGCTGTGGGAGACGGCAACAGCTACCGCAGCTTTGCTGTGGGACAGACTGAAATAGCAATCGGGGCAGGTCCATTTGCCGTTTTCGTCCACGGAAAACCGGATCGTTTCCGGCTGTAGACCGAAGGAATTGCGTAACGCATATTCCAGCAGCTTCCACACATAATAGCGCTGCCGCCGCATGGTCTCGTTGACTGTGGCATCGAGCAGCGCCTGCCGGGCAGGATGAAAGACTTTACCCAAGGGCGCATCGGGAATGGGGGCAATATACAGATCTGCAATAGGCAAACCGTTGTCAAGAATCATATGGATCCCCCTTCCTTTTTATGTTTTCACTATACCATACAGATAGTAAAAAAGCAAATGGTTTACAGGAGTACACACCCCTTTGTTTCTTGACAATTATGGAGCAGATTGATAATATTAAAGATATAAAAACACTTCAAATGATCGGTCCTGTGGACCGGGAAGGGGAAGCTTATGAGAACTTATACGATTACACGCATTACAGGAGCGCCTGACTGGAATGTTGTTCCTGCCTTGGAGGTGGATCAGCATTTGTGGATTCCTTCCGAGCAGATCCAGATGATGGCGCAGATCTGCTATGATCAGGATGCGCTGTATGTACATATGCAGGCGGTTGAGCCCGAGATCCGCGCGGAATACGATGCACCTTTGAGCATGATCTGCGAGGACAGTTGCATGGAATTCTTCTTTGGTCCTGACCCCGATGACGACCGTTATCTCAATTTTGAGATCAATCCCAACTGCCGTACCTTTATCGGCTTGGGCAGCTGCCGGGGTGACAATGTGCGGCTTGCACCCATGAATGAAGAGGAACTGTTCCAAAAGAAAGCTGCCCGGACCGCTGACGGCTGGGAGGTTTCCTACCGGATTCCTCTGACCTTTTTAAGAGCGTTGTTTCCCGGCTATGAGCTGAGATCCGGCACGGTCATTCGCGCCAACTGCTATAAGTGCGGCGATCTGACCCCCAGCCCCCACTATCTGTCCTGGAATCCCGTTGTGCATCCCACACCGGATTTTCACCGCTCCTGCGATTTCGGCATGATGATCCTGGAGTAATCAATCAAAAAAACCGCCCTCTGAGCACTTAAACTCAGAGGGCGTTGATTTTGTTTACTTTTCGTTCTTGTAGATCTCTTTAAAGTACTTGTATGTATCAACTTTCAGCTCGCCGCAGGCGGCTTCATCGCAGGCGATAATGCCGTCGGGATGCAGCTGCAGAGCGCTGATGGTCCAGGCATGGTCAACGCCGCCTTCCACACAGTGGCGCAGAGCACGGGCTTTGTTGTGGCCGCTGATGACCAGCAAGACCTGCTTGGAATCGCAGACAGTGCCAACGCCGACGGACAGGGCGGTCTTAGGCACTTTGTTGGGGTCACCGCCAAAGAAACGGGAGTTGACGATCAGAGTATCCTCGGTCAGGGCACGGACGCCGGTACGGGAGGACAGAGAGGTGAAGGGCTCATTAAACGCAATGTGGCCGTCAACACCGCTGCCGCCCAGGAACAGATCAATACCGCCGTAGGAGGCGATCTTCTCTTCATAGCGAAGGCATTCTGCTTCCAGATCCTCTGCCATGCCGTTGAGAATGTTCACATTCTCAGCAGTAATATCGATGTGATCGAAGAAGTTATCGTGCATGAAATACCAGTAGCTCTGGTCATGCTCTCTGGGAAGACCCACATATTCGTCCATGTTGAAGGTCACCACATTCTTGAAGGTCACCTTACCGGCTTTGTTCATCTCAATGAGCCGCTTATAGACGCCCAGAGGAGAAGAACCGGTGGGGAGTCCCAATACGAAGGGACGGTTTTCCTTGTGATTATTGATGGCGTCGGCAATGTGCTGTGCTGCCCATGCGGACATCTCGTTGTAATCGTTTTTGATAATCAGTTTCATTTACAAATCACTCTCCAGTTTTGAATAAGAGTCTGTTTAGGAAATTATTATACAACCATTTTTTTTATTTGTCTATTATTTTATTTAAAATTAATTAAAAAACAGATTGTTGTTTTTTCGGTTTGTATGTGGTATGCTCATAAAAAGGGGGGAACAGTATGTATTCAAGAGCATATGTGGAGATCACCAATATTTGCAATATGCGCTGTTCCTTTTGTCATGGGCACAGCCGGACACCCCGGCAGATGACTGTAAAGGAATTTGACAGGATTTTGGAGCAATTGACCGGGAAAACAGAATATGTTTACTATCATCTGATGGGTGAGCCTCTGACCCATCCGCTGTTGCCCCGGTTTATGGAAATGGCTGCAGAAAAAGGCTTTCGCTCGGTGCTGACCACCAACGGCACGCTGCTGAAAAAACGCGCAGGGCAGATCCTGAATGCCGGGGCTCATAAGGTGAGCATTTCTTTGCACAGCTTTGAGGATGGCGAGGATGCATCCTTTATACGCTATTTGACCGAGGTGGCGGATTTTGCCGAATCAGCGGTGAAGGCAGGCGTTCTGATTTCCCTCCGGCTTTGGAACAAGGGCTGTGACGGCGGCAGAAATGATGCGATTGTGGCTTTCCTTCAGCGAAGATTTTCAGAGCCGTGGACTGAGAATTCCCGGGGATTCCGGATCCGGGAGCGTCTTTATCTGGAATGGGGCGACCGCTTTGTTTGGCCGGATAAGGATGCGCCGGTGCAAGGGGAAAAAGTGTACTGCTACGGCATGGGAGATCATTTTGGCATCCTCTGTGACGGCACGGTGGTTCCCTGCTGTCTGGACAGTGAAGGAGTTATAGATCTTGGAAATGTTTTTTGTCAGGATCTTGAGAGTATTCTGCATTCTGATCGGGCAGAAGCCATACGCAAAGGGTTTCAGTGTCGCGTGGCTTCTGAGGAACTGTGCCGAAGATGCGCTTACGCCCAGCGGTTCGTATAAAAATAAGCCATGTTCTGTTAAAAGAACATGGCTTATTTATTCATGGTCATTTTATCCGGGCAGCAAGACCGTTGGGACGGTTTTCCGCAAAGGCAAGCGCCATGGAATAAAACAGCGCAGGACCGATGTTGAAGAAATGACAGTCAAAAAGACTGGATAACAGCAGCACCGCAAGAGAACAGGCGATGAATGTGTTTTCCTTTGTTTTGCGCTGTAAAAACAGCTTTACGGTCTGCACTCTGTGGAACACATAGGCACCCAGACCGACCACACCGCAGCTTGCCAAAAGCTGGATCACGGTATTGTGCCAGCGAGGTGGGATAAAGCCTGCAAAGGCTTCCGAGGTGGACCATGCCCAGGGCTGATATCCGGGGGAGAAGAAGGAACTGCCAAAGATTGGCGCTTGGGAGAACAGCTTAAAGCCCTCCACATAAATGTCGTCACGGGAAGAGGGGTCTAGGCCTTTGCTTAAAAGGTCACTGAACAGTCGCAGTAAGGGCTGGCGGAACAAAAGAAGAGACAGCATTATTACCACAGAGACGGTGACCAGCGCAATAAAGTTATGTCTGCGGTTACGGGCATAGTGCAGCATGAGAAATACGCAGACACAGAATACCAAAGAACCGATGATAATGGAATTTCTGGAGCAGGTAAGAAACAGACAAATGAGGTAGGCAGAGCCTGCCACGGTACCGATCCAACCCTTGCGGTATTTGGTAGCAAGGCAAAATGCAAAGGGGATCATCATGGCGAGCATACCGCCGATGTTATTGTACATACCCCAACCGGTATAGATGTGGCGGCGCTGAATAATGCCGTCTACCACCACAGTACCGGCGCAGTAGATCCAAAGGACCTGACACATTAAAAGACCGCCGGCGGTAAAGCCCAGCCAGGCAAAATAATCCCTGCGGACATTTTCCCAATCCACACCGCAGCAGAAAAGCCAGTAGGGCAAAAGGATAGCGCCGCTCTGCACCAATGCAAACAGAAGATTTTTGGTAATGGAGCCGGGGTAGGCGGCGCTGCCGATGCCGGACAGCAGATACGCTCCGGCAAGGATCAGCATACCGCTGAGCAGTTTCGGTCTGACGCAGAAGAATTGTTGCCGCTGCTTTATGATCCGCAGGGTCAGCGATAAGACGATCACAACGGCAAGACAGACAAGGTAGATACCACTTGCACCGGAGAAGACAGAAGTTTCGTTGCGTCCGGGGTTATTAGCCGCGGAGGGCGCAAGATAACAGCAGATAAACAGGGGCATCAGTGGGAGCAGATCCTTGCCAAGCAGGCAGGTATAAACAGCCACCAAGGCGAAAATGCTGTATGCCACAAGCTCTAAACCAAAGAAATTGGATGCTGCCGTCAGCAGAATTACGCTGATGATGTAGGGCGGAGAAGCGAGAAAAAGATTTATTCTGTTTATGGCCGGGCAATTCCGGCAAAGTTCAGGTAAACGGTTCATAACAAAAAACTCGATTCTGTTCTATGTACATGGTTGACCCATTAGCTCTATTGTAACTCCAAACTGAAAAAAATACAAGTAGAAAGACAAGCGGTTGACGAATGGGGGACAAATCGGTAAAATAATAAAAACAGAACGGGTCATTTTGGAGGCGATTATGAGAAAACAGATAAAGACCATCGGCAGTATCGTTTTTGGCAATGCGCTGCTTGCCTTTGCGGTATGCGCCTTTGTTGTTCCCTGCGGATTTATGCTGGGCGGCGGAACGGGTATCGCGTTGGCACTGCACCACTTTATGCCGGCGGTTCCGCTGTCTGTGTGGTCAGCGATCATCAATGCAGCGCTGTTCTTTCTCGGCTGGATATTCATGGGAAAGGGCTTTGCAATGGCGTCGCTGCTTTCTACGGTTGTTTTTCCGGCATTTGTGGCAGTGTTTGAATGGCTGCCGGTGGGCAGCTTGTTTGAAGCGGATGCGCTGACCTGCGCGCTGTTTGCCGGCGTTTTTGCAGGTGTGGGCATCGGCATTGTTGTCCGGGAGGGCGGCTCTACCGGCGGCATGGATATTCCGCCCTGCATTCTGCAAAAATACAAAGGAATTCCGGTGGGCACATCTATGATGGTGTTCGATACGGCAATCGTACTTCTGCAGGTGCTTGTGACGGGGCTGGAAGGCATTCTCCACAGCATTTTGATCGTATTTTTGATCTCTGCGGTGGTGAACCGAACGATCATAACCGGCGAGCGGAAGGTACAGGTCATCATCATTTCTCCGGAGTATGAGAAGATCCGCAGGGAGATTTTGGAAAAGCTGGACAGCGGCGCTACCATGCTCAACATCGAAACCGGCTACACAGCGGAGAAGCAGAAAGCGGTATTCTGCATTACTTATGCGAAAAAATATCCTGCAGTACGCAACGCGGCACTGCAGGTTGACCCCAAAGCCTTTATCGTTACCACCGATGTAAAGAATGTAAACGGAAGAGGCTACACCTTTGCGAGGAACGCGGAAGAAGTATGATGAAGAACGGCTTGACCGGCAATCAGCTGAAGCTGATCGCTGTAGTAACGATGACGCTGGACCATATCGGTCTGATGCTGCTGCCCCAGTATCCGTTCCTGCGGCTCATCGGCAGGCTGGCATTTCCCATTTACGCGTGGATGATCGCAGAGGGCTGCCGGTATACTCACAATTATGCAAAATACTTAGGCATGATCGCCGGCTTTGCCGCGCTGTATCAAGCTGTGTACTATGTGGCGATGGGATCGCTGTATCAGTGTATCTTGGTGACATTTTCCATGTCCATCCTGCTGATTCGCTTGGTGAAAGAGGCAAGGGAAAAAGGCGGCATATTCCGGTGGCTGCTGTCTGTTGCCGGAGTTTTGTCAGTACTGTTTGTGACGGATGTTCTTCCTGTGTTGCTGCCGGGAACGGATTTTGCGGTGGATTATGGCTTTTTGGGCGTGATCCTGCCTGTGTGCATTTACTGCGGCAGAACGGAAAAGGAGAAACTGGCAGCCGCTGCGTTGGTCCTGCTGGCAATGGGTTGGAGCATTGGTACAGGCCAGTGGTTTGCCCTTGCGGCGCTGCCGCTTCTGGCATGTTATAACGGCAAACGGGGCAAGCGGAAACTAAAATATTTTTTCTATATTTACTACCCTGCGCACCTTGTAATTATCTATTTTGTCGAAAATTTGATAAAATAAGAAAAACTCTCCAAAAAACTGTGTTTTTTGGAGAGTTTTGTATATTTTGAATAGGAAAAATAGGTTGCTTTTTGAGAGAAAAAGAGGTATAATCATAGGGTGATAATGGATAGATGTCGGTTTTTTACAAAAACGGCTGATTTTAGCGGGCTCTGTCACTTATAAGTGTTTTTTAAGAGCGCGTAGATATACATAACGAGGTGTGGTATGAAAAACTTAAAACACGATCTTGGTCTGCGGCTTGTGAAACTGTTGCCGGTACTTTTTGCGGTGGTACCCTTCGGTGTGATGTGGTACAGCTATTTTGCGGACACGATTTACCGGGGAAACTGGGTCGTTATTGGGCTGTACTTGGCTCTGTATGTGATCTTCGCCAGAATCTATGATGCCTTTCTAGTATCATTAAACCGAATTTCCGAGATGGTTTACAGCCAGTGTCTGTCGGTACTGATTTCCGATTGCTTGATTTTTGTTGTGATCTGGCTACTTAATCACAATTTCCCCAATTTACTGCCGTGTGTTGCAACCTTGGCAGTGCAGCTGGTATTGGTGAGTCTGTGGTGTCTGCTGGCCCACAAATGGTATTTCCGAAGCTTTGTACCGTCTAAAACAGCGGTGGTCTATGATCGTCGGTATCATGTGGAATCTTTGTTACAGGAGTACGGTTTAGAGAAAAAATTAATGTAGAACTGACGGTTGATATTGAATCCTGCATAGCCAATCCGGACATGCTGGCTGATTTTGAGACGGTATTTGTTTGCGGTGTTCAAAGCCATGAACGCAACGTGCTTTTGAAATACTGCGTGGATAAAGATGTTTGTGCTTATGTACTTCCTAGAATAGGAGACCTGATCATGAGCGGTGCAAAACGGATGCACATGTTCCATTTGCCCATGCTTCGAGTGGACCGTTGGAACCCGGATCCGGAATATCTGTTTTTCAAGCGACTGTTTGACATCGTGGTGAGCGCAGTGGCGCTTTTGGTGTTGAGCCCGTTGATGATTATTACTGCGATCGCCATTAAAGCAACAGACGGCGGTCCGGTGTTCTATAAGCAGAACCGTTTGACAAAAGACGGTAAAGTGTTTAAGGTGCTGAAGTTCCGCTCTATGCGAGTGGACGCAGAGAAGGATGGCGTTGCCCGCCTATCCACCGGTGATAAGGATGACCGCATCACACCTGTTGGGCGGATCATCCGTAAGGTCCGTGTGGATGAGTTGCCTCAGTTGTTAAACATTCTGGGGGGCAGCATGAGTGTTGTAGGTCCTCGTCCGGAACGGTCGGAGATCGCAGCGCAGTATGAAGAGACCTTGCCGGAGTTCCGTCTGCGTTTGCAGACCAAGGCTGGCCTGACCGGTTATGCTCAGGTTTACGGCAAGTACAACACTACCCCTTACGATAAACTGCAGATGGATCTGATGTACATCGCAAAGCCCAGCTTCCTTGAGGACCTGCGGATCGTTTTTGCTACAGTCAAGATCGTTTTCCTCCCTGAGAGCACCGACGGTATCGCCGAGGGTCAGACCACGGCTGCCGTAGCAGAGGAAACAGAAAAAGAACTGCAAAATGTGTAATTAACAGAAGCGGAGGTCCGTGAGATTGCAAAAGGTCATTATTTTAGCCAATGATACAACTTATGTCTATAACCTCCGCCGGGAGATTATTCAAAGATTGCTGAAAGAGGGCAGCGATGTAACCGTTGTCAGCCAGCTTCTGCTGTTTCAGGACGAGCTGAAGGCCATGGGCTGCAGCCTGATTGGTGTAGATGCGGGTCGGCACGGGACAAATCCGGTCAGCGATTTGAAATTGCTGCAAACCTATCGCAATATTTTGCGCAAAGAAAAGCCGGATGTGGTATTGAGCTACAATATCAAGCCCAATGTCTACGGCGGCCTCGCTTGCCGTATGTTAGGGATCCGCTATATGCCTAACATTACCGGCTTGGGCACACCGGTGGAGAATCCCGGCCTTATGCAGCAGCTGACGACACGGCTGTATAAAATGGGAATCGCCGGCGCAGAATGTGTATTTTTCCAAAACCGGGAAAATCAGCAGTTTTTTGAGGATCGAAAAATGCTTTCCCCAAAATCTCGCGTTAGCCTGTTGCCCGGTTCTGGTGTGAATCTGCAGACGCGTCCATTGCGGGAGTATCCTGCAGGAGACGAGATCCGTTTCCTTTTTACTGCCAGAGTGATGCAGGAAAAGGGCGTCGACCAGTTTTTGGCGGCAGCCCGGAAATTCCACAGTGAGAATGTTTTGTTTGATGTCTGCGGCATGTGCGATGATCCCCATTATCTGCAAGTTTTGCAGGAAGCGCAGGCATCAGGCATTATTACCTATCACGGCGTACAGAAGGATATGAATCCTTTTTATGAAAAGTGCAGCTGCTTCTTGTATCCGTCTTACTACCCGGAGGGAATGAGCAATGTGCTTCTGGAGGCAGCAGCCAGTGGCAGACCTGCCATTGCTGCAGACCGCAGCGGCTGCCGGGAGACCGTGGATGACGGCATTACCGGCTATATCGTTCCAATCAAAGACGAGCAGGCTGTGTTAGACGCAGTGGAGAAATTCCTGGCGCTTTCCTGGGAAGAGCGCCGGCAGATGGGTCTTGCCGCCCGTGCCAAGGTAGAAAAAGAATTTGACCGCCGCTTGGTGGTAGATGCCTATATGAAGGAACTTAGCAAATAAAGCAACACAGAAAAGGGTGATGATGTGGTAAGAATACTGCACTACATAGGCTCTCTTCATGTAGGAGGGTCTCAATCCTTTGTTATGGAAGTGTACCGCAAGCTCGACCGCACAAAGGTGCAGTTTGATTTTGTTACCTTCCCGGAAGAACGAAAAGGTAACTATGATGAGATCGAACGGTTGGGCGGACGGATTTTTGTGTGCCCCCGCTATAGCGGTGTGAATCATTTTGCATTTTGTCGATGGTGGGACAATTTTTTGAAGGAAAATCCCCAGTATCATATCGTTCACGGCCATGTGCGCAGCTGCGCATCGATCTATATGCCGGTGGTAAAAAAGTACGGCAGGATCGCCATTGCCCATAGCCACAGCACCTCCAACGGTAAAGGTTTTCCTGCACTGATAAAGGCAGTTTTGCAGCTGCCGATCCGTCACATTGCGGATTATCTGTTTTCCTGCTCGGATATTGCAGGAAAATGGCTTTACGGCGAAAAAACTACCCACCAGCCCAATTACCGTATGGTGCCTAATTGCGTGGACTGTCAGCGGTTTGCTTTTTCTGAGGAAATCCGGAAGGCCGTCCGAAGAGAATTGCATATTGCGAAGGACACTTTTGTGATCGGTCACATTGGCAGATTCCACAAAGCGAAGAATCACGAATTTTTAGTCCGGGTCTTTGCACAGATTTTGAAGCGGCATTCTAATGCGAGGTTACTTTTGGTTGGTGATGGAGATTTACTGGAACCTACGCAAGCGCTTTGCCAGGAGCTTGGTATTGCGGATGAGGTGCTCTTTGCCGGTGCGCAAATAGATCCTGCCCCATACTATCAGGCGATGGACTTGTTTTTATTTCCCTCCCGTTGGGAGGGATTACCGGTGGGTGTGGTAGAAGCACAGGCCAGCGGGTTACCGTGTCTGATATCTGATACGATTACAAGAAATGTAGAGCTGACGGACCTTGTAAAATATGAAACCTTGGAAAAAAATACGGAACAATGGGCTGAAGAAGCACTGCAGTATGGGCTCAGATCAAGGCATCCAGTCAGCCCTGCGCAGTCAGAGGCATTGGCGTGCTTTGATAGCAGCCGGGTGGCACAAAATCTGCAGGAGTTTTATTTAAGTATTTGAAATTATAGACAGGAGATTGCAATGGGGAAGTTCATTATGCGTCTGGACGACGCGTGTGAGAAAAGAGATATTGCCAGGTGGGACGCGGTGGAAGCACTGCTGGATCGTTACGGAGTCAAACCCCTGGTCGGTGTAATTCCCTGCTGTGAGGACCCGGCTATGGCGGAATACCCCGAGGATACCGCTTTTTGGGATCGTGTGGCGACATGGCAGAAAAAAGGCTGGTCTGTGGCAATGCACGGCTATAACCATGTGTACAGCACGGCCTGCGGCGGCATCAATCCGGTGAATCCCCGGTCGGAGTTTGCCGGAGAGCCCTTGGAAACCCAGCTGGAGAAGATCCGCAAGGGCGTTGCAATCTTCCGGGAACACGGCATCGAGCCGGAAATCTTCTTTGCCCCCAGCCACACCTTCGATGAAAATACGTTGGCGGCGCTGAAATCGGAGAGCAATATTCGAATCATCAGCGACACAGTGGCCTTAAAGCCTTACCGGTCCGGGGACTTTACCTTTGTGCCCCAGCAGTCCGGCAGTGTGAGGGATCTGCCTTTCCCGGTGGTGACCTTCTGTTACCATCCTAACACCCTCAACGATGCCGGCTTCGCAAAGCTGGAAGATTTCCTGAATAAAAACGCCGGACTGTTCGTTTCCTTTGAAAGCTGTCTGCCGGTGGGCAGAAAGCGGAGCTTGTTGGATCGCCTGCTGCAGAAAATATATTATCTGCTCCACTGATATAAGTTAAGCTAGTTGTTGGGAGTTATATTATGTATTATAAACGAATTCGCGGATTGCGCATAAAGGACTTTTGGTTTGAGGAAGACCGCGCACTGGAGCAGGAGCCCGGTGCGGATTTTGCGCAATACCATGATATGCCTATAGTTCCGACCAATGGACAGAACATGATGGTGCGGTCAGACCGTTTGACGCTGGTGAATGATTTGCAGGAAACGGAAGAGGAATTGATGAGCCGTTTCAAGAAAAACACCAAATATGAAATTAAGCGTGCTGCCAAAGAGGGCTGCTATGCGGAATTTTTGACCAGCACTGCCTTGCTTGAGAAAAAAGAAATCCTGGTGCGGATTGATACTGCACATGCCCAGATGTTCGCAGAAAAGGGCAAGAAGAGTAAAAAGGAATATCCCACAATGCTTGCTGCGGCAAAAGCAAATATGCTGGCCGTAACGGTGGGGTATTTGCAGGATGGCCGGGAATGTGCTTACCATGTGTACATTATCGGCAATGGCACCGCCCGGTTGTTGCATTCGATCTCCTCATTCCGGGAAGCGGTTACAGGTGACGACAGGAATGCCATTGGGCGCTTGAATCGCTATCTGCATTACGAAGATATGCTGTATTTTAAGCGCTTGGGGTATACCACTTACGATTGGGGCGGTTACTCGGAAGAAGAGCAGCTCAAATCCATATCTGAATTCAAGAAAGCTTTTGGCGGAGAGATAAAGGATATATACACAGTGATCTATGCCACCAGCCCGTTTGGAAAAATTCTTTCTGAATTGGTAAAAAGGGTAAAATTTAAGGAGAAATAATATGCAACAGAAGACTCTGTTGTTATATATTAATGCGATCAACGGTGGCGGTGCGGAACGGGTGATGGTGAACCTGGCAGAGAAATTTGCCAATGAGGGGTACCGGGTGATCCTGTTGACCTCTTTTACTGATGAATGGGAGTATCCGCTGAGCCCAGCAGTGTGCCGTATATCTATGGAGCAGCAGGAAGTGCAGCAGAATCGGCTGATGCGAAACCTCAGCAGAATACGAAAGTTGCGTCAGATATGCAAGCAGGAAAGACCGGATGTGCTGATTTCTTTTATGCAAGAGCCTAACTTCCGGGCAATCCTCGCCAGCCGTGGGCTTCCGGTCAAGACGATCGTTTCTGTGCGCAATGACCCCAACCGTGAATATGCCGGAAAGGTTGGCCGCCTTGTGGGCAAGGTACTCCTGCCGATGGCAGATGGCTGCGTGTTCCAAACGGAAGATGCCAAAGCCTGGTTTCCCAAACGGCTACAGAAGAAGTCGAAGGTCATTAAGAACGAAGTGGCGGAACCATTTTTTCAGGTGCAGCGCTGTGCTGCGCGGAATGTGGTAACCGTTGGTCGACTCAATAAGCAGAAAAACCATCTGTTGCTGATCCGCGCCTTTGCCCGGATCGCAGACAAGCATCCTGAACAGGATTTTCTGATCTACGGGGAGGGAGACTGCAGAGAAATGTTGCAGCAGCAGATCCGGAAGCTGGGTCTGGAAAGCCGCGTGCACCTGATAGGCAAAACAGCAGATGTGCCCGGCGTTCTTGCAAAAGCTGGAATATTTGTTTTGTCCTCTGACTATGAGGGTATGCCCAATGCGCTGATGGAAGCATTGGCCGCAGGCGTGCCCAGCATTTCCACCGATTGCCCCTGCGGCGGTCCCCGGGCGTTGATCCAACCGGGGGAAAACGGTTTGCTGGTGCCCGTGGGCGATGAGGCAGCCTTGGCTGCGGCTATGGATCAGTTGCTTTCTGACCCGGAAGCTGCGGAAAAAATGGGAGCCGCCGCCCGGGAAAGCGCCAAGCAATACATGCCCCAGGAGATATTCTGCCAGTGGAGGCAGTTTGTTACATCATGTGCAGACAAGTGAACCGAAGGAGTAAAGCAATGACGATTATTTGCTATCTAAGTAAGCTTTACGGCGGTGGTTCAGAACAGGTCATATCTGTTCTTGCAAGCGAGCTTGCCCGGCGCGGACATCAGGTACAGGTCGTGACGGACTATGCTTCCGACGATGACTTCCCCTTGGGTGTGGGCGTCAAGCGAATAGCTTTGGGCGGCACATTCAATGGTGTTACCCGAAAGCAGCGAACATCCAGGACAATTGATCGCATTTTTAAGTTACGCAAACTCTGCAAGCAGAGTCGGGCAGATATTGTAATCTCCTTTAAGGAAGAGGCAAATTTCCGTGCGCTCCTGGCCACGCAGTTTCTGAAAACAAAAAATTTGATCTCTGTGCGCACAGACCCAAAGTGTTTTATTAAAAAGAAGGCAAAGGTAATTGGCGCAAAGCTTCTGTATCCGTGCGCTGATTGAAGACGATGTAGATGGCGTGATCGTCCCATGCAGTGATATTGACGCATTGGCGAATGCCATTGGTGAAAGTCTTGCAGATCCGGAAGCTGCAGCTGCCCGGGGAAGAAAAGCAAGGGAAAAGGCAGCAAACTTTTGCGCGGAAAAAATTGTTACACTTTGGGAAGATTACATCCGCGAGATCGTGGACCATATCCCTTAAAGGTAACAATGTAAACAGAGAAAAGAAAAAATGGAAAAACAGCGGATGTGCCCGATATTCTAGGACAGGCAGGCGTTTTTTGCTCTGCTTTCTGACTATGGGGGGTATGCCCAATGTGTCTGAGGGAATTTTTAAGCAATGGAACCAATATATCGAAAAATCATAGAGAAGTAAAACTGAGGAAAATATTTACAGGAGACGGACATGGATAAAACGAGATTGACGCTGTTGCTGGGCTCGTTTAGCGAAGGCGGAGCGGAGCATATGGTCTATGAGCTTGCCCGGTGCATTGACAAGACCCGTTTTGATGTACAGGTACTATGCTACGGTTTTAAAATGAATACAGCGTTGGAGCAGTGTGTAGAAAAAATATGCCCAGTTACCTGGCTGAATAAGGGCGGAACTATTACGCCGGGGACGGTGTGGTGTGTCCTTAAGGCGTTGCGTCAGCTTCGACCAGATGTACTTCATGCGCATTTGGGAGGGGCTGGATTTGGCGCTATTTGGTCAATTCTATTTAGAAAACCATTGGTGATTACAGCACACACTAAGCCGGAGAAGGCATTCAGACCCAAGGCTGAGAAGCTGGTCAGAATGGCATTAATAACCGGAAAGACAAAACTAGTAGCGGTTTCTAAAGAAAATGAAGGTCTTCTGCGATCTTATTTTGGGATTACTGGAGAGCAACTTGCTTGCGTCAATAACGGTATTAACTTGGACCGCTTCACCAGTAAAGCGCATGACGGTTTTTCATTGATCAATGTGGCACGCCACGACAAAAACAAAAATCAGGCGGCGCTGATCCGGTGTTTTGCCCGCCTTCACGCACAATATCCTAAAACAAAGTTGCTGTTGTTAGGCGATGGACCAACCCACCAGCTACTTGTAAAACAGGTGATGCAGCTGGACCTTGGAGAGACAGTGATCTTTACCGGGAATGTGGCAAACACGGAAGATTATTATGCCGTTAGCGATTTGTATGTTCAGTGCTCCCACCGGGAGGCGATGCCGCTTTCTGTGCTGGAGGCTATGGCAGCAGGGTTGCCGGTGGTATCCACTCATGTGGGCGGACTTGCAGATGTAGTGAAGGACAACGGTATTTTGGTTCTTGATAATGACGAAGAAGCACTATACCGCGCCATTGAGCAGATATACGCCCAAACACCCGAGCAGCGAGATGCTATGTGCCGTGCTTCTAAAGGAATAGTACAGAACTACTCCTCTCTAGGGATGGCGCAGGCATACGAATCCATATACCGGCAAATGCAGTATAAGTAAGGAAGAATAGCATGAAAAAACATAGCGTTTTACCCTTGATCTATGCGGTTGGACTAGCGATCCTGCTGGTTATGCGTGACCTAATGGGCATAGGACTTTCAAAATTTATCTATCTGATATATATTCAGGCTTGTATGGCACTGGCAACCTATGAAACGGTTGTTTATATGACTTGTTTTACATTGCCATTGGTCTGCGGCTTGCCGGGAACCTATATTATGCCCAGTATTCTGATCTTGATGATGGCAAAGCGTAAGCGGGTCAATTTCTGGCAAATGGGTTTGCTCATAGGAATCACACTGATGGAATTGATCGCCACCCTTTGGTATCCTGTACTGGATATTCCGCTGATGGTGAAGTATATCTCCTTTGCCGGTGTGATGCTGTTTCTCATCCACGATGACCGAGAACTGGACTATTTACGGGCAGTGCGATTGTACCTTGCCGGTGTGTGTTTGCTCTGTGGTGTGATTATCGCAGCCGGACTACAGACAGCACCCAGTAATTGGCTGGCTTTGTTCGCGCAAGGACGTTTCCGATTTGGCAAGACTCAGCAAGAAGAAGTTGAGGGCATGAGTTTGATCCTCAATGCCAATTCCATGGCGTATTATAGCCTAACAGGTATTGCTTGTGGCATTTTGTGCGCTGAACATGCCAAAGGTTTGCATCGAGTTGGTTATATTGCCGTAATTGCATTTATGATTGTTGCAGGTTTTTTGACTGTGTCCCGGTCGTGGTTACTGCTCACCGTATTTTGCGTTATCATATACTTTTTGAGCAAGCTATCTTCTTTGAAACAGTTTGTGTCACTAGCTTTATTGATAGCTTTGCTGATTATTGTGGGAAGCATTTGGCTGAACAACACCCCAGAACTTTTAGAGGCTTTTATCATCCGACTGAGTGAGGATAATATTGAAACAGGCAATGGTCGCACAGAGATCTTTGTAGAACATATGAGATTCTGGGCATCCGATATTCGGGTGATGCTGTTGGGCACCGGTGTTTCCCAAGGCAATGTAATTGTGCAACAGAACAGCTTTATAACATACAGTATGCACAACGGAACCCAGCAGATTTTGGTCTTCTGCGGTATGATTGGGTTTGTTATATATTTGACAGCTCTGATCGCACCGGTGCTGAAGGCACGCCAGGGCAGAAAATGCTCGATGACCTATTGGTTACCACTGCTCGGCATAGTGACCTTTGTACAAACAATCCAGTTTTTGAATCCCGATATGCTGATGCTGCCCTATGTTATCGGCATCTATGCCCTGCGGGCGGGAGGACAGTCTAATGAAAAAATTCATCATAACCGTGGACACGGAGGGAGACAATCTTTGGGATTGGAAACCCGGTAGAGAGATCACTACAGAGAATGCAAACTATATTCCTCGCTTTCAGCAGCTGTGCGAGGAGTATGGTTTTAAACCGGTGTATCTCACTAACTATGAAATGGCGTTGGATGATCGGTGGGTAGCCTATTCTACGCAAAAGGTCCGGGAGGGTAAATGCGAGATTGGCATGCACCTGCATGCCTGGAACACACCGCCGGAGCATATTTTGGAAGACCGTTTTGGCGGCAATCCTTACATTACAGAATACCCACCGGAGATCATAGATCAAAAGGTAGCAACTATGATGAGTCTGCTGCAGGACCGGTATGAAATGCCGATCCTGTCTCACCGTTCCGGCAGATGGGCAACTAACGATCACTATTTTGACAGCCTGGCACGGCATGGCATCCAGGTCGATTGTTCCGTGTCCCCGGAGCTGGATCTTTCCAGGCTCGCCGGGTGTTCTCAAAATTGCGGTAACGATTACCGGAAAGCGCCCAAAGGTGTTTACAAGATCCACCCTGACATACTGGAAGTACCCATGACCACCCGGCTGATGCGTCAATGTAGCAGTGGCAGCCTGAAACACAGATTGCGCACCCTGCTCAAAGGTGAGGAGTACTGGCTGCGCCCCATCCGCCACAGCGCCGAGCCTATGAAAGCGCTGACCCGGCGGGTGATCGATGAGGGCAATGGAGATTACTTGGAATTCATGATCCACTCTTCCGAACTGATGCCCGGTGGCAGTATTTACTTTAAAGCCGCGGAAGAAGTGGAAGTATTGTACCGGGTAATGGACGAATATTTTGCCTATGTGACAGAACTTGGCTATTGCGGTAAGACCCTGCAAGAATTTTGCAAACAGAGGAGCGTGAACATAAATGAAAGCGAATATGCGCAAAAATGTCCGCGGGGGGGGGGGACGCTGTATCTAATACAGAGACACTTCGGGCGGATTGCAGCCATACTGCGCATTTTGAAGCAACGAGTTCAAGGAGATCTAAAGACTGCAGTCAATGACGGAATGAGAATCGGCAAGGGCATTTCCGTTATGGGCGGCGTAAACTTCGGCTCGGAACCTTACCTGATCACTCTGGAAGACGATGTTCGGATTTCCTCCAATGTGACCTTTGTAAACCATGATGGCGGTACTTGGGCATTTCGGAATCAGCCGGAATACGCAGATGTAATCAAATACGGCAGAATCCATGTGGGGGAACGTACCTTTATTGGCTGTAACAGCGTAATTATGCCCGGTGTGACCATCGGCAAGCGATGTGTCATCGGTGCAGGCAGCGTGGTGACTAAGGATGTGCCGGACGGCTCTGTTGTGGCAGGTGTGCCTGCTCGTGTCATCATGTCTACCGAAGAATATGCGAAAAAAAGCAAAGTAAATATGCAGCCTTATGATAAAGAGGCTTACATGCGGAATAAAAAAGATTACTTACAGAAGTGGCTGTAATATGCTCCGGGAGGAAACGATGAACAAATACGGCATTCTCACCTTTCATAGAACATCAAATTTTGGCTCCTGTCTGCAGGCCTATGGACTGTATAAAGCGATTGCTGATCTTGGTTATGACTGTGAGCTGATCGATTATCGGTGCCCTGCTATTGAAGTTCGGGAGGGCCTTACAAAAAAATGGGATCTGACTCCAAAGGGCGTTCTACGCCGTATGTTGTATCAGCCCATCACACATAAAAGAGGCAGGAATCTGATGGCTTTCCTTGAGAAGCATGCAAAGCTGAGCTCTGCCTATACACCTCAGACCATTGTGCACACCAATGATGTCTATGAAAAATTCATTGTGGGCAGCGACATTGTCTGGGGCATAGATATCACGGAAAAAGACTACAATTACTTTTTGGATTTTGTCGAGCTACCGGAGAAAAAGTATGCGTTTTCTTCCTCTGTAGGAAACCATGACACAGCGCAGGCAGACTACAGGATCAAACAACTGTTGTTCGATTTTCAGCAGATCGCGGTCCGGGAGCAGGCAGCAGCGGATTGGGTCTATGCTCTGACGGGAAAGACAGCGCAGTGGGTCTGTGACCCAACCATGCTGCTGACTGCACAACAGTGGGATGCGGTAGTGCAGCCCAAACACTACAAGGATGATTATGTACTGGTCTATTTCCAGGACGATCATGGAAAATGTCTGCGGGATGCCAAAAAATATGCGGCAGCTCACGGCTTGCGTGTGCGGTATATCAATTATGCGGTGAAGCCTCAGAAGGGTGTCCACAGTGACAAGGCTACTTCACTGCAGGAATTCCTTGGCTTGATCCGGGATGCAAAATTCGTATTCACTGCTTCTTACCATGGAATGCTATTCTCGCTTTACTATCATAAGGAATTTGTGTTTTATACCCGGACTCACAGCGACCGAGTCATTTCCTTGGCGCAGCGGTTAGGTGTCGAAAAAAACTGTGCCAACAAAATGGACATCGAAACGTATCAGCTTATTTGCTACGGCCCAGTGGAAGAGAAAATGTGTGCATTTAGAAATGAGTCCATTTCTGTACTGACGGAGATGTTGCGAACATGAGTAAAATCACGCTGGCACCCCGCGACTTGTGCAGCGGTTGCGGCGCCTGTGTACAGGCCTGCCCCAAAAGTTGCATTTCCATGGAGAAGGACTCGCAGCAGTGCCGATACCCGGCGATCTGTGAGGATGCTTGTTTGGAATGCGGACGGTGCGTAAAGGCTTGTCCTGTTTTAACGCCTCCGGAAACATTTCCTAAGGGGAAGGTATACGCGGCATGGCATATAGACGGGGAACTGCGCAGACATGCAGCCTCCGGAGGTGTTGCAACGGCCATCTATCAGTATGCCCTCCAAAATGGTTGGAAGAGCTTTGGTGTGCAGTGTCTGCCGGAAGGAAGGGCTGAGTATATCCCCATTCAAAACTATGCAGATATTGAAAAATGCCGCAATTCCAAATATGTATATACCGACATCAGTCCTATTTTGCAGTCGGTTAGGCAGTTGCTCGGTGCCGGAGAAACGGTGGTGCTGCCGGCACTGTCCTGTCAGATCGCAGCGGTTTTAGCCTTTATCGGCGGCAGGTATGAAAATCTGATTTTGATCGACATCATCTGTCATGGTGTCTGCCCGTCGGAGTATTTGCAGCAGCATATTGTGGCTGTTGAGAAAAAGAAGGGCATAAAGGCAGATGAAATGTCTTTCCGGGATCCCCAGTTTGGGACAGGAAACTATATGTTTACCGTACGGCAGCAAGGGAAGCTGATTTACTGTGCTCCGGTTCATGCGGCAGATGCATATCAGTTGGGTTACCATAAGGCACTGTCCTACCGGGAAAACTGCTATCACTGTCTTTACGCCAAGCCAGAGCGGCTGGGTGATCTGACTATCTCTGACTTCAGCGGTTTGGGAAGACTTGCGCCTTTTGAAGGCAGCAAGGAATCGGTTTCCTGTGTGATTGTATCCAGATGTAGGTGCTCGGCTGTTGGAGCAGCTGCAGAAAGAAGGGCTTCTGGAGGGCACTCAGCGACCTGCCGGGGAGGCATTTGCTTACGAACACCAGCTGCAAAAGCCCTATGCACCCCATAAAAACAGGGATGTGTTTTTAGCGCAGTACCGGAAAACCGGACGGTATGATCCTGCTGCAGACAAAGCGTTGGGCGGGGATATTTTAAAGAATCAGCTGTGCCGCCTTTTCTGCGTCGATAAGCTCAGACAAGGTGTTTCCAAGGTAGTACCGAAGAATTTCAAAACCCTGATTCGGAAAGTGATAAAGTAATGGAAAACGGTCAAAAGAAAAACGGAACAGCGGCCATCGCTTCCGGCCTGGGCTGGTCGTTCGCCCAGCGGATCCTGCCCCAACTGGTCACCTTGCTGGTGTCCATTGTGCTGGCACGGGTCTTGTCGCCGGAGCATTATGGTACTATTGCCATTGTTACCGTGTTTATCGCCATCGGCGATGCGTTGGTCATTGGTGGCTTCGGCAATGCCCTGGTACAGAAAAAGGATGCTACCGATACGGACTTTAACTCCATCTGCTGGGTCAGCCTGTTACTGTCGGTGTCAGTCTACGGTGTATTGTTTTTGTTCGCACCACTGATGGCACGGTTTTATGCCGATGATATTCTGACACCGGTGATCCGGGTCATGGGACTAAAATTTGTATTCTCTGCCTTTAATTCCGTGCAGGTCGCCTATGTACAGAGGAACATGATGTTCCGCAAGAATTTTATATCGACCCTTGGGGGAACACTGGTTTCTTCTGTAGTGGGCGTTACTATGGCGCTAACCGGCTTTGGTGTGTGGGCATTGGTGGCGCAGAACCTGACCAATGCCGTGATCCACACCGTGGTACTGTTTTTTATCATTGACTGGAAACCAAAGCTGGAACTGTGCTGGAAAAGTGTAAAGGAACTTTGGAACTACGGTGTCAAGGTTTTGGGTGCCACGCTTGTATATACGCTACGAGACAATATCCGGACGCTGCTGGTAGGCAAACAATTTTCCAGCGAAGACCTGGCCTATTATAACCAGGGGCAGAAATACCCGGCTCTGTTGATGTCGGACATCGTTTCGGCAACGGAGACAGTTCTGTTCCCGGTTCTGTCCGAGAACCAAACACAGACCAAAAAACTGAAAGAACTGATGCGCAATGCCATTCGCATCAGCAGCTATATTCTGACGCCGCTTATGGTAGGCTTCCTAGCAGTCAGCCACACCTTTGTAGAGGTGTTCCTGACGGAGAAATGGCTGCCCTGTGTGCCTTTTATGCAGATTATGTGTGTTGTGTATATGACGCGTTGTGTCAGTACGATACTGCAAAGAGGTCTGCTGGCCATTGGCAGAAGCAGCCTGAATCTGATCCATGAGGTCGTCACATCATTTGCGACCATTGTATGCTTGTTGGTGGCAGTTTTTCTGATGAATAGCGTGGTCGTGATTGCCCTTAGTCAGGTTTTTGTCATGCTTTTAGGCTTGGTATTGTACTCCACATGGAGCAGAAAGTACCTGCGATATGGCTATAAAGAACTGCTTCGGGATTACCTGCCGTCAGTGTTGTTGTCTGTTGTCATGGCGATCGTGGTATGCTTGGCGGGAATGCTGCCGATCCATAGCCTTGTAAAGCTGATCGTGCAGGTGCTTGCAGGCATCGTGGCATATGTGGGGGCGTCCATTGCAACAAGAAATCCCACCTTCTGTTGGCTCAAGAATTATCTTATGAATCTTCTGCATAAACGGGAACATAGAAGCATGGAGCAAGATTCTCAGTTAGGATAGACCGAGCCGCTTCAGATGAAAGAAAACAAAGGAGAATGCTTATGATCAGGAGCAAATCAGATTACCTGTACTATCTGGAATGTGACCGTGTGGCGCTTAAGCAGCGCCGTAAACGGCCGCTGTTGCTTTCAAGAGCAGAGATATGGCGCTACCAGCGGCTGCTTCGGAAAGCTGAATACTATACCAATTGCAAGCGGAAGAACCCGTTGCGGCTTTTGCTTAAGTGGAGGCTGCACACCTTAAGCGTGAAGTATGGTTTCTCCATCCCCTTGAATGCGTTTGGGCCTGGGTTGTCCATCGCCCACATCGGAACGATCATCATTAACTCCAAGAGTAAGATCGGCGCCAACTGCCGCATCCAAACCGGTGTTACTTTGGGTGCGACCAACGGAAGTGCAGACGCACCGCAGCTGGGAGATAATGTATTCCTCAGTGAGGGCTGCAAGCTGATCGGAGGTATCACGATCGCAGACGATGTACAGATCGGTGCCAATGCGGTGGTGGTCAAGTCTATTACCGAGCCGGGTACCACCTGGGGCGGTGTTCCCGCTAAGAAGATCAGCAACAATTCCTCTGAGAAGAATCTGATCAAGGCAACTCAAATTGTCAATAGAAATAAGGAAGGGTGATAATATGCGCACACCCAATGTTGAGCTGAAAAACAAGACCATATTGGTGACCGGTGCTGCCGGTTTTATCGGCGCAAATCTGGTAATGGAGCTTTTGAAGACCGTTGAGCCGGTAAGGATTATCGGCCTTGACAATATGAACGACTACTACGATGTGGCGCTGAAGGATTTCCGTTTGCATCAGATCGAAAAGATCGCAGCGGAGCATCCGGCATCTCGCTGGGAGTTCATCAAGGGCAATATTGCGGACAAGGCTTTGATCGAGGAGCTGTTCCAAAAGTATAGCTTTGCGGTGGTAGTAAATCTGGCTGCCCAGGCAGGCGTCCGCTATTCCATCACCAATCCGGATGTGTACATCGAAAGTAACCTCATCGGTTTTTATAACATTCTGGAGGCCTGCCGGCATTACCCGGTGGAGCATCTGGTTTATGCCAGCTCCAGCTCCGTTTACGGCTCTAACAAGAAAGTGCCCTATTCCACTGACGACAAGGTGGACAACCCGGTATCTTTGTATGCGGCTACTAAAAAGAGCAACGAACTGCTGGCCCATTCCTACGCTAAGCTCTATAACATTCCCTCTACCGGCCTGCGTTTCTTCACGGTCTACGGACCTGCCGGCCGGCCGGATATGGCTTACTTTGGGTTTACCAATAAGCTCCGGGAGGGCAAGACCATTCAGATCTTCAACTACGGCAACTGCAAGCGTGACTTTACCTATGTGGACGATATCGTCGAGGGTGTCAAGCGGGTGATGCGGGGCGCGCCGGAAAAGCTGACCGGTGAGGATGGTCTGCCGATCCCGCCCTACGCGGTGTATAACATCGGCAATTCCAATCCGGAAAACCTCTTGGATTTCGTGGACATTTTGCAGCAGGAGCTGATCGATGCCGGTGTGCTGCCGGAAGATTACGACTTTGAGGCGCATAAGGAACTGGTGCCGATGCAGCCCGGCGATGTGCCGGTGACTTATGCCGACACCAGCGCGTTGGAACGGGATTTCGGATTCCGGCCCAACACATCACTGCGGGAAGGCCTGCGCCGTTTTGCCCGGTGGTATAAGGAATTTTATTTGTAAGGAAATGAGGTGAGGGTATGGACACCCAAAGTGTGCTCTTTGGACTGCTGCAGGTGGCAGTGTGTGGTGCGCCGGCAACAGAAGCGCTGAAAGAAAACTGCACACAAGAAACCCTGGAAAAAGTCTATACGCTTGCCGCCCGTCATGATATTGCCCATTTGGTGGGCCAGGCGGTCAGTAAACTTGAACTGCCGGAAAGTGAAATCGCCGCCAAATGCAAGCAGGCTGCTCTGCAGGCATTTATGCGGTATATGCGGCTTGACTATGCCTACGGCGCAGCTTGCAAGGCATTAGAAGTAGCGCAGATCCCCTTTATTCCGCTGAAAGGTTCGGTGCTAAGGGACGATTACCCAGAGCCATGGATGCGCACCAGCTGCGATGTGGATATTCTGGTCCGGGTGGAGCATCTGGGAGCGGCAATCGATGTGTTGACTAAGACCCAGGGCTACACTGTGGGCGAGAGAACAGACCATGATATTTCCATGCACTCTGTAGACGGCGTCCATCTGGAACTGCATTACGATACCATTCAGGCTCGTTACGAATCCGGCACAAACCGCAGCGTTCTGGCGCAGATCTGGGACTATGCCCAGCCGAAGACGCCGGGTGGCTACCATATGATGCTGTTGGATGATATGTTCTATTTTTACCACATGGCGCATATGAGCAAGCATTTTAAAAATGGCGGCTGCGGCATCCGGGCATTTTTGGACATTTGGATCATGAACCAAAAGGACCATGACAGAGCCGCCCGGGAGAAACTTCTCGAAGAAGGCGGCATGCTGCCCTTTGCCAGGGGCGCGGAGCAAGTTGCGCAGTACTGGTTTTCTTCCGAAGAGCCGGACGCAAATACCCGTGCGGTCAGCGACTACATTTTGCGCGCAGGTATTTACGGTGACCGGGCAAACCGCGCAGCGGTGGGTCAGGCAAAAAGCGGCGGCAAGTTTAAGTATCTGCTGACCCGTCGGATCTTTATGCCCTATGAATTTTTGAAAGATGAGTATCCGATTCTGAAAAAGCACAAGTGGCTGATGCCTGCCTATCAGGTAGTGCGCTGGGTGCGGATGCTTTTAAGAGGCGAGCTGTCCAGAACTGTAGCGGAGTGGAAGGCGAACACCGCCAATGACCGCACCGCTACCGAGGATGTTGCAAATATCTTGCAGCATTTAGGTCTGTAATAAAAGAACGAGCCGGTCGGGAATTGCCCGACCGGCTCGTTTGCTATTTATAGGATCAATCGTTGGTGTAGTTATCGAAATAGCCCTGGATATAGACAATGGGAGTGCCCTTGTCACCGGAGCCGGAGGTCAGATCGCACAGAGAACCGATCAGGTCGGTCAAGCGACGGGGGGTCGTACCCTGAGCAGCCATGTTGCCCACAAGGCTGGAGCCATCCTTCTGAGAGATCTTATTTTTGATGGCTTCCTGCAGCTCTGCGCCGGACAGACCGGCAAAGTCATTATCTGCCAGATACTTCAGTTTCAGCTCATTGGGTGTGCCTTCCAGACCGGGGGTGTAGGCAGGAGAGACCACAGGGTCAGCCAGTTCCCAGATCTTACCCACGGGGTCTTTAAATGCGCCATCGCCATAGACCATGACTTCAATATGCTTGCCGGTAGCCTGCAGCAGCTTTGCCTGAATGTCCAGCACCAGCTGCTGACAATCCCGGGGGAACAGCTTGACGGTATCTTCGGTAGCCTTATTGGAGCCCAGCAGACCGTACTTTTCATTGCAGCCGCTGCCGTTAATGGATGCGGTCATGATCTCATCCAAGCCGAATACACGCTCGCCGCCGGCGGCCAGCAAAAGACGCTTGGTCCGTGCGCGAGTGTGGATATCGCAGTGGAGGACATTCTTGGTGTAGTTAAGGATCGCACGGGGGTCGTTGGCGAAGATGACCTCCACCTCAGCGCCGCACTCGCGGATCAGCTGGCTGTAGTATTCCACATAGTCCACACCGGTAAAGGGGTGCTTGACATAGCCAAACATTTTCCGGTAGCTCTCTTCGGAGAGAACATCCCGGTAGGGATCCACGCCGTTTTCGTCCATAATATCCCAATCGATCAGGTGGTTACCCACTTCATCGGAGGGGTAGCTGAGCATCAGCACGACCTTCTTACAGCCCTTGGCAATGCCACGCAGGCAGATGGCAAAACGGTTGCGGCTGAGGATGGGGAAAATAACACCCACAGTCTCACCGCCCAGCTTGGCGCGCACATCGGCGGCAATGTTGTCAACGCTGGCATAATTACCCTGAGAACGGGCGACGATGGCTTCGGTCATAGCTACCACATCCCGGTCACGGGGGGTGATCTCACCAGTCTTGATAGCCTCCAGGATAGAATCAGTAACGATTTTTGCCAGGTCATCTCCCTGGCGGATGATGGGAGCGCGGACACCCATAGAAACAGTACCTAACATCCGGCTCATAATCAACACTCCTAATCTGACATATAGATTGCGGTAAACACCGCTTGTCATTTACTTACCTATTATAATACAACATCTTGCGATTGTAAAATAAAATTTATCATTGCGATGCTGTTTTTTGCAGGATAAATTGGAACAATTTTGTTTATTTTCCCAATTCCTGCGTTCTGTGGAAGGCGCTGACCACAGCGTCCATCACATCTGAGCGGAAAGCGCCCTGCTCCAACGCGGCGACACCGGCAATGGTAGAGCCGCCGGGAGAACAAACCGCATCCTTTAATTGACCCGGGTGCATTTCCTTCTCGATCAGCATGTTTGCAGTGCCGGATACTGTCTGCGCCGCATAGCGCAAAGCCTGCGCCCGGGACAAACCGCAGGCAACGGCGCCGTCTGCCAAAGCTTCCACAAACAGACTGACGAAAGCAGGTCCGCAGCCGGACAGCGCGCTGCCGGCATCGATGAGTTTTTCCGGCAGCTGATCCAAAAGACCGGCAAACCGCATGGTCTGGCAGAACATATCGGCTGCCTCCGGGGAAACATTTTCTGTGGTGTCATACAAGATCACGCCGTTACCAACGCTTACGGGGATATTGGGCATGATACGGATGACCGGATAGTCGCCGCCTGCCATTTTGCGAATATCAGAAATGGCAACGCCGGCAGCCATAGAAATAAGCACAAAAGCATCCGTCCGCTTTGCAAGTACCGGAGCGATACCGGAGAGCATGGTCTGCATCACCTGGGGCTTAACACCCAGGAAAATGAAACCGGCTTTCTCGGCGACCGTATCAACGGCAACCGCTTGACAGTTCAGTTCTGCTGCCAGCTTTTCTGCCACGGGGGCATAGCCATCAGACAGCAGAAGCTGATCGGAAGACAGCGCCTTTGCAGCTGCTCTTGCCAAAGCACCGCCCATATTACCGGTGCCGATAAATCCAAATGTGGTGTTCATCATAAACCTCCTTATCTGATCTGCCCGTTGCCGTGGATCACATACTTGTAGGTACAGATCTCATCCAATCCCATCGGTCCGCGGGCGTGGAGCTTTTGGGTAGAGATACCGATCTCGCAACCCAAACCGAACTCACCGCCGTCGGTAAAACGGGTGGAACAGTTAACATAGACAGCAGCGCTGTCGACTACTTTGGTAAACAGCTCTGCAACCGCAGTATTTTCTGTGACGACACATTCGCTGTGGCCCGTAGAATGGGTCGCGATATGTCCGATAGCATCGTCTGCGCTGTCCACAACAGCAACTGCCAGAATATAGTCCAAAAATTCCGTATCGAAATCCTGCGTACCGGCAGCTGTGCCGGGAATGATCTGCGCTGCCCGATTGTCAAGGCGCAGTTCCACGGGATTTTGCGTCCGGTCTGCCACCAGCCGTTTTTGGAGCTTGGGCAGAAACTCTGCGGCGATTTCCTTATGGACTAAGCAGCACTCTGCGGCATTACACACAGAGGGACGGCTGGTCTTGGCATTTTCAATGATATTCAGTGCCTTTTCCTGATCGGCGTCTTTGTCCACATAGATGTGGCAGATTCCGGTACCGGTTTGAATGCACGCAACCTTTGCCCCTTCGGTGCAGGCTTTGATCAGTCCGGCACCGCCTCTGGGGATCAGAAGATCCACATATCCCACAGCTTCCATCAGGTCTTTGACACTCTGACGGGTAGTGTCCTGCACCAGCTGCACCAGCTCCGGCGCAAGTCCAACGGAAACAAGACCTTCCTGCATAGCTTTTACAATGGCATTTGCAGACAGAAATGCGTCTTTGCCGCTGCGCAATACGCAGGCAGAACCTGCCTTGACAGCAAGGGCGGCGGCATCGGAGGTCACATTGGGTCGGCTTTCATACACAATGGCAATCACACCCATGGGCACGCCCACCCGGTCGATCACAATGCCGTTGGGCCTTGCCACACGGGAACGGACGCGACCAACGGGGTCAGGCAATTCCACTACCTGCCGGATGCCGTTTGCCATGCCGCAGATCCGGTCCTTGGTCAGAGCCAGCCGGTCCAGCATGGACGAGGATAAATGGCTTTTGGCAGCTTCCATATCCCGGGCATTGGCAGCGAGGATCATCTCGCAGTTTTTCTCCAATGCATCCGCCATAGCGCACAGAGCTTTGTTTTTAAACTCTGAATCAACAGCGGCAAGACCGGGCGCGCAGGCCTTGGCAGCTTTTAAAATATCCAGTGTGGTCATATCAGTTTCTCCTTCCGAGAAAACGGGTGCCGATATTGCGGCCTTCCAGCAAAGCGTAGAGAGATTCAGGATTCTCACCGTTGGCAATGATCATATCAATGCCGGCAGAGGTAGCGATCTGTGCGGCTTTCAGCTTGGTAGTCATTCCGCCGGAGCCAAGGGAAGTGCCGGTACCGCCTGCGAGGGAAAGAATATCATCGGTGATCTCCTTTACCTCAGAGATCAAAGTAGCATCGGCATTGACATGGGGATCTGCGGTGTAAAGACCGTCAATATCAGACAATAGCACCAAAAGATCTGCGTTCACCAGCTTTGCGACGATGGCAGACAGACTGTCGTTCTCACCGATGGTGGTATGGATGCCGATCTCGTCGATGGCGACCGCATCGTTTTCGTTCACAACAGGCAGAACACCCCACTGGAGCAGACGCTCCAAGGTATCATGCACATAGCTGCGGTGTCGTTTGTCCTGAATATCATCGGCGGTCAGCAGGATCTGGGCAACGGTATGATTATACTCTGCAAACAGCTTGTCATATGTATACATCAGCTCGCACTGTCCAATAGCGGCGGCAGCCTGCTTGCCGGGCATATCTTCCGGACGACCGGAAAGACCCAGCTTGCCGACACCCATGCCGATTGCGCCGGAGGATACCAGTATGATATCGTTGCCGGCGTTCTTTAAATCACTGAGCACTTTGCATAAAAGCTCCACCCGGCGGATATTTAATCGACCTCCGGTGTGGGCAAGGGTAGATGTGCCAACTTTAATGACGATTCGCATAATGTCTCACTCTTTCTAAGCAAACATACCGCAATTATACAATAGTTTGCAGAGGGAATCAACAAGAAAATACCAAAAGCGCCCAAGTAGAAAAGGACAGTTGTTAAGGTAACCTCACAACTGTCCTTTTGATTATCTTTTGCGCCAGGTATTTCTTGAAAACAGCACCAGAATGGGGAAGATCTCCAGTCTGCCGGCCAGCATATCCAGGATCAAAACCAGCTTGGAAAAATCGCTGTAGGCGCTGAAATTACAAGTGGGTCCCACAGCTTCCAGACCGGGACCGATGTTGTTAAAGCAGGCGAGAACAGCGGAAATATTTGTTCCGGTGGAGAATCCGTCCAGACTGATCAGCAAGAAACTGACAATAATGATGATCACATAAGCGGCAAGGTAGGCATTGGTATTGGCAAGCACCTTTTCATCCACTACCTTATGATTATTCCGTACGACCATAACTTTCCGGGGGTTCAGCACCTGCCGGATGTTGCGGCGCAAACTCTTGAATAAAAGCAGCACGCGGGCGCATTTCAAGCCGCCGCCGGTAGAACCGGCGCAGGCGCCGACTACCATCAGCATCAGCAGCAGACCCTTTGAAAAGCTTGGCCATAGATCAAAGTCCGTAGTGGCAAAGCCGGTGGTGGTCATGATGGAACTGACCTGGAAAGCTGCATGCCGGATGGTCTCACTCAGGCTATCGTACATACTGCGGATATTGAGAACGATCAAAACCACCGTAAGAGCCGCAAGACCGATATATAGCCGCAGTTCTTCATCTTTGAAGATGCTCTTAAACTGACCCAAAAGCAGCAGGTAATAGCAGCTGAAATTGATGCCGAACAGGAACATAAAGACAGTACAGACATTTTGAATGTAAGGACTGTGAGAGGCGATGGAGTCATTGCGAATGCCAAACCCGCCGGTACCGGCAGTGCCAAAAGCAGTGCAGAGAGATTCAAAGAAATCCATGCCGCCGGCCAGCAGAAAGATCACATTGATCACTGTCAGACCTATGTAAATCAGGTAGAGGATCGTAGCAGTCTGCCGCATTTTCGGAACCAGTTTTCCCACATCGGGTCCGGGGCTTTCCGCTCGCAAAAGATGCATGGTAAAACCCCGGTCACCGCCGCCGGCAGGCACGATCGCCAGCAGGAAAACCAGTACGCCCATGCCACCTAACCAGTGGCTGAAGCTGCGCCAATAGAGAAGTCCTTTACTGAGCGCTTCCACATTATTAAGGATCGAAGAACCGGTGGTCGTAAAACCGGAAACGGTTTCAAAAAACGCATCCATAAACCGGGGGATCTGCCCGGAAATATAGAAAGGCAGACAGCCTAAAAGACTCAGACTCACCCAACCAAGGGCGACACAGACAAGTCCTTCCCGGGCACCGAAAATACGGGGCGCATTCCGGCAGGTCAAAAGCAGAAGTGCGCTTAAGATCACCATGCAGAGCATCGTATACAGAAAACCTGTCACAGCTCCGGATTCACCGCGCCATGCACTGATTATGAGAGCCGGGAGCATGAAAACGGTTTCAATGGCAATGACCTGCCCAATAAACCGTCCCATCATTTTATAATTCATAATTTACTCCATGTTCAGTATCCTGCTGAATACATACAGGATTTGGTATCTTATGCAAAAATGTCGTTGAAACTTTTCAGGACTCCTCTGCCGGCGGTGACAACGACTACAGTATCTCCTTCGGCAAAGGTGCTACTGCCGCCGGGGATCTCTGTTTGGGTGCCATGGGTGATACTGGCGATCAGCACATTGGACTTGAGCTTCAGCTGTTTCAGCGGGATACCGCAATTACGGGAGGAACTGTCCAGTAAAAATTCCACAGCTTCTACCTGACCGTCGGCGATGGTATGGACACTGACGGCGGCGCCGGTCTGATTCTGCATAGCCCGGACATAACGGACGATGCTGTTACTGCACAGCTCCTTGGGACAGATCACACTGCCCAGGGGGAGCGTATCGGCGATCACGCCTTCTCCGCGGCTGAGCTTGGTGATGATCTGCGGCACATTTTTCGAATTGCCATAAAGGGAAATGATCATATTGGTCTCGTCAACACCGGTTACGCTGACAAGCGCGTCAACTTGCTCAATGCCTTGTGTGTCCAGGATGTTGGTATTGCTGCAATCACCAAAAATCACAGAGGTTTCAGGCAGTAACGCGGAAAGCTCAACGCACCGGGCATGTTTTTTGTCGATCAGCTTTACAGAGATGCCGTCTTTTTCCAAAAGGCTTGCCAAATAAAAACTGACACGGCCGCCACCGCAGATCAGAACGCTGCGTACCCGACGGGTAATGATGCCTAAATTTTTCAAAAGTTCTGTCAAGACAGCGGTAGGCGCGGTGACAAAGATCCGGTCGCCTTGCCGCAGTACAAAGTTACCGCTGGGAGCAACAGCAGCGCCTTGGCGCAAAACGGCGCACACAAGGACTTTGCACTTGGTAATGCTGCTTAAATCACTCAAAGCCGCATTGCAGAGCTTGCTGTTTTCGTCGATACGCAGCTCCACGATCTCCACCCGTCCCTTGGCAAAGGTGTCCCGTCGCAGGAAACCGGGATATTTCAGCAGCCGTTCGATCTCAATAGCCGCCTGCTTTTCCGGATTGACGGTCAGCGACAGCGGGAAAACATCACGCATGGTCAGAACCTGATCTGCATATTCCGGATTTCGAATGCGCGCGATGGTGTGGACTGTGGGGCTGATGCCGTGGGCGGTCATGCAACACAGAAGATTTACTTCATCTGCGTTTGTGGCGGCGATCACAAGCTCTGCCCGTTCTACACCTGCTTGCAGAAGAATCTCCTTTGACGCGCAGTTGCCGCATACGGCCATAGCCTCAAACTGTTCCACAGCTTCTTCCAGCACAAGACTGTTGCTGTCGATCAATGTGATGTCATGTCCTTCTGCAGCCAGCTGCCGGGCAAGTGTCAGACCAACTTTACCGCAACCGGCAATGATAATATCCATAACAAGCCTCCAAAGAAGAAATTTGCTTTATTATAGCAAAAACAGATATATTTTTCAACACCTCGAAAAAGCAAAGAAATACACGCAGATGATTTGGTAATTTTTCTCTTTCATATTAAGCTTTAACCTGCTATAATAGGGACACAATGACAAAAACAGAGGGTAAATTTATGTATAACATTTTGATCTGTGATGACCAACCGGATATTGTAAATGCGCTGAAAATTTATCTCAAGCCGGAGGGGTATACGCTTTATGAGGCGTTTACCGGTCTGGAAGCGGTAGAGACTGTCCGCAAACACGAGATCCACCTGATCCTTTTGGATGTGATGATGCCCGGGATGGACGGCATTACGGCATTATCGCAGATCCGACAGTTTTCCAATGTTCCGATCATTCTACTGACGGCAAAGTCAGAGACAGAAGATATGGTGTTGGGCTTAAATGCCGGCGCAGATGATTATATTACAAAGCCCTTTGTTCCGGCGGAGGTGCTGGCGCGAGTCCGCAGCCAGCTGCGCCGCTATGCGAAACTGGGCAGCTGCCCGGAACAAACAGAAGAGCTTTGCATCGGCTCTATTGTGCTCAATGATGTTACAAAAACCACTACCGTAGACGGCAATCCCGTTCTGCTGACACCGACGGAATACAGCATTCTGAAGCTTTTGATGTCAAATCCGGGAAAGGTATATTCTACCAAAGCTCTTTACGAAGCGGTATGGCAGGAAGTGGCTTTGGGCAGCGAAGGCGCAGTAGCGGTACATATCCGTCATCTACGGGAAAAGATCGAGATCAATCCCTCGGAGCCCCGGTATCTGAAAGTCGTCTGGGGACAAGGCTACAAGATCGAAGGAGGAAGGTAAATGCGTTATAGCATTACTGTAAAGTTTATAGCGATCTTACTGACGGCGGTTGCTTTGGTAGCGGCATTTGCCGGTGTGCTGGGTATCGTGCAGGTGGCGGAATTGGGCCTTTACACCAACGGCTTTGACGGGTGGGTGCAGAACCGTTTGGAATGGCAGGCATACGACCTTGCAAAAGACTTAACAGAGCGGTACGCTGTACGGGAGCTGACAAACTGTCCGGATGAACTGTTGGAAGAACTGGGCTACTGGTATATTTTTGAGGCATCGATCCACTGGACGGGTCTGGATGAGAACAGCTACGACTATACGCTCACGGATCCTTCCGGAGATGTTTTGTCAAAGGGTACAGGTATGCCTGAGGAGAAAGAGGGCTTTGCCTATCAGACCGGTTGTTCCATCCAGTTTCCGGTTTTGGTCACCGATGAGAAGACCATCAATGAACTATACGGCAAAGAATATGTGCGCCGTCAGACGGTGACTGCGGATATTTACGGAGACAAACCGGTTATCGTCCGTTACTACGAAAGCCCCCTCTATCGGGTGGACATCTCTTTGGATGCGGATGCAGTCATGAGCCGGTCCGGCACTTCTTTGGAATTGGTGAAGTTTGTATATGAGCAGCGGTATAATCTAATGTTTATTTTGGCGGCGGCATCGATTTTGGCGGCTGCCGGATTTGTATATCTTTGCTGCGCTGCAGGCAAAAGATACCCGGGAGATCAGGCAGTACCCGGCGCATTGAACAGATTGCCATTGGATCTGTATGCTGCGGCAGGCGGCTTGGGCGGTTACTTTTTAGCAACCTTGGCGATCCAGATGATCAACTACTGGATATTCGGCATGGACAATCTGAATCCCGGCACATTGGTGCTGGTGGGAATGGTGTTGCTTATCATCGCGGTGATCTGCGTGGGCTTTCTGTTTGCCCTTTGCGCCCAGATCAAGGCGAAAGATCTGTTTTGGTGGAAACAGTCCGTTCTATGCTGGCTTTGGGGCAAGGTTTGCATTGGCGCAGCTTATGCCTGGAAGGGCATGAAAACTGTATTTGCATTGCTTCCTACCATCTGGCGCTTCGTTCTGATCGGTGGATGTATGGGCATCTGTTTGATCCTGCTGACCGTACTGGCGGTCAATGGCACAGTCATTCCGCTGATCGTGGCGGTGTGCTTGTGCATCTGCGTGCTGATCTACAGCGGCTGCGCCTACGGGACGATTTTACGGGGCGCGGAACGAATGGCCCAGGGTGATATGGATGCTAAGATCGATACGCGCTTGCTGGTGGGCACCTACAGAAGATGCGCGGAGAACCTGAATGCATTGGCGGATGCGGCTATCCTGGCGGCAAAAAAGCAGATGCGCTCCGACCGTATGAAAACGGAACTGATCACAAATGTGACCCATGACATCAAAACGCCGCTGACCTCTATTATTAACTATGTAGACCTGCTGCCCACCGCACCGGATGAGCAGGTGCGGCTACAGTATCTGGAGGTGCTGGGAAGACAGTCCCAGAGACTGAAAAAGCTCATTGAGGACCTGATGGAAATGAGCAAGGCTACCACCGGAAATATGACTGTGGATATTATTGACATAGACCCGGTGGAAACAGTTACACAGGCGTTGGGAGAGTTTTCCGGCAAACTGGAAAATCAGGGACTTACCGTGGTGTTCCAGCCGCCGGAGAAGATAAGCCGTATGCAGGCAGACGGAAGACTTACCTGGCGCGTGCTGAGTAACCTTTTGAGCAACATTGTAAAATATGCCTTGCCCGGGACCCGTGTATATGCGGATGTGGTGGAACTGGACGGACGGGTGCTGATCAGTTTCAAGAACATATCCAAAGAACCGCTGAATGTTCCTGCGGATGAGCTTACCGAGCGGTTTGTCCGGGGCGATGCATCCCGGAATACGGAAGGCAGCGGCTTAGGCTTAAATATCGCAAAAAGCCTGATGGAGCTGCAAAAAGGACAGCTGCAGCTGCTGATCGACGGCGATCTGTTTAAAGCGACCTTGATATTCCCACAAAAAAGATAAACATTTCAATAGAAAAGCGCCACAGTTTCCCTTTGGAACTGTGGCGCATTCTGTTTGTTACGGCATAGAGATCGCTGCATTGAAAACAGCAGGAAAATGGACTTGCCAGGGCGAATAGCCTTACAGTGGAGGTGAGGCGCATGATCGCCGCCGTTTGGCTGATGCTCAGCGGACTACTATACTCACTGCAGCTGCAGACCGGTTCGTTTCCCAAGCCTTTGACACCGGAGGAAGAACGGCATTACCTTACACTGTCCGCCCAGGGAGATCTGGAAGCGCGCAATATTCTCATCGAACGCAACCTGCGTCTGGTTGCCCACATTATGAAAAAGTACTACACACAGACAGACGATCAGGAGGATCTGATCTCCATTGGAACGATCGGTCTGATCAAAGGGATTACCACCTTTGATGTATCCAAAGGGGCGCGCCTGGCTACCTATGCCGCCCGTTGTGTGGAAAATGAGATACTGATGTATTTTCGCAGCCAGCGAAAATCGGGGCAGGATGTGTCTCTTTCGGATTACATAGAGACCGGAACAGACGGCGCGGCGCTGGCGCTGATGGATGTGGTCAGCGACGATACCGATCTAATGGAACGGGTCAGTAACCGACAGCTGCTGGAAAAACTGTGCAAGGCGGTAGACCGGGTGCTGACAGATCAGGAGCGGCAGGTGGTCGTTGCCCGGTACGGGCTGGGAGGGGGAACGCCACTGCGGCAACGGGAGGTGGCAAAGCTCACCGGCATCAGCCGCAGCTATGTCAGCCGTATTGAAAAGCGAGCTTTGCAGAAACTGAAAGCAGCTTTGGAATAAAAAAAGGGGTATTTTGAAAAAATAAATTTTAAATATTGAAATTAAATGTGGAAAAATCCGCCGATCTGTGCTACATTTTTAAGGAGAAACGGAGGTAGATCTACTGTGAAAAAGACAGATGCCAACAGATCCTCGGATAAACTTCTTAAGATTATGGAATATATGTCGGCAAACCGGCTTCCTCAGCGACTGAAGGATATTGCCGATGGATTGGGTATGACACAGCCTACAACGCTGCGGTATTTGTGCACTCTGTGCGATCAGGGCTATGTATATCAGGACAGCCAAAGCGGCTTTTACGCCATGACATGGAAGGTCTGCCGTCTGGGAAGATCCTTGGAGAGTAATCTGGTACTCAAAAGCATGGCAGGACCGCTGCTCAATGAATTTGCCAATACTTATAACATCGGTGTTTTGCTGGCAGTGGAAAGAGACGGCATGCTGGTCTATCTGGATCTGGCAGGCGCGCCCTACGGCAATGTGGATACCATGCTTCGTATCGGTAAGGATGCGCCCATGCATTCTACCAGCTCCGGCAAGATTTTGCTTAGCGCCATGTCACCTTTGCAGCTTCAGCAGGTGATCCAGCGGCATGGTCTTGTTCGCCTGACCCCGAAGACCATCACCGACAAATCCCGGTTGGAAGAGGAGCTGGAGCGCATTCGAAAAAACGGCTACGCGCTGGATAACGAAGAATGTGAGATCGGTCATCGCTGTGTGGCTGTGCCGCTGTACGACTATACGGGAAATGTGGTGGCGGCTATCAGCGCCTTTGACAGTATCGACAGATTGACAGACAGCTATATTGAAGAAACCATTTTGCCTGCCCTGAAAGAACTGGCAAGAGAAAATTCCTTCCGGATGGGAAATGCATAAAACGAAAAAGCCACGCTCAACGAGCGTGGCTTTTTGCAGGATTACCAATGGGAATCTTGACAAAAAGCAGCGAAGGGTATATACTGAAGATGTAAATGTTGAAATGCAGTTTCAATATATGAAATACAATGAAAGGTTGTGTAACAAATGGCTGTTGAAAGAAAAAAGTATTGTGTAGGCGGTGTCTGGAAGGAGTCCAAGACCGACAAGTGGATGGATGTAACCGACTCCTCTACCGGTGAGGTCATCGCACAGGTGCCCTGCTGCACCAAGGAAGAGGTAGAAGAAGCAATTGCTGCGGCAGATGCAGCATTCCACGAATGGTCTCAGACCTCTTTGAGTAAGCGTACCCAGATGATGTTCAAGTGGAGAAACGTTCTGACTGAGCATCTGGAAGAGCTGACGGTTCTGTGCGCTAAGGAACTGGGTAAGAATCTTGCGGAGGCAAGAGGCGACATTTTGAAGGCTATTGAGCCCACCGAAGCTGCTTGTGCTACCCCCTTTATCAGCCAGGGCTCTGCATCTTTGCAGGTGACCACCGGCTTTGACACCGCTACATATCGTATGCCTTTGGGCGTGGTTGCCGGTATCGTACCTTTTAATTTCCCTGCTATGATCCCCTGGGGCTGGATGGTGCCTCTGGCGATCGCCACCGGTAACACCGTTGTTCTGAAGGCTGCTTCCTATACCCCCCTGACCTCTATGCGTATCATGGAGCTGTTCTATGAGGAAGCAGGCTTCCCTGCAGGTGTTGTAAATCTGGTGACCTGCTCCAGAAATGAGAGCGAGCTGTTCCTGACCGATCCGCGTATCAAGGCGGTTACCTTTGTCGGCTCTACCGATATTGGCAAGCAGGTCTACTCCAAGGCTGCTGCCCACGGCAAGCGCGTGCAGGCTCAGTGCGAAGCGAAGAACCACGCTCTGGTGCTGGAGGATTGCGACCTGGAGAGCGCTACCAATGCAATCATCAATTCCACTTACGGCTGCGCCGGTATGCGTTGCATGGCTCTGCCCGTTATCGTGGTGCAGGAGTCCATTGCTGACAAGTTCGTTGCTCTGCTGAAAGAAAAGGCAATGGCGATGAAGGTCGGCTGTGCATATGATCCCGAGACCCAGCTGGGACCCGTTGTCAATGCTAAGCATAAAGAGAGTGTTTGCAAATGGATCCAGAAGGGTATCGATGAGGGCGCAGAGCTTGTATTGGACGGCCGTGACATCGTTGTTCCCGGCTTTGAGGGCGGCTTCTTCGTAGGCCCCACCATTTTGGATAAGGTCACTCCCGAAATGTCTATCGGCGACCGTGAGATCTTCGGACCTGTTACTGTGATCAAGCGCGTTAAGAATTTCGAGGAAGGTTTGGCAATCATGAACGCTAACCCCTTCGCCAACGGCTCTGTTATCTTTACTCAGAACGGTTACTACGCCCGTCAGTTTGAGCTGCTGACCGACGGCGGCATGGTGGGTATCAATGTTGGTATCCCCGTTCCCTCCGCTTACTTCCCCTTCTCCGGCAATAAGGATTCCTTCTTCGGCGACCAGCACGTGCTGGGTCTGGACGGTGTTCGCTTCTACACAAGAGCCAAGACCGTTACCAAGCACTGGTATGACGAGCATTCCCGCAAGAAGGCAATGGATACCTGGGAAGGCACTGTAGAGCGTATCTGATTATATAAAAAAGGAGAGAATCGACTATGGTTACCAATCCTTATCTGAAGGCGCTCAGCGAAAGCGCCGGTTCCTGGTGGACAGATACCGCCGTGATGCAGGCAATCGATCAGGATATTGAGAACGGTGCCACCGGTGTTACCACCAACCCCGTTCTGGTGAAAGCCACCCTGTATAAGCACCCCGAATACTGGCGTCCTTATCTGAAGAGCGCCGAAGGTCTTACCGGCGACGCAAAAGCGGAAGAGATTATCCGCTGTATCACCGTAGAGATCGCCAAGAAGTTTATGCCCATCTTTGTATCTACCAATGGCGAGCAGGGTTACGTCTGCGCCCAGGTCAACCCCAAGAAGCAGGGCGATACCGCCTTTATGGTTGAAATGGGCAAGCGTTTGGCAGCATGGGCACCCAACATTGCCGTTAAAGTACCCGCTACCGCTGCAGGTCTGCGCGCCATTGAGGAGTTGGCTGCCGAAGGTATTACCACCGTGGGCACTGTCAGCTTCACCGCCCCCCAGTGTGTTGCCATTGCTGCAGCCCAGCAGCGCGGTCTGGACCGCTGCCGCGCCGCCGGCAAGAAGCCCGGCAAGGCATGGGCGGTTATCATGGTGGGTCGCTGTGACGATTACCTGCGGGATGTTGCTCAGGATATGAATGCAAATGTTGCCGAAGCTGACATTATCCAGTCCGGTACCGCTTGTATCAAGAGAGCTTATGAGATTTGCAAGGAACGGGGCTACGAGGCAAAGCTGATGCCTGCCGGTATGCGGGGCGGCTACCATGCTGTTGCACTGGCTGGCTCTGATATGACCATGTCCCTTTCTGAGAAGATCCTGGTTGCTCTGGGTCAGGAAGAAGCTTTTGTTCACCACTTCCATGAGCCTGTTGCAGCTGAGACCATGGCAAGCCTGAGAACCATTCCCGAATTCAACCGTGCCTATGAAAGCCTGGCTGAGGAAGAATTCATTCGTTACGGTGCATCTCAGCGCACACTGTCCCAGTTTGTGGAAGCAGGCTGGAGCATGATCGCTGAATTCCCTCTGTAATAAAAATAGATTCAGGCTTTGCCCAATTGGGCAAAGCCTGAACATGCTATACTAAGAAAAGGCAGGGACGAATATGAATTTTGTAGATGGCTTGGTCGCTAAATGCCATGTGGGCTATGTTGTTGAAGATGTGGAAGCGGCACTTGATAATCTGCAGGACAAGCTGCAGTGCGCTTTGGATGCCAAAACATATCTTTTTAAACCGGAGAAAGTATGGATCTGCGGTGTGGCAGGTCAGAATATTGCATTGAAGATCGCCCTTTGCAAAATCAAGGACAATATGACCTTTGAATATATTCAGCCGGTTACACCTGAAGGCTTCCATTTTCTGTCGCTGATCAGCAGCGGCGACAGCATCAATCACGTCTGTTTTGCCACAGAGGACTATGACGGCTATCATAAGGAATTTGAGGCTATGGGCGCTCAGTTTCTGTTTGAAGCAGTGGCAAACGATAAGCTAAACGGTTACCGCCGTTGCTTCTACGCAAAGATCCCGGGAATCCCCGGCGTTATGGAGATCCTTGAAAACGCAAAACCTTACCGTGAATAATGAAAGGATAGAATGCAGTTATGTTGCTTGAAAATAAAGTTGCAATCGTTACCGGCGCAGCCCAGGGCATTGGCAGGGCCATCGCTGAAAAGTTAGCCGGCGCAGGCGCAAAGGTCTATATTCTCGACTACAATGCAGAGGTCGCGGAACAGACCGCAAGCGCAATGCGCGAGAAGGGCTGGCAGTGCATAGCAAAGCAGTGTGATATTTCCGATGTGCCTAAGACGCAGGCGTTGGCCCGGGAGATTATTGCCCAGGAAGATAAGATCGACATTTTGGTCAATAATGCAGGCATTACCCAAAACAAAGGTGTTTTGGAGTTGACCGAGGCAGATTGGGATCGGGTTATGTCAGTGAACTTGCGTGGTCCCTTCTTCCTGACGCAGGTGATTTTTGAAAGCATGATGCAGCATAAAGACGGCACCATTATCAATATTGCGTCTTTGTCTGCAGAGCGTGGCGGCAAATATGCCGGTATCAACTACTCCAGCTCTAAGGGCGGCGTAGTTGCTATGACCAAGAGCCTTGCGCTGGTCGGCGGTGACTACGGTATTCGCGTCAATGCCATTGCTCCCGGCCTGATCGAAACTGCTATGGCAGGTCAGCTGAACTTCAGTACAGATGCCATTCCTTTGGGCAGATTGGGTAAGCCCGAGGAAGTGGGAGACGCGGCACTGTTCCTTGCATCGGACCAGGCAAGTTACATTTCCGGTACGATCATCGATTTGAACGGCGGCGAATTTATGCGCTGATAAACCGGTCGGGAGCGGTATACCCGATTGGTTTGACATACAAATGCCACCTATGGCAATAAAAAAACAGCACCGGAAAACCGGTGTTGTTTTTTTGCTTCATGCGTCCTTGTCCCAACCGATATCCTCCGGCAGCAGCTCAAGTTCGGTCATGTATTGCAGCAGCTTTTTGCTCAGGTAATCCTTTCTGACAAATCCTTCTGTATCGTCCTCACCGGGAGTAAAATCCCAGCAGGCTTTGCTATAAGGTCGTTTAGCCACCGCTCTTCCGGTCTTTAATGTACAATGACCGTAATAGACCCGAAATAATGTACCGTCCCGCAGCCCGTAGTGCTGATGAAAGTGCTTGCAGCTTTTGCATGTTTGTGCGCTCATATTTATCACCTCAACACAATTATAGAGTTTATAACTCTAAAAGTCAATAGAGTTAAATACTCTATGGTATATTTTTTACGAGGTGAGTATATGAGCTACACAGAACGAATTCGAGCCTTGCGTGAGGATCATGGCAAAACGCAGGAGGAAATAGCAAAACTACTGAATGTAGGACAAAAAACCTACTCTGATTATGAACTGGGAAAAACACGAATTCCTGTAGACAGCTTGATTATACTTGCAAAGCTGTATAATGTCAGTATGGATTATATTTGCGGAATCAGCAATGTCCATAATTCCTTTCCCAAAAAGTAAAGCCAGCGATAAATGTCTGTCATCCTGAGCGAAGGGCGAAGTCCGAAGTCGAAGGATCCGCTCTCCTGGATGTTACGGATTCTTCGTCGGTCTGTGACCTCCTCAGAATGACAGAAAGCTAGGCCGCAAATGAAATCATGCAAACAAAAAAACAGCACCGGAAATCCGGTGCTGCTTTTTTGACTTAATTAGCCTTCTGCACGCATCTGAGCGAAGCACTCGCTGCAGTATACGGGACGGTCGGACTTGGGCTCGAAGGGAACCTTTGCCTCGCCGCCGCAGCGTGCGCAGGTAGCGGTGAAGAACTCACGGGGGCCACGGGCGCTTGCCTTGCGAGCGTCACGGCATGCCTTGCAGCGCTGGGGCTCATTCTGGAAGCCGCGCTCTGCGTAGAATTCCTGCTCACCGGCGGTGAAAACGAATTCGTTGCCGCACTCTTTGCAAACTAAAGTCTTGTCTTCGTACATTGTGTTTACCTCTTTTCGGTTGTTGATGCCCCGTGAAAACCCATCGAAATGAACGGAAATAATCCAGGGTCTAGTATTTTTGGTGATAACCCACCATGGAACGCATTATACATAAATTGGTCTAAATTGTCAATAGTTTATACAAAAAAACTTGAAAATTTTAATATTTTGTGCAATTTTATCAAAGATCGAATTGTGTCTGTCCGTCGTAGGCAATGTGCAAGTGGTCGTATGCCAATCTGGTGACACAGCGGCCTCTGGGGGTACGGGTCAGGAAACCCAGCTGCATCAGGTACGGCTCGTAGACATCTTCCAAGGTGATGGCTTCCTCGCCGATGGTGGCGGCAAGTGTCTCAAGACCCACCGGGCCACCGCCGTAATTGTGGATGATGGCGCTGAGCATCCGACGGTCAATGTTGTCAAGACCCAGCGCATCCACTTCCAGACGGGATAGGGCAAGATCGGCAGCTTCTTTGGTGATCACGCCGTTGCCTAAGACAGTGGCAAAGTCCCGGACCCGGCGCAGGAAGCGGTTGGCGATCCGGGGTGTGCCGCGACTGCGGGAAGCGATCTCCAAAGCGCCCCGGGGATCGATCTCCATGCCGAGAATGGTGGCGGAGCGGGTCACGATCCGCGCCAGCTCCTCCGGCGTATAGAGCTCCAGCCGAAGGCTGACACCAAAGCGGTCACGCAGGGGCGCAGACAGCTGACCGGCGCGGGTGGTAGCGCCTACCAAAGTGAACCGGGGCAGGTCCAAGCGGATGGAATTTGCCGAAGGACCTTTGCCGACGATGATATCAATGGCAAAGTCCTCCATGGCAGGATACAGGATCTCTTCGACCACCCGGTTCAGACGGTGGATCTCATCGATAAACAGAATGTCCCCGGGATTTAAATTAGTCAGCAGGGCAGCCAGATCACCGGGCTTTTCGATCGCCGGGCCGGATGTGATGCGGATATTGACACCCATCTCGTTGGCGATGACACCTGCAAGGGTGGTCTTGCCAAGACCGGGAGGGCCGTATAAAAGGGTATGGTCCAAAGGTTCGTTTCTTGTACGCGCAGCCTCAATGTAAACAGAAAGGTTGGCTTTTGCTTTTTCCTGACCGGTGTAGTCAGACAGCAGCTTGGGGCGCAGACCAATCTCACCGGCATCCTGCGGCGCAAAAACCGGAGAAACCATCGGGCTGGCTACTTCGTCATTAAATTCAAGGCTCATAACGGTCATCCTTTCATTACCATTGCCCGCAGGGCAAATCGGACGATTTCTTCAGTAGAAGCGTTGGGGTCGACACCCTTCAGGGCATTGTGGATTTCAGCGGAGGAGTAACCAAGCTCCTGCAAGGCAGCGGTTGCAAGCGTAACATTGTTGCCTGCCTGCACCGGAGCAGCCACCGTGTTGCCACCGGAGAAGTCCAGTTCTACGCTGCTGCCGCCAATTTTGTCTTTTAATTCCAAAATGATCCGCTGGGCAAGCTTTTTGCCGACGCCCTGCGCCATGGTCAAAAGCTTTTCATCCCCGGTCATCACCGCCATGGTGAAATTCTGCGGACCGGAGGACAAAATCGCCATGGCGGCTTTAGGTCCCACACCGTTAACGGTGGTCAGCAGCTCATAGCATTTCTGCTCTTCCCGGCTGATAAAACCGTACAAGTCAAAGGCATCCTCCCGGATGGACTCGGTGATGAACAGCTTTGCGGTCTGATTCAGCTTCAGCTGGGCGGCAGTATAAGCTGTAACGCGGCAGCCGTAACCCACACCGCCGCAATCAACGACAGCTAAGCCGGGCTCCAATACAGTAACAGTTCCCGAAACATAATAAAGCATAGAAAAACCTCTTTTGTCATTGCAAGGCTTGCAAGACAAGCCGTGGCAATCTCTAAATTATTTTTGAATCTTTGCCAGAAGGGAAGTAGCAGATCGTGCGTGGCACAAAGCAATGGCGATGGCATCGGCGGCATCGTCGGGCTTCGGCATAGCGTCAAGTCCCAACAGCCGCTTCGTCATGTCCTGCACCTGATGTTTCGTGGCATTGCCGTAACCTACCACAGCCTGCTTGACCTGCATAGGTTTGTAAGAGAATACTTCCAATCCGGCTTGCCGGATAGCCAGCAGAATGACACCGCGGCTTTGGGCTACACCAATGCCGGTGGTCACATTCTGACCGAAAAACAACTCCTCAATGGCAACGGCATCCGGTTTGACCTTTTCCAAAAGGGCACGCATATCCTCATAGATGATCTCCAGCCGGGCAGAAAAATCCATGCCTGCCGGTGTGGTAATGGCGCCGCAGGTAACAAGCCGGGTGGCACCGCGCTCTGCGTCCACCACACCGAAACCGGTAATGCCATAGCCGGGATCAATACCCAGGATCCGCATCAGATACCACCCCGTAACATGTTGATATAATACATAATGATCACAGCGATGAACAGAACAAGGCACACCCGTGCCAGCCACACCTGCCACCGGGGACGGGGGACGTATACATTGCGCTCTTCCTCTTCGGGAAGCTGCTCCAGATTTTCGTTTTCCATAATGTTACACCTCGTCAGGTTTTGTAAAATTCCCTTTCATTTATCATAGCACAAATGTTTTGATTTTCCTAATACTTTTTTTATCGGTTTGACGGCAATGGGGGAGTATGGTATACTGTGCCAAAAGGAGGCGGCAATATGATCAACACCACGCTTTGCTACATTACCCAGGATGATCAGGTATTGATGCTCCACAGGGTCAAAAAGGAAAACGACATCAATAAAGACAAATGGATCGGTATCGGCGGCAAGTTTTTAGAGGGAGAACCTCCCGATGAATGCCTTTTGCGCGAAGCAAAAGAAGAGACCGGCCTGACTTTGACAAACTGGAAATGCCGGGGAGTCGTAACCTTTTTAAACGATTGCTGCGAAGGGGAGTTTATGTACCTGTTTACCGCCGACGGCTTCGAAGGAGAACTGACCGATTGCGACGAAGGAGAGCTTCGCTGGGTGGATCGGGCGTTCCTTGATACCCTGCCCCAGTGGGAAGGGGATAAGATATTCCTGAGGCTTTTGTGGGAAGATGCGCCGTTCTTTTTGCTTACCTTGCGTTATAGCGGCGACCGACTTTTAGAGGCAGTATTGGACGGTAAAACGCTGCCAAGGGAATAACGGCTTGCTTTATGCAGAAAGCTGTGGTATACTCAGTTTGGCTATGTCCAAATAATAAAGATAATACGGAGGAAACAACATGAAAGGTATCGTTCTGGCAGGCGGTTCCGGCACCCGGCTTTACCCCCTGACCAAGGTGACATCCAAGCAGCTGCTTCCCATTTACGATAAACCCATGATCTACTATCCCATTTCCGTGCTGATGAGCGCCGGCATTCGGGATATTCTCATTATCTCTACACCCCAGGACCTGCCCCGATTCCGCGAGCTGTTGGGTGACGGCAGCCAGTTTGGTGTAAAGCTTTCTTATGCTGAGCAGCCCAGTCCCGACGGCCTGGCACAGGCATTTATCATTGGCGAGGAATTTATCGGTAAGGACTGTGTTGCGATGGTTCTGGGCGATAATATTTTCCATGGCCACGGCCTGAAAAAGCGTCTGCGCGCAGCCGTGCGCAATGCTAAAAACGGCAAGGGCGCAACGGTCTTTGGCTATTATGTGGATGATCCGGAGCGGTTCGGCATTGTAGAATTTGACAGTGAGGGTCACGCGATCTCCATCGAGGAAAAACCCCAGAAGCCCAAGAGCAATTACTGCGTTACCGGCTTGTATTTCTACGACAACCGGGTGGTGGAGTATGCCAAGAATCTGAAACCGTCTCCCAGAGGCGAGCTGGAGATCACCGACCTGAACCGGATCTATCTGGAAGCAGGCGAGTTGAATGTGGAGCTGTTGGGTCAGGGCTTTACCTGGCTGGACACCGGTACCCATGAGAGTCTGGTAGAAGCTACCAATTTTATTATGACTGTGGAAAACCACCAGAACCGCAAGATCGGCTGTTTGGAGGATATCGCTTATATCAACGGCTGGATCACCCGTGAGCAGGTGGAGGAGGTCATCAAGACCTGCAAGAATCAGTATGGCCGTTACCTGCAGGATGTGCTGGACGGCAAGTATCTGGATGTGATCCGGGACAAGAAGCGCCTGGAGAAACTGGAGGAGATGGAAAAGTGAAAAAGACCATCATCGTCACCGGCGGTGCCGGTTTTATCGGCAGTAATTTTGTATTCCATATGCTGGGCAAGTATCCGGATTACCGGATCATTTGCCTTGACAAGCTGACCTACGCAGGCAACCTGTCCACCCTGAAGGGCGTCATGGACAACCCCAATTTCCGGTTCGTGAAGCTGGATATCTGTGACCGGGAAGGTGTGTACAAGCTCTTTGAGGAAGAAAAGCCCGATGTGGTGGTGAACTTTGCCGCCGAGAGCCATGTGGACCGCTCCATCGAGAATCCCGAGGTGTTCCTGCAGACTAACATTCTTGGCACACAGGTGTTGATGGATGCCTGCCGGAAGTACGGCATCGAGCGTTATCATCAGGTATCCACCGATGAAGTCTACGGCGACCTGCCGCTGGACCGTCCTGATCTGTTCTTTACGGAGGAGACTCCGATCCATACCAGCTCTCCTTACTCTTCTTCCAAGGCCGGTGCGGATCTTTTGGTCATGGCCTATCACCGTACTTACGGTTTGCCGGTGACTATCTCTCGCTGTTCCAATAACTACGGCCCCTATCACTTCCCCGAGAAGCTGATCCCCCTGATGATCGCAAATGCGCTCAATGATAAGCCCCTGCCCGTTTACGGTGAGGGCCTGAATGTGCGCGACTGGCTGTATGTGGAGGACCACTGCAAGGCTATCGATCTGATTATCCATAAGGGTCGTGTTGGTGAGGTCTATAACATCGGCGGACACAATGAAATGAAGAATATTGACATCGTCAAGATCATCTGTAAGGCGCTGGATAAGCCGGAAAGCCTCATCACCTATGTGGCAGACCGGAAGGGTCACGATATGCGCTACGCTATCGACCCCACCAAGATCCATACGGAGCTTGGCTGGCTGCCGGAAACAAAGTTTGCCGACGGCATTCAAAAGACCATTCGCTGGTATTTGGATAACAAAGAATGGTGGGAAGAGATCATCTCCGGAGAGTATCAAAACTACTACGAAAAGATGTACGCTAACCGATAATCAGAGGTCACAAAAGCCACCAACCGTCAAAACACAGACTTGGCGGTTGGTGGTTTCTTTACAATAGGTTTAGCAAAGACCTTCGGCATGAGCGTTTAGCCGAACCTAAGCAAAGTCAGCGGAGGGCTTTGTAAAAAACTTGCTTCGCAAGGTGTTTTGACTTACTGCACAAACCGGATGCTACCGTACCCTGTGTACGCCGACGCATCCGGTTTGTTTGTCTTGGCGGCTTTATTGCTCTCTGTTTGGTCACAAAACTGTTGCTACGCAAAAACTTTCGGCACTTTTCACAATTTCACAGCATAAGTTTAGGTTTGTGCGGTTTGTGGTAAAAATAGCATATAAAACAGCATGGTTTTTGTGCTTTTTGTACTTTTACGAGAAGGTGCAAAAGTTGACATATTCTCTGTTATAAGCTATAATCAGCATATTATAAGGGTTACTATGTCCGGAAGGCAGGTATAAATAATGGAAAATAAAAAAGAGGAACAGATGATCTACATCAAGGATCTGATTTTTGCCGCGCTTCGCGCATGGAAAGCGGTGTTGGCAGTAGCGTTGATCTTTGCGCTGTTGCTGGGAGGATCGCAAGTTCTTACCGGTCTATCCGGTAACGATCGGGCGGTCGATCCGGAAGCGCAGACCCAGTATGAAGAGGATCTGGCGGCACAGAAAGAAATGTTAGAAATTGCCAAGAGCAATAAAAAAAATTATCAGACATATCTGGGCGATTCTCTGTTCATGCAGTTGGATCCCTACTGCCACTATGAAGCGACTGTGAGCATTTATGTGCAGACAGATTATCAGATTGTGCCCGGTATGAGCTATCAGAATCCGGATGCAACAAAAGACATTTTGAAAGCATATGAGCAGGTGTTACAGAGCGATGCTTTTGTAACGGCGATGGCAGAGTCATTGCAGACTCAGAATCAGTATGTTTCCGAACTGATCACTGCCAAGACAACAGATCAGACCAACACATTGGTATTTACGGTGAAGCTTTCCACCCAAGAGGCAGGAGAGACTGCGTTGGAAGAATTGGTTGCACAGATCGAGAAAGTATCTTCACAGATCGAAAAGGCTGTGGGCGAGCATACACTGACGATTACAGAGCAATCTGTTGCGGCTAAGGTAGATACAGATGTGGCAGATGCCCAAACAAAACGGCGCACACGGACAACCGAATTGGATAAGGCGATCACCGAAGCGGAGACAAACCTCACGAAACTGGTGCCTCCCACTGTACAAAAAGCGGACAGTAAGGCGGTTTTGAAAAAGGCAATTATTTTTGGCATATTAGGCGCGGTTGTGGGTGGATTCCTGACAGTTTGCGTTTTGTGGGTCGCGCATATTGCCAGCAACAAAATCTACGCTGCAAGAAACTTGACAAACCGCACCGGCATCAAGGTGATCGGTACTGTTGGTTGTGAGAAGAAGAATCCGGTGGATCGTCTGATCTTCCGTATGGAAGGACGCGTTGAAGAATCTGTACAGACATCCCCGGTGGCAGTAGATATATGCTGCCGTTTGAAAAATGCCAAGCGGTTGCTCCTTACCGGTTCTGCAGATCAGAAAAACCGGGAAGAACTGGCGCAGGCTATCTCGAAAGAAATGCCTGACCTTCAGGTGATGGATCATGGCAGTATCCTGCGCAGCGCAGAGGCATTGAAAGCACTTTCTGTCTGCGATGCGGTGGTCCTTGTAGAGTCGAACGGCATTTCTACTTATACAGATGCCAAGCGGCAGGTAGATATCGTTTGTGATTACGAAAAGGAATTGCTGGGCTGTATTTTGTTTGAGAGGTAAAAAATGAAGGTATTTGTAACCGGTGTGGGTGGCCAGCTGGGCCACGATATCGTCAATGAGCTCTGCAGCCGCGGGATCGAAGCGGTGGGCAGTGATATCGCACCTTCCTACAGCGGCATTGATGATGGCAGCGCCGTTACCAGTGCGCCTTATGTGCAGTTGGATATTACGGACGCACAGGCTGTGAGCGCGGTGTTAGAGCAGGTAAGACCTGATGCAGTGGTCCATTGCGCTGCCTGGACAGCGGTGGATGCAGCGGAGGAAGAAGAGAATATTCCCAAGGTCATGTCGATCAATGCAGCCGGCACAAAACATATTGCTGATAGCTGCAAACAGCTCGGCTGCAAAATGGTCTATATCAGCACGGATTATGTGTTTGACGGTCAGGGTGAGCAGCCTTGGCAGCCGGACTGCAAGGACTATAAACCTTTGAATGTTTACGGTCAAAGCAAGCTGGAAGGTGAACTGGCGGTATCCCAGACCCTCGAAAAGTATTTTGTCGTGCGGATCGCCTGGGTGTTCGGTCTGAATGGCAATAACTTTATCAAGACGATGCTTCGCCTGTCTGAAAAATATGACAGCTTGCGTGTTGTCAGCGATCAGATCGGTACGCCTACCTATACGCTGGATCTTGCCCGGTTGCTGGCAGACATGGTGCAGACGGAAAAGTATGGCTACTACCATGCAACCAATGAGGGCGGATATATCAGTTGGTATGATTTTGCCTGCGAGATCTTCCGTCAGGCGGGCAAACAGGTAAGTGTCACTCCGGTGACCACAGCGGAATACGGTCTTTCCAAAGCAGCCCGTCCCTTTAACAGCCGGCTGGACAAGTCCAAACTGGCGCAAAACGGCTTTACGCTGTTGCCTTCCTGGCAGGACGCGCTGAAGCGATACCTCAATGAGATCAAGGAGTGAGCATATGGGTCAGATCAAAGTGACCAAATGCCCCATCGAGGGCTTGTATATTATCGAGCCGCAGGTGTTTGGCGATTCTCGCGGCTATTTCATGGAGACCTACAGCCAGCGGGATATGCAGGCTGCGGGTCTGGACATGACTTTTGTGCAGGACAACCAGTCTATGAGCGTCAAGGGCGTTCTGCGGGGTCTGCACTTCCAGAAGGAGCACCCCCAAGGCAAGCTGGTCCGAGTCATTAAGGGTCGTGTCTTTGATGTAGCTGTTGACCTGCGCGCAGGCTCTGCCACTTACGGCAAGTGGTACGGAGTAGAGCTGACCGAGGAAAATAAAAAGCAGTTTTATATCTCTGAAGGCTTTGCCCACGGCTTTTTGGTACTGAGTGATACGGCAGAGTTCTGCTACAAGTGTACAGATTTCTACCACCCCGGTGATGAAGGCGGTCTTGCGTGGAATGATCCTGCCATCGGCATTGATTGGCCGGAGCTGACCGGCAGCTATAGCGGATCTGCTTCTGCAGAGGGCTATGCCCTTGCCGACGGCACACCGCTGAACCTTTCTGAAAAGGATCAGAAGTGGGCTTGCCTGGCTGACACTTTTCATTTTTAAAACGGAGAGAATAGTACTATGAAGATCTGTTTTGCTGCTTCTACCGGTGGCCATTTTGAGCAGCTGATGATGCTGCGGCCTTTGATGCAAAAGCATGACAGCTTTATCCTAACGGAAAAAACCGGATATAGCGTGGCAAAAAAAGGGGATCGGGTATATTACCTGTCTCAGGTAAACCGGAAAGAGAAAACATGGCTGTTTGCCATGCTGAAAAATGCCTTCCAAAGCCTTGGAATCTTTATTAAGGAACGCCCCAAGGTGGTCATTTGTACCGGTGTTTTGGCAATGATCCCCATGTGTGTTCTGTGCAAACTGTTCGGCGGCAAACTGATCTATTTGGAATCCTTTGCCAAGGTTACATCTCCAACTGAGACCGGCAAGCTGTTGTATAAATTCGCTGACCGGTTTTATGTCCAGTGGGAGTCCATGCTGGAAATTTATCCCGACGCTGTCTTTCTGGGAGGTATCTACTGATGATTTTTGTGACGCTTGGCTCCCAGAAATTTCAGTTCGATCGTTTACTGTGTAAAATCGACGAACTGATCGAAAACGGCACTATCACAGAGCCGGTGTTCGCGCAAGCCGGTTACAGTACCTATGCGCCGAAGCACTTTGAAACGGAAGCCTTTTTGGACCGGGATACATTTGCAGCGACCATGGAAAAAGCGAATATGATCATCACCCATGCCGGTACCGGCGCGATCATCGGCGCAGTAAAAAAAGGCAAAAAGACGATAGCTGTACCGCGACTTGCCAAGTACGGGGAACATGTGGATGATCACCAGCTGCAGATCGTGGAGCAGTTTACGGAAATGGATATGCTGGAGCCCTGCTGGGACACAGAAGATCTGAAGCAGGCATATCTTGCCGCTGCGGAAAAAACATATACCCCCTATATTTCCAATACCCATACGATCATAGCCGATATTGAGAAGTTTTTGTAGGAGTTATAATATGGATAATCTGACAAAGAATTTGATCCTGACACCCTTTAATATTCTGTATAGGTTTAGTCCAAAGCTGGACCTGCAGTTGCTGTTCCGGCTAAAAATGGGACATAAGCTGGATCTGAAAAATCCGAAAACCTACAACGAAAAGATTCAGTGGATCAAGCTGTACGACAAAAACCCACTGATGACAAAATGCTGTGATAAGTATGCTGTCCGGCAGTATATTGAGGATCGTGGCTACGGACATATTCTCAACGGGCTTTTGTGGCAAGGCTTTGACCCGGAACAGATCCCCTTTGATACCTTGCCGGATCGATTCGTGGTAAAAGTGACCCACGGTTCTACTTTTAACATCATCTGCACGGATAAGTCCAAGCTGGACCGGGCAGATGTGATCAAAAAATGTAAAAAGTGGCTGAAGGCAAAGTTCTTGCCCTGCTACGGCGAATGGTTCTATGGCATCGAAAAACCCAGAGTCATTGTAGAAGAGTATCTGGAGGGCGACAACGGTCTTCCCTTGTTCGATTATAAATTCTTCTGCTTCAACGGCGTTCCCAAGCTGGTATATATCGACACCTGGAAGGATGGAGAACATACCATCAACGCCTATGATGAGGACTGTAACCTATTCAAGGGTGTGCGCCTGGGCTATCCGAATGATGATGAGACCCATGTGGAGAAGCCTGACAGCTGGGAAGAAATGAAGCGTATTGCAGCAGACCTTTCCAAAGATTTTCTCCATGTTCGCGTGGACTTCTATTATACCCACGGCAAGATATATTTTGGCGAGCTGACCTTTACCAAGGGTGCTGGCTTTGGAAAAATCGAGCCTTTCTCCTTTGACGAGAAGATGGGTTCCTGGCTGGAACTGCCGGAAAGAACAGAAAAATAAGCCCTAAGTGGCGGAAAGCGAAATGTGCGATGGAAAAAGTATTGGTGCTCATGGCAAGCTACAACGGTGAAAAATACATCGATGAGCAGATAGGAAGCTTATTTGCTCAGCAAGGTGTAACGGTGGAGCTGCTTGTTCGGGACGATGGCTCTGCCGACGCAACCACCCAGCGGCTGGAACATTGGACGAAGACGAGCAATACTCAATGGTATACCGGAGAACATCTAAATGTGCAGTTTGGCTTTTATGATTTGATGACGAAGGCGTTGCAGTCCGATGCCCGGTATTATGCGTTCTGCGATCAGGATGATGTCTGGGATGCGGATAAATTGAAGATTGCAACAGACAAACTGTCGCAAATCCCCGAGCAGACTCCGGCGCTTTACTATTGCGGTCAGCGATTGGTGGATGCACAGCTGAACTTTCTGAGCGATCACCGGCTCAATCGGGAGCGCAGTACCCATGCCAGATTCGTGCTCAACGACATGGCAGGTTGTACCGGTGTGTTTAACCGGGCACTGCTGGAGGCGATGTGTGCATATCGCCCCACTTATATGCGGATGCACGATGTGTGGATGACAAAGGTATGTCTGGCATTAGGCGGACAGCTGCTCCCGGATCCGGAGCCGCACATGAGCTACCGTCAGCACGGAAACAATGTGATCGGCTTAAGCGGCGGATTGCGTTCCAAGCTGGCCAGAGCCAAAATGATCATTTTTGAAAGTAGTATTTCAAAACAGGCAGAGCAGCTGCAAATCGGTTACGGCGAGCAGCTTGTACCTGAATACAAAGCGCTTATTGATGACCTTGCAGGAAGCAAGAAGAGTTTCAGAAGCAGATGGCGGTTGCTGTTTGACCATGGGATTGATTTCAATGAACGGGGGTTGCACCTTGCTTTCGCGCTGAAGGTGCTGCTCAATAAGGTTTGATTTGCGGCAAACAGACTTACTGGGATAAAACAACGCAACGGAGGAAGGCCATGACAGCGTGTACCGTTATAACTGTGTGGAACAACGAGAAATTGTTTTTGGAACTTGAGCAGCAACTGGATCAACAACAAGATGTGAACTGTACATTGCTGGCGATCGATAATCGCGACAGACAGTATTTGGGGATTCGGGAGGCGTTTAATGCTTATGTGGGACAGATCAACACAGAATATGTGCTGTTTGTCCATCAGGATGTTCGTTTTTTGAAACGGGATTCCTTGAGTAAACTCCTACAGCAGTTAGATACAATTGGAGAGTTTGGCATTGTTGGTGTAGCCGGCTGTCCTGCTGGTACACAGTGGGAGGTGTTGTCCACCATTGTACACGGTGACGATCAAAGACCGGTTGGCAAGCCGATAACCAAGCCCCGTCAGATACAGACGGTGGACGAGTGTTTGTTTGCTATGCGAACAAAGGTTTTTTCTCAAATGCGCTTCACAGAGGAAAAAGGATGGCATTTATATGCGGTAGAACAGTGCATCCGGGCGCAACAGGCAGGGCTGAAAAACTATGTAATTCCCAGTGAGGTTTATCATCTGTCTGACGGAAAATCATTGGATCCCAGTTATATAGTTTCGCTGAAGGCAATAGGTAAGACTTACCATCTGGGTGTTTTAAATACCACGGTGAGACAATGGGATTTCAATACACACAGTGGCCGAGTCTATATCGAATACTATTGCTGTAAACAAAAACTTAAGCGGTTTCTTATAAAAGCCGGTTTGCTGAAAGGATGAGCAGTATGCAGGAGATTTTGTTTAGCGTAGTAATTCCGGTATATAACGTAGAAACCTATTTGGAGGAAACGGTGGAGGCAGTACTTCCACAGGTGTTAGCTTGTTCACAAGGTGCTGAAATACTGCTGATCGATGATGGGTCCACTGACGGAAGCGGATGCCTTTGTGACCGATATGTTGAACAATATCCGGAATATATACGTGTACTTCACAAGGAAAATGAAGGGTTGCTTCTGGCGCGCAGATCAGGCTTCCAGATTGCTGCCGGTAAGTATATTATCAATTGTGATTCCGACGATACGCTGGAGCCGGATATGTTGCAGCGAGTGGCAGAAGTGATCGAAAAGACCCACGCAGATGTGGTGCTGTTTGATATAAGTAGGTGGTCTCCTCCTCAAAAAGAGCCATTTACCCAGCGGTTGTTCACGCAAGAGCAACCGGATAAAGAAGCAGTGCTGCACTGTTTCTTCCACAATGCTGGTGCTGCAAGCATGTGCGCAAAGGCTTTTCGGCGCGATTGCTTGGATCTGGAAAAAGATTACAGTGCTTACTTTAAAAAGAGTTTTGGTGAGGACACGGTCCAGTCGGCGGAGATTTATACCAAAGCAAACAGCTTTGCGTACCTGCATCTGCCACTTTACAATTACCGCTGCGGAAGTGGTATGACCGGGAAAATGAATCCTACCTATTTTCAGGACTTTGCAAGGATCAATGCGGATCTTGAAACGTATAAATCTGCCTGGGGACTGGAGAATTTTGATGTTCTTGTGGCGGAAAAGGTGTTTATCAATGCAGCCAGAGCGATTACCCAGAGTCGTTTTGATAAGTCTATGTCCTTCAAGAGCCGAAGGGCGTTTATGGCCGCCATCCGTCAGCATGAAATGCTGCAAAAATACGAGGCAATTTATTCTCAGGTTCGTCCAGTTCTTAAGAAAAGTTATCAAGTTTTGCTAGATGGTTTGCTGAAAGAGCAATACGGCTTTATCGATTTCAGCTTGCGATTAAAGAATGTTTTACGCAGATAAAACAAAGAAACGAGGTGGTTTTATTTTATGCGACCCCTACAAGACATTCAAATAAAGCCATCTGCCTGCGCCTATTATCTGTTTATCTCTTTAATGGTTATAAACGATGCGCTGGGAAATTCTTTGATTCCGAACTATAGTGAAAGTAATCTACAGCAACTGCTGTTACTGGGAGAACTGGCAATGGCGATGCTGTGCCTGTTTTTTCAGTGTAACAGCAGACTTAGCATCACCTATTTTGCAAGTGTATTCGGCATCGGTTGTGCTGCCTATTTATTTGGTGGGCGAACAGGCTTGTTACTCACACTGCTGGCAGCGGCATTGGGGCGCAGTGCAAAGGTGGATACATTGCTTAAACTGGTGTTTTGGGAAAAATTGTTGGTGTTTTTCTTTGTGGTCGGCTTATCCCTGGTGGATGTATTGCCGGGAAAGGAAGCGCTTACGGAACTGAGCAACACCACAGCCAAGGGCGCGACCTTAGGATATACCCACGCGAACACCTTCTCGGCAACGGTTGTGATGATCCTGTTCCTTTTTGTAGCCATTAACCGTCATGATCTATCATTATTGCATTTTCTGACCGTTGCTGTGGTAGAGTTAATCAATTATGTGATCACCCACTCCCGGATCGGTCTTATTGTAGTATTTCTGCTGCTGACAGCGGCAATATGTGTTAAAAACTGGCAGCTGCACAGACTGATTTTGGGTGTAGGTAAAGGTTTTTTGCTCTTTATATTGTGTTTCAATTTCGTGTTTGTGTTACTCAGACTGTTTGCGGATAATCAACTGTTATCTGCTATTGACATGAAGGTGTTTAATGGGCGAATGGGTTTTTCGGCCATGTATTTGGAAACCTACTCACTAAGCCTGTTTGGCGCAGAATTGGATGAGGCGCTGATTGCAGCCAAATCCTGGTACTATGCGCTGGATAATGGCTATACCATTATTCTGTTGTACTACGGTGTTGCAGGCCTGATTGCGTTTTTGCTGGTTTATCAAAGAACGGTTTTGGAGTTGGTAAAGAAGCAAGAAATCATGCTGGTACTGATCGCTATGTGCTTTATCATTTGGATGATGTTTGAGGGAATTACCCTTACAGCGTCCGGAAACTTTATTTTCCTGCTGATGGGAAAGGAGTTTTCTTCAATAAAGCCGAAACACAGGCGGATCGCCTGGTAAGAATATGCAAAGAGGTCACGCATATGGATAAGATAATTCATTACTGTTGGTTTGGTGGAAATCCGCTGCCGGAGCTGGCGCAGAAATGCATTGCCAGTTGGAAAAAACACTGTCCTGATTATGAGATACGGCAGTGGAATGAATCCAATTTTGATTTGGATTGCTGTGATTATGTCCGCGAGGCGGTGCAATATAAAAAATGGGCATTTGCCAGTGATTATGCGCGTTTTAAGATCTTGTACGAACACGGCGGACTGTATTTTGACACGGATGTAGAGTTGATTAAACCCATTGATGACATTGTAGCTTCGGGGCCGTTTATGGGCTTTGAAAAACACCCGGGAGAAGCGATGGTCAATCCCGGATTGGTTATGGGCGCAGTACCGGGTCAGCCTTTCTACAAAGAGGTTTTGGAAGACTATGAGAAAAGCCATTTCGTGGAAAATGGTGCGGTTTGCTATTATTCGGTTGTTGAACGGATCACAAAGCTTTTAAAGAATTACGGATTGCGCTGTGAAGATTCTTTACAGACTGTGTCAGGAATTACGATATATCCCAGCGAGTATTTCTGCCCTCTGAGTTTCGACAGCAATGTAATGGTCAAGACGGAGCAGACCCGCTCGATCCATTGGTATGACGCTTCCTGGTTGGATGCACGTATGAAAAAACGTCAGGCGGTTAATGCCGCAATTCGAAGAGCACTGCCCGGCAGTGTGGGTGAGGTGACCAGTAAGGTCTATACAAAGCTGTCCTATCTTTGGGAATGGACAGTTACAGGAAAACTGGTTCAGAAGATCGGGAAAAAACTGAGGAACGGAAAGAAATAAGCTGTGTTATGAACAAGTATAAGTATTTGCTGAAAAACATGGGCCTGATGACGATCAGCCAGTTTGGAGCTAAGATCCTGAGCTTTTTATTGGTTCCACTTTATACCAGTATCCTGACCACATCGGAATACGGTACCTTCGACTTTTTTAACACAACAGTATCTTTGTTAATGCCAATCCTGACGCTTAACATTACGCAGTCAGTTATGCGGTTTTGTTTGGATCGGGGAACAGATAAAAAAACAGTATTGTCGCAGGGAATGGATATTATTCTCAAAGGCTTTCTGGTTTTCTTGTCTCTGGTATTGTTGAATCGTTGGCTGAATTTAATCCCGACGCTCAATGAATATATGTGGATGCTGGTTTTTATGTACCTGACGTCTATGCTACATGAGATGTTTTCTTGTTTTGCAAGAGGCGTAGATGATGTGTTCGCAATATCCGCCGGAGGCGTGATCCTTACAGCGGCTACATTGAGCTTGAATATTTTATTTTTGTTGGTGCTGAGATGGGGGATTAAGGGGTACTTTCTTGCCAATATTATCAGCGTTGCATTGGCAACCGTATTCTTAGGGTGGCATACCAAATTTTGGAGGTATATCAGTTTTCAAGCTGTGGCACCACAACTGCGCAAGCAGATGCTGATCTACAGCATGCCGCTGATTCTTAATTCTATTGCATGGTGGATAAATAATGCTTCGGACCGATATGTGGTAATCCTTCTTTGCGGGGTTGCGGCAAATGGCATTTACTCCGTGGGTTATAAAATTCCGCATATTTTAAATATGTTTCAGACCGTTTTTAACCAGGTTTGGACCCTTTCGGCAGTTAAGGATTATGACCAGAATGACAGCAGCGGATTTTTTTCCCAGATCTATAACATATACAATTTCATGATGGTTCTGATATGTTCGCTGATTATCGCTGCAGATAGAATTATGGCAAGATTTTTGTTTTCCGGCGAGTTTTTTGCTGCGTGGCAATATGTGCCGTTTTTATTGATTTCGATTGTTTTCGGTGCATTGTCTGGCTATATTGGTGGTATTTTTGCTGCAGTCAGAGAGTCCAAGATCTATGCATATTCTACCGTAATTGGTGCTGTGATCAACATAGTGCTGAACTTTATATTGGTTACATGGTGTGGTCCCCTGGGTGCAGCTATTGCTACTGCGGTGTCTTACTGCGTGGTCTGGGGGGTGCGGTTGATCCATTTGCGCAAGTATATTCGGATTCGCATCAAGCTGTTGCGGGACTGTGCTGCCTATGGCATTTTGGTAGCCCAGTCAATGCTTTTGCTTCTCATGCGAGAAGAGACACTTCTCTTATACGGGTTGCAATTGGGACTGATCGTTCTGCTGCTGTTCATGTTCCTTCCGGAACTGAAGGGAGCGGTTGATACTCTGCGTGCCAAGGTTTTGCACCGAGGCTGCAAGGAGGATGAAATAGATGAAACTGCTTCATAAGCTGAAAGAAAAGGGTATTGTTGGTATATGTGAGGCTGTGGAAAGACGTCTTTTTCGACCGGTGAATCGTTGGCTATACCGACAGTATACAAGAAGACCTATACAATCAGAGTTGATCGTATTGGAGAGTGAGGGCGATTTTTGTGACAATGCCTACGCACTCTATGACCATATGCGGAAAAAAGGTTATCTGCAGAAGTACCGGATCTGCTGGCTGGTGGATACTCCGGATAGTTTTTCGGGTTATGAAAATACAATGTTTATAAGCAAGCAGACGGACCGCTTCAACCCAAAGCTTATGAAAACGCTGGCTTGTTGCAGGTACTATATTTATGACCATAACTGCCTGTATGATTATCTCGATTTAAAATCCAGATCAGGGCAGACCGTGGCGTATTTGTCTCATGGTGCTGGCTTCAAGGCGTCTAAAGGCAGGCCGGAAAATCAAAAACCGCCGTTTGACGTTATGTATGCCACAGGTGATCTGACAGCAGATATTCTGGCAAATTTCTGGAAATGCTCTCTTGACATGGTAGTTAAGGCAGGTTACCCTCGGTTGGATTATTATTTTATGCCGGAAGACTCAGCGGTGAAGACAGTTCGGGCAGTTCTGGATCTGGACCGATATGCAAGGACGATCGTTTGGATGCCCACTTTTCGCCAATGCAATAACAAGAGCATTTCTGAAGATTATCTGCAAAACGAGACCGGTTTGCCGCTTTTAAATACAAAAAAGGAATTGGAAGCGCTGGACAGATTCCTGCAGCAGAAAAATATCTTGCTGATTCTGAAGGTCCATCATCTTCAGGCAGGACTGCCTGTGTTTCAGGAGAAATTCCAAAACCTGCTGGTGTTGCAAGATCTGCATCTGCGGGAAATGGGTGTGCAACTATATCAGTTTATATCACAAACAGATGCATTGATTACGGATTATTCGTCTGTTTCTGTGGATTATGCGTTGCTGGACCGACCTGTGATTTACACATTGGATGATTATGAACAATATGCCGCCTCAAGAGGTATTTACCCCGAAAATGCTATCGATTACATGAAGGGTTACCACGTGTATCAGATTCCGCAGCTATACGATGCAATCGAACAGATCGCCGCAGGCGAAGATCCATACAGATCGGCCCGGGCGGAAATTATGGATGCGCTGTATACTCATGCGGATGGAAATGCGGCAAAACGTATTCTTAAACATTTAGAAATAGAACCATAAAGAACATGGCAGAATGAAGGTCAAAATAAAACTCTGTGCGTACAAAAGGAGATAAGATATGCAAGCTATCATTTTGGCAGCAGGTATGGGCAGACGTCTGAAGGATCTAACCCAGAATAATACAAAGTGCATGGTCAAGGTCAATGGTGTTACCTTGATCGACCGCATGCTGCACCAGATCGAAAAGCATAACCTTTCCCGGATCGTGATGGTGGTTGGATACGAATCAGAAAAGCTGATGGAATACATTTCCACCCTGGATATTAAGACACCTATCGTTTACGTCAACAACCCAATCTATAACAAGACTAACAATATTTATTCTCTGGCACTGGCGAAACAGCAGCTGCTGGAAGATGATACGCTGCTGTTTGAATCAGATCTGATTTTTGAGGATTCTGTGATCGATGTACTGCTGGATGATCCTCGGGACACCCTGGCACTGGTAGATAAGTACGAAAGCTGGATGGACGGCACCTGCGTGAAACTGGGCAGTGATGACAGCATCGATGCTTTTGTTCCCGGGAAAAAGTTCAAATTCAACGAGATCAAGGACTACTACAAGACAGTCAACATCTATAAGTTCAGCAAGCATTTCTGCGAAAAGTACTATGTTCCTTTCCTGGAGGCTTACCAAGAGGCGCTGGGTGTCAATGAATATTACGAGCAGGTACTTAGGGTCATCACAATGTTGGATGATCCCGAGATCCGTGCAAAGAAGCTGACCGGTCAGCTTTGGTATGAGATCGACGATATTCAGGATCTGGATATCGCCACATCTATGTTCACTCCTGACGAAGAGGAGAAGGTGGATTTGATGGCAGGCCGTTACGGCGGCTACTGGCGCTATCCCCAGCTACTGGATTTCTGCTATCTGGTCAACCCCTATTTTCCGCCGCAGAAGCTCATCGATGAACTGAAAGCGAGCTTTGAGAAATTACTGACCCAGTATCCCTCCGGTATGCGGGTCAATGCCCTGTTGGCTGCCAAGAACTTTGGCATTCATCAGCCCAATGTGGTGGTGGGCAACGGTGCTGCAGAGCTGATCAAGTCTTTTATGAGTCGTCTGACCGGCAAGGTAGGCTTTGTCCGTCCTACCTTTGAGGAGTACCCAAACCGTTACTGCAAAGAGGAAACTGTGGTGTTCGTGCCCCAGAATCCCGATTTTTCCTATACGGCTGAGGATCTGATCGCTTTCTTTGGCGACAAGGATATTGAAAGCCTTGTGGTGGTTAACCCTGACAACCCCTCCGGCAACTATATTTCCAAGGCAGGGTTGCTGAAGCTGACTGACTGGGCAAAGGGTAAGGGGGTTAAGCTGCTGATCGACGAGTCCTTTGTAGACTTTTCCGAGGAAGCCGACAGCACTTTGATCAGCCAGGAACTGTTGGAGGTCAATCCCCATCTGTATGTGATGAAGAGCATTTCCAAGTCCTACGGTGTCCCCGGCCTGCGGCTGGGCATTCTGGCATCCGGTGACGAGGAAATGATCGCCTGGATGAAAAAGGATGTGTCTATCTGGAACATCAACTCCTTCGCAGAATTCTATCTGCAGATCGCAGAGAAGTATCAGAAGGACTATATAAAGGCACTGGAGCTGATTAAGGCGGAGCGTGCCCGTTTCCAGAAAGAATTGATGCAGCTGCCCGGCCTGCGGGTGATCCCATCTCAGGCTAACTATATTACGGTAGAACTGGTCGGTACGATGACGGCCCGGGCGCTGACCAAGGTGCTGCTGATCAAGCATAGCTTGTTCATCAAGGACCTGTCTGCCAAAATGAAGGGTGGTCAGTATGTGCGGCTGGCAGTCCGGGATACCGCGGATAACGACAAGTTGCTGGCTGCTTTGAAGCAGGAGTTAACATGAAAATAACCATTGTTGGTGGCGGCAATATCGGAACGCAGTTTGCTGTCCACTGTGCCAACAAGCACCATGATGTAACGGTGTTCACCTCTAAACCGGAGCGGTTTTCTGAAGCCCTGCGCTGCGTGGATGCCGAGGGGAACGAAACTTGCTCCGGACAGATCCAGGGTGCCACCGCAGACCCGGGGCAGGCTTTTGGCTCTGCGGAGGTGATCTTCATTACCGTGCCTGCCGACTGTATGGCTCGGTATGCGAAATTGGTTGCGCCCTATGTAAGACCCGGTGTCAAGATTGGTCTGATTCCCGGCACCGGCGGCGGTGAGTGTACTTTTGGCACTTGCCGGAAAAAGGGTGCGGTGATCTTTGGCCTGCAACGTGTGCCGGCAGTAGCAAGATTGGTGGAGTACGGAAAAACTGTTTGTTCTACCGGCTATCGGGGCCTGCTTTATGCCGCAGCACTGCCAAAAAGAGAAACGGCGGCTTGTTGCCGCCTGTTGGAGAGCATTTTTGATATCCCCTGTGCTGCTCTGCCGGACTATCCGAATTTGACGCTGACACCGTCCAATCCTATTTTGCACACCACCCGGCTACGGACGCTGTACAAAGATTACATTCCGGGGGTAGTCTATAAGGAGATCCCGCTGTTCTACCAGCATTGGAACGATGAAAGCTCACGACTGCTGATTGCCTGCGATGAGGAGATGCAGCAGCTTTGTGGGGCGCTGAAGGAATTTGATATGTCCGGCGTGAGATCTTTGAAGGAACACTACGAAAGTGACACCCCGGAAAAGATGACGCATAAGATTTCCCATATCCCGGCATTTAAAGGGCTTACCTCTCCCCAAATTCCAGTGGAGGGAGGCGTGATCCCCGACCTGAGATCCCGCTATTTCACCGCAGACTTTTCTTATGGGTTAGCGATTTTGGTACAGGTGGCAGACATGGCCGGTGTACCTGTGCCGAATATGAAACAGACCCTGCAGTGGTATCAAAATCTGGCGGGGCAGCCGAAAATGTTCCGGTTTTCTGATTGGGGGATCCGGAATTATAATGACTTAGTTCGTTTTTATGAACAATAACTACCCCAGAGGGATGAACCATGATCGATCTACACAGTCACATATTGCCCGGGATGGACGATGGCAGCAAAGATGCGGAAATGTCCCGTTCTATGCTTGCCATGATGCGGGAGCAAGGGATAGAAGCGGTGGTGGCAACGCCCCATTTTTATGCCAGGCAAGAAGATCCGCAGAAGTTTCTGCAGTGCAGAGAGGCGGCTTTTGCACAACTGGAGGGCTTGACGGAAGAAAGTCCCAAGATCCTCTTAGGCGCAGAGGTGGCTTATTTTGACAGCATGAGCCGCAGTGAAGACCTGATAAAGCTGCAGCTGGCAGATTCGGGGCTTTTGTTGGTGGAAATGCCTATGGGCTCATGGACCGCGCGTATGGTGCAGGAATTGTATCAACTGCAGGCGCAGCTGGGACTGACACCGGTACTGGCCCATATAGACCGTTATCGAAGAGCAGACCAGTTGCCGAAATACAGAAAACAGCTGCAGGCGCAAGGTGTACTGTTCCAGTGTAATGCAGGCCCGTTCCTGCGGCTTATGGACCGACGGTGGGCTTTGGGACAGCTCAGGCAGGGTAATATCCATTTCCTTGGCTCTGACACCCATAATCTGACAGACAGAGCGCCGAACCTTGGGAAAGCCGCAGAGGTCATCTCTCACAAGTTTGGACAAGGGTTGCTTGATGACATTACGGATCTGTCCAAAGAATTGCTCAAACTGTAATAAAACGACCTGTGAGGTTAGGCGGGGCTTCATAAGACATTATTCGGTTTTGCCACAGTCTTTTCCCCTGAAACTTCAGAATATCCCTTTCAAATACACAAAATATTTCTGCAGGTCTATTCTCTGTTGCAAGGGAAAATGCAAGCGGCAAAACTGCAAAGCACTTCAAAAGGGAAGATTTCTGCTCCAAGACAAGAAAAACCGCTATGGTAAGGCTGACGCCTACCATAGCGGTTTTTTGCAGTATTGGACAAAAAGATTGCTTTTGAAGCGGATACTGTCTTATGGAGTCCCGCCTTTTCTCACAGGTCGTTTGCTTATTTCAGAATGGATTGTGCCAGCAGTACGATCAGCGGCATGGTAATGAGGCTAAGAAGCGTTGAGGTGACAACTGTCTTGCTTGCATAGACATAATCCTTGTTATAAAGCTGCGCATAGACAGCCCCATTGGCACCGGCGGCTGCGATAGCTGTGATCAGCAGGGACAGTACGATGGGTGTCTCCAGCGCCGGGATCAGCAGCTGCATGCCCCACAGAAGCGCTACTGTTAAAAGTGGAATCAATACTAAACGGACAAAACTTAAGATATACAGATGCTTGTCGGTCCAGAGACTTTTCAGATCTGCCTGCGCCAGATACACACCCATAATGAGCATCGCCATAGGCGCATTCAGACCACCAATGCCGCTCATGGTAGACAGTACTACCTTTGGAAGCTTTACACCCAGACCCGTGAAGAACAGCACAAGTCCCAGCACAAGACCGATGATCAGCGGATGCAGCAGGGTATCTTTGTTCAAAGTAATTTTTCTTTCAGTAATAACCGCCACACCGTAGACCCATTGCAGAATATTCAGCATGGCAACGAAAAAAGAAATGTAGAAAACCGCTTCGCCGCCAAAGATAGCGGAGACCAACGGCAGACCGATAAATCCGGCGTTGGAGAACGCAGCTGCAAAGTTGTCAATAGGGCGCTTTTTAAAGAATAGATTAGCCACAAACATCGCCAGCGCCAGGGCAGCAGAGGCAGCCACTGTGCTCCACAAAAGACCTGTGATCCGCTCCGCGGTAGGTTCAACGCAGAAACTTTTTGCTACGACAACGGGAATGATAAGCCAGACAAGCAGGGTCGCCATGCTGGCGCTGCCTTCTTTTGTGATCTTCTTGCCTTTGTAAAGAACAAAACCGAAGAGCATGTAAAGACACATGACGATGATTTGATTAATCAGCAGCGAGACGATTTCCATTTTTTATCCTTTCGAAGCACGCGTTGCAATGTTACATATCGGATACATCGATGTGATGGGTGATGGGGTCCAGAAGGTCTTCTCTTGAAGGCACCCAGGCATCGGAACCATGGAGCGCTGCTTCTCCTTTTGCCGCGATCCGGGCATAGTCTTCAGCGCCCCAAGCTGCAGGGGTGGTGTTTTTCGAGACATAGGGTTTCTGGTTATCAAGGTGGGAGTATTTGGGCTTCAGCTCTTCCGCCTTTTTAATCAGTGCCCGCTTAAGACCCGGCGCCGGCGCGCCAAAGCAGTATAGCAGTGCCACCGGGAAAGTCAGCAGTCCCAGCAGAAGCCGATGCACTACCCATGAAAAAGCAGTGCCAACAACAGCCCAGGCAAGAAACGCTTTCCAATGGGCTTCGAACAGATCATAAAGAATGAATCCATAAGCGACCATTCCCGTGAAGAGCAAAGCGAAAGCAAGGCTGAGAATGCTGTTAAACTTGCCATGGAAGCTTTCCATGGGGCCCAGTCGCTCCTGATAGATATTCAATCCGGTCACCATGGAGCTGACACTGCTGTAGACAAGCTTTTTTCCTTTGGGGCGGGGCTCTTTTTTGAATTTGAGGGCTACAACGATCGCAGCAATGGCGGCGACCAGAAAGCTGACTGCGTACAGCGCCAGAAATACAGTCAGTACGCTCAGCCCGGGATCACCGGGAACGGAGAATAGCTTTTGCAAGAATTCCCATGCCTTTCCCAAATAGTCCAGAATGCCAAGGCTTGCTCCCTGCAGCTCTTTCGGCAGGATCAGGTGCAAAAAGTTGTAAGCGTATACGATGGACAAAAGAGAAAATGCGCAAGATGCCACACGGTGCACAATATCGCGGATTTTGCGCCGACACTGCCAATGCTGCCGCAGAGCGTGGACCCGGTCAGATACTCTTTGAATGTTTTTCTCGGTAATCTTCATTTACATCGCTCCTTTGTTAAGCATTTTGGGATGCGGTGATTGTTTCTGCGATGGGACAGTTTGCAGCATAGGGGCAATCCGGATACAGACAGTCCGCTTCGCCGTCTTCTACCATAACCGTGCGGCTGCTGTCGAGCTGACGGCAGTAACCGGATAAAATGATTTCACTTTCCATTTATTCCTCCGTAATTGTGAAGGTGTTATCTTTCTGGTTTACATAAATCTTAACAGTTTTACCCTCAAAGCTACGGGTGAAGCCGATTTCTCCATTGCCTGCAAGGAAAAATTCGGTTTCGCCAAAGCGCAGCGCTTCATTTTCTTTACGCAACCCACCCAGCATGCGGAAATGTTCCATTAGCTGCGGATCTTCCTTGCCCCAGGGGTAGGTGCGGCGGTTAAAGGGATCTTTTGCGCCTTCCATACCGGCTTCATCGCCGTAATACAGGCTGGGAATTCCGGGGAGGGTATATTGCAGGACGCTTGCCAAAATGAGTCTCTGCTTTGCCAACGCCAGCTGTTCTTCTGATAAGTGACGCCGGGCCAATTCCTCCCGACTGCCGTCGAAATCGTCTACCAAAGCGGTCAGGATCCGGGGCGTGTCGTGGGTGCCCAGCATGTTCATGTTGCAAAGGACTGTCTGCCGGGGATAATTTTCCAAAATGGTCAGGACCGTATCACGGAAACCGGCGCCGTCATCTTCGCCCCAAAGGAATTTCAAAATGGCGGTGCGGTAGGGGTAGTTCATGACGCTGTCCAGCTGCGCGTCGGTGAAATACCGCCGGCGGACACCGTAGGCGATCTTGTTGGACGCATCCTCCCAAACCTCGCCCATCAGCAGCGCATCGGGACGGAGGGAACGCAGGTGGCGTTTCAGCAGGGAAACAAATGCATCCGGCAGTTCGTCCACCACATCCAGCCGGAAACCGTCTGCGCCAAGCTTCAGCCAATGGGCGAGGACACTGTCCTGACCCGTGATGATATACTCGATAAAGGACGGATCAGCTTTGTTGACAGTAGGCAGGGTGTCGAAATCCCACCAACAGACATAGCTGTCCGGATATTGCTTGAACTGAAACCAGCTGTAGTAGGGGGAATCCGGGGAGCAGTAAGCGCCCTTGCCTCCAAAGTGCCCGTATTTATCAAAATAAAGGCTGTCGGCACCGGTGTGGGAATACACACCGTCCAGCACCACCCGGATACCTCTGGCATGGGCAGCGTCGCACAGAGCGGTAAAATCCTCTTCTGTGCCTAACATAGGGTCAGGGGTTTTATAATCGCCCGTATCGTAGCGGTGGGAAGAAAAACTTTTACTGATCGGATTCAGATACAAAATGGTTACACCCAAAGAGGCGATGTAGTCCATTTTTTCTGTAATGCCCCGGAAATTACCGCCGTAAAAATCGTTGTTTAGAACTTCACCCTTTTCGTTAGGGTGCCAGACGACTTCTTCATTCCAATTTTCATGGACCTCGTAAGGCTCCAGTTTTCCTGTCAGATCACAGCTGCCGGATTTGGCAAAACGGTCGGGAAAAACCTGATAAATCACAGCGCCTTTTGCCCAATCCGGTGTGGTAAAATCCGCAGGCACGCAGCTTACTTGCCAAAGGTCGCCGTCTTCCATATTGGTGTCATCGCCATATTTGAACAGACGGAAGGTGCCGGTATGACCGGTAATGCGGAAAAAGTAGAAAAACAGTCCGGTCTCCGGAAAAGAAAAAGATCCCTGCCAGATATCATAGGGTGTGTCGCTTTTTTCAAAGGTCATGGGAATATCGGAAAAAGACTCACCATTCTCACGCTGAATACAAAGGGTGACAGCGGAGGTTTTTACGCTTTCCGGAATGCGGATCCGCAGCGTACAAACCTGCCCGGGAGCGAGACATCCGAACGGGGCCTTATATTCTTCTTTTTTGGAATCAAATAAAATACGCATACGCTACTCCAAATCCATTATCATAATGGGTATGCTACCCAATTTGCATACTATGTATAGCATATCCTATGGGGGAAAAAAGGTCAAGAAAAAAAGCCGGGATGTGAGCCATCCCGGCAAAGTATTTTATAGATGTTCTCGCATATAGGAGAACAGCTCCATATATTTTTTCGCCGGTTTATCCCAGCTGAAGTCTTGCTCCATGTCTTTTCTTTGCAGCGCCCGGAAACCCTCCGGATCGTGTGCGTAAAGATCGAGACAACGCTGCAGAGCACCGAGAAAGTCGTCGGCATTGTAGCTTTGGAAGGTAAAGCCCAAACCGTTTTCACCACTGTCATCCACACCGGGAACGGTGTCACGCAGACCGCCGGTGGCATGGACCACGGGAACAGTACCATAGCGCATGGCATTCATTTGACTCAGACCGCAGGGCTCGGACTTGGAGGGCATCAGATAGATATCACCGCCGGCATAGATCCGGGCAGCCAAACCCAGGTCTAAGGTGATCTTGGCAGCCACTTTGTCAGGAAATTCCCGTGCCAGTTCCCGGAAAAATTCTTCGAACTGTGCCTCGCCGGTGCCCAGTATCAGCAGCTGACAATCCTGCTCCCACATCAGCCGCCGGGCAATGTAGCACAGCAGGTCAAGACCTTTGTGACCGGCAAGCCGGGTGACCATGACCATCAGTGGGGTGTCTGCCTTTACCGGCAGCCCAACTTCCTTTTGCAGCGCGGCTTTGCAGGCAGCCTTGCCTTCGATAAAGGAAGCTGCATCATAATTGGCAGGCAGCGCCGGGTCTGTGGCAGGGTTAAAGGTGTTGACATCAATGCCGTTGGTAATGCCCGTCAGCTTCCAGCCGGCACCCGCAAGGACGGTGTCCAACCCGTGGGCATAGTAGGGGAGCATCAGCTCCCTGGCATAGCTTTCTGATACGGTCGTGACCATGTGGGCGGTCTCAATTGCGCCCTTCATCACATTGACCGCGCCGTTTAAGTCCAGACACGGGCGGTACTGCCAGGGAAGCGCCAGCACATCATCATAGAATGCAGCATCTGCCCAGCCCTGATATTCCACATTGTGGATGGTAAACATACACTTTGTGCCGGGGAACAGCGGATAATACTGAGCGGCAAGATAGGTGGGAACGGGTGCTGTTTGCCAATCGTTACATTGGATCACATCGGGAATGAAATCCAATGCCACCAAAGTGTCCAGGCAGGCTTTGGAGAAAAAGGCGAACCGCTCGCCGTCATCACCGGCGCCGTAGATTGCACCGTCGCGCTCACCGAAATACTGCAGGTTGTCCAAAAAGTAGACCTGCACGCCGTCTGCCCGGTTTTTGAGCTTCAGCACACCGCAGTACTGCTGCCGCCAGCCGAGGGAGACATAGAACTGTTTTACAAATTCTACTTCAAATTTGGGATTCTCCCGGATCTTTTTGTAGTAGGGCAGAAGCAATACCACCTCATTGCCTTCAATACGGCTCAGCGCGGCAGGCAGCGCTTCCATCACATCGCCCAAACCGCCGGATTTGGCATAGGGCGCGCCCTCTGAAGCTAGGATCGCGATCTTCATACCACTTCACCCCGGGAAACGATAACGGGATTGGAAGGTGTGCCCACCAGCTTCACACCGGGACGGACCACCACATCCTTGTCAAGGATCACATATTTCAGCTGGCAGCCTTCGCTGACCACAGTGTCATTCATGATCACGCAGTTTTCCACTTCAGCGCCGGGGTAGATGGTTACCTGCCGGAACAAAATGGAATTCTTTGCAGTACCGCCCAGCATACAGCCGTCGGCAACGGAACAGTTTTCGATCCGGCAATCCTCGCCGTAGTAGGAAGGCACGCGGTCGCGGACTTTGGTGTAGATGGGATGATTTCTGTTAAACAGATCTTCCCGGACTTCTTTGTTAGTCAGGGCGAGGCTGTTCTTGAAGTACTCTTCCAGAGATTCATTGAACATGGCAAGACCGTCAAAACGGTATACATTCAAAGATACGGCATTCTTCTGCCACAGACCCAGCACCAGATCCCGGTCCATATGGAACAGATTCCGGGCGATGTGCTCTTTTACCTGGGCGCAGAGCCACTTTTTGGACAGAACGAAGATGTCCATGGAAGCGTCGTATTCAGCAGGGGCGGCATAGTCAACGGCCATATCCAAAATATTGCCGTCATTATCTATCCGCAGCGCCAGGTCCAGAACCTTGTTGCCGTCGGCAATGCCGGCTTTGGTCACAAGGGTAATGTCCTTGCCGCTTTCAATATGGCTGGCAATGACCTTGGAAAGGTCGATGTTGCTCAAAATGGCAGAGTCGATCATGACGATCAGACCGTCCTCTTTGCCGTATTCCAAAAAGGTCATGGCGGCATACAGAGACTCCAGCTTACCCCGGTAGTCGGAGGTACGGGAGGAGGAGTAAGGTGTCAGATACTCAAGACCGCCCTCTTCCATTTCAAGACCCCATTCTTCGCCGGAGCCCACATGATTCATAAGACTTTGATAGCTGTGACGGGTGACGATGCCGATCCGGTGGATACCGGCGCAGGACAGATTGGAAAGGGCAAAGTCTACCTGACGGTAGCGACCGCCAAAGGGCAGGGAAGCCATGGTGCGCTTTTCGGTAAGGGAACTGACAGTGCCGTCATTGGCGAAAATAATACCGGTTACATTCATAGCGATCCCTCCTTAGATCATTTCACCGGGCAGGAGCACGGTGTTCATTTCCATGACAGAATTTTTGCTTGTGACGCTGATCTTCCTCTTTTCGCCGGGGGCGTAAGCGCCGCCTACAACAGCGCCACGGCAGATGCGGCTGTTCTCACCCAGGATCGCATGGCGGACGATGGCGCCGGATTCGATCACTGCGCCGGGCATGACCACGCTGTCCTCGACCAGCGCGCCTTCACCGACGGTGCAGCCGGTGGAGATGATGCTGTGACGGACCGTACCGTAGATCTCAGAGCCTTCGGCAATGAAACAGTTGGCTGTGACCGCAGCTGCATCAATATAGGAAGAGGGCAGGGCATTATTACGGGCGCAGATCTTGTCATGCTCCTCGCCCCGGATATCAAATTCCGGGTCTTTACCCAGAAGCTCCATGTTGGCTTCCCACAGAGAGTCGATGGTACCCACATCTTTCCAGTAGCCGTCGAAGGTGTATGCCATCAGCTTGTGACCGGCATTTAACAGATTGGGAATAATATTTTTACCAAAATCGTTGGAGGACTTGGGATCTTCTTCGTCGGCAATGAGGAACTCCTTGAGGATCTTCCAGTTGAAGACATAGATGCCCATGGAAGCGTTAGTGGACTTGGGCTTGGCAGGCTTTTCTTCGAACTCATAAATAGAGTTGTCTGGATTGGTGTTGAGGATGCCGAAACGGCTTGCCTCTTCAATGGGCACATTCCGAACGGCGATGGTGCAGGCAGCACCGCTGCGCTCGTGGAAATCCACCATGTCGGCATAGTCCATTTTGTAAATATGGTCACCGGACAAAATTACAACATACTCCGGGTCGTACCGCTCGATAAATGCGATATTTTGATAAATGGCGTTGGCTGTGCCCTTGTACCAGCCACTCTTTTTGTCGTGGCGCTCGTAGGGGGGCAGCACCATAGCGGTGGACTGGGACTTGTTCAGACCCCAGGGCTGGCCGTTGCCGATGTACTCATTCAGCTCCAGGGGCTGATACTGCGTCAGGATACCGACGGTATCGATGCCGGAATTGACGCAGTTACTTAAGGGGAAATCAATGATGCGGTATTTGCCGCCAAAGGGGACCGCCGGCTTGGCGGTATTTTCCGTCAGGACCTTCAGACGGCTGCCCTGGCCACCGGCCAGAAGCATAGCGATGCAGCGTTTTTTCTGGATAAACATGGCGAAAATCTCCTTATGTTGAAATGGAATCCATTGTTTTATGTATCTGTGGGTAAAAGCCAATATACCCCCACAATTACAATACCATATTTTTCTCAGGAAAGAAAGGGTAAAATTGTCTAAATCATAAGGCGAAAAACTGGCAAAATAACCAAAAATTCCCACACCACTTAAAAAACAGCTATCCAAAATGCCCCATAAATCCCGGATTGACAATCGGAAAACATAGGTATAAAATAAAATGGATATATTACAAAAAAGGGGGGACAACCATGGACGCTGGCAGTAGCGGCAATATACCGGGTCGAAGTAGCAATCAGCGTCTGTGGAGACGCTGACACTTGACACGGTATTTGCCTCATTACAATATAATGAATGAGGAGGGAATACCATTGACAGAGCGTTTTGAAATTGTAGAAAAAGCCATTCTCTCCATGCTGGAGGGAAAGCAGTATGCCGCTTTGCGACAGGTCCTTCTGACCATGAACCCGGCGGATATTGCAGAAATTTGTTTCGAACTGGAAGAGCGGCAGATCCCGCTACTGTTTCGGCTGCTGCCCAAGGAAATGGCAGCGGAGGCGTTTGCGGAGATGGAGACGGAGACCCAGGAACTTTTGATCCGGGGCTTCTCCGATAACGAACTGAAAGAGCTTTTGGATGAGCTGTACGCTGACGATGCAGCGGACTTGGTGGAAGAGCTGCCGGCAAATGTGGTCAAGCGTATCTTGCGGCAGGCGACACCGGAAATGCGCAGCGCCATCAATCAGATCCTGCGCTACCCGGAAAATTCCGCCGGCTCTATTATGACCACAGAATATGTGTCACTGCGGCCGGATATGACGGTGGAGGAGAGTATCCTGCGTATCCGCCGGCAGGGCGTGGACAAAGAGACCATCTATACCTGCTATGTGACCGAGGGCAGAAAGCTTCTGGGCTTGGTGACGGTGAAAGATCTGCTGCTGTGCGCAGATGACGAGACACCGGTCAAAGAAATTATGTTAACCAACCTGATTTGTGTCAATACCCACACAGACCAGGAAGAAGTTGCCAGAATGTTCAGCAAGTATAACTTTCTGGCGCTTCCCGTTGTGGACACGGAAAACCGTATGGTCGGTATCGTCACCTTCGATGACGCCATGGATGTCATGGAAGACGAGGCTACCGAGGATATGGAGATCATGGGCGGTATGTTGCCGTCGGAAAAGACCTATCTTCGCAGCTCGGCCTTTGAACTGTTCAAAAACCGTATTCCGTGGCTGCTTTTGCTGATGGTGTCGGCTACCTTTACCGGTATGATCATCACCGCCTTTGAAGGCGCGCTGGCGGCGCAGGCAGCGCTGACGGCATTTATTCCCATGCTGATGGGCACCGGCGGTAACTCCGGCTCCCAGTCGTCGGTTACCATTATCCGAGCCCTGAGCCTGGATGAACTGCGGTTTGGAGACCTGCCTCTGGTCATCTGGAAGGAGATCCGGACATCGGTGCTGTGCGGCGTGGCGTTGGCGGCGGTGTGTTTCTTAAAAATATGGTTTATCGACAGAATGTTATTAGGCAATTACGATATTACCCTGATGGTGGACGCGGTGGTGTGCCTTGCGCTGCTTGCCACGGTGGTGGCGGCAAAGCTTGTTGGCGCGGTGCTGCCCATGGGCGCGAAGCTTTTAGGACTTGACCCGGCGGTGATGGCAAGTCCGTTCATCACCTCCATCGTAGATGCCCTGTCCCTGCTGTTATATTTCCTGTTTGCCCGGATGCTGCTGGGCGTATAAAAATAAAAAATCCCTCCGGCCTTGATCCGATTTCGTTAAAGTGTCATTGCGAACCAGTGACCGTGTCACTGGTGTGGCAATCTCCGGGTACTATGTTGTACTTTGAGATTCTCACGCCGGTGTGAGCACCGGCTCAGAATGACAGTAAGCGGTAGCTTAATGAAATTGGATCAAGGTCGGAGGATTATTTCATGCGGTAATTTGTATGCCGGTCAATTCCAAACTCACGGCACAGAGCGCTAAAATTACTGCAACACATAGCAGCTTGTGCAAATTCTCTTCTTTGATCTTCCACAGTTTTACTCTCCCACGGCATCCCAAACACACTCCCTTGTCTGTTTTACGATGCCTATATTCTACTATAAAACTGTGGACGATGTCATTGCACACCAGTGGACTATGTTACTACACTGTACACCTCTGGACAGTCCGTCGTGAGACGATTGTGACTGTAGCTATAACGGCGGACCATCGAGGACGCCGGTCCCTACAGCACCAATTTAAAACAGACCGATAAACCGTAATTTTAAATTAATATGGATTTTTCTGTCATTTTCTGCTATACTGGTGGAAAATGAGGTGAAACTATGGATAAAGAGCTTTACAGTGCTTATGTACAGATATTGGAGCAGGAACTGGTACCGGCAATGGGCTGTACAGAGCCCATCGCTGTAGCTTATGCAGCTGCAGTGGCTGCCCGGGAGCTTCCTGCGCGCCCTGAGGCGGTCAGGATTGTCGTCAGCGCCAATATTATCAAAAATGTAAAGAGTGTCATTGTGCCCAATACCGGCGGACTTCACGGCCTGGAAGCTGCCGCAGCTGCAGGTATCATCGCCGGCAATCCGGATAAAAAACTGCTGGTCATTTCGCAGGTCACACCCGAACAGCAGAAGGACATCGCTGCATATTTGAAGCAAGCGGCATTTGTTGTTGAGGAATCCCAATCCGGCTGTCTGTTTGATATTCAGATCATTTTGGAGGGCGAGGGACACAAGGCAATGTGCCGGATCGCCGGGGAGCATACCAATATTGTGCAGATCGAGCGTGACGGGGGGACTGTGCTTGAACGCTCCATTCGCGAGGAAACAGAAGGCAGCCGGAAGGAGCTTCTGACGGTGGAAAACATCGTGGACTTTGCCGATGGGGTAGAGCTCCGGGATGTGAAGGCTGTGCTGGACCGGCAAATATCCTGCAACATGGCGATCGCCCGGGAAGGTTTGGAAAATAATTACGGCGCCCGGATCGGACAAGTCCTTTTAAAGACCCGGGGCAACGATGTGGTGACCCGCGCCAAGGCTTATGCGGCAGCGGCTTCCGATGCCCGGATGGGTGGCTGCGAAATGCCCGTGGTCATCAATTCCGGTTCCGGAAATCAGGGAATTACCGCATCAGTGCCGGTGGTGATCTATGCCAAAGAGATTAGCGCACCGGAGGAACTGCTGTACCGCGCCCTTGTAGTTTCCAATCTGATCACTCTGCATCTGAAGTCCGGCATTGGTCCGTTGAGCGCATACTGCGGCGCAATCAGCGCCGGCTGCGGTGCGGCGGCAGGCATAACCTATCTTTTGGGCGGAAAGTTCCGACAGATTGCCCATACGGTTGTCAATGCCATTGCAATCAATTCCGGTGTGATTTGCGATGGTGCAAAGGCAAGCTGTGCTGCAAAGATCGCGTCTGCTGTGGAAGCAGGCCTTTTGGGAATGGAAATGTTCCGGGAAGGCAGTCAGTTCTTGGGCGGAGACGGTATTGTCAGTAAAGGCGTGGAGAATACGATCAACAATGTGAGCCGTCTTGCCAGCGAGGGTATGCAAAAGACAGACGCAGAGATCATCAAGATCATGCTTTCATAAGAAAACTCCCGAAACGAAAGTTTCGGGAGTCCTTTTGTTTTAGGGGAGCGGGATGTCAATGTCGCCAAAATCTTCTTCTACGCCGGGATCGTACAGACCGTTGCCGTAATCGTAGTTGGGCTCTTCCTCAAGATAATCGTCAGTATCACCCAAAAGATCCTCGGGAGTTGCTTTCCGGATCTGCCCGGAAAATGCATCTACAACAAAGGAGAATTGCATTTCTTCTGCATCAACGGTGCACAGATATTTACCGTCAGAGGGGGTAGTATCGCCGTAAAAGGCATCCAGTTTGGCAACACCCAAATAATTAGTAACCAAGGTTTTCAAAATGTCAACATTGAAGTATCCTTCTTCATCCATGACGGATTTATCAATGTACAGGATCGGCAAGGGGGTGTCCGCATTCTTAAGCGCTTTTTCCACAGCGGACTTGATCTCGTCAATAAAGTTGTCATAAGGCAGTGAAGATGTCATGCCCAGACGAATCAACGCAGAGCCGGTCAGTGTGTCCAAATATGCTTCGTCTACACACTTTCGGATCAGTTTTTCTGCAAACTCTTTCACGGGAGTGCCCACATGATCGGTCAAATTATCGGCGATGATAACACCTTGGTCATCGTATCCTTCAACCTTCAGCACCTGACCCTTGTTATCATAGCTAACGCTCAGGATTGCACCGAAATTTAAAAGCAGCGTGCCGGTGGGAATAACATTGCCGTTTTCGTCTGTGGGTTGCGCAGGCTCGTTTTTACAGCCTGCCAATAAGCTGAAAAAAACGGCACAGCAAAGAATGATTGCCAGAAGTTTTTTACATGTATTGGATTTCATATACAAAATCTCCTTGAGATATAATAATGAATGATAAAATAATCGTCATCGGTAAGATGCGATCATTTTATCATATACAGTGAGTAGAATACAAGTCCCATTTTGCGGAAAAGGGCGAAACCGCTCGGAGAAAACAGGGTTGACAAACAATACGACGCGTGCTATAATAACTAAGCGCTTGAGGCGTACCATATCGCGGAGTAGAGCAGTTGGAAGCTCGTCGGGCTCATAACCCGGAGGTCGTAGGTTCGAGTCCTGCCTCCGCAACCAAAAACCGCCGTTTTCTTCACGAAAACGGCGGTTTTCTTAACTTTTTGAGATGAAAACAATATGGGTCAAATCTACTGACCCATACCGTGACCCATACGCCGATAGCATCCAGTGGACAAGGCAGCACGGAGGAGCATCTATTGGCTCTCGGTTCCCAAATTTTTTGTTGCAAAACACGGCTGCCAGAATAGGCTGATACGAGGTGGTCTAATGCAATATTGCAGAAAAAAACCGGATGCGGTGGCGCGAATTCATGGTGGAGTAGACGCACCGCAGTTATTCGGATGTGTTGGGTTTTACCAAGAAGGTGGATGTGTGTTGATCAAGGCAAGGATTTCCGGACTGCCAAAGGAAAGTGCAACAAGTTTCTTTGGTTTCCATATTCATCAAGGGGAAAGCTGCTCTGGGGCTGACTTTTCTAGAACAGGAAGTCACTATGATTCTGCTGACCGGGAGCATCCGAACCACGCAGGTGACCTGCCACCGTTGCTGCAATGCCGGGGAAACGCATATTTGTCCGTTAGAACGGATCGGTTTTCTGTGAAGGATATTATAGGACGGACTGTGGTCATACACAGTGAACCGGATGACTTCCACTCTCAGCCTGCCGGCAACGCCGGAAGAAAGATCGCCTGCGGTGTAATCTGCAAAGGGCGATAATAGTAACAGCACCATCCTGGCTCGGATGGTGCTGTTTTGCGTAGAGCCTTATTCTTTGTTTATTGCGTATCCTTTTTTGACCGGTGATGCGATCTATCTTTCCTCTGCGGAAAGGTATTTCAATTGTTTACTTGTATTGATAGCTACCGTTTTCCGGTAGCATATCCTACCGCCTGGCGGTAGGGTGGACAGTACTATCTTTGATAGAAATTTGTAGTATGAAGCATAATGCTGGGAACACTATATGAAAGCAAAACAGAAGGAGAATGCATATGGCGAATCGGCTGACAAAGGAAAAATCACCGTATCTGTTACAGCACAAAGAGAATCCTGTGGACTGGTATCCCTGGGGTGAGGAAGCATTTCGCAAGGCCAAACAGGAGGGCAAACCCATATTTTTAAGCATAGGGTACTCCACCTGCCACTGGTGTCATGTGATGGCACATGAATCCTTCGAGGATGAGAAAGTTGCTGAGATTTTGAACCGTGACTATATCTGCGTCAAAGTTGATCGGGAGGAACGCCCGGATATTGATGCCGTGTATATGTCCGTTTGTCAGGCTGTTACTGGTTCCGGTGGCTGGCCGTTGACAATCTTTTTAACCCCGGAGCAAAAGCCGTTCTTTGCCGGGACTTACTTCCCAAAGCACGGCCGGTATGGGCAGTTTGGACTTGTGGAGCTCTTAGAGCGGGTGGCATATTTGTGGAAGAATGAACGGCAGGAACTTCTGCGTGCAGGCAATGAGATCACCCAGGCTATCAACCAGAGCCAGTCCGGCAGCGGACAAGAACCGGATCGAGCCATCGTAGAAACTGCGTACAACCAACTGAAGCGGCGGTTTGACCACAAATGGGGCGGGTTTGGCACAGCGCCGAAATTTCCCACGCCCCACAATCTGCTGTTTCTGATGCGGTATGCCCACGCAATGCAGGAACCCGATGCCTTGAAAATGGCAACGGTGACATTGGATGACATGGCCTGGGGCGGTATCCATGACCACATTGGTGGTGGCTTTTCCCGGTACTCCACGGATGAAAAGTGGCTGGTTCCCCACTTTGAGAAGATGCTGTATGATAACGCTCTGCTGTTAATGGCTTATGTGACAGCCTACCAGCATACCAAGGAAGAAAGCTTTGCGGATGTTGCACACCGAACGGCTGACTATATTCTGCGGGAACTGACAGATGAGCAGGGCGGTTTCTATTGCGGACAGGATGCGGACAGCGAAGGCGTGGAAGGAAAATATTATGTATTTACCCCGGAGGAAATAAAAAAGGTATTGGGAGAAACGCATGGTGCAGAATTCTGCCGTTTGTATGACATCTCTGATTCCGGGAACTTTGAAGGGAAAAGTATTCCAAACCGAATTAACGCAGCGGAAGACGATTGGGATCGGGACGATCCACGGCTGCGGAAGTTGTACGATTACCGCCTGCAGCGTACCCAGCTCCACAAGGACGACAAGGTTCTCCTCTCCTGGAACGGCTGGACGATCATCGCCCTGGCAAAGGCAGGACAAGCCCTGGGCGAAAAACGGTATCTGGACGGGGCAATCAAAGCACAGCAGTTTATCCGCAAAGAGATGACGGATGAAAATGACCGCCTTTACCTTCGTTGGCGAGATGGGGAAGCGACCAATGCCGGACAGCTGGATGACTATGGGGTATATGCGTTGGCTTTGCTGGAACTGTACCGGGTCACCTTAGATGCCGCCTATCTGCAAGAGGCTATCCATCGGGAAGAGCAGATGATTGAACTGTTCGAGGACAAGGAACAGGGCGGCTATTTTATGACTGCTTCCGATGGTGAACAGCTGATTGCCCGTCCTAAGGAAACCTACGATGGTGCGATTCCGTCCGGCAATAGCGTAGCTGCTATGGTATTGCAAAGACTGGCGGTTTTGACCGGAGAAATAAAATGGCAGGATGCATCAGATCGGCAAATGGCGTTCCTGACTGCTTCTGTTGGTCAGTACCCTGCAAGCAGCTGTTTTGGTGTGTTGGCTATGATGGACGCATTGTATCCCCATAGGGAACTGGTCTGCGCTGCGCAGGACGGCCTTCCGGATGAATTGCTGCAGTATCTGAAAGAAGACCCGGCAGACGATTTCCAAGTGTTGCTGAAAACGGAATCTAACGCAGAAGTCCTTGCCCAATGCGCACCCTTCACACGGGACTACCCCATCCCAGAAACTGGAGCAATGTACTACTTCTGTGAAAACGGAGCCTGTAAAGCCCCGGTCAAGTCGTTCTCAGAATTAGGTTTATAAAGGATACGAGGGAGTACCGCGGTACTCCCTCAATATTCATACTCAAAGGCGGCATTGGGAGCTTCGAGCTCCAGCAGTGTGACACCGTCATCGGTAAAGCGGTAGTACACCTTGCAGGAAGGGTGCTCATAAATTGTTCTTGTCATGGCACCGCCCACAGGTGCTTGCAGGGGATGGCCCGGCAAGCCCAGCCGCTTTACAGTCAAACAAAAACGACCTTGCCGGACGATGATCTCACCGTCTTTGATTTTCACTGCCTTGGCACCCAGATAGGTGGCAAGGCGGTATTCTTTCCCGTGCAGCAGGACGATACCAATAACCCCAGTAAAGTGAAACCTCCCCAAGGGGATATCTGCAACCGACAGCATGAGTGCTCCCTCCGGGAAGCTGCATTGCGTCCAGGCGTATTCCTTGGGAAAGGAATGCCCCCGGTCACCTTCCGCATAGCCCACGGCATTCTGAAATATATAGGGAACACCGTTGATCCGGATCTCTCCATCTACACGGTGATGCATACTGTAAACGCTGTGCCGGCACTGCATAAATGGAACGTATTGAAAAGGCCCCATAATGTCATACTTGATCGGGGTGAAAGCACCGAAGTGAACAGATCCTGCAACATGGAATTCGGGAGTATGGATATCCAACGAGACCCCTGAATCTTCAAACCGGTTGCTGCCAATACGAATTCTGTCCCCGTCCTTTTTGAAATCGTCATAAGGAAATTGTGCGTGGAATGCGTCTGTGTCAGTAATCAGCTGGATTGTGCAGAAGTTACCTTCTCTGGTTTTATGAACCGAGGGGATAATCGCCAGGGTTTGAGCATCAGACTGGCAGCGGTAATACCAACCGCAAAAGTATTCACGCATAGTAAATCCTCCAAAACGAATCTGGAGAATATTGTTCCCATATTGACGTGCTTTTTAGCCAGTAAAGCGCAGCGTTTCAAAAAATGTCACTATTTGAGAAGGTATTTACACATTAATATGTAGCTTAACAAAGAAATAGAGGAAAAGAAATTGTTGCAATGGCAAGTTGGTTGCAGTAAAATAAAGTAAATACAGGATAATATCCTATTATCCTGTATTAATAAAGATGTAAGAAAGCCCTTTAAACATAGGGGGAAGTAAGATGCGAATTCTTGTAAATAACATACATAGCACCAATTCTACCTCTTTGGTAATTCTCCTAAAGAGAATAACTACTATCCCGTTGGAAATAATTGGGTCTGACCCCGAACCGCTGGGATATACTGCGGCTAGCACATTCGTTGATAAATATTTTCAAGCGCCAGCGATAGAAGACACCGAAGCATTTACAGATTTCCTGCAGAATATTTGCACTTCTGAAAAAATAGACCTCATCATCCCTTCTTCCGATAAAGAGGTGAGATATTGGGCTTTCTATGCGACTCAATTCCCCACGAAAGTTTTTGGTCCTAACAAAGAAATTGTGAGCTTGTTTTGTGATAAACTTGAAGCTACCAATGCAGTCAAAAGTGTGGGTATCAATACTCCCAAAATCATAGACAATCTATTCACAAATGATTTAGGAAAAGTAATCTTTAGAAAGCGTGTATCTGTTAGTAGCCAAGGAATTGATATTGTAGATTTTCAAACAGAGAAATCTATTCCCAATCATTTCTCTGAAGATTGGTTTGCGCAGGAGTACATTGAAGGGACAGAATATGCAGTAGATGTTTTCTGTGATAAAAGTGGAACTCCCAAGATTATTATCCCTAAAAGAAAGCTGGAAATGAGAGCAGGGGCAACTTTTCGTTCGCAGTTAGTAAACCGTCCAGATATAATTGATGCATGCCAAAGAATATATCAAGAGTTTACTATTCCAGGTTTTTCTGATGTGGAGTTTATTGAAGCCAATGGCAAGCTTTATTTTATAGAAATAAATCTAAGAATGAGTGCATCAGCGATTTGTGGAATAATTGGATCATTTAATTATGTCGAACAATATCTTGAGCATTTTTATTATAATCGGCCATTACAAGACTCATCTGTCTATATGAATTGCATATGTTGGGATTCCATTGTAACAAGATATTATGAGGATGTGATCCATCTGTCCTCCAAGGGCAAATCATAGGTCCAATACGACAGGAAACACACATGCCACGGCTTCTTCAACCTACACCGTATCTCTCGATGATGCTTATTAACGCCTGAAATCCGCGCTGCAACAAAGCGACAATGGGTTTGGAGAGAGCTAGCCTTTTTGTAATAATACTCAGATTCGACCTGGTTACCCCTTGAAACAGATATTAGATACATATTGTAATAATATAGTGCATGAATATGCTTATCTGGTTCAACAAGCAACAATTTTTTCGCGCTATTCATCAATAGATCTAGTTTATCAAAAGCTCTGTTTTCGTAGCACCAAACCAGCTTGTTAATGATTATCGCAAGCTGGCTGTACGGATTCGGCGCAGATAGTTCTGCTTGACAAAGTAATTGCCAGATATCCGAACCACATTCTCCTTGAAGTAGTTTAAATGCTGCAAGGTTGGAATACAAAAAATGATAAACTTCTGTTCGTCCTGTTAGCAAGCTTTGCGCTTTTTTTGAATACTTTATTGCTTTTCGATATTGGCCGATAGATGCAAGTAGTTTTGAATATGTAATATACGACTTTCCTGCTTGATAGAGTTCTTCATGTGATTCAAACCACTTCGCACTACGATATGCATACTTTACGGCGGAGTTGTTTGCAAGATAAATATTCATAAGACGAAGATGATAAGCATACTCAGATCTGTTTTGCATGTGCTTTATTGAACTGATTTCTTTTCCGATCTGTTTGCACATTTGCACCTGGTTAACAGAACGATAGCTACATAATACACAAAGGTTTAGGTGATACCATACCAAATCATCTTTTGATACAAAACCCATTGCCCATTTATAGAGGGATATCGCTTTGTCAAATCTATCAAGACCTGTCAAAAAATTAATTTTATGAAGGATAAGTAGTTTATTTTCTTTCAATGGAAATTTGGCTTCCATTTTCTTCAGGCATTCCATACCTTCTCGAAAAAGTCCAAGTTTATAGCAAATATTAAGCATTTGATAATATACAGCTTTATATTCTGCTAATCTGTCCTCGGTATACTCTATGAATAGTTTGATATAATGCCAGACATTAGTTGCTGATAGGTCAGAAATAAGGCCTGCCTCAAACTCTTCTAGTAAGTATTTTATCTTATGAGGTTCTCTTTTGGCGTAGATTTGCAAAAGATATTGCCAAGCATCATAATACGAGATACTAGTCCCAGTCCCTACATCAGCATTTTCTAAAGTGTGAGTACAAATTAACTCCAATCGATTGTAAACTATGCGATCTATACCGGAGAATAAGTGTAGATTTTTCTCCCATGTGTCGATTATCGAGGCATGTGCAATAGATAGAACAAGGTCACTTGTTTCATCTGATATGATGTTTGTGGCTCTTAATTCTTCAATGATTAAAGATAAATCTCCTCCATCAAAATATGAATTCCAAATTACAAAAAGCTTATCTTTTTGAATTTCTCCGCCACTGAATACTAAAATTGCTAATATGCATTTAGCTTCATCAGATAGCTTGACAATCAATTGTGCCGTACTACTAATTTCATTTTCAAATATTTCATTTTCGTAGTTCCTTACGTAGTCTAACAAATCGCGCAAATTACCATTGGAACATGTCTCATAATGATGCATAGCATCTAAATTAAAACGTATACTTGTTGGTTTTGTGGCGATCTGGTTTTCTATTATATCCGCTACGTAATTGGGGGACATCTTTTCAATTTCGATACATTTTGTAAGTACACCAGTATCGGCAATTTGATCGTTCAATGCCAACAGAGCATTTTTATCTGTTGTTTCTGTAATCGTATACTGTAGTAAAAAATAATGGTCCTGCTTTTTTGTCTCATTGATCCAATCCAAAAGGAACTTAAGTGAAGTGCTATCGATATTCTGGACATTATCCATAATAAACACAACTTTTTGGTTTTCAAGAATGTATTTAACATAGTCTGCCTTGATTGCACGCGCGAACATCGAGTTATCAGCAGAAATCTTATATGAATTAAATTCGAAAAGATTTTGACTCTGTACTGCCATTGAAAATGCTGGTGCAAATAGAATCTGTTTAAGTGATGATAAATTAAGGAGATAACCGGCATTTCTCTCAAACGTTTGGCTATTAACAAGTTCACACTTCCCAGAAGTAATAAAGTAATGAAAACTGCAATTACTAAATGCCTCATAATACTTATTAAAAGCATCAAAAATGAAATCAATGTATAGCCATTCGCTTGAAGTTACACATGAATTCAACTGTAGAGTTTTTACTAGGATCACATTGGGTATATTGCGTTCGGACAGCCTATACATCAACTTTTTTACCAAAGAACTTTTCCCAAGACCTGTCTTGGAAAAAATAATATCAACCTCACCTGATCCTTTTGCTATGGTTGTTATTAATTCATTAACTTCTGTTTCTCGATCTACCAGACCTTCGTTTCTTGTTCGGGATAACCCAATCATACCATAAGTCTCCTTTTTCTATCTAAACGTCAATAATCAAATTTTTAAAAGCCATAATTAATTGGGGAAGGTGAAAGGAATGTTATCTTTAATCGGTAATACACCTTTAATTCGTATTAAAGAAGATATTACATATTTTGCAAAACTTGAAGGAGCAAACCCATTTGGTAGCATGAAAGATCGTGCAGCTTCCTTTGTGATTAAGGAATTACTTGATAAAAAACTAATCAATAAAAAAACAGAAATTATTGAATCGTCTTCTGGAAATTTTGGAATTGCACTAGCTGCTGTGTGTAGAATATACGGTTTGAAATTTACCTGTGTAATCGATCCAATGATTGCTCCGGTAAATAAAAGGCTTCTAGAAATATATGGAGCCAATTTGATTTGTGCAAGCAAGCACGACATAAATGGCTCATATTTAGGAGATAGATTGGCTATTATTAACGGAATCTTGTCTAAAGAATCTAATACCTACTGGATAAACCAATATAATAATCCACTAATGATTAGAGCATACGAGGAATCTCTAGCAAGCGAACTGCTTAAAACGATAAAAAGGATTGATGCTGTTTTTGTTCCCGTAAGCACTTGTGGCTGCATTGCAGGAGTGTCTAGACGCTTAAAAGAAGAAAATTCAGGAACAAGGGTGGTCGCTGTAGATATACAGGGGTCAAAAATATTTGGCGACTCACACCACATACGTCACATCCCCGGGATGGGTGCTCCGATTCGTCCAGAAAACTTAGTGCATGCATTAATTGATCAAATTGTTGTTGTCAGTGAAGATAATTGTATTGAAGAATGTCACAGACTGCTATCACAGGGACTTCTTGCAGGCGCATCCAGTGGAGCAACCGTAGCAGCCATTAGAAACACAGGCTGTTTGACAGGCAATATAGTGGCTATTTTCCCGGATAGGGGGGATCGTTATGCAGATACCATTTACAACAACTGTTGGCTTAAAAAGAACAATCTTAAAATACAGGATAATAGGATATTATCCTGTATTCAAAATGCTCCTCATCCATAATTGGGTGAGGAGCATTTTGGAGTTATATGGAGATTTTATTCCGAGGGTGTTTGGTTGTCAGTATGTCTCGTTGCTTTTTTGAGGTTACATGTGTATAGATCTGGGTAGTTGTGATGGAGCTATGACCCAGCAACTGCTGAATATAGCGGATGTCAACATCTTCTTCCAAAAGAAGTGTTGCAAAAGAATGACGGAACATATGTGGTGTAATGTGTTGATCAATACCGGCAAGCGCGGTGTATTTTTGGATCATAAAACGAACAGATTGGTCTGACAGCTGTGATCCTAGGCGATTGACAAAGAACCAACCAGATTTTGCGATAGCGGAAGAAAACGTCTGGTGATAAATTGCTACAGCGGATAGTACGGATTTGTTGCCGATTTGAATGATACGTTCTTTTGAGCCTTTTCCGTAGATCTTTATCGTACCATCCGTAAGGTTAACAGCCGCAGGTCGTAGAGAGCACAACTCCGAAACTCGCATGCCTGTTGCAAATAGAAGTTCCAGAACAGCGATATCTCTTAATACTGAACTGTATTGATAGGTTCCACTTTTAAATAAAGGTTTTCGACAATAGGCACATTGAAGTATGGAATCGATAGTTGAAAGCGGAATTGTCCGTGGCAATAGAAACGGTTCGTGCAGTCTAATCTGCATTTTGCGGAAAGGATTGGAATCAATTAGTTCTTCAAATTCCAAATAGGAGAAGAATGCTTTTAATGTTGCGATCTTTCGTTTCACGCTTTTAATTTTGTATTTGCTGTGTATATGCGCAATATATGTTTGCAAGTTCTCTTTTGTGTAACAGCCCTCAGACCCTTGGACAAAAGCGGAGAACTGCTTTAAGTCGATTTTATAAGCCTTAATTGTTTGAGGACTTAGTCCCTTTTGGTATTTGCAATAGTCAATATAGTGAGCGATATGTGTATCCATTCTTTTTGCCTCCTGATAATATGTGGTTTGCAAGATATATCAGCATTAGTATAGCAATTTTGGGAGGCAGCGAGAAACATTTGCGTTGGGTTAAAGCGACAAATAATTTGGCAAACTTGACAGTTGAATAAAGGGAAACTCTAAGTTAACATCACCAAAACCTTAGAGGTGGTGCTTATGAGAATTGATCCGCATACTTGCATGAGAGCAGACGTGCGGATTTTGTGTTTTTCCGTTGCTGCTTGATTTTGGGTACAATATAACTATCAAAATCAAGGAGGAAGCATTATGAAACTGTCAAATGAACAAATCAAGGAATTTGCAAACTACCTTTGCCGAGAGGAAAAGAGTGCTGCAACGCAAGAAAAATACCTGCGGGATGTCCAGGTGTTTTCTGTGTACGCAGGTGGCAATGAGATCACCAAGGAACTGGTGGTTGCGTGGAAAAAGCAACTGGTGGAAAGTGGTTATGCCGTGCGATCTATTAACTCCATGCTTGCCAGTGTGAACAGCCTGCTGGATTTCCTGGGCTTATCTAACTGCAAGGTGAAAAACATCCGTACCCAACGGCAGACTTACTGCACAGAGGACAAGGAATTGACCAAATCGGAGTATCTGCGTTTGCTGGCTGCATCCAAGAACAACGAGCAGTTAAACCTTGTAATTCAAACCATTTGCAGTACGGGTATCCGTGTGTCTGAATTGCGGCATTTTACTGTGGAGGCAATCCGTTATGGCGAGGTGACTGTGGACTGCAAAAACAAAACCCGGACGATCCTCGTTCCGGGTAAGTTGAAAAATATTCTGCTGAACTACACCAAGCGACACGGCATCACCACCGGTGCGATCTTTATTACAAGAACTGGTAAACCGCTGAACCGCAGCAACATCTGGTCTGCAATGAAAAAACTGTGTGAGAGCGCCGGCGTAAAGCCATCCAAGGTCTTTCCTCACAATCTGCGAAAACTCTTTGCCCGCACTTTCTACGGCATCGAAAAGGACATTGCCAAGTTGGCCGACATCCTGGGTCACAGCTCTATCAACACTACCCGGATCTATATCATGACCACCGGCGAAGAGCATCGTCGCAAAATCGACCGCCTGGGATTAGTAGTCTAGAAAAAAAGAAAAACCACATAATCGGCATTATGTGGTATGACAAATTAGAGAAAACATATTTTATATACTTATACATCCCAAATTATAAACCTCGAGAAACCAAAAATCAAGTAGCCGACGGAATAAAAACGAATTTTGCAGAAAAATAGGCACAACAAACACACCCTCTCCAGTTGTTTTTCAAAAGTTGGGGAAGGGTGTACTTTTCTATGCCCAAAATCTAGGTATCACAGACGGTGGGCATTGCGCTATTATCCAACATTAATACATAATGCCGATTATGCAGTAGGTGTAACTGAAACATGGGAGGTAGCACGATAAATTGAGGTAGACCAATTGTTGGTGGAATTATGATAGGGTAGTTATCTTACGTCTATGTCTCAAAAAAGACAACAGTTGTTGCAAAAATACAATAAGTCTAATGGCTGCTGTCAATAGACGTACGAAAGGAAATCCTCTGTAGATTGATTGAAACTTATTATACAAGGAGGGCGTGCTATGTACTGCTCGAAATGCGGACATAGGGTAAGTCACGACGCGTTATTCTGTCAGCATTGTGGCGCACAAATTTATAAAATAGAAGCAAATAACGCTTATGTTCAACCCAGGAATAATAGTACAGAGCTTGATCGGGAAGCACTCAAAATATATTTGGGCGATGTTCTTTCTCTTGAGTGCATCAAGGCACAACTCGAAAAACAAATCGTAGATTTGAATCGTGAAATCGCCAATCTTAATGGGAATAATTATTACCAGAGATACCCTGTTTCTGGCAATAATTCGTATGCCTATATTCACTTGTACTTTGATGGGGAACGTTGTTATCTTGCTTATGTTGATGATTCCTACGGTGGTGTGTACTTAAATCAGTATCTCAACACCGATCCTAATTATCGTTGCTTTCGTTGGATGCCCGTGGAAGGCAATCTGAAGTCGTTAAAATCTTCATCGGAGTGGCGTTATGCTGCACTCAATATTGGTGGATTTTTTGATAATCTTTCTCGAAAAAGCGAGGCTAAGGAGAAATTTTTCCAAGTTTACGAAAAATTCAAGGTAGCTGCTCCTGTGCAATACAAGGCAAATTTGAGAGAGATAGATGAATTGGAAAAGGTACAACGCGGTGTTGAAGAAGAGCTGGATGAGGCGAGAAGGTTGTTGGGAAAGGCGTATGCAGTTAATATTATTCCCGAATCGTTTAGAAACAAATTGTATGCAATATATTACCTACATAGCTTTATTTGCACTTCAAATGAATCTTTGACAACTGCACTGCTACATTGTGATCTTGACGAGATTAAAATGAAGCTGGATAAGATAATTCAACAGCAACAAGCGATTATAATTCAGCAGGCTGTTATGACAGCTCAGAATCGACAGTTGCTTCAGCAGAATAAAATGCAGTTGGAGCATTTGGCTCGCATCGAAAGTAATACTGATAGGGCTGCACAGTATGCTGAAATTGCTGCGAACAACGCTGAGGCATGTGCTTGGATTGGAATTGCTAATTATGTTGAATATAGGTATGCAAAAAAATGATGTCTTTGAGCAATATACTTTATCAAATTTATTATTCCACACAACGCCGATTATTCGGCAAGGAAATTTTTATGGCATAAACTAGAATTCTTAAGAGAGGCGGATAATATGAAAAGAATCAGAAAGTCTATATGTCGTTTGCTTGTTATATGTATGTTAGTAGCAATGCTTCCTATGTCAGTTTTTGCGGAGTCGAGCGAGATTGCAAGCGGCACTTGCGGCGAAAGCCTGATTTGGGTGCTTACCGAGGACGGAACTCTGACCATCTCCGGTTCTGGCGAAATGGAGAGCTATGGCTATGTCAGTCATGTACCTTGGTATCGCTTAGCCGACAAGATCACTTCTGTGGTCATCAAATATGGCGTCACCAGTATTGGTAGCTGTGCGTTTCAGGAATGCACAGCGCTAACTTCCATAACCATTCCTGATAGCGTTTCCAACATCGGCAACTATGCGTTTTCAAATTGTTTAAGTCTGAATTCTGTATCTCTTCCCGACAGCGTTACTCAAATTGGTATAAATGTATTCGATAGTTGTACAAAGCTTACCTCTGTAACCATAGGTAATGGAATCACCAGCATTGGTGACTGGGCTTTCACTGATTGCGATAGCCTTACTTCTGTGACCATAGGTAACGGAGTTATCAGTATCGGCAGTTGGGCATTTGCCGGTTGTGATAGCTTGACTTTTGTGACGATTCCTGATGGGGTCGCCACCATTGGCAATTCTGCGTTTTCTGAATGCTATAGCCTGAAATCCATAGTCATTCCTAGCAGCATCACAGAAATTGATATCCTTGCATTCGGAAATTGTACCAGCCTCACCGAAATACTGTTTCAGGGAAATGCTCCAACATTTGCTTCTTCTGCGTTCTATGGTGTTACGGCCACAGCCTACTATCCTGAGTCTAATACCACCTGGACAGATGAGTTAATGCAGGACTATCGTGGAACCATTACATGGATTTCGTATAGTGGCGAATATGGCGGACATTGGTATAAACTGATTACAGATGAAATGAATTGGATCGAAGCAGATGAATACTGCAGATCTATCGGCGGTCACCTTGTAACGATTACTTCAGAAGGCGAAAATAGCTTTGTACAGTCTTTAATCAGCGAATCAACGATGATAGGTCTATCTGATGCATCGGAAGAGGGCGTGTGGACATGGGTTACTGGAGAAGATGTTACATATACCAACTGGGCAAGGAATGAACCGAATAATGAGGCTAATGAAGATTATGCGTTGATGCGAGCCGACGGAACATGGAATGATGGACACCTTCAGAAGGAAAATAGAGTTTTTGTCTGCGAGTGGGAAGATGCTACAGGTATTAAATTGCCGAACGCAGGGGAATTCCCCGAACTTTCAATTACAGGGTTAACCATAGAAAAAGCATTTGAGAGCTTCTATGTTTTCTTGGGCGATTCCGCTGTCTATAATATGGATTCGCCCAACGCGGCACTTTATTTGAATTTGAACCAAATCGCCGTTGTGGATAACGATGTCATCTTACCTGCCGATATTGTATGGACAAGCTCCGACGAAACAGTTCTTAAAATTATAAGCAGCGGTACAGAAGAAGATATGTATGTCAATCTTCGCGTAGAGGGTTTGGCAGAGGGAACGGCCACACTGACTGCTGTAAATCCGGCTGGCGAAACACTTTCTTTCGATGTAACCGTTGTAAAGCCCAATACTTTTTCGTTCACTAACATCTATGACACAAAGCAGTATTATTCCTCCGGTGCATTCTATAGTGCTGCATCCTCGATTTCTGATAGTGTAGAAATCTTTGTCCAGTTTGAAAATGCATTAATTGATGGGTATCCCTGCAAAGTAGAATCGGATTTGGCTAAAAATGTTTCTGATGTAGATCCTATTACATTAACTGCTACCGTGAGTGGTTCGGATCTGTCTTTTGATCGAAACAGCTATCAGAATACATATACTACAACTTATGATCTGATCAAATTCGACAACTGCGTATACGACATGTTGATGTTGTTTCCTTACAATGTTGACAGTTATGAAGCGGGCACTTCTTACACGGTAAATCTCACACTGGAATCAGACAGCTTTGCTGAACCAATAGAAGAGACATACAGTTTCACTGTGTACGATGCAGAAAAGCAAAGAGTTGCTGAACATATCAGTTTCACCAACAATAGCACCTATAAAGTATCCAAACAGAATATTTATGGTACGAATATGTTGGAACTCAAAGACGATCCTGAGTACAACTGGTCTGTAGTTACATCATTAGACTTCGATAATTACTATGAGATTGTCCTGGCTGATCTTCTGGTTGATATGTTGGATGTTTATCAGGTCAACACATCTATTGTTCCGACGGTCCTTAAAGAGTGGCATGGAACATATAAGTCCCTCCTTGGGGATGTTACAACGATGGTCAAGGATTCGTATTCGGATATTCTGGATGTCAGTGAAATGAAGATTGATAAAATACTAAAGGTTAGTAAGTACACTAATGCAGGCGATGGCATTTATGCTGATGACGATGTTTATCAGGTTGTTCTAGATATGTTCGGCAATGTAGGTAATGTTGATAAAATACAAACCTTTTTTGCCGCTGTAGACGACACAAAGAGTGCGTTTAGTATTGTGAAACTTACGGGCGATGTTGTAAAAGATTTTGTTGCCTGGGGCAATTCCATTGCGGTGCTTAATGCGTTTGTTGAAACAGACGAGAACTTCAAGCAGGTATTCCGGCAAGTAGCTAATAACATCCCGGATAGCGAAAAGAAGATGAAAGAAGCTATCGAAGATTATCTTAATTATTCAGAAGACTTTGCAGGGCAATTTTCTGAAATATATGATTCTTTCTGTGATCTGGGTGTAGATGTTGCGCTGGATACCTTTGATGGTATCGTTGGTAAAAAATTATGGGATTGGGCTGCGACAAAGGCTGTAGGATGGATAGGTAAGATTCCGATTTCCGGTGGAGCGGCAACCTTCTCTTCGACAACAGCCTATGCTTCCCTTACAACGGCCATTGGCTCTGTAACAACGGGTATTTCTTTGGGTTTATGCTTGAGTGATTTGATCTGTGACAGTTCTGATAAAGCTGCCGAAATGAGCAAGATAATAGCTATGTCGGAATATGCTCCCTATATTATTCAAGCACTGGAATATTATGAGGACAACCTATGTAGTGCAGCGGATAATAATGCAGTTGATCTTTTCGAGAAGGCTTTTGGGTTGCATCAGGCTTCACAAAGTTACATTATGGACCATACAGTTAAGGCACTTGAGGTAAAGGCCGGATCTATACTTCAGTCTGTTTTAGGCAACGATGATTACGATGTGCTGATAGCAAATATCCTTGTTCAAAAGGATGCTATTGATGAGCTCAAATGTTGCGGCCAATTAGCGGGAGGGACAATTGTAAATACTAAAAAAGTGATTGCAATTAAATGCCCGGTCAATGTGTATATCTATGATGAGAATGGTGTTGAGCTTGTACGTATCGTTAATGATACTGTTGAGTATGTAGCTGATGGGTTAAAGGTATTCGTCCAAGATGGAGAAAAGTATGTAGCCATGCCTGCAAGCCAAGTCTATTCCATAAAAATTGTTGCAACAGATGAAGGAACAATGACTTATGCTGTGCTGGAGTACAATGAAGGGGCACAGTTGTATAGAACCTTGCGGAGGACATCAATTCCGCTTGAAGATGAAAGAATCTTCACCGGTGTAGTGGTAGAACCGCTGGGTGTTGAGCCGGAAAGTTATGCATTGACATATGACAATGGAACAATTATTCCTCGTGATGTAACTACCTGCAATCATATTTACGCCAATGCCTGCGATGCTACTTGTAATGATTGCGGGGCTGTTCGTACCACTATACACACGTGGAAGACGCCCCTGTCCCATAATGCTACCCAGCATTGGACTGAGTGTTCTGTGTGTGGTGAGAAAAAGAATGTAGAAGGGCATATCGGCGGCTCCGCTGACTGCCAGAATAATGCGGTATGTACTGACTGTCAGCAGCCCTACGGTGAGTTGACTGGTTGTGACTTCACTGCCGAAAAGGCAGAGGCTAAGTACCTGAAGTCTGCTGCAACCTGCAAAGATGTGGCTGTGTACTACAAGAGCTGTGCTGTCTGCGGAAAGACTGGCACTGAAACCTTTACCTACGGCTCCATTGACAAGACCAATCATACTGGCGGAACCGAGGTTCGTGGCGTAACCGCAGAGTCTTGCACCGTAGACGGCTATACCGGTGACACCCATTGTAAGGGTTGCGGTGAGAAGCTGATCACCGGTCAGACCATTCCTGCAACTGCTCATAAGACTGCAACTGCTGTCGAAGAGCGTGCTTCTACTTGTAAGACCAACGGTGTAAAGGCACATTTCCATTGCCGGGTTTGCAATAACGATTTCTTGGAGAAGACTGTTACTGCCGTGGCACAGACCGCTGATGATTTGAAGTTGCCTCTGAATGCAGAGAAGCACGAAGGTGGTACTGAGATTCGCAATGCTATTCCTATGACTTGTACTGACGACGGTTATACCGGTGATACCTACTGTAGGGGTTGTGCAGTGAAGATCGCAACAGGTACTGCAATTCCTGCGGAGCATAAGCTGGATAAGGTCACTGCAAATCCTGCCACTCACGATACAGCAGGCAACATTGAGCATTATACTTGCTCTGTGTGTGCAAAGCTGTTTAACGATGATAAGGCAACTAAGGAACTGACAGCTGATGAGGTCGTGATAGCCAAGGGTGAACATAGCTACAGTGAAACATTCCAGCATGATGAGAACGGTCATTGGAAGGGCTGTGAGTGTGGCAGCAAGATAGAGGAAGGTGCACACACTTACGGCGAGTGGGTAGTTACTATGAAAGCGGATGTTGACGTAGAGGGCAGTAAGGAAAGAACCTGTACCATCTGTGGTTACAAGCAGACTGAAAAGCTTCCCGCAACTACTACACCTGCAACCGGAGACAATACCCATATCGGTTTCCTATTTATACTAATGCTGATATCCGCCTGCGGCATGATTACCATGCTGTTCGTCGTTCCCCGAAAGAAGGGTGAATACCAGCACTAACATTCTATACGCACAACGCCCTCGTCAAACCGGCGAGGGCGTTGTGCGTACAGGATAGGAGGCGGTGGGGGCCATCTTTGTTTATAGCGTGTCATTTTTTGACACGGATACCGGTGCGTTTGGCTTGCTCGCTAGCTGCGGTTTTGCGTTTCTGGGAATAGGGCGCGGTCAGCCGGATGCTGATGCGATGTTTGTCGATCTCAAACCGCAGGCCGCCTTCACTGTTGTCTTCCGTCAGTCGACACAGGTCAGGATAGGTGTCAGCATACTCCGACAGACGCTTTTTTAGTTTGGTGTTGTATGTATAGATTTCAGCAGTGTCGTCATATTCGTTGAAATAGAGTTCAGTCACTTTTCTGCGTTTCGTTGGTATCTTCACGACAAAACCTCCTTGCTTTTGAGAATTTCTCCCGGGTCTAGAGTTGGGAAACCGAGACTAAAATTTGACAGCGAAGCCTGGAACGATGCGTTGGTCGTTCCAGGCTTTTAAATCGTCTGAAAAGCCGATTTTTACATTGTGAGGACTTGTCCCATTGTTTCCGCGGCTTCTTTTTGTGCCGAGGTGGTGACATGAGCATAGGTGTCGAGGGTGAAACCTGCGGAGAAGTGACCTAGCATTCCGCTGACTGTTTTAATATCCACGCCGTTCTGTAATGCTATGGTTGCGAAGGTGTGGCGGAGATCGTGAAATCTGACCTTCGGGATGCCCGCCCTTGCCAACACTCGTTTCAGCATATTATTTACACTATCGGGAGATATCGGACCGCCGTTAGGGGATGGGAACACGTATTCGTCATTGGTTTTCTTTTGCTGCTGTTTTAGAACTTCTATCGCTTGCTGTGAGATGGTCACAGCACGGTAGGAGTTATTTGTTTTCAGCGGAGCTTCTACGATCTCACCATCTACTCTTGCAACCTGCCGTCTGACCTTGATGATTCCGGACTTCCAGTCAATGTCTTGCCATTTCAGCCCCAGCAGTTCACCTCTCCGCAAGCCGGTTGCCAGTTCAATATAGTACATCTCGTATACCCCAGTTTCTTTGGCTTCCTTGAAGAAGGCTTCCAGTTGTTCTGCTGGTATCGTCTGCATTTCCTTGTGTTCCACCTTGGGCAGCTCGCAAGCATTTGTGGGATTCTCTATTATGATTTTCTGTGCCACCGCCAGATCCATAGCCGAGGATATGACTTGATTGATATTTCTGACCGTCTTTGCACTTAACCCCTTTGGCTGCTTCTCGGATTCTTTCCGTTCAATGCGCCCCTTAGTCAGTAGTTTGCGGTAGAACTTCTGCAAGTCCATGGTGGTCAGCTTTTCCAGAGGGATGTTGCCGATACTTGGTTTGATGTGGTTATCGATGTAACCCTTGTAGGTCTGATGGCTCGACGGTCTGACCTTAATTTTGGCTACATTCTCATACCATGTGTCCATCCAGGTTCCCACGGTGTACTGCCCGGTCTTGGTGAAGTCTATCTTTCCGCACTCTACCAACGCCTTCTTCAGCTTTTCCTTGACCTCTGCCTGAGTTTTGCCAAGTACATTCTTGAAGATCTGCTTGCCGGTGACCGGGTCATGACCCGCGGTGTACCGACCTTCCCATCGTCCGTCTTTCCGTTTGCGAATGTTACCCTCGCCATTACTTCTTCTCTTTGCCATATTATCAACTCCTTTCGTAGCACAAACAGTATCACATAGTTTTTAGAATAGCTATTCACTAATACTAACAAAGATTTAGCCTCAGGTGATGAAAGCAATGGGATCACCAATCATCATCTTCGTCCACCATATAATCGATCCAGTCATCGTCAATGATGGATTTGATGTCAATTTGACCGCGCATCTTGGCTACCCGGATGTTGGCATTCTTTCGGAACTTTTCCAGTATCGAGGTGTCACCGGAGAAATTCAAACATGCCGCGATCTGGCACATCATATCCAACAGAATTGCGTAGCGGTACAGTCCTTTTGAAAGCCGAGAGGCTATAGGACGAACCTCATCCTTGAGTGCTTTGCGAACCTCCCTGGCGAGGAGTGGGCGTTGTTTCTGGCTGAGTAGACTGTCTGTGTATATTTGCAGTGCGTTGACTGTGAACTGCGTGAAGTTATCTACACCTGCTTCACCATATAAAACCTCGCAGGCGGAGAGCAATTCCTTGTCCAGGCTGATAGTCTTGCGGATGACTTCTCTTTTTTCTTTCATTTTCAAAACACCTCCTAAATTAACGGATTCACACTTGTAAACTGCTTGAAGCACTAAGCATTACCTAATTTCTTTCACACACAAAATCTCTCAAGACGCCACTTTAGGTCGAAAATCGCCCTGGCAAAAGCCCTTGTGCGACCGGCAATTGCCGGTCGCTGTGAGCTGGGCTGGCGACACTTTTGGCGCCTGCCCTTATTCCTGCAATCTTTTCGTAAGCACCGAAAGAAAATCGCAACTGGATGTTAAGGGTAGCTTCGGTGGTCATGGATACCTGCTATTCACGAAAAGCGGACACAACCTCACCAGGGGCTTCACAGGGTGCTTTCTGTCTCATCTGTTTGCTGGTTGATCCACTGGATAAACCGTTCCTTTGGAACTAAGATCCGGCTGCCAATTCTGAGATGTGGAAACCCCTCAGAGCGAACTAACGCATAGGCGGCTGCCCTGGATATGCCAAGCACTTCTCCAACCTCCGGTGCTGTTAAGGTCAACGGCAGATCTGAGTACTCTTTGAATTTACTTTCTCTCATAAACATACCTCCTTTATCTTTTTCCGAACGAACCCATAGGATGAAAAAACCGGGCACAAAAGTCTGGTACACATCCGGCAGATACTCTGCCAATGACATGTACTACACTTTTGCGCCCGGCTATTTGGTGGTGTTTCATATACCGCCTAAGCGGTATCCCCGTTGCTCGGTGTCAGCAAAACCCCTCATACGAAGGTTCCTTGGTTCGTTCAGTTGTGCCTTTGTTATAACGAACAGATGTTCGTATGTCAATAGCTGTCGAAATTATTTTTGAAAATATTACTTGCAATTTGCCGGAAACCAAGGTAACATACGACAAACTTTTTTGGAGGTATACCTTATGAAAGCTGTTTCCGAAGCTATGCGAGACTATTTGCAGACTCATCCTTACGATGTTGGAGACCCCGACTGCGAAAACATACTGGATCTGCTGTATCGTGCCTACGCAGAGACACACGAATCCGACCCACCTGAAATCCAGCAAGGCTTTATGGAACTGGAGGAGTTCCTGAAGACCTTATCCTTGGATGACAACAACGCAGTCTTTAATCTTACCTGCCGGCTCTGTACCGCATACGAGCAGAAAGCTTTTCTTGACGGACTCCACTTCGGCGCAGAGTTAATGCTGAAACTGACGGAGGAATAAAGAACAGCACCATCCACCCGGATGGTGCTGTTTGCGAAAACCTTATTCTTTGTTTATTGCGTACCAAATTTTGACCCGGCAAAAACCTGCCAACGATCCCAACGGAAAGGGGCTTCAATTGTTTACTTGTATTGTTAGCTGCCGTCTCCCGGCATCATATCCACTGTTTGGCGGTAGGGGCAAGGATGATTACTGTAGCTTTTTAGAGATGCGTGAATACAAAATACTACTTGAAATATTTCAATGGGAAATCAATTATTCATCATCGTGGAAGTATCCACAACGTGGGCATACATTTTCATTGGTTGAATACCCTGTATATTTGCACCGGGGACAAGTAATGTGAACAAGTCGAGAAGATGCTTCTTTCAACTGTCGTATTACTACTGGATTGGTTTCTTGAACAAAGGCAATGTAATCTGAGCTGACGATCTCGCCATGTATAGCACGATTTGCAATTTTAGATATTTGATTAATCAAGTCGCATGTCGTACCGTTAATGACCTCAGCATGATTCAATACTTGAAGCATCTTAGGTATTGACGCCATATTCGCATAACCAATTTTTTCACACAATTCACGCAGAGATAGTTCTATATCACGACGAACTTTAAACAAATATACATCGTGGTCATCTTTAGTAATTACAGCGTCCGAAATGATTGAGCTTGGATTTGATTGTGATAAGCGTAGGTCCCGGACGATTTGTAAAAGTTCCTCGATTTTTTGTTCAGGAGGTAAGGGCGAGTTATTAATATTTAAATTGGTGGCAATAGAAGTTGTCATCTGTATTTGGTTGAGCTGTGTTTGTAAGGCTCCAATAGACTCTTTAACTTCTTCGGTTGCTTTTTCAACTTCTTTCTTAACTTTTACACCAAGAAATTCCATTTCAGAGAATAGAGGGAAGAAGAGAAGAACTAGCCATAAAAGGAAAATAAGATTTTGAGCATTAATTTCTTTGAGTTGATAAATCTGATTCCTGTAATGAAGCACATATGATGAACTTGCGACCAGTAAAAGTAGATACCAAAACTTTTTCTTTAAATACTCCCATAATTTTTTAAAGAACGCTTTCATAGCCTAATAAGCTCCTTTTTGGATATATATTTATTATATCATTTGTTTTTATCAAATGAAAGTGTATTTTATGTTTTCGAGAAGGCTTCTGTAGAAGATTAAGAGAACATTGTTAATTTGATAGTATAATACTAGTTGACAAAACAAATACACTGGCATATAATTGTAATTGAATAATAGTATTATTTAATCTGGATTGGAGATGATATAAATGGATGGTTTTATGAAAGCGGATTTGCTGCATCGTCTGGTACGTCTTGATGAAGATGCTGATTTAATGTTTGACGATGACCGAAGATTTAAGATGGTTATTGTTGGTGGCAGTGCATTAATCTTGCTTGAAACTATTACTCGTGCGACCCATGACATTGATGCTCTGGATGTATCGCCGGAGATCGTTCATCTCCTTGAAAAGTATGATATTAATATGCGGGTCGGAACATTTGTCAATAATTTCCCTTATAATTATGATGAGAGACTTGTGCCGGTGTTGGTTGGTGGTCGTCGAATTGATTTCTATACTGCATCCCTGGAGGATGTTGTGATCGCAAAGTTGTATGCGGGTAGAGATAAAGATATTCAGGATATTACAGATGAAAATGTTTTAAAAGCAATAGATTGGGTAACGTTAGACGATTTAGCAAAAGCAGAAGACGAAGCCCAAGCATCTGCACTGAACAAATTCCGTTATGAAGAATTTTTAGATTGCTATAAAAGTTATGTAGAGAGGTGGTGTCCATGCGAGAACTCACATTCAGAGGGTTTCTCACTCAATATGTAAGAAACCTATCAAGACAAGAAACAAATAGTTTATATAGATTAGCAAAAGAAGCAAGTGAAGCTAATTTTCGACTAGTGGAACCACTTTTGCTGTATGCCTTGTTTTCTAATAAGCAAGATGTTTTGCTCCAAGCAACAAAAGATTCTCGATTGCATAAGAACTATAGTTCCATACTTGAAAGATATACGGTCGGCGAAATGACTAGGGTGCTGGAAACACAATCTGATGAATTGAGTGAGGATTACCTTAAGGTTTGGCGTAGTTATCTGAGTTATAAAAACAGAGGCCAGGCAGACGATCACACAAAAGAATTGATGAGGCAGAAAGTGAAACGCTTGCAAGAGAAGAATGGGGTTACCAATTATCGCATCTATACAGATCTGAGACTAAATCCCGGCAATCTGAATGCATGGCTTAAACACGGCGACAGCGATAAGGTCAGCCTAGAAACAGCAAGAAGAACATTGCGGTATGTTGAGACTGCGGTAAGCCGAATGCCTAGAGTTGATTAGGTATGGCATCCACCAAAGTAAACTTCTTGTGGTTTCATATCGTTAGGTATTGTTAAGTGACAGAAAATCCTAGCAATATAGTGACGGTCTGCAGCTCTGGTTAAGTGCATTTTTATGTTGATGTAAGAAATAGAAATGTAGCCGGGTGTACACTAGGGATCCCATGTGTGCCACTTTTTATTGTATGGAAGATCCGAAGTGTGCAATAAACTACACACAGTTTATTGGTATTCAAAAAACTGTTGGGAAGGCAAATAGAATTGCGAGAATTATAACAATGCTAGTACCATAGATTTCTAAGCAAAAAATCATCTTAAACCGATTGAAAAATACATTGGGCAGTGGTACAATTGCTTTTGATATATTTTAGGGAGTAGATATCATGCATATTGAACTTAGTAAACAAGAGTACATTAATAATCTTGATAAAATAGTGGGAGAAATAGAGAAAGGTCATCTTTCAGTTTTTGTGGGTGCGGGAGTTTCTACAGCCTCTGGATATGTAGATTGGAACGGTCTCATGAAACCAATCGTGGAACAATTGGGCGTTAATCCTAATATTGATCTGTCTTTAGTAGCACAATTTTATGACAATAGGTATTACAGACACAATATAAGTAAGCTAATATATGAAGAGTTTAACAAACCAGCAAAGGAGAATGGGGTACTAAAATTGCTTGGCTCATTACCAATATCCTCCTATTGGACTACAAATTATGACTCTTTAATTGAAGATACCTTATCAGCGCCTCCAATATCAAAAACTGTCGAGGTTATGTTAAAAAAAGAGGATTTTAAGTTTCATAAGAATAATTGTGAAGCAACAGTATATAAAATGCATGGTGACAAAAATTCTCCAGATGAAGCTATAATTACAAAAAATGATTATGAAACTTATGATGCCAAGCGTGAGGTATTCACGAAAGCACTTTCGGTAGAGTTGATTGCCAATACTTTTTTATTTATTGGTTTTAGTTTTTCAGATCCGAATTTAGAAAGAATTTTAAATGTTGTTAAACATACTTTTGATGAGAAACATCAGAAAATTCATTACTGCTTTATGCGCAAAGTTCAAGAGGAGGACTATACAGAACAAAAAGAGTATATACAAGATGTTAATTATCAATCTTTAAGAATTGAAGAAATGAGAAGGTGCGGAATTGAAACGATTCTGTTGGATGATTTTTCGCAGATAGATTTGTGCCTGTCCTACATTAAATCAATGTTAAACCACAAACGTATTTTTATATCGGGTAGTCTACAATTGCATCAGAAAGATCCTAAGGAAATCACAAAAGATTCTAAACAGGCGAAGTTTATTCAGCACTTGGCGGAACATCTTACGAACAAAGGATATAAGCTGATTTCTGGATTTGGTCAGAATATTGGAAATTATTTGTTGATTGGGTCTTGCGCCAACAAAAAAATATCGCAGATCCGCAATATTCATAATCTTATAGAAATATACCCAATAGTATTGCAAGTTGATGATGCAGGCTTGTTACGGGAAGAACTAATATCGAACTGTGGAAATTTAATCACCATATTTGGTAAAAGTAAACCGAACCAAGAACAGACTGAAGCTATGCTTCAGGAAGATGGTGTTTATATTGAGTATAAATATGCTAGGCAACATAAATTAACAGTATTGCCGATTGGTTGTACCGGAAACACGTCAAAGATTCTGTGGGAGAAAGAAAATTTAGGCTCTCCATACATTGGTTCTCCGGTAGAGTCGGATTGGAGTATATTAAACTCAGTAAATTATTTCCAGAATGAGAAAGAAATCCTAGATTCGATACTAAGGTTACTAGAGTATAATTATGTCGAACTGCAAAACGAATTTAGGAAACGCTTAAGGAAGGAATTACTGGGAGAACAAAAGCCACAAAAGGTTTTTTTAAGTTTCCACTATAACACAGCAAATCAACACGCAAAAAGGATTAGAGGTTATGTAAACGAAACTGAACGATATCTTGCAACAGAAGAAGAACAGGTGCATAAAGATGCGAGTCCTGAAGCAATTATGAACTGGATAGTGCAAAAATTAGATGGAACAGTAGCAACAATACTAATATATGACGACATTGTTTTAGAAAGCCAGTTTGTAAAATTTGAACTTGAGCAGTCTGTAAAGCGAGGGAATACAATAATAATTCTGTCAATTTCGGATGATTTAGATAAAACGAAGAATGCTATTCAAAATAGTAAGCTTGTGGATTGCCGAATATGTGAATTCTATAAGTTTAGTGAAGTATTATCGAGCGCAGATATACTTAAAATATTGACTGCTACTATAAAGAAGTAACCTTTGAATGCGGCCTATACACATGGAGTTGTATAGGCCGCATGATTATGCATATAGAATACTGCATGCTCGCGACAGTAAGGAAGTTGTTCTTCGACTAGTGCATATCAATTTTTGGTTGACTAGAACTAGGTTAACGACTTTATAAAAAGGGGTTTCAATTGTTTATTTATCTTGTTAACCTTCATGCCACGGCAGTGCATTATACTGCTTGCTGGTAGTATGGTAGTGTTAGCGAAACAATAAAATTACTGCTAGATTTGTAACTAAACACTAGATTACACGATGCTATGATATGAGAAAACGCACACCTGATGGAAATGTGGATCAAACGTAAAAACTATGTAAAGTGTCTACCGAAAAAGTCCAAAGCTCTTTTGTCGTGGAATTTAGTGGAATAAATATCAGTATAGTCAAGATAAACTGTACAATTAGATAGTTCTTTTCGAATTTGTGCTTTGACAGAATCATTTTTGGGCTGAAGCTCCAACAATGTAACTTTTCCGCCCGCAGGGATGGTCCATCCATCAATGGCTGAAGAAAAGGTGCTCCAGTTTTGATCAATATTTGGCATTAGGGAGATGAGGTCTTTTTCCGTAAGTTGTGCTTTTTGGACACGAAGGTTAGTAATCAATAACGGACCGGCACCAACATTATCAACACTAACAGAGATAAGATTTTCATAATCTTTAACCTTAATTGCTGAGATTGGGCGAACACTATTACGGTTATGCTCATTCTGCTTTTGGCTGTAATATACAGTGAAGATAATGGAAACTACACTGACCAAGACAGCACATATTGAGGCGACAGCAGATAAAGTATCTCCGGTAATAATTAATGGTCTTAGCGTTGACATAGAACTATCCTCCTCAACAAATTCTAGTAGATAATGGCAAGCCCCACTTTTTGAGCTATGGGCTTCATATAAAATTGGTTTTATTTGTACAGATATATTCTTTGAATAGGTTTTGTTTTGAATATCTGAGTAGGATATGGAGAGTGATATTTCAGGAAAACTTTCGTTATAAGGCGTGTGGATAAACAGTTCTTTATAAAGGTTGTAATAATAAAGAGGGAACTGAATGGTGTAATGTTCATCGGCAGAATTTAACATAAAGTCAAATGTAGTATTTTGGTGAAGGCCATATTCAGTACGTTGGGACCCGTTTTCCACATATAGTTTGTTGTTAATATGTTGTAATTGAATGTCGCTATATGGTTCAAACACCTCTACAAACTTAGAAAGGTTATTCTGGTGATCCCATCTGATGATAATGTCCTTGGCTGTTCCTACGCCTATGTTGTATAAGTTGATTGAAGGTATGTTGCTAAGGTCGATACTCTGATGAGAGAGATCGGAATCAGTTATGTCATTGGAATTGACATTGCTTCCGTTTATCTCTGTATCCCAAGATATAAATACTTGTGTTAGGCCCAATGTAATATCTGGTCTATATGAAGCATTGCGAGCGGCCTGCATTTCAAATAGGGTAAATAATACTAACGCTGCGGATGTTATAGAAATTACAATTTCAATAGCTGTTTTTTTAAATTCAAAACCCTTTTCTTTAAAGAATGCCATGTAAACACACCCCTTCTTTCAATGAAAAAATTCAGCATGAGTTGTTAATGATACTTCTAATTGTAGCATATAGGAATCGAAATTACCACAATGTGATTAGCGTTTGCTGATTAGAAAACATGTTACAATCCTGTATTTTCTATCATAAAAATATAAAACATCTCTGTATAATAGTTAGAGATTTACTAATACTATAAGATAATTTGACCCATGTTTTGACCTATACGGGGATAGCAGACAGTGGACAAGGTAGCACCAAATGGACTTTTGACCTTCGGGATTGCCCGAAAAGTGGACACAAAAGTGCTGGAAAGTACCGGATAGCAAGGGTTTTTCGCCTTGACGGCAGCTCATAACCCGGAGGTCGTAGGTTCGAGTCCTGCCTCCGCAACCAGAACAACCCCCGAAATCCTCGGATTTCGGGGGTTTTACTATGCAAAAAGTTAGGATTTTTACCCCGTAAGAATCCGCTTCTAACAATTTTCTAACACAAGGGTTTGAGAAGCATAATTTTGCGTGAAATCTGGCTCAAAAATGATTGGCTCAATCAATCCACCATGCAAAGAGGGAAGATGCTCAGAAAAGCTCTGGGCCATTTGCATATGGGATTCTTTGGAGGAATGGACATAGGTATTGGCGGTAAAGCTAAAATTACTATGGCCTAGCCATGTCTGTATGTCCTTTAAGCTGTAGCCGAGGTAGAGAAGAATCGTGGCACATGAATGCCTCAGATCGTGAAAACGAATAGGGCGTAGGCCGTGCTTTATGAGAAGCTTTTGGAATTTCTGGCTTACAAAATCCGGTTGCAGTAGCATACCCATATCGTCCACGCAAACGAAGTCCAAATAATTTGGGTTATAGGAAGAACCGCAAAGCATTTGCTGCTCAAACTGACGATTACGCAAATAGGTTAGATAATTGTAGGTGTAAGGACACAGAGGAAGCATACGCCTACTGTATACATGTCAGGAAGCATATAATCATTCACCAATGGCGAGAAGCAACTCGTTGATTTCCTGGAATGTAGTTATTGCAACATCGAAATTCTGCTTTTCGTCGGTATAGAGCAATGTTTGGTGCAGGTTTTCATAAGTGGATCGGATGCCTGCATCGAAGTGTTGCTGCCATGCAGGGAAGTTGTAGGGAGCGGTGGGATCATACTCGACGGAGATGTTTCGGCGTCCGAGATAGAAGGAATCGGTGTCTTTGGTCAACCGGACCAATCTTTGCAGTTCGATCTTCTCGGCCAGGAATGCCTGAATTTCCGGCATTTGATAGAGCCGGACAACATCATAGATGTGACGGACTTTGCGGTCCAGAGTGCCACAGACGGCGTGGCGCTTGACGGACATAATCTTATCGATGAAAGTGCGTTCGATGTTCAGTGTGTTAATCGTCACGGGAGAAAACTCGAATCGGATAATATCCTCTTCGAATCCGCGGCTCTCCAGAAATTCGTGAATGTAAGTTTTGACCGTTTTCTTGCTGTAGGGGTCGGGACGGACATTGCTGCCAATCTCCAACTTTACCCGGTCCTCTTGCGAACCAAACCACACATACATACTTTTGCTTCGGTCGGAGCGTTCCTGGGGGATTTTCTCGGTTTGCGCACCGGCAGACATAACTGCTTCAATCTTCTTAATTGCTTTGTCGCAAACCTTGTCAGGCAAATCCATGCCCAGGAAGGTAAGATCAATGTCTTCGGAAAACCGGTCAATAGAACCAGGATAGCACTTACTGAGAGAAGTACCGCCCTTGAAAACGCATTGCTCGGCGTAAGGACTGTCAGCCAGTGCTTTAAGCATCATGACAATGTAATAATCCCTTTCCACGGCTGACTCAGAGATGTGCTTGTCATTGGCTACAACAGTGATCAATTGACGGAATTCCTCAGGAAAGGTGTGCAGCTTCATAGATTTCCTCCATAGTCGGGTATTTGTATTCGGACAGAGAAGAGAGGTATCTGCTCAGATTGTTCGGTACGTGGTAATGCATCAAGATGTTCCGCAGGAAAGCAATCGTTTTTTTCTGATATCTCATTTGTTTACTGACCTGCTCAAAAACATCGTCGTTGTACATTTCGGAGAATTGCTCGCAGAATTGGATGAACTGAGAATAGTTCAGGTCCTGGATCTCATCGAAATTTTGAAGCACTTCCATCATGTGAATCATGCCATTTACTTCTGGCGTGTAAATAAGATTGCAAAATTGCAATAATACGTTACTGATGTTCTTGGTTTGCTGTTCCAATGCTGAGGAGAATACTTCAACTGTTTTGGAAACCTGTGTGGTCAGCTTGAGACTGTTGTATAGTGAGTAGCCTACGATTGTTCCTTTTCCTTCTTCGGTAAATGCTGCCACAATCTCTTTCTGAGAGGGTGGAACGATGCCATACTTGCTTGCTTTGGGGCGATAATATGTTCCCTTTGCAATTTTGCATAATTCACCGGATTTACAGAGCCGTTCCAAAGTTTTGTAGTATGCGCTTTCAGTTACTTCATTACCAAGCTGTTGCGTATAAAGTTTGCTGGCAAAGATCAATTCGTTTTCCGGAATTTGTGCAATGGTTTGGCTGATGATCTGAGAACTTGTCATATGTTCCACCTCCTGTTCCTTCTTCGTACTATCATTATATGCAGTGATTTGATAAATGTCAAGTAAAAACGGAATTTACTTGACTACATAAACAGTATATGCACTAGACCTCGATTTTATTCTATGTGTTAACCTGAACTCTTTCCGTTTTGGAAATAGTTGTGTTTGGGATTAGCTCACACGGAATAAATGCTTTGAGTTATTAGTCCAATCCCAGAGGGTTTTAATTGTTACATTCATATTATTAGTAACCGCCAGACGGTAAGATGTGTTACCATCTGGTGGGTTGTTTTTTAATTCTGCTGCACTTGCAAAAGTGGCTCGATGTACCGGTACAAGAGTTGTAAACTTTGCAGCGATCTAATTGTACATAGACTATTATACCTCGTTGACGTATTAATGTTAGTGAAGTAAAATATGGATGAGGAGGTGCGTCGTATGGAAGGGCAGAAACTGTTTTTCACTTCTAATGGGTATGACTATTTGGAATCCTATACGAAGCAATTGTATGGAGAAAGAGGGACTTTTCAGCATAACCTCCAGCGATACTTATGCAGTGACGAGTTTCGTCTGAGTTGCAGAGCACCGAAAAATGTTGATGAGATCCCGGAGGTGTCTTTTTCTGATATTCAGGATCAGATTAATAGGGAGTTGTTTTTTCGAAATTTAAGCAGCCAAACAGCAGAAAAATATACGCAGTTGGTATCCTCAAGGGAAATAACAAATGCAGATGAGTATGCGTATGCAGGAATTATGGGATTGTGTCCCGGGCAATGCGATTGGTACAATACGCTGTTCCCACACCTGGTTGATTTGTTTGTTTCGTCGGAAGAAGAGGGGGAACAGATTCTTAGAAATATTGAGAAATTGCCCAATATTGTTTCGGTGATGGTTTCTGTAATGACTGACGGCATTCGTAATCACCAAGTCATTCATGTGAATGGCCATGATATATATTCCAAGGGATATGCCCGAAATTACTTCCGTGGGGAGAGTGCATATTACGGAGAGAGCAGACCATCCCTTTTCCGAAATATGCCGGAAGATCCTCTGGAAAAGAAGATACATATTGTATTAGGTGAGCTTCGGATGATTGAGTTCACGATTTGGATGAATCGATTGTCCTTTGTAGATAAATGGCCTTTCGGCGATGTGTTTCATGGCGCAATTGCGCAGCATTACGGAATACCAACAAACGGGATGGATGTTACCAGTGATCTGAAAACGGCTTTGTTTTTTGCCTGCTGCCGATATGAAAACGGTACGTGGAGACCGCTCCGGGCAGACGAATTTGCAAATGCAGATTCACGGAAATCGGTAGCGGCGAAAGGCGGAGATTCCAGGTACGGGATTCTGTTTGCTGCCCCGGTAGATGTAGCCAATATGAGCCGTGCGGCAAATATCCATTCCTTACACCTTACCTATGCCACACCGATAGGCTATCAGCCGTTTATGCGATGTGCCAGTCAAAGCGGTTTCCTGATAGAGGCCGGAGAACCGTATGATATGTACCGTGATCCTAGCTTTAAAAAGATTAAATTTCGCCACACAGAAGAAATATGCAACTGGATTTTTAAAGAGATGCAGGAAGGAGCATTGATTTATCCAAACGAGTCCTTTGGGGTTTGTGATGACATTGTAGAGCGCATTAAAGCGACAAAGCAATTTACACAGAAGGCTTTTCAAATCGTGTTGAGACGCTTGAAACTTGAGTCAGAAGAGGATAGTCTAAGAGAAATATTACAGCAGCGGGGATATGCTTTTCTGCCTGAGATAGCATGGTGCACACCTGAGCGCATTCAGGAATTGGAATCCGATTGGGCAAAAAATGCAGATTCTAATCCGCAACTGCAAGAAAATGCGAGATACCGATTTGGATTTATCATTGGGTAACAACTACTAAATACAAAATAGTGGGAATTGAGAATAATTATGATTCTATATAAGTACAGAACAGATAGTGAGAGAACAGAGCAAATTATTACTAAGCGCCAACTGTGGTTTGCAACACCGGACTCTCTAAATGATCCGTTGGAGTGTTCAATTCAGGAGATTGCAAAGGCTAGTATTGATGAGTTTTGCAGAATTGAAAAACAGGAGCAATTGGAAGGCTTCCTCTTTACATATGCTTTTTCACCTGATGATCAACTTATGTGGGGGCTTCCCAAAAGTCGCATTCAAAAGGTTTTAGATCAAATTCGCAAAGCGAAGAAGTTTAGGGATAAGTACAAAGTGTATTCTGAATTTATGAAATCGCGTACTGGCAACTATCCGTCGTCTCCGCGAGCGAAATACGCCAAGGTAGACGAGTTGTTATCAAAGGTTGGAATACTAAGCTTATCTCAAAACTGCCAAGCGGAACTGATGTGGAGTCATTACGCAGACGGTGGACGAGGTATAGCAATCGGGTATGATGTTCCGGAAGGAACAAGCTTGACCGGCACAAGTGCCTGCTTGCCGGTGAATTACTCGGACGAGCTTGTAGTTATGAAGGATCGTTTGAAGACAGTACTAAACTTCACTTATGATGAAGCGGGAAGACAAAAATTCTACCAAACGCCTGCGTTTGACGATCCGTTTTTGTTGTCCGTAGTGACGACAAAAAATACTTGTTGGGAGTATGAACAAGAATGGCGTTGCGTAGAGAAAACTGCGGGGCTGAAGGTAATTGATAAGCCTATTGCAGAGATCGTATTTGGTCCCAAATGCCCGCAGGAAATCAGTGCTAAATATGCAGCTCTTGTACGAGAACACTGCACGGAGCCTGTAAACCTTTACGAAATAAAAATAGCTGGCAGGAAATATGAAAAGCTGCCATTGACTGAAATGAAGGTTTAATTGGAAGAATGGCTTTTTAGGATGTTATTAGATATTGTTATATGTGATTTGATAAGAATATAAACAATGACCCAAAAGCAAAGGGATTAAGTAATAGCTGCAGATAATGAGGGCTACATCAAGTTGCAGCATAATATAATTTGATTATTTAGGAGAGATAAAAAATGAACATGGTGCGGAGTTTTTTGCCTGTTGGACAAGGTGCTTTTTACACAGAGCAATTTGATGGTGGGGTCAATGTAATCTATGATTGTGGTTCTCAAACAGGTGTGGAAATTGTAGAGAAGATGATTGAATCAACATTTGATAAAGGCGAAGAAATTCATGCGGTGTTTATTTCCCACTTACATAGCGATCACATTAATGGATTAGAGTTCCTGTTGAAGCATTGCAAAGTAGAAACTTTGTATCTGCCTTACCTTACACCGCATAATATATCTATTTCTGAATTAATCCAAGATGTAACACAAGGTGGATGCACTCAATTTGTTAGGGCATTTATTCACGATTCTCATGGGACGTTGAAAATGTATTGTGAGAGAAATGAGATCGAGCTGCCCGAAATAAAATACGTACTTTCACAAGATGATGCAAACAAGATGGGTCAACAAATTGAACCCAATGATAAGCGATACCTTTTCCCGGGAGAACCGGTTTATATACCGGTGGCGTCACCAGGCGCAAGGTGGAAATATATACCATATAACGTTCAAAATACTGAACGCAAAATCCAGCCAACGCAAAACCCGGAAAGTAGAACTAAAAGCGATCTTCAATATGGTGCAAGTCCAAAATCTCCCAAAAAGATCCTAAATTGTCTGCCTTATTCCAAGATTGAAATTTTGACCCATATTTTGACCCATACGGGAGTAGCACGCAGTGGATTTCTTAGATTTTAGTGGATTTATGACCTCCGGGTTTTCCGTAAAAAAGCGGGAAAAGTCCTAGAACTGCAATGGAAAATACCACTTTTTGCAGCTCATAACCCGGAGGGGAGTGAGCCGACTGCCGCCGGGGGCGGGAGGAAGGAGGCGAGCGAGTGGCAGCGGTCTATATTTTCAAGGCGGCTTCGACCGCCGCCGAAAATATAGGGCACCGCAACAGGGCGTAGGTTCGAGTCCTGCCTCCGCAACCAACATTGCGAACCGATTTAGATATCGGCGCAGAAAACCCAGAAACTAAGCGGTTTCTGGATTTTTTATCTCATTTTTTGAAGTGAAACTGGGTAGATATCATACGCCAAAAACAGCTTTCGGGGAGGACTTGAACTAAATACAAAGGCAATATTAGGCGAAAAAATACAGTCTTTATGATATAATCAGTTCAATAAATAAGAAATTGACTAATAGTTTGTTGAATACTGGATGCAGATAGCAGGGCATTAAGTTCCTGCTATCTGTTTATAAACGCATTGAGTTCTCCAATAAAAAACTTAAGAGTATTTGTAAGATTTCCGATTTTCAATAGTCTTATAGGTGAAGGAGGTGATAGGGAATGGAGTTCGAGCAGATTTACATTACATATTTCCGTGATGTTTATCTATATATTTGCAAATTGTCTAATAGTGAGCATATAGCAGAAGAAATCACAAGTGAAACTTTTTTCAAGGCTACATCAATGCTTTCAATACGACACTTCTTAACAACAAAGCCCAAAATTATCAAAAGCAGTTTTCTTATGTTGAACTGCAGGAAATAAATAAGATTATATTTGTTGATGGCAATGGTTTGGAAACGGTGTTATGGAGTAAATAAATTCCAATTTAATAAATGGTTTTAACACTGATATCTAAATCGGTGCAACTTGCCAGAAAAGAAAAGACCACCCAAACGGGTGGTCTTTTCTTTTTCTCTGGCTTGCAGAGTATGCCTTGACCGGTCTCCGGGTTATGAGTCCTGCCTCCGTTTTCCAACTTCGCCGCTTCATCAGCGTATGGATTTTTCGTATTCCTTGGGGGTCTTGCCCATGTAGCTTTTAAAGGCGGATAAGAAGCCGTTATAGGAAGTATATCCGCAGCGGCAGGCGATTTCGGTCAGCGGCAAGTTGCGCTGCTTGATCAGCATGCAGGCATGCTCGATACGCTGCTTGATCAGGGTCTTTTTGAAACCGACCTCAAAAACTTTTTTCACGATCCTGTGGGTGTGGGGAACGGACAGACACAGCTCTTTTGCCAGATCCTCAATGCTGATTTCTTCGTTATATCTGTTTTGGAAAAATTCTTCCACGATCTTTCGCTGTTTGAAGCTGTTTTCACTCTCTGACGCGATGCGGATCGCTTGATCCTGATAGGGAAGGTGATGTTCCTCGATCCGTTTTGCCAGCGTCATAAAAAAGACAGCCAGCAATGCCTGATAGATATGCTCGTTTTCACCGGTGAATGGCTCTGTGATCAGTTTCTTCACGATGGATAAAAGACCTGCATCCTTTATGATAAAATGCTCGCTGACGGATTTGAAAATGTTACTGTAATATACATACTCCGAAAAATTCTTTCGGAGTCGGTTGTCGTTGCTGTTTTGTGTCAAGCTGAACCAGAAGTTTGCCTTTTCCAGCGTGTCGGTGCAGATCTTTGGATAATGGCTTGCTCTGGGCGCCAGCAGACAAATATCACCGGTGTTGATCGACACATCGTTTCCGTCGATTTCCAGAACGGCATTACCGTCTAACAGAATGTGGATCTCATTGTCCACATGAAAGTGTGTGGTGTCCTGCCAGTTTTTTGAAGTCCATGATTTTGTAAAGTCAATTTCAACGGTAAACAGTGCATCCCCCAGCGATGTTTCCAGTTTTGCCACAGTGATCACGCTCCTTTTGCCTGATTATAGCAAACCGAAAGCAAAAAAACAACAGTTTTCACAAAAACCGATCATTTCTTTTGCCGAAAACGAAGAAAAAGCTCGTTGTAATCAATGAAAGCGTTTTATATAATACATTCAGAATCAATAAAACAACATAAAGGAGAATATCTTATGAGAACTTTTGAAAAAAGCAATGCCCTCCTGGAAAGAGAAAAGAAAGTAGCTCCTCTGGCTGCCCAGACTTTCAGTAAGAGCTATCGCTACTTTATCCCCGGCCAGAGCCCCATGTTCATTGAGCGTGCCGAGGGCGCAAGAATTTATGACGTAGACGGCAACGAATTCATCGATTTCAATGGCTGTCTGGGTCCCATCACCCTGGGTTTCAACTACCCCCGTGTTAACGAAGCTGTTATTGAGCAGCTGAACAAGGGTATGCTCTTCTCCACCCAGGCTCCCGTAGAGTGCGAGCTGGCTGAGAAGCTGGTCGAAGTCATTCCCTGCGCAGAGATGGTCAAGTTCGTGAAAAACGGCAGTGACGCTACTACCGCTGCCATCCGTCTGGCAAGAGCTTACACCGGCCGTGAGCGTGTGGCAATGTGCGGCTACCACGGCATGCACGACTGGTCCATCGGCGCTTCCGCTAACTGCAAGGGTGTTCCCATGGCTGTTCGCGAGCTGACCAAGACCTTTAAGTACAACGATTTGCAGTCTCTGGAGGACCTGCTGAGCGCACATCCCGGCGAATACGCTGCTGTTATCATGGAGCCCATCCAGTCCAACGGCACCACCAAGGAATACCTGCAGGCTGTTGTTGACACCGCTCATAAGCACGGCGCTATCGCCATCTTCGACGAAGTGGTCAGCGGCTTCCATTACGCCATCGGCGGCGCAAGTGAGTACTACGGTGTCACTCCCGATATGGCTTCCTACGGTAAGGGCTGCGCAAACGGTATGCCTCTGTCCTTCGTTGCCGGTAAGCGCGAGCTGATCAGCCAGATCGAGCAGGGCGTATTCGTTTCCATGACCTTCGGTGGCGATGCCGTCTCTATGGCCGCTGCACTGGCTACCATTAAGGAAATGCAGGAAAAGGATGTCATGGGCCATGCTTGGAGATTGGGTAACATCGTTCTTGAAGGTCTGAAGGAGCGCGTCGCAAAGTACGGCATTGAGAAGGCTGTCTCCGTTAGCGGTCTGGCTGCTCACTGCGGTGTTGCCTTTGACGATGTCGGTTCTTTGAGCTATCTGGATATCCACTCCATCTTTGCAAAGTGCATGCTGGAAAAGGGTATTTTCACTCAGGCTCTGGTCTTCATTTTCTACACTCACACCGAAGAGGATGTACAGAAGTATCTGGAAGCTGTTGATTATGCATTTGCTACCATTAAAGAAGCTATGGATAAGGACAGCGTGGAAGGCATCCTGCCCGAGGGCGCAAGAGTCAACCCCGTTTTCAAGAGAAACATTAAGTAAGCGGATACATAGCTAAGATTTTTTGCGACAATAAGGCATTTTAACAGATACCGTAACCGCCACCATCGTGGCAGTTACGGTATCTTCTTTTATCCGACGGGAACTACGCAATGAAGCGTATATTTTTCGGAAGAAAATGGAAGAATAAGCATATCACAAGGAAGGGAGTGATGTGCTTGTTCAAGCACGAAAAACAGTTATTTCATCCGGTGGAGATCGAACGGCCCAATCCCCAGTATGCGGCGCTGCTGCAGGAGCAGCTGGGCGGCGGCAACGGTGAGCTGAAGGCTGCCATGCAGTATATGTCCCAGAGCTTCCGGATCAAAGACCCGAAGATCAAGGACCTTTTTCTTGATATTGCGGCGGAGGAACTGGGGCACATGGAAATGGTGGCGCAGACCATCAACCTGCTCAACGGCCACGATGTGGATGCTGACGCGGTCAACGCCGGGCAGATCCAAAGTCATGTGATCCTGGGCTTAAATCCGGGACTGATCAATGCCTCCGGCTATTCCTGGACCGCGGACTATGTGACGGTGACCGGAGATCTGTGCGCAGATCTTTTGAGCAACATCGCATCGGAACAGCGTGCGAAGGTGGTATATGAATATTTGTACCGCCAGATCCATGACAAAAAAGTACGCGAGACCATTGACTTCCTGCTGAATCGGGAGGAGGCGCATAATCAGATGTTCCGGGATGCTTTTAACGAGGTGCAGAATTCCGGCTCCAATCAGGATTTTGGCACAACAAAAGCGGCAAAGATGTATTTCTCGCTGTCAGATCCCGGTCCCAACGCCTTTGCAAATAACCCGGTAAATCCGCCCAAATTCTCCAACTGACCCATGGATTCTGTTTGGGAGGAGTGCTGTCAGCTGCCCCGGTTTCCCCGACTGGAGGGGGATCTGCGCACAGATGTACTGATCATTGGCGGCGGTTTGGCAGGCCTTTTATGCGCCCAACAGCTGACGGACGCCGGCATAGACTGCTTACTGATCGAAGAAAACCGGCTGATGAGCGGTGTCAGCGGCAGGACCACTGCAAAGCTCACATCCCAGCATGGGCTGATCTACGGCAAGCTGCTGCGCAAGTACGGGCAGGAGTCGGCAAAGCTTTACTGGCAGGCAAACGAGGAAGGCGTGGCAGGCATCCGCGCGTTGGCAGAAGGGGCAGACTGCGATTTTTCCAATCAAAGCAACTACCTTTACGCAAAGTCCTGCTCCCGAAAGCTGGAAGAGGAAATGGCAGCATATGAGAAGTTGGGAATCCCTGCTAAGTGGGAAAAGGATCTGCCGCTGCCGTTCCCCGTTACCGGTGCAGTTGGTTTTTCCAATCAGGGACAGTTTGATCCCATGAAACTTGCTGCCCACATAGCCAAAGATCTGAAAATATACGAGAATACCAAGGCGCTGGCTTTTGTGGGGAATCGGGTCCAGACACCGCAAGGAACGATCACGGCAGAAAAGATCATTGTGGCAACCCATTTTCCGCTTCTGAACAAGCACGGCTCGTACTTTTTGAAGCTGTACCAGCAGCGGTCCTATGTGATCGCACTGGAAAATACGCCTCAGGTGGAGGGGATGTATCTGGACTGCGCCGATGACGGCTTGTCCATCCGTACTGCCGGGCAGTATCTTCTGTTGGGCGGCGGCGGTCACCGGACCGGAAAACCGGGTCTCGGCTGGAAACTTCCGGAGGGGGCGGCGAAAAAATATTACCCAAACAGCACCGTGGCATCCCGGTGGGCAACCCAGGACTGTATGACGCTGGACGGGATGCCTTATATCGGACAGTATAGCAAGGCAACGCCCAATTTATATGTTGCTACCGGCTTTCAGAAATGGGGCATGAGCACATCCATGGCGGCAGCGATGATCCTGACCGACCTGCTACAAGGTAAGGAAAATCCCTATGCTCAGCTGTTTTCACCGTCCCGCAGCATTCTGCACAGACAGCTGCTGCTAAACGGTGTGGAGACAACTGTCAATCTGCTTCGCCCCACCGGCCCCCGGTGTCCGCACCTTGGCTGCGCCCTTCACTGGAATAAGGCAGAGCATTCCTGGGATTGCGCCTGTCATGGCTCCCGGTTTGACAAGGACGGAAAACGCTTAAACAATCCGGCTACGGATGATATAAAGCTAAGCTGAGCTTGCGAAAGACAACTTTTTATGATATGCTTTTGAAAAGCCATAAAAGGGGAGCGGTGATCCTATGGAATATGAAGTGGTCAGAGAGATCAAAAATCAGTGTCCCAATAATCAGATGCGTGACATTTTCTTCGACGAGGTGGATACGGAAGACCCGGAAGGGTATGTGCGCCAAATGCTCAAAGGCAAAACGGTGGAACTGTCCACGGAGGAAGGGAAAAACGGTGTGGTCACGGTCTATGCCACTTGTGACAATATGACCCAGGTGTTTATTTTTACGCCGCTGTAAATATCGTAAAAGAAAAATAAAGGGAGGATATCCTCCCTTTATTTTCTTGCATTCAGGTTGCCGAATAGCTCTAATACAAGACAGTATAACGCCTGCTCCCGCTTTGCCAGTTTGGAAAACAGTTGCCCGAACTCCGGATCAGAGCTGCGTTTGAGATACTGCATAAGACAGTGCTGCTCCTGCCGGCAGCAGTGCCGAAGGGCTGTTTCCGGGCTTCTTTGGGGCGCAGGCGGGATCTTTATGACCGGTTGGGTGTCGGTTATCAGGCGGTAGATACCCTTTAAGCAAGCAGCTTGTGAGCGTTTTTCTTCCTGCATCTTTTGCAGTGTATCGGCTGTTTTCCCCTGAAACTGTCGGGACAGCTGTAAATATGCGGAAGCGCTTGCCCCTTGCTGGGCGATCAGCTCCAAAAGTCCGGATGCTCCCAACGGGCTTTGAGGCTCTGCGCGCACCCGTTCCCAGACACTTGCAACCTTTTTTGGATCAATGGATTCCATAGCATCATTCCTTTCATTTATCAGTATATTCACGGGCGCGTAAAACGCTACTTTGCGTCGGGAATGATGTCAGTGAATACAAAACGCCATCAAGCGTTTGCTTGATGGCGTTCTTCTTATGCATACATGGGGAACTTTTGGCAGATATCGGCAACTGTTGCCTTGACCTCTGCGGCAGTGCCTTCAAAGTCCTTGGCGGTCAGCGCAACGCAGTGGGCAATTTGCTTCATTTCCTCTGCGCCCAGACCTCTGGTGGTCACTGCGGCAGTACCGATGCGGACGCCGCTGGTAACGGAGGGCTTCTGGGGATCGCCGGGGATGGCGTTCTTATTCAGTGTGATGTGGTTGGCGTCGCACCGCTCCTGCAGCTCGGCACCGGTGATGTTCAGGGGACGCAGGTCTGCCAGCATCAGATGGTTGTCAGTGCCGCCGGTAACCAGATCGAAGCCTTCAGCCAGCAGCGCTTCTGCCATGACCTTGGCGTTGGATACCACATTCTTGGCGTATGCCTTAAAGTCATCGCTCATGGCTTCTTTCAGACACACAGCCTTAGCTGCGATCACATGCTCCAGAGGACCGCCCTGGGTGCCGGGGAACACAGCGGAATTGAGCTTCTTGGCGTATTCTTCTTTAGCAAGGATCAGACCGCCACGAGGACCGCGCAGGGTCTTGTGGGTGGTGGTGGTCACAATGTCAGCATAGGGCACGGGACTCATGTGGGCGCCGCCTGCAACGAGGCCTGCGATGTGGGCCATGTCCACCATCAGCAGAGCGCCCACTTCGTGAGCGATCTGCGCGAAGAGCTTGAAATCAATGGCTCTGGGGTAAGCGGAAGCGCCGGCAATGATCATCTTGGGCTGGTTTTTCTTTGCTATGTCCCGGATCTGATCGTAGTCAATCAGACCGGTCTCGGGGTTGACATCGTAGGAGATCACATTGTAGTATTTGCCGGAGATATTGGCAGGGCTGCCGTGGGACAGGTGACCGCCGTTGGCAAGGCTCATACCCATCATGGTATCGCCGGGCTGCAGGAATGCCAGCTGGACAGCCATGTTTGCCTGGGCGCCGGAGTGGGGCTGCACATTGGCAAATTCTGCGCCGAACAGATCTTTTGCACGCTGGATACACAGCGCTTCCAGCTCATCTACATGCTGGCAGGCGCCGTAATACCGCTTGCCGGGCAGACCTTCGGCATATTTATTGGTCAGGATAGAACCCATGGCGGCAATGACCGCAGGGGAGGCAAAGTTTTCAGAGGCGATCAGTTCCAGACCGTCCTTCTGACGGGAGAATTCCCGGTCCATCATAGCTGCCAGTTCGGGGTCGAACTGGGCTACAAATCCGATAGAGTCGATAGGTTTACCAAGCATAAAAAACCTTCTTTCTGTAAAATAGCATAAAAACAGCAGTCCATGAGGACTGCTTCATTGCGACATACTGCCGCTGACTGCATCTCTGTCCGTTTGCCTGAGAGATTCAGCCAGGCTAAAGAGGGTTGATACCCAATAGTCTCGGCCTTGCACCTTCGGCACACAACTGAATGTGTTCTCCAGAGAGTCCTCAATCTTCCGGTTCGGGCTTATGCCGTATCCGGGGATTTCACAGGTCTGTTTTGTTGTTATATGACATATTATACACACCCGGGGCAAAATGTCAACAGATATACGGAAAGTAGCATATATTTCCGAATTTTGCCATAAAAAATGCACCCCGGAGGGTGCATTTTTGTTATTCTTCGCTGTGGGTTTCTTCAGCGGAAGCGTCCTTGTTTTCTGCATTGACAAATGCCATCAGCTCGTCACCGGTGATGGTTTCTTTGGCAAGCAGATGCAGAGCGATCTCGTCTAACAGCGTCCGGTTTTCGGAAAGCAGCTTTTTGGTGTCTGCATAGCAGGCTTCCAGCAGCTTCTGAACTTCCTCGTCCACCAGCGCAGAGGTGGCTTGGGAGCAGTCGAGGTAAGCGTTGCCCTCCAGATACTGGTGCTGCACGGAGGCAGGCGCCATGAGACCCAGCTTTTCACTCATGCCGTACTGGGTAATCATGTTCCGCGCCAGGGTGGTAGCTCTTTGAATATCGTTGGCAGCGCCGGTGGTTTTGACACCGAATACCACTTGCTCCGCAGCCCGTCCGCCAACCAAGGTGCGCAGCTCGGTCATCAGCTCTTCGGCGGTTTTCAGGTATTTTTCCTCCTCGGGCATCTGCATGGTATAACCCAGAGCACCGGAGGTGTGGGGGACGATGGTGATCTTGGAAACGGGCTGGCTGTGCTTTTCCAGCGCAGCAACCAGCGCATGACCGACTTCATGATAGGCAACGATCCGCTTTTCCGTATCGGTCAGCACGGTGTTTTTCTTTTCCGTGCCGGCAATGACTACTTCAAAGGAGACCAGCAGGTCTTCCTGAGTGACAGCTTTTCTGCCTTGGCGGACAGCTCGCAGAGCGGCTTCGTTTACAAGGTTTGCAAGGTCTGCGCCCACGGCGCCTGCGGTGGCTTGGGCGATCTTCCGCAGATCTACATCCTCGGACAGCTTGATCTTCCGGGTATGGACTTTCAGAGTGTCCAGTCTGCCCTGCAGGTTGGGCTTATCCACGATGATCCGGCGGTCGAAGCGACCGGGCCGCAGCAGTGCTTTGTCCAAAATTTCCGGACGGTTGGTGGCTGCCAGACACACGATGCCTTTGGAGGAATCAAAGCCGTCGATCTCACCCAAAAGCTGGTTGAGGGTCTGTTCCTGCTCAGTGTTGCCGCCGTAACGGGCATCTCTGGAGCGACCCACTGCGTCGATCTCATCAATGAAGATGATGCAGGGGGCAACCTTTGCCGCCTGCTTGAACAGATCCCGGACACGGCTGGCACCCACGCCCACGAACATCTCAACAAAGTCAGAACCGGAGATGGAGAAGAAGGGCACATTGGCTTCTCCGGCGACCGCTTTGGCAAGGAGCGTCTTGCCGGTACCGGGAGAGCCTACCAGCAGCGCGCCCTTAGGGAGCTTCGCGCCGATCTGGGTATATTTCTGGGGATTGTGCAGGAAGTCGATGATCTCCTGCAGGGATTCTTTGGCTTCGTCCTGACCGGCTACATCCTTAAAAGTAACACCGGTCTGCTTTTCCATGTAGACTTTTGCCTTGCTGGCGCCGATAGCGCCCATCATGCCGTCACCGCCCATACGGCGGGTCAGGAGGCTCATCAGTCCGAACAGCAGACCGAACATGATCACATAGGTCAGGATCATGGTGACCATGGAGTTATCTTCCACGATGGGGTAGCTGACTGTAACGCCTGCGGCGCGCAGCTCCTCTGCCATTGGTAACAGATCGCTTCCCAAGGGAATACCCGTAAAGAACGCTTTCTGCTCAATGGGCGGCTTTGCAGCCTCTTCCTTGGTCAGGTAGATGATGCGGTCATACTGCAGCTCCACCTCTGCCAGCGTACCTGCCTCCTTGGCGTCCAGAAATTCGGAAAGGGTGGTCTTGGTGTACTGGCTGTTGCGTACAAAATTAAATACTGTGTTGATCAGCAGGATCAGCACCACGGTAATGATCAGCGTTAACCAAATTCGGTTTTTTGGTTTCTTGCTATCATTCGGCTTTTTATTTTGGTCATTGCGATTGGATTCCATATTCCTCGCCTCCCGGAATCTTTTTGCCCATAATAACATATATTTTTCCCCTGCGCAATGAATGATACCTCTATTTAGCGTAAATTTTCTGTTAATTTATGCGGATTCCCAAAAAAATGCAGTTGTCGTGAAAGGAAAAATTTGATACAATGGAACAAATACTATGAGAAGTATCGCCATTGGGCAGGAAGGAAAGACGCGAAATGAGGGATAACTACCGCCGCAGAGAGCCCGTAAAGGTAACCGAAGAGGCAGAAGGCCAGCTGGAAGGCCGCAATGCGCTGACAGAAGCACTCAGAAGCGGAAGAACTATTGATAAGGTATTCATCGCCTCCGGAGATACGGACAAGGGCCTGCAGCGTCTGGCTGCCCAGGCAAAAGAGGCGGGCGCAGTCGTTGTGCCGGTGGACAGAAGAAAGCTGGATGCCATGAGCACAACCCATGCCCACCAGGGTGTCATCGCACTGGCAGCCGCCCGGGACTATTTTACCATTGACGATATTTTGCAGGAGGCTGCAGACAGAGGGGAGACACCCCTGATCGTCATTTGTGACGAGCTGTCAGACCCTCATAATCTGGGCGCGATCTTAAGAAGCGCCGAGTGCGCCGGCGCCCATGGCGTGATCATTCCCAAGCGGCGCAGCGTGGGTCTGACCGCTACCGTGGCAAAAGCCTCTGCCGGCGCGGTGGAGTATATGAAGGTGGCAAGAGTCACTAACATTAACGCTGCTATGGACGAACTGAAGCAGAAGGGCGTGTGGATCTTCGGCACAGCCGCGGAAGGCTCTATCCCTATGTATGACGCAGACCTGACCGGCCCTTCTGCCATCGTGATCGGCTCTGAGGGCGACGGAATGAGCCGGCTGGTGCAGAAGAACTGCGACGTTACGGTGCACATTCCCATGAAAGGGAGAATCACATCATTAAACGCATCTGCTGCCGCATCGATTCTTTTATATGAAGCGGTGCGCCAGCGTCGTTAAGTCTATACAAGAATCCTAAGAAAGGAAAAGCCTATGGACGATAAGGAACTGCAGGAACAAGAATTCAGTTTAGAAGATATTATGAAAGAATTCGGCGCTGCTACTACAGAAACTGCGCCGGAAGAGCCCATAGAGGAAGAGGAACAGCTCCGGACGGAATTGCCGACTCAGCCTGAAGAGCACAGCGGTTTTGCTGCCGGCGATACCATCCGTTTGGAGAAGATCCCGGATACCGCAGGAACGGTGCGTAATGCCCAGCCTATCGACGATGAGGATGAGCAGATCCTTCCTGTTCCGGAGCCGGAAAAGACAGAGCCCTACTCCTCCGAGTGGGAGCCGGAATACGAGCAGCCCATTGCGGAATATGTGCCCCCCAGACCCATTGCGTTTCATCCCCGTTCCCGTCTGCGGGAATTAAAACGCAAGCTGATCGCCGGTCCGGAAAAGGAATACTATGCCATGACGGAAAAGGGCCTTTGGAAATTGCAGACGGCCATTTTCTTGAGTGTACTGGTGGTGCTGGTATCTGCCATTGCCACTGTCATGCATGCTCTCGGCTGGGTGCAGGACAACCGGATCCGTCTGATCGTATTCGGTCAGTTTTTGGCGATGCTTGTCTCTGCGCTGCTGGGTAGCTTCCAGCTGCTGGAAGGCGCGGCAGATCTTGCCCGTAAGCGTTTTTCTCCCAACACGCTGCTATTGTTTACCTTTGTCCTTTGCTGCGCTGACGGCGTGATGGGTCTTAGGCAGCTGTGTGTTCCCTGCTGCGCCGCATTCAGCCTGCAGGTGAGCATGTCTTTGTGGAGCGAGTATCAGCGCAGAAACACAAAAATGGGTCAGCTGGATACCATGCGCAAAGCCACCCACTTAGATAGCATTGCCGTCCAGCAGGACTACTATGAGGAGCACAAGGGCATTCTTCGCTCTGAAGGCGATGTGGAAGATTTCATGGATACCTATGAACAGCCTGCCCGGCTGGAGAAGGTAGTATCCGTTTATACCCTTGTAGCGCTGTGCGTCAGTGTGGCGGCAGGTGTGCTGGCAGGTGTTCTCCATGGAGTCAGCGCCGGTATTCAGGTGGCGGCTGTGACAGCTTTGGCAGCGATGCCTGCATCTATGTTCGTTTCCCAGAGCCGCCCCATGGCAGTACTGGAGCGCCGTCTGCACCACCTCGGCACGGTACTGTGCGGCTGGCAGGGTGTGGAAGCACTCTCAGGTAAGAGTCTGTTCCCCTTGGATCACAATGATCTGTTCCCGGCAGGAACAGTGAAAATGAACGGCGTGAAATTCTTTGGACAGCGGCAGCCTGATGAGATCGTTGCCTATGCCGCCGCATTGATCGTAGCTGACGGTGGCAGTTTAGAGCCGCTGTTTACCCACCTTCTGGACAGCCGCAACGGCGCCCATTATACCGCCGAAAACTACCGCGCTTATGAAGAGGGCGGTATCGGTGCGGAAGTAAACGGTGAGCCGGTACTGGCCGGCAGCCTTTCCTTCCTGAAAACCATGGGCGTGGAAGTGCCTGAAGGCATCAAAGTCCATCAGGCAGTATGTGTGGCAATCGACGGAGAACTGTCCGGACTCTTTGCCGTGACCTATGATAAGGACCGCTTCTCGGCAGCCGGTATCTCCACCCTTTGCGGCTACCGTGGGCTGAAGCCGGTGCTGATCTCCAGAGATTTTATGCTGACACCGGAATTTTTGCATGATACCTTCGGCATCAAAGGAAAGAAGATCTTATATCCGACACCTGCGGAGCGGCAGATGCTGCGGGAAAAAGAAAAAGAAACCGGTCCGGCAGCTGCTCTGATCACCGGAGAGGGTCTTGCTTCCTTTGCCTATGCTGTGACCGGAGCCCGGAGCCTGAAAACCGCTGCGGCCCTTGGTGTGATCGTCCATATGGTGGGCGGTATCCTGGGTATTTTAATGATGTTGGTCCTTGCGGTCATCGGTGCGACCCAGCTGCTGACACCGGCAAATCTGTTCCTTTACGAACTGGTTTGGATGCTCCCGGGGCTTTTGATCACAGAATGGACCCGTTCTTTGTAAAAATATTTGCGCGCTGTTTTCACAGCGCGCATTTTTTCCGCTTTCGCCTAAGGTTATTTCGCCCGAAACCCTTGACTTGCATGGGAAACAATGGTATTCTAGTGGCGATGTCCAAAGGGACAAAAACCGAGAATCGTATATCATCGGAGGAAAGAAAAATGAAGCACGGAATCGTAGGAAGATTTACAGAAGGCTGGTTTTTGTACCAAGGCTGGCCCACGGTTGCAAAGGACAAGGACGGCGTTGTTTATGTAGCCGCATCCGGCAACCGTCTTGCGCATGTCTGCCCCTTCGGCAAGGATCTGATGTACATAAGCCATGACGAGGGCGAGACCTGGTCTAGGCCCCAGATCATTAACGACACCAAGCTGGATGACCGGGATCCCGGTCTTGTATGCTGGGGCGAGAGCAATATGCTCCTTTCCTGGTTTAATAACACGGATGATGAGGGCGTTTACTCCAATCCCGCCCGCGTAGAGCGCTGGCCCAACCTGGGTGAGCCTTTCTCCAAGGCAATGCTGGAGAAGTGGAAGGAAGTGCCCAAAGAAGAGTTTGGTTCCTTTACCAAAGTCTCCCACGATAACGGCAAGACCTGGTCCGCACCCAGAAAGTGCCCTGTGACCGCACCCCACGGCCCCATCCGCAGAGCTGACGGCAGCTTCTTCTATGTGGGTACTGAGCGTCTTTCTGATCTTGACGTGCCTGCAGATGCTGTCTGCGCTGTCCAGAGCTTTGACGAAGGCGAGACCTGGGAATTTGTCAGCGCCCTACCCGCGCCTAAGACTCATAATGGCAATAAGGTGACCGATGTCTGCGAGCCCCACTGTGTAGACCTGGGCAATGACGAGATTTTGGCGGCTGTCCGCTGCATTACCACCGGTGATGAGAACGAGGTGGGCGCATCTTTCCGTATGACGATGTATACCTGCCGTTCTTTGGACGGCGGCAAGACCTGGGACGAGCCTGTCTTCATGGATCGCTACGGCGCACCTCCCTTCTTTATGATCCACTCCTCCGGCGCGCTGATTATGTCTTTTGGCAATCGTGTCAAGCCCTTCGGTCAGTATGTCCGGGTCAGCTACGATAAGGGTCATACTTGGAGCGAAGATGTGATGATCGGACCGGAGTCCCCTGTGACCGACCAGGGCTATCCCTCCACCATTGAGCTGGCCAACGGCGATCTCATGACAGTTTACTATCAGAGATGCCCCGGGGATGATTACTGCTCCATTCTGTACACCCGCTGGAATCTTTCGGATTTGAAAAAATAACAGAAAAAAAGACGGAGTGCGTTTGCACTCCGTCTTTTTAAAATACCAACTGTACCAGTACCATATAGAATACGGTGCCCACGCCGATAGACAGCAGGGTGTTACGCTTCCAGATGTGCAGGAGCGCCACAGCAGCGCAGCCCAACAGTTCCGGGATGCCGTAGGGTGGCTGCAGGAAAGACACATCTTTCATGCAGTACACCACCAGCATGCCCATGATGGCATAGGGCAGTACTTTGCCCAGATAGACGATGATATCCGGTGTTTTGCGTCCGCTTCCGAAGATCAGGAAGGGGAGAAACCGGGTTGCCATGGTCACAAGGGTTGCCACGACGATGATCCAAACACTATGCATCTACAGCCCTCCTTGCGGTCTTTCTGGAGATGGTCAGCAAAATGGCGATGGCTGCCATGGAGGGGATCAGGAACAGCTCGCTGCCGAAGATCAGCAGGCAAAGGACGGTAGATGCAACACCGATCACCGCAGGCCGGTGATTCACATTGCTCAGCCACTGCTCCACGAACATGGTGACAAACAGCGCGGTGAGCACAAACTCCACACCCTCAAAGCTGATGGGCAGGGTGCTGCCGGCGATGTTGCCCAGTACGCAGCCGCAGATCCAGTAAATATGGTCAAGAAGCGACACCAGAAAACAGTATGCATGGCGGCTGATGCCTTCCGGCGGTTGGTTTTGGGTCACCAGAGAGTATGTTTCGTCAGTGAGGGCGAAGATCATATAGGATTTCTTTTTTCCGGCGCCCTTGTAGGTATCGATCAGGGAAATGCCGTAAAACAGATGCCGTGCGTTGACCAAAAGGGTGGCGATAGCGGAACTGATCAAAGAGGCCTGGGTGGCCAGCAGGCTCACCGCAAGATACTGACCGGAGCCGGCATACATAAATAAGGACATGAAAAAGGCCCAGCCGATCCCGAACCCTTTTTCACTCAGCAAGATACCGAAGCCGGCGCCCAGAAACAGATAGCCTGTCAGTACCGGGACGGTATCCCGAAAAGCGATCTTTAACGCTTGTTTTTTCATCATAGCTTTCTCTGCCTTTCTATTTTACAGATTATATGCTTTTCTGACAGCGTTGTCAACTTGAATTCCCTTGCTTTTTTCGGCTATTGCCGATATAATAGGGGAGTAATCAAGGAGGTTGTTGCCAATGAAACGGGAAATAGATATTTGGGATTATGCCGGTCAGTTCGGCAAGCAGATCGGCAAGGGCTGTCTGCTGACCACCGCCGCTGACGGCGAGGAAAATACCATGGTCATCGGCTGGGGTCACATCGGTGTGATCTGGGCAAAGCCGGTGTTTATAACTTATGTGCGGGAAAGCCGCCATACTAAGACCCTTTTGGAGAAAAACGGGGAGTTTACCGTGAATATCCCCTTGGGTCCGGTGGATAAAAATATCATTGCGGTCTGTGGCAGTAAATCCGGCAGAGATATGGATAAGATCAAGGAGCTTGGCTTGACCACAGAGCCGGGCATGACCGTCAACGTTCCGGGTATCAAGGAACTGCCTCTGACCTTGGAGTGCAAGGTGATCTACAAGCAGGATCAGGACCCCAAAGCTATTGATCCGGCTTGCTTTACAAGATTCTACGCAGAAGGTACTCACAACGAGGGCGACTACCATACCGCCTATTACGGTGAGATCACCGCAGCATACATTATAGAGTAAGGAAGAGCGATACATGATGAAAATCGGTGTTTTAGGCGCAGGTACATGGGGCATGGCATTGGCAAGAATGCTTTGCCGCAACGGCCATGCCGTCACGGTCTGGTCTGCCATTGAAAAAGAGATCGACGAATTTTCCGCCACCCGGAAGCACCCCAACCTGCCGGGCATGGAGATCCCTGCGGAAATTCTGTTTACCAAGGATATTGAAGAGGTATGCCGGGATAAAGAGATTTTGCTCTTTGCCGTGCCGTCTCCCTTTGTCCGCAGCACAGCCCGGAAAGCAGCTCCTTATGTGACAGAACGGCAGATCATTGTGGATGTGGCAAAGGGCATTGAAGCCGATACCCTATATACCATGACCCAGATCATCGAAGAAGAGGTCGGCAATCCCGAGGTGCGATTGGTTGCGCTGTCCGGTCCGACCCACGCGGAGGAAGTGGCAAAGGATCTGCCCACCACCATCGTATCTGCCTGCAAGGATCAAAGCGCTGCCCTTAAAGTGCAGCAGGTGTTTTCCAATACCTGCATGCGTGTCTATACTAATGAAGATGTGATCGGTGTGGAGCTGTGCGGCGCTATGAAAAATATCATGGCGCTGGGCGCAGGCATTGCCGTTGGTCTGGGCTACGGTGACAACACCAAGGCGGCACTGATTACCCGGGGCATGGCGGAGATCACCCGGCTGGGAACGGCAATGGGCTGCGATGCCCATACCTTTTACGGACTTGCCGGCATCGGCGATCTGATCGTCACAGCCACCAGCGTCCACAGCCGGAACAACCGCTGCGGTATGCTGTTGGGTCAGGGCCTTTCCCCGGAAGATGCCATCCGGCAGGTTGGCATGGTGGTGGAGGGCATCCACGCGCTGCCTGCGGCGATGCGCCTTGCACAGCAGTATCAAGTGGAAATGCCTATCGTGGAGGCGGTCAATGCCGTGGTAAAGGGCGAAATTACCCCGGCGGCTGCGGTCCACAGCCTGATGACCCGTGGTCAGGGACCGGAATAAACGATAAAGGGTGTTGTCTCTTATGGCAGAGATGACACCCTTTACGCAAATTGCGGTTTATCGGGCGGCAGTGCCGCCTGACAATGCGCTACCAACGAATCTCATATCCACCGTCTCCTAACCTGCCCGGTATCGAAAAGGCTACAAAACTGAACAGCTTTTTGCGTGTTCTGTTACCGGGTGGGATAGGATGTGTAACGATTTTCTTGGGCGGTGGTAGCAAAATTGTCTGCAGGCACTGCCTGCTAAACCGGAATTTGCAGATTTCTATTAAAATTATGGAACAAATGTGAACTTTTTGCGCCATGTCTTGACGGTAAAGACAGCAACTGATATAATGCACCCGGCGTGAAAAGAAGAGCGCAAATACGGAGGGACACTTATGGGACTGGCGGAACTGCTTTTGTTGGCAGTGGGTCTGAGTATGGACGCCTTTGCAGTTTCAATCTGCAAGGGATTATCCATGAAGAAAGCAAGCTTAAAATCCGGCGCAATTTGCGGCATTTGGTTTGGCGGCTTTCAGGCGTTGATGCCGCTGATCGGCTATTTTCTGGGAACAATGTTTTCTGATGCCATTGAAGCAGCGGATCACTGGGTGGCATTCTGCCTGCTGACGATCATCGGCGTTAATATGCTCAAGGATGCTTTCAGTAAGGAATGCGATTGCGAAGAAAAGAATGCTGATCTGTCGGCAAAGACCATGTTCATCATGGCTATTGCTACCAGTATTGACGCACTGGCGGTAGGCATTTCCCTGGCAATGGCAGGCAATGTCAATATCTACACCGCGGTTTTGCTGATCGGTCTTACGACCTTCTGCTTCTGTGTATTCGGTGTCAAGATCGGAAATCTGTTCGGCAGCCGCTTTGAAAAGAAGGCGCAGCTGACCGGCGGTTTGATTTTGATATTATTGGGTATAAAGATATTGCTGGAGCATTTGGGGGTATTGCCGTGATACGCACCGGAAAGCGCATGACCGTTTGTCTGATCCTGCTGATCCTGAACCTTTGCTTTATCTGGGGCAACTCTTTGCTGCCCGGCGAACTGTCCGGCGCACTGAGCGCCTGGGTCAAGGACCTCTTTGCCCGCTTGTTTGGTTGGGGAACAGCAGAAAATGACCCCGGAGGACACGGCCTTTTGCGAAAAGTCGCCCACATGACGGAATTTTGCTGTCTGGGCCTTTGCTTAAGCTGGCTGATGCACATGCTGCGGGAGAAAAAATGGCAGGCAGCGCTGCTGGCGCTGGGCGCAGGTCTTGCGGCGGCAGGTATCGACGAATGCATTCAAGCTTTTGTACCCGGTAGAGGACCGGGGATCAAAGATGTAGCCATCGATATGCTGGGGGTGACCCTTGGCGTTACACTTTTGACGCTGTTTCTTATCATAAGACATGGAAAACGAAACATTTTGGAGGAAATTAAACAATGAAAAAAGTAATCGCAATGCTGCTGGTTCTGACCATGGCTGTGGGCTTTACCGCCTGCGGCACAAACAAGGGCGCTGACAGCACCACCACTGCGCCTCAGATGGAAATGCCTGAGAGCGCGCTGGAAATTTTGGAGAAAACATGGGCTGCCTACGGCTCTGAGAAGTTCTTCGCCATGGGCGGCGATATGAATCAGCTGGTGGAAAACGGCCCCGGCAAATATAGCCTTGAGGACGAGGGTATTACCGCAACGCTGCTGGTGCCTGCCGATCAGGTGGCAAATATCGATGAGGCAGCGTCTTTGGTCCATGGCATGATGCTCAATAATTTCACCTGCGGCGCATTCCATGTGACCGGCGATGCAGAAGCATTTGCAAAGGTAATGCGCGATACCATCGCAGCCAATCCCTGGATCTGCGGCACTCCGGAAAAACTGGTGGTTGCAGTGATCGGTGAGTATGTGGTGTCGTTCTTCGGCATTGATGATGCGGTATCTCCCTTTGAGACTGCACTGAAAGCAGAGTATCCCGGCGCAGATATCAAGTACAGCGAGGCGATCGCAGGCTAAGGATGAGAAAATGGCAGCGGCAATCGCTGCCATTTTTTGAAAGGAGGACACGGGATGCTGTTTTCCGGTATTCCATTTCTTTTTTATTTTCTGCCGGTCGTGCTGATCGCGTATTTTTTAGTGCCCCGTGGGCTTAAAAATGCGGTACTGCTGCTCTCCAGCTTGGTGTTCTATGCCTGGGGAGAGCCAAAGTATGTGTTTTTAATGCTCTTTACCATCGGTGTGTATTACGGCTGCGGACTTGCCATCGGCAAGTGCATTTCCCAAAGTTGGCGGCGATTCTGGCTGATCGTGTCTGCGGTGACAGGTCTTGCACTGCTGGCAGTCTTTAAATACGCGGATTTTCTTATTGGTAATGTGAACGGTATTTTGGGAACGCAGCTGCCGCTACTTAAGCTGGCGCTGCCCATCGGCATCAGTTTTTATACTTTCCAGTGCTTAAGCTACACGGTGGATGTGTACCGGGGAAATGCCCAGGTGCAGAAGAACCCCATCAGCTTCGGCGCGTATGTGTCACTGTTTCCTCAGCTGATCGCCGGGCCGATCGTCCGGTATGTGGATGTTGCCAGGCAGTTAGACCATCGCGCCCACAGCTGGGACGATGTTGCGCTGGGGCTGCGCCGGTTTTTGGTGGGTCTTGCCAAGAAGATCCTCATCGCCAATCAGCTGGGCAAGCTGACTAATATCTTCCGGCAATCCGATGAAAAGTCCGTGCTGTTCTATTGGATCTATGCCATTGCGTTTGCACTCCATATTTATTTCGACTTCTCCGGTTACAGCGATATGGCGATCGGTCTGGGACGGGTCTTTGGTTTCCGGTTTATCGAGAATTTTAACTATCCTTATATGTCGAGGTCCATCGGGGAATTCTGGCGGCGGTGGCATATGAGCCTTGGCAGCTGGTTTAGAGATTATGTGTATATCCCCCTGGGGGGAAACCGGGTCAGCAAAGGCAGATGGGTGTTCAATATCCTTACGGTGTGGATGCTCACAGGCTTGTGGCATGGCGCAGCATGGAATTTCGTGCTGTGGGGACTTCTGTATGCGGTGTTTCTGCTGCTGGAAAAATGGGTGCCGTCACTGCAAAAACTGCCGGATATCTTCCGTCGGGGCTATGTGCTTTTGGTGGTGGTCTTGGGTTTTGTGCTATTCAACGCAGAGAGCCTTTCCCAAGCAGTTTCCGACATCGGCGGTATGTTCGGCGCAGGAAATGTGCCTTTTGTGACCACCCAGACCCTTTACTATCTGCGCAGCTACGGTTTACTCCTGGCAGCCGCCATTGTAGGGTCAACACCCCTTGTGCGGAATTTGGCAAACAAGATTTCCGAAAAGCCTCTTGGGGCGGTTTTAGAGCCGGCGCTGCTCATCGTCTTTTTGCTGGTGTGCTGCGCGTATCTTGTGGACGGGTCTTTTAATCCGTTTCTTTATTTCCGTTTTTAAGGGGGGCTGTGTGATGACAAAGAAAATTCGCGCCATCGGCGCAGCCATCCTGGTGACAATATGGGCAGGTCTTGCGGTTTTTGCTTGGCTGCAGCCTGCCAGGGAGGTTTCCGAAGCGGAGCGGCGGCCCTTGGCGCAGCTACCGGTGATCTCTCAGGAATCCATTTTTTCGGGCAAGTTCATGACGGAGTTTGAAGCGTACACGCTGGATCAGTTCCCCCTACGGGATGCCTTCCGGCAGCTGAAATCTTTGACCCACTATTATGTTTTGCAGCAAAAGGACAACAACGGTATCTATATTGCCGACGGCTATGCAGCAAAGCTGGACTATCCCTTAAACAGCGCGGCGGTAGAGCATGCTATGGACCGGCTCAACTATGTGTACGAGACCTATCTGCAGCCCGGTGGCAGCAAGGTCTACGCGGCGGTGATCCCGGATAAGGGCTACTATCTGGCAGCGGAAAACGGATATCCTACCATGGATTACGACAAGCTTTTTGAAACGGGGCGCAAAGAAATGCCCTGGGCCACCCATATCGACCTGACGGACAGCCTGTCTTCTAAGGACTATTATTTTACCGATACCCACTGGCGGCAGGAGGCGCTGCTGCCTGCAGCGCAGAAACTCTGCGCTGCCATGGGTGTGGCCGCGCCTGATAAGGCTGATTTTACAAAAACACCCATAGACCGCCCCTTCTACGGCGTATACTACGGGCAGGCGGCGCTTCCCATGGAGCCGGAAACTATGTATATCATGGAAAGCGATTGGCTCTCCAACTGCAAGGTCTACAATTTCGAGACAAAGACCTACACACCGGTCTATAACATGGAAAAGCTAAATAGCAAGGACTTATACGATGTGTTCCTGTCCGGTGCCCAGTCGCTTTTGCGGATCGAAAATCCGGGCGCGCTCACCGACCGGGAGTTGATCGTATTCCGGGACTCCTTCGGAAGCTCTATGGTGCCCCTTTTGACAAAGGACTACAAGACCGTGACCTTGGTGGATATCCGCTATCTGGACAGCCGCATGCTTGGGAATTTCCTGGAGTTTACGGGGCAGGATGTGCTGATGTTATACAGCACCCTTGTCTTAAACAGCGGTACGACCCTGAAATAAAAAAAGACGCATCCATCTTGCGATGGATGCGTTTTCTCATTTCGTGGTGAGGTTTTGGACCCAGTCGCCCCGACGGATCATCAGATAGCCAATGAAGGCTTTGAGAATATCTGTTGCGTTGCACAGCAGGAAGATCAGCAAAATGGGAAGGGTCGTGAAGCGGCTTAGACAGTAAGCAAGGGGAATGGTCACCAGCCACACGGAGCCACAGTCAAACAGGAAGTTTGCCAAGGTCTTGCCGCCGGCGCGCAAAGTAAAGAACACCGGGAAGATGTAGGCAGGGAAGGGCATGATCACGGACATAATGATGATCATCCGGGTGGCCAGCTGCCGTACCGCATCGGTGGTATTGTAAAGGTTGGGGAATATCCCGGAGAGGACGATGCCAATCAGGCCAAACACAACACCGGAGGCGGTACACAGCGCGGTAAGCTTTCGGTTGTGATCTTTTACCGTTTCCTCCGGTTGACCTGCGCCCAGCATTTGACCGGTGATGATACCAACGGTGTTGCCCAAAGAGTGGTACACCACCGACGCCAGGTTGTAGATGGTGAAGGCAATACTCAAAGCCGGCACCACATCCAGACCGCAGTAGGAATAGCTTTGGTTCAGCACAGCCATACCCATGGACCACAGACACTCGTTGACCAGCACCGGAATGCCTCGCAATACAATGGACTTGAAGAGCCTGCCGGGAATATAGCAGCTGCGGTACAGACCCGATGCGTAGGGGCATTCTTTCTTGTGCAGATGTGTCCATACGGCGACGATGATCAGTTCCGTATAACGGGCAATGACCGTGGCGATGGCAGCGCCGGTAACGCCCATGGCAGGGATGCCAAGATTACCGAAGATCAGCACATAATTCAAGAACAGATTGACGAACATTGCTGCAAAACCGGCAACCATAGGTACGGTGGGATGTCCGCATTCCCGAAGTGTGCCCGCATAGGCATTGGTCAGACCGAAGGGCAGCAGCCCCAGAAGCATAATGCGCATATACTGCCTGCCGTAATGGAGCGTTTCGGCAGCCGTAGCCGGGTCACCGTCCCCCTGCAGGTACAGACTGATCAGACTGTCACCGGCAAAGAAGAAAAGAGCAGCGCCCAGAGCGGTCAGCACCAGGCAGATCAGCAACTTGAACCGGAAGGTGTGGCGGATGCCTTTCTGATCACCCGAACCGAAGAACTGGGTGGTGAAAATGCCTGCGCCGGCCACACCGCCGAAGATACACAGATTGAAAACAAATAACAGGTTATTATTGACAATGGTGACGGCGCTGATCTGCGCGGTACTTAGCTGACCGACCATCAAATTATCCAGCAGGGAAACAAAATTAGTAATGAGATTCTGCAAAATGATCGGCAGGGCAATGAGCATGACCCGCTTGTAAAATGCTTTATCTCCGATATATTTCTTAAGCATAACGACCTCCTTTGAGAGCGTCTATAATCATATCCTAAATTGGATAAAAAAGCTAGTCCCAAAAACACTGTTTATTGATATTGTTTATTGAGATACAAAAGGCCCCCTTTACATAAGGGGGCCTTAGGGGATATTTATACGGGTTTTCCGCCAAGGAATACACGCTTTTGTGTGTAGTCCGGAGAGCAGACGATAAAGTCTGCGAAGTTTCCTTCTGCGATGGCGCCGACCTTGTCCTCTGCGCCGATGGCGCAGGCAGGGTTATAGGTGGCGGCGACAATGGCATCTTCTTCCCGGATGCCGAAGACAATGGCGTTTTTCATGCAGTCAAACAAATTGGTGGCAGAGCCGGCGATGGTGCCGTCTGCAAGACGGGCAATGCCACCTGATAAGGTGACCGCCTGACCACCCAGTTCGTATTCGCCGTCGGGCATACCGCAGCAGCGCAGGGCATCGGAGATCAGCACCATCCGGTCTGCACCGAACATGGAAAATGCCAGCCGTACAGAAGCCGGATGCACATGCTGTCCGTCACAGATCAGCTCTGCCCGGACCGCTTTGTTTTCTGCGGCGGTCGGGATCACACCGGGGTTACGGTGATGGATGCCGGGCATGGCGTTGTAAAGATGGGTCAAGTGGGTAGCACCGGCATCAAAGGCATCCTTGGCATGGTCATAGTCTGAATCGGTGTGGGCTACGGAAACAGTGCAAAGCGCTTTAGCCTGCCGGATGAAGTCCTCAGCACCAGGCAGCTCCGGCGCAACATCTGCAATGCGGATCAGTCCGCCACAGCTGTCGTATAAAGCTTTGAAACCGGCAAAATCCGGATTCTTCAGGTATGCGCCGTTTTGGGCGCCTTTCTTTTTCTCGGAAAAGTAGGGACCTTCCATGTGGATACCCATGAGCCGGGCACAGCCGTTAGGTTGGGCTTTGGCAAAGGAAGCAGCGCAGGTATAGGCTGCTTTCAAAGTTTCGTAGGGGAGGGTCATAGATGCAGGGGCAAAGGAGGTAACACCTTCTTTGCACAGATACTGTGCCATGGCATGAAGTCCTTCTGCATTGCCGTCGGAAAAATCCGCACCCATGGCGCCGTGGATATGCACATCCACAAGACCCGGGATGACGGTAGCACCCTGCAGATCAATAGCGTCCTCCGGGACAGTTTCCGGCAGGATCTTGCCGAATTTGCCGTCCTCGGTTACTTCAAAACAGCCGAAATGAAAGGTGCGGTCAGCGGTGAAAATTTTAGCGTTTTTATAAAACATTTTTCATCCTCTTCTTAACCGGGAGATGATTCCCTGATCTTCAGCAATTTTTCATCAGGCGGATATAAAATTCCACGGCTCTTGCGATGGACTCCAAACGAATGCGCTCGTTGTTGCCGTGAATGGTGCGGCGCTCCTCAGCGGTCATGTCCATGGCGCTGAAGCGGTAGACATGGCGGCTTATCTTACCGTAGTGACGGGAATCAGAGCACTGGACCATCAGGTAAGGCGATACGATACAGCCGGGCCAAGTGTGGGCAACGGCAGAAGCGACTTTGTCCCAGCTTTCACAGCTGGTCTCGGAAATGGGACTGGGCTGGAAGCTTTCCAATACCGCGATCTCTACGGAATCGTCAGCGACCACTCTTTTCAAGTATTCTGTTGCGGATTCCACCGAATCCTCCGGATTCAGGCGCATATTGGAGATCAGGTAGGCTTCCGCAGGCAAAACATTTCTGCCACTGCTGCCCTGCATCTGGGTAAAGGCAGTGGTGGTGCGGCACAAGGCATTCATCTCACCGCCGCTTAAACGGCAAATGAGATCCAACACCGGCTTAAACAGCCAAAGGTTAGCAAATACCAGTTTCAGGGCAAAGCTTGAGTGACGGCCCAAGGTATCGAACATCTCTGCTGCCGGCTTCGTCAGGTGCATTTTGAAGGGGTGATCCACGATGCGGCGGCAGATCTTTGCCAAAGTGGTGATGGGGGTCTTGGGCAGGGGCGCAGAGGCATGACCGCCACCGGAGCGGACGGTGTACTTGACATTCATCATGCCCTTTTCCGCGATACCGATCAGTCCGCAGGGGGCTTTGACGCCGGGGAATACATTTTCCACCACCGCGCCGCCTTCGTCTACCACCAGCGCAGGTGTAATGCCTTTTTCCATAAACCAGTCCACGATGTTTGCAGCACCCGGTCCGTTGACTTCTTCGCCGCCGGAGAAGGCGAAATAGATATCATTTTCCGGCACGAAGCCTTCGCTGATCAAATGGTCGGCGGCGCTTAATACACCGTTAAAGGTGACCTTGGTATCCAAAGCGCCCCGTCCCCACAGCACGCCGTCTTCGATGATACCGGCAAAGGGGGGCTTGTCCCAAGAGCTTTCATTGACGCTTACCACATCGTAGTGGGCCATCATCACGCTGGGGGCACTGTCTGACTTGCCCCGCCAGTGAAACAGCAGCGCCCGGTCCGGCAGCTGAGTCAGGGTACAGAAACCGAATACCCGGGGGTACAGGGTGGGCAAAAGGTCAATGAGCTTTGTAAACTCACTGTCATCTTCCAAGGAGGGGTCACTGCAGGAAATTGTCTTGCAGCGTACCAACTGCTGCAAAGCTTCTACCGCCCGGTCTTTGTCAAACTGTACCGGGTCTGGCGTCTCACTGCTTTGGGCTTTGGGGGTAAAAGCTGCAGCCCGGGCAATGAGCACGATCAAAAGAACACCGATAGCGGCTAAGATCACATAACCCATTACAGCGCACCTCTTTTATATAGGATCCGTGCCGTGGCGATGGTAAACAGCGCGCTGACCGGTACCATGATGCCTACTGTACCGGAGTTCAGAGCCGGCACAAAGATAAACAGCACCAGCATCAGAAGGATCGGCGCAACGGCGATCTTCCAGTTCTTGGATACAAAGGCAATGCCCAGACCGCCGAACAGCGCAGGCAGGATCTGATCAAAAGCAGGCTGCAGCACCGGGGCTTGCAAAATGGGGGTCAGAGGCACGATCAACACCACACCCAAAATGATGATCACTGTGGTAACGATGCTCGATACGGCAATGGCGATGGTGGAAACCACTTCGCCTTCTTCGGAATTGGCGCTTACATCGTTTTGCTCCATAGCATTAAGCGCGCAGGGCAGCTTCAGGTTAGAGATGTTTCCGGTAACGAAGCTTAAGTAAGAGCCGCCGGCGCCCAGCATGGGCACATAAGTAACAGTCTCGATAGCACCCACTGCCCAGTACATAGGCGCGGTGGCCACAAGACCCAGCAGGAGGCTGTTCCAATCGGGCAGGGTGTTGAAAATAATGCATACGGCAACGGGGAAGACCAGCAGAAGGACCATAACGCTTAAGTTCCAGATCCGGCCGTCTCTATGAACACTGTCAAGATAAGTCATTTCTTTTTTCATAATCATATCCTCCTTAGGCTGAGAGAACTCGAACCTAACCAGGTTTTCAGACGCCTGCATTCCCCAATACATCAGAAAATCCCTTGATAATACAGAAAGTATTGTCTTCGTGATTTTCTTCGACTTGGAAAATGCAAGCGGCTGAAAACTGCCTGGCACCTCTCAGCGAATAATTTTTGATTGATTTTTTGCGCAGATGACGCAGCCTTGCTGACGCAAGGCAAGAAAGATAAGCGAAAAAGCAGCAAAAAGAATTGCTGTGAGGCTGATTCGGTTCGAGTCCTCTCAGCCTAACCTAACCAGTTTGTAATGGGAATGGCGGAAGCCATACCGAGAATCAAGCTGATGGGCAGCGCATATTCAGACAGCCACTTCATTTTTGGCAGTTTCATAAGTAAACCGCAGACGATCATGGTAAGTGCGGAAACGCCCATGACACATACGGGAATCAGACCGGAGGTGGCGGTGTAAAGGGTCTCCACACCGTCTTTGACTACGGTGACCATGCCATTTGCGTCGGCAGACCACAGACGGGACACATCGCAGAACACAAAGCCCAAAAATGCGGCGATCATGCCAATGAACAGAGCGTTGGAGAAGATATCTGCCCACTTGGCATCCCGGTTAGAAAGGGAGGACATGCCCTTTTGCAGCTTTTTGCCGATCACCGGCACCAGCCAGATACCCAGCAGGATGCTGATGGTCATAACGATCAGCACATTGACAAATTGCTGGGCAGTCAAATTACCTGCGCCCAGCGCCTGACCCATGGCCTGCAGGGCATTGTTGGCAGCCACGGTCTCATAGCTCATAGAGCCGACGACACTCAGACGCAGCCAGGGAAGGGGAAGACCTAAGGTTTTGCTGAGCACCATGACGCTGATGACGATGGCGATCGCCGGAGCGATGGTGAAGATGCCGGCGGAGATCATGGTCTTGCGGATCTTTTTCTGATCCATGCCCAGCTCCTTGCTACGGCGCAGCGCCTTTAAAAGGAAGAAGACGGATTGCCCGAGCACGACGGCTATCAGCAGAGCCGCGATGATAAATAAGATCGGGTGGTTAACATAAAACTCCATAAAAGGACCTCCTTTGTATAGGTTTTTACATTATAACATAGAATTTACCACAAAACAACAACGGCAATGCCATAGATATAGGTGTCATTCTGAGGAATGAAATGACGAAGAATCCCCATTGTCCAGCGGAAAAACGATCGAAGGGGATTCTTCGTCGGGCATCCGCCCTTCTCAGAATGACATTGTAGGGGCAATTCACGAATTGCCCGCGCACCAGTATATGTGGTGTTTTGCGGGCGATTCATGAATCGCCCCTACAGTTGTTATTTTATGAGGTCCTTGATGACCTCTCCGGCAATGATGAGACCTGCGACAGAGGGGACAAACGCCACACTGCCCGGCAGCGCTCTGCGTCCTTCCGGCAATTCTTCCGTGGGGGAGGATGCCGGAGTGATGGGGTCTTCGGTGGAGAAGAGCACCTTCAAATGCTTAATGCCCCGTTTGGCACATTCCTTGCGCATGATCCGGGCAAGGGGACAGATCCGGGTCTTGGTGATGTCCGCGATCTGGAATTTGGTGGGGTCTAACTTGTTGCCGGTGCCCATGGAGCTGATAATGGGCGTGCCGGCTGCCTGAGAAGCGGAAACCAGCGCCAGCTTTCCGGTGACGGTATCGATGGCATCGACCACATAGCTATACTGGCTGAAGTCGAAATCCCTGGCGGTGTCCGGGCCGAAAAATTCTTTCCGGGCGGTGACCTTGATATCGGGGTCGATGCTGAGAACACGCTGCTTTGCAGCCTCGGCTTTGCCCATGCCTACGGTCAGACGGGTGGCAAGCAGCTGCCGATTGATATTGGTGATACTAATATCATCGTGGTCAATGAGCTCCAGAGCACCGACACCGCTGCGTGCCAGCGCCTCCACCACATATCCACCTACGCCACCCAAGCCGAAAACAGCTACGGTTGCGTTTTTTAGTTTTTTCATAGCGTCGTCGCCCAACAAAAGGGCGGTACGGGAATAGGGATCCATAAAACCCCTCCTTATTTCATCTGAATTAATCGTAACACGGATCGCAGGCGCTGTCAACTTTTGGGCAATTACAGAAATAGCTTGCTATTTTCTGTGGAATCCTATACAATAGGGGAGTGATATTCCCAAAGAAAGAGGGGATCTGCTGTGGCAAAGATCGCATTTGACAATGAGCTGTATCTGAAAACGCAGTCTGCGCATATCCGTAACCGGATCGACCAGTTCGGCGGCAAGCTGTATCTGGAGTTCGGCGGTAAGCTGTATGACGACAATCACGCTTCCCGTGTACTGCCCGGTTTTCAGCCGGACAGTAAGCTGCGGATGCTCCTGCAGCTGAAAGATAAGGTGGAGATGGTCATTGCCATCAATGCCGCGGATATCGAGAAGAATAAGATCCGGGGTGATCTGGGTATTACCTATGACCGGGATGTGATCCGTTTGATCGATGTATTCCGGGGCTTTGGCCTTTATGTCAGCTCTGTGGTGCTGACCCGGTTTAACGACACGGATATTACCCGGGCATTTCAGGCGCGGCTGGAATCTATCGGTGTAAAGGTGTATCACCACTATGCCATTGAGGGCTACCCCTCTAACATCAGTCATATCGTCAGCGACGACGGCTACGGCAAAAATGACTTTATCGAGACCACCCGTGAGCTGGTAGTTGTCACCGCCCCCGGCCCGGGCAGCGGAAAACTGGCAACCTGCATGAGCCAGCTGTACCATGAGCACAAACGGGGCGTGCAGGCAGGCTATGCAAAATTTGAGACCTTCCCGGTGTGGAATCTGCCGTTGAATCATCCGGTGAATCTTGCTTATGAGGCAGCTACCGCGGACCTTTCCGATGTGAATATGATCGACCCCTTCCATTTGGAAGCCTACGGCAAGACTACGGTCAACTATAACCGTGATGTGGAGGCATTCCCGGTGCTGGTTGCCATGTTTGAGCGGATCTTGGGCGAGTGCCCTTATAAGTCCCCCACGGATATGGGCGTCAACATGGTGGGCAACTGCATCGTGGACGACGCGGCTGCCCGGGAAGCATCCCAGCAAGAGATCCTGCGCAGATATTATGCGGCACTGTGCGATCAGAAGCAGGGCAAGACCGGCAGCGATGAGGTCTTGAAGCTGGAACTTCTGATGAAGAAGGTAGGCGTCTGCGCCGAAGACCGGAAGGTGGTTGCTCCGGCTCTTAAAAAGGCAGCCGAGACCGGTCTGCCTGCGGCAGCTATCGAACTGCCCGACGGACAGATCATTACCGGTAAGACATCGGATCTGCTGGGCGCGTCCTCGGCGTTGCTTCTGAACGCTTTGAAGGCGCTGGCAGAGCAGCCGGACGAGCTGCACCTGATCGCCCCGGAGGTCATCGACCCCATTCAGCATGTGAAGGTGGACCACTTAGGTCACCGGAATCCCCGACTGCACACCAACGAGGTGCTGATCGCGCTGTCTATCAGCGCAGCTACCGACCCCACAGCGGAAAAGGCTATGGAACAGCTGGGTAAGCTCCGTGGCTGCCAGGTCCATTCTTCTGTGATCTTGTCTGCAGCGGATGAGCAGACCTTTAAGCGTTTGGGCGTCAACCTGACCTGCCAGCCTCAATTCAAGGGCTGATAAACAGATAACCTATAGGCGGCGAGGATTTACCTCGCCGCTTTTTGCTTGGCGTGGGATTGACTTTGCCGAAATAAAGAGGTAAACTATGGAAGGGGAAACCCAGAAAAAAGAAAAGAGGCGTTTATTATGAAGAGACTGATTTGTGCTTTATTGGCGCTGATGATGATCCTGAGCCTGTGCGCTTGTGCCAAGGACCAGGGTGATCAGAAGCCTGCCGGTGGCGAGACGACTACTGCTCCTGCAGAAATCGAAAACGACACCACCGCACCGGAAGATACCACCGCACCGGAAGATACCACTGCACCGGAAGAGACCACTGCACCTGCAGCCCATGAGCATAAGTACACCAGCAAGGTGACTAAGGAAGCTTCTTGCACAGAAAAGGGCGTCAAGACCTACACCTGCTCCTGCGGCGACAGCTATACCAAGGATATCAAAAAGCTGGATCATAAATACAGTAAGGCTACCTGCACCGCACCCAAGACCTGCTCTGTCTGTGGTAAGACCGACGACAAGGCAGCAGACCACACCTATGTCGGCGGCAAGTGTTCTGTCTGCGGCGGAGCTCAGAAGAATTACAAGGCGCTGAATGCCGACGGTTGCTGGCGTGCATATGTGGTCTGCAGTCAGGATGAGATGGAAGAGATTACATTCACCTTCGATAAGACCGACGGCAGCTTGAGCGTGAGCATTTATAATCCTGAGAGCATGATGATGGACCCTGATTGCGTTGAGATCGACGGAAAGAAATGGTATGAAGCCGGTTTTGGTTATGGCGGAGATGTGGTGTCCTTTACCGAAGAGGGTAATACCGTTACTGCTCAGATCGACGGCCGCGGCCAGCAGGGCACTGTGGTGCTGGAACGGACCGCCGGCAACAAGCTGAAGGTCAAGTCCGTGTCCGGTACGATCATTGACGATATAATCACCAAAGCTGTTAAAGGCGCTACATTTGAATTTGTCAGCAGATAAACGAAATACATATAAGCGGCGAGGAAGATATTCCCCGCCGCTTTTTGCGTGGGCGTACTTGCCAAGGGGCGGTTTTTTTACTATAATAGTAATATCCTTTTTTTCGGAGGGAAATTATGAAACGGATACTGAAAAATTACGGTTTTATTATCTGTATGCTCATAGGCATCGTTGCCGGCTGTGTGGCAGGCGCGCTGTTTCCGGTGGTGAAAGATGCAAATGGGGAGGTCATCTCCAAGGGCGCGACGGTGTTGGAGCCCTTGGGAACGGTCTTTATTAACCTGATGTTCTGCATCGTGGTGCCTATGGTCTTTTGCTCCATCTGCTCTGCTATTGCCAATATGGATTCTATGAAAAAAGCCGGCAAGATCATGGGTGTGACGGTCGTTACCTTCTTGATCACAGCGGCCATTGCGGCGGTGATCATGTATGCGGTCTGCCGTGTTTTTCCGCTGGTGCAGGGACAATATGAAGCTACCGAGGGAGAAGTGGGCAAGACCCTTGGATTTGCGGATATGGTGGTCAATTTCTTCACTAAGCCGGATTTCTTTGAACTTCTCAGCCGTAAGGCGATCCTGCCGCTGATCGTGTTTGCCGTTCTGTGCGGCTTCGGTATCCAGATGGCCGGCGGCAAGGAGACCATGACAGCAAAGCTCTTGGCGGACATTACAAACTGTATTATGAAAGTGGTCAAGATCATTAGCTTTTATGCTCCCGTCGGCTTTTTCGGCTTTTTCTCTTATCTGGTTGCAACTTACGGTCCGGAGCTGATCGGTGACTATGGCCGCACCTTAGTCATTTACTACGCGCTGTGCTTTGTCTATATGTTCGCATCCTTCCCGGTGTACGCAAGATTCGGCGGCGGCAAGGGCGCGATCAAGGTGATGTTCAGACACCTGTTTAAGCCTGCGGCAGTTTCCTTCGGCACTTGTTCTTCGGTTGCCACGATCCCCACCAATATGGAAGCGGCGGAAGATACGGGTATCAGTAAAGATGTGTCTGATATTGTAATGCCCCTGGGTGCGACCATGCACATGGACGGCTCTGCTATGGCGGCCATCGTGAAAGTCGCGTTTCTGTTCGGCATTTTCGGTAAGGACTTTGGTACCGGCGAGGCGATCCTTGCCATCGTTGTGGCGGTATTTTCCAGCGTCGCTATGTCCGGCATTCCCGGTGGCGGCGGCACCGGCGAGCTGGTGCTGTGCACCGTGTTCTTCCCGGAGCAGATGGCGATTGCCTATCCCATTGCCATTGCACTGGGCAATCTGGTAGACCCCCCGGCTACCATGGTCAATGCGGCAGGGGACTATGTGGTCAGCTTTATCGTCTCCAGGTTTGTGGACGGCAAGGACTGGCTGCAGAAGAAACTGCATAAAGACTAAATTGTAGGGGATGCCCCTACAGTAGAAAAAGCGTTGCCGGCAAATTGAATACAGCAGTTGCACCTTTTTTGGCTTTGGTCATACCATGGAATGAGCGACATCCAAGCAGCTCAAATCAATTTCATGGAGGTACTCCTTATGTGTAACAATGGTTGGGGCGGCAACTGCTGCTGGTGGATCATCATTCTGATCGTTCTGCTTTCCTGCTGTGGCGGCGGTAACAGCCTGTTCGGCGGCAACGGCTGCGGCAATAACTGCGGCTGCGATAACAACTGCGGCTGCTGCTAAACATTAAGAAGGGCGCTCCGAAAGGGGCGCCTTTTCTTTTGCTGCCACAACATCTTGTGTTTTCCGGGAAAACGCGCCGAATCGGGGAAAGAAAGCAGGAAAAATACTGAAAAACTCCTTGACAATCCAAGAAATAGCCGATATAATACACAAGTCTGTAAATGCAGACATATCCTTGCTCCCGACGGCGTCGGGGGCCAAAAGTCCAAAAGGAGGTGCAAACAACATGGCTAAGATCACCGGCAAGTACGAGGTGCTCTACATCATCGACCCTGCACAGGGCGAAGAGGGCATCGCCGCACTGGTAGAGAAGTTCAAGGCAATGGTGGAAGCGGAGGGTACCCTGTCTAACATTGATGAGTGGGGCAAGCGTCGCCTTGCATACCCCATCAACGACCTGACCGAGGGTTACTATGTTCTGATGAACATGGAGACTAAGCCCGAGTTCCCCGCAGAGCTGGAGCGTGTGATGAAGATCACCGAAGGTGTCCTGCGCTGCCTGACCACCGCAGTGGAGGAGTAAAACTATGCTCAACCACATCGTAATTATGGGTCGCCTGGTCCGTGACCCCGAGCTCCGTCGCACCGGCACAGGTGTTGCGGTAGCCAGCTTCCGCGTAGCTGTCGACCGGGATTTTACTCCCAAGGACGGCGGCGAGAGAAAGACCGACTTCATTGATTGTGTTGCATGGCGTCAAACCGGAGAGTTCATCTCCAAGTACTTCGCCAAGGGCCGCATGATCGTGGTAGAGGGTCGTCTCGAGATGCGCGACTGGACCGATAAGGATGGCAACAAGCGCACTTCTGCTGAGGTCGTGGTGGCAAATGCTTACTTCGGCGACAGCAAGCGCGAAGGCGATGGCGGTTACAGCCCTGCGCCTGCCGGCAATTTCGGCGGCTACAGCGCCCCTGCATCTAATCCTGCATCTGATTTCACGATGCTTGATGACGATGATGCACAGTTGCCTTTCTAAGTAACTTGACTGAACTTTTCTACTCTAACAAGGAGGTATGTTTCCATGGCTAATGAACAGATCGCTCGTCCCCGTAAGCGTAAGAAGGTCTGTGCTTTCTGCGTTGACAAGGTGACCAGCATTGACTACAAGGATACTGCAAAGATCCGCCGTTATCTGTCCGAGCGTGGCAAGATCCTGCCCCGCCGTACCACCGGCACTTGTGCAGCTCATCAGCGTGGCCTGACCATCGCTATCAAGCGTGCTCGTCAGATCGCTCTGCTGCCCTACGTTGCAGAATAATCACAAACCAAAGACCCGGAACGATCGTTCCGGGTCTTTCTTATTTTGCCATGCAGACTTTTTTCAATAGTCGTAGGAACAGATCGCCCCAAGTGAGCCGCTCCACGGTGGTCTCTGCAACCAACGGGATCTGCGACAGCACCTGATCGCCGCATTTTACCGACAGCGTTCCAAGCCTTTGTCCTTTGCTGACCGGGGCGGCAACCTGCTCCTCCAAAGTGATCTCGGTGGTGACATCACCCCGTTGGGCTTTATCCACCAGCACCGCATCCCGATGGTAGGGGACGGCGGTGACAGTTTCCATTTTGCCCAGCTTGACCGGAATTTGTGTATTCTCCGGAAGTTCCGGTGTAACCAGCGCGTAATTGGCAAAACCGTAATCTAACATGGACTTGCAGGCTGCGAACCGCTCCTGAGAGGTCTTTGCGCCCATGACCACAGCGATCAGCTCCATACCATCCCGCCTAGCAGAGGAGGACAGACAGTAGCCTGCGGCGGAAGTAAAGCCGGTTTTCAGACCCGTGCAGCCGGAATAAAACCGCACCATATGTTGGTGTTGGACAGACCAAATGCCCCATCCCGGACAGTGTCCATCCAGATGGTGGTATACTTCTTAATGTCCGGGTGGAATTTTAAAAGCTGCCGGGACATAAGGGCAATATCGTAAGCGGAGGTTAAGTGGTTTTTTGCGTTTTCGTCGTCATCCAAGCCGGTGCAGTTGACAAAGTTGGTATCCTCCATGCCCAGCTCTTTTGCCCGGGCATTCATCATGTCTACAAACGCACTCTCACTGCCTGCAAGGTGCTCTGCCATGGCGCAGGCGCAGTCGTTGGCGGAGGACACGGCAATGGATTTGACCATATCGGCAACAGACATCGTCTCGCCCACCTTTAAATAGATCTGACTGCCACCTTTGGAAGATGCCGCTTCGGAAGCTGTGACCGTGTCTTCCCAACCGATCTTCCCAGAGTCGATGGCTTCCATAATTAGAAGCATGGTCATCACCTTGGTGACGCTGGCAGGAGCGAGGGCTTCGTGGGAATTGGATTCGTAGAGCACCGTGCCGGTGGCTACATCCATTAAAAGGGCGCTTTTTACCGGGATGTTCAGCTCCACCGCCGCTGCCTGCAGAGGACACAGCCCCAGCAGCAATACAAAAATCACCGACAAACAGATAAGACGCTTCATAACGATCCCTCCCGGTTATTCTGAAACACTTTATGAAGCGTGTCCGAAAAATATGCGCCATAAGTAAATACCGCCATCATTAGATGTCATTGCGAGCACCATAGGTGCGTGGCAATCCGTAATATCCATTGAAAACGGATTCTCACGCTTGCTGACGCAAGCTCAGAATGACAAGAGTTCTTAGCTTAATGATGGCGGTATTTATTTGCACTGTTTTCAGAAATCAGGAATGAAGGTTTTGTCCGCGGCAGTTTTCTCTTGGGTAAAGCCTTGCAGACCGTTTAAATACATCCAGCTGAGCACCGCCTCATATTCCTCCTGGGAAACTGGGCGGTCAAAAGGCGGCTCCATGCCGGGCATGGGGGTGTACTGCCGCATGAGACTGACCAGAACCTCTCCAGGGCGGAAGGTGTCACCGATCCAGTCCAGCACCTTCAGACTATTTTCTACATGACCCGGCAGGATCAGATGACGGATGATCACGCCCTTTGTCAGCTTGCTGTTTTCGAAGCGGGGAGCGCCGACGACTTTTACCATGGCAGTGATCGCTTTCGCGGCAACGGAGAAATAGTCGCCGCAGCCGGACAGCTTTTGGGCAAGAGCATCCTCGGCATATTTCATATCCGGCAGGAAAATGTCTACCTTGCCGGCAAGGGCGCGGATGGTATCTTCCTGCTCATAGCCACCGCAGTTGTACACAACGGGGACGGGCAGAGGCGCTTCCAATGCCGGTAAAATGGTGGGCAAAAACTGAGTGGGTGTCACAAGGTCAATATTTTCCGCCCCCTGGGCAATGAGATCCTCCATGATCCTTCGCAAACCGTCTGCATCTGTAGGCGTGCCGGCAGGATAAGCGCTGATGGCGCGGTTCTGACAGTAGCGGCAGCCGAGCGTGCAGCCACCGAAAAAGATCGCGCCGCTGCCGCCGTTGCCGGCCAGTACCGGCTCTTCCCATTTATGGAGCATAGTCTTTGCCACCAGCGCAGTGTCCGGGCAGCCGCAAAAGCCCGTCTGACTTTTGGTCCGGTCCACTCCGCACTGCCGGGGACAGAGGGTACAGTTTGTATAATTCATAATAAATTCCTTCCTTTTTGATATCATATCATTTGGAAGGAATTTTCTCAAGATGACAAATTCCGGTTTATCGGGCAGTTTAATAACGCACCAACCTTAACTGTCATTCCGAGCCAGTGCTCACACTGGCGTGGGAATCTAAAAGAACACCAACCATTTTGAGATTGCCACACCAGTGACATCGGTCACTGGTTCGCAATGACAACATAAGTTAAACAGTTCAATAAACCGAAATTTGGTCGTTCAAAAATAATTTATAATTAGAGCTCTTGACATTTTTAGCACTCTAGTGTATAGTGTGCTTAGCACTCATGGGTACCGAGTGCTAAAGCGTCGAAGCACAAGAAAAAGGAGGAAGCTTATGGAACTGACCGAACGAAAGAAAAAAGTATTGCGGTCTGTGGTGGATCTGTACATTCGCACCGCTGAGCCCGTTGGCTCAAAGGCGATCACGGAGCTGCCGGACATGAACTATTCCTCCGCAACCATCCGCAACGAAATGGCAGACCTCACAGCCATGGGCTATCTGGAGCAGCCTCATACCAGCGCAGGACGGATCCCTTCCGCTGCAGGCTATCGGCTGTATGTGGATGAGCTGATGATGGATTACCGGCTGAGCATGGATGAGACCAAGTCCATAAACTCTGCCATCGAGGAAAAAATGCAGCGGGTGGACAGAATGGTCGAGAAAGTGGCAAAGCTGGTTTCTCAGGCAACAGACCTGCCGGCTATCTCCATGGCATCCCGGCAGGCAGGGGCTACTGTCCGGCATTTTGAACTGCTGCAGGCAGGTCCGGGCAGCGTGATCCTTGTGGTGATGCTGACCAACGAAGAAGTTGTCAATAAGCTCATTAAGTTGCCGGTGAATGTGACCGACAGTGACTTGAAGGTACTGACTGCTGTGCTCAACGCCACCATGGTCCAGCTGGAGGCGGATGCCTTTACACCGGATCTTCTGGAGCGGATCATGCAATCCGCCGGGGCTGCGGCAAGCCTTGTGCCGGTGATCATGGAATTCACTGCCGAGACTTTAAACCGGCAGGGGAGCACCAACATGGCAGTTGCCGGTCAGATGCGGCTTTTGGGTCAACCGGAGTACCGGGATGTGGATAAGGCCCAGCGACTGATGTCCTCGCTGGATGAAGAGGCATTGGCAAACTTACCTGCGGTCATGCAGAATCAGAACGGCACCAGGGTGTTAGTGGGTCCTGAAAATGTAGCCCAGGAGCTGAAGGATACTTCAGTGGTCATGACAAAGTTTGATATCGGCGACGGCATGCAGGGCATGATCGGCGTGGTGGGACCCACCCGTATGGATTATGCAAAGGTAACGGCAAGACTAAGTTACTTTGCCGAGAGCCTTTCCAAGATGTTTGCAAAACCCGAACAAATGCAGCTGCCCGGCGGGGCGGACGAGACCCATGAGGAGGCGTAAGCGTGGCAAAGAAAAAAGAAAAGCAGCAGGAGACACCTGTTGAGGAAACTACTCAGGAAACTGCGGTGGAAACACCTGAGGTCGATCCTTGGGAAGATAAGTACAACGCAGAGCATGACGCGTATCTGCGGCTGGCTGCGGACTACGATAATTTCCGCAAGCGCAGCCTGAAAGAGAAAGAGCAGTCCTACGGACACGGCAAAGCCGACGCAGTGGAAAAGCTGCTGCCGGTATATGACAATCTGGAACGGGCGCTGAATCAGGAAACGGAAGACACCGCTTATAAGAAAGGCGTGGAGATGACCATGACCCAGCTGGTGAGTATTTTGAACGGCTTGGGTGTGGAGATCTTTGGCGAGGCAGGGGAGACCTTTGACCCCAACCTCCACAACGCGGTGATGCACACCGAAGAAGAAGGCGTAGCGGAAAACACCATCACCCAGGTGTTCCAGAAGGGTTTTAAGCTGGGTGAAAAAATTGTTCGCTTCGCTATGGTACAAGTTGCTAACTGACGCGAAGCGTCATCCTGAGCCGAAGGCGAAGGATCCCCTTCGACGATGGGGATTCTTCGGAGCGATGCTCCTCAGAATGACAACGTAAATTTGTAAACAATGCGGGCCGTCGAGGACGCCGGTCCCTACATGAAAATAGGAGGAAAAATATTATGGGTAAGATTATTGGTATTGACTTAGGTACTACGAATTCCTGCGTGGCAGTTCTGGAAGGCGGCGAACCCGTCGTCATCGCCAACGCAGAAGGCGGTCGCACCACTCCCTCTGTGGTGGCTTTCAGTAAGACCGGCGAGCGTATGGTAGGCCAGGTGGCAAAGCGTCAGGCTGTCACCAACGCAGATCGCACCATCGCTTCCATCAAGCGCCACATGGGCGATAACTATCATGTTGCCATCGACGGTAAGAACTACACCCCTCAGGAGATCAGCGCTATGGTTTTGGCTAAGCTGAAGGCGGATGCCGAGGCTTATCTGGGTCAGCCTGTCACTGAAGCGGTTATTACCGTGCCTGCATACTTCTCCGACGCCCAGCGTCAGGCTACTAAGGACGCCGGTAAAATCGCAGGTCTGGATGTGAAGCGTATCATCAACGAGCCCACCGCAGCTGCGCTGGCTTACGGCCTTGACAAGGACAACGATCAGAAGATCATGGTCTACGACCTGGGTGGCGGTACTTTCGACGTTTCCATTCTGGAGATCGGCGACGGCATCGTAGAGGTTCTGGCTACCGCAGGCGACACCCGTCTGGGCGGCGATGACTTCGACCAGAGAGTGATGGACTACCTGGTTGCCGAGTTTAAGAAGGCAGAGGGCATTGATCTGTCGGGCGATAAGGTTGCTATGCAGCGTTTAAAGGAAGCTGCCGAGAAGGCAAAGATCGAGCTTTCCGGCATGACTACTACTGCGATCAACCTGCCTTATATTACCGCAGACGCTACCGGTCCCAAGCACTTGGATGTGTCTTTGAGCCGCGCTAAGTTTGACGAGATGACCGCTGATCTGGTGGAGCGTACTTTGAAGCCCGTCCGTCAGGCAATGTCTGACGCAGGCCTGAATGCTTCCGATCTGCACAAGGTCCTGCTTGTTGGCGGCTCTACCCGTATCCCTGCTGTGCAGGAGGCTGTCAAGAACCTGACCGGCAAGGAAGGCTTCAAGGGCATCAACCCCGACGAGTGTGTTGCTCTGGGCGCAGCCATTCAGGGCGGTGTTCTCACCGGCGATGTGAAGGATGTTGTGCTGCTGGATGTTACTCCTCTGTCTCTGGGTATTGAGACCATGGGCGGTGTGTTCACCAGACTCATCGAGCGCAACACCACCATTCCTACCCGTAAGAGCCAGATCTTCTCCACCGCTGCTGACAATCAGCCCTCTGTTGAGGTCCATGTGCTGCAGGGTGAGCGTGAGATGGCTGCCTACAATAAGACTTTGGGCAACTTCCAGCTGACTGGCATTGCGCCCGCTCCTCGTGGCGTACCTCAGATCGAGGTTACCTTTGACATCGATGCCAACGGTATCGTAAAGGTCTCCGCTAAGGATCTGGGCACCGGCAAGGAGCAGAACATCACCATCACCGCCTCCACCAACCTGTCTCAGGAGGATATCGACAAGGCTGTGAAGGAAGCTGAGCAGTACGCTGCCGAGGATAAGGCGAAGAAGGAAGAGGTAGATACCCACAACAATGCCGAGCACCTGATCTATCAGACTGAGAAGACGCTGGGTGAACTGGGCGACAAGGCTACCGAGGAAGAGAAGGCTGCTGTCAATGCCGCCATCGAGACTCTGAAGGAAGCCAACAAGGGTAGCGACCTGCAGGCCATCAAGGACGCTATGGATGCGCTGCAGAAGTCTTTCTACCCCATCGCTGAGAAGATGTACAAGAACGCAAACCCCGAGGGTCAGAATGGTGCCCAGCCCGGTGACGACGGCGTGGTAGACGCTGACTACGAGACTGTAGACTAATCTTATAAGGGGCGGTAAAACCGCCCCTTTTCGGTGTAACTAGAGGTTTCATTTATGGCAGAAAATAAACGCGATTATTATGAGGTGCTGGGTGTCAAAAAGGACGCCAGCGCCGAGGAAATAAAGAAAGCCTACCGCAAAAGCGCCATGAAATACCATCCGGACAGAAACCCCGGGGATAAGGCCGCGGAAGAAAAGTTCAAGGAACTGGGTGAGGCTTACGAGGTGCTCTCCGATGATGACAAGCGCGCCAAGTACGACCAGTTCGGCTTTGCCGGCGTAGACCCCAATTTCGGTGGCGGCGGCGCAGGCTTTGACGGTTTCGGAGGTTTTGGCGGCTTTGGCGGCTTTGGCGGCTTTGGCGATATTTTTAGCGAGGTATTCGGCGGTGGCAGTTCCCGTCGCAGCCGCAACGCGCCCCGCAGAGGCGATGATATCGGCATCCGGATCGAGGTTACCTTTGAGGAAGCAGCTTTCGGCGCGGAAAAGGAACTGTCTTATTACCGTATTGAAAACTGTTCCGAGTGTAACGGCAGCGGCAGCGCCGACGGTGTGATCGAGACTTGCTCTCAGTGCCGTGGCTCCGGTCAGATCCGGGTGACTCAGAATATGATGGGCATGGCATTCCAGTCTACATCCACTTGCCCTTCTTGTAGTGGACGGGGCAAGATCGTCAAGAATCCCTGCTCTACCTGCCGGGGCAAGGGCAAGGTCCGGAAGAACCGTACCCTCCGGGCAAAAGTACCTGCCGGCATCAATATGGGACAGAGCTTCCGGATGCAGGGAGAAGGCTGCGTGGGTACGAATGGCGGACCCAACGGTGATGTGCTGGTGGAAGTGTACATCAAGCGGCATCCCATTTTTGAGCGACAGGGTATGGATGTTTTGTGCGAAGTGCCCATTACCTTTACCCAGGCGGCATTGGGCGCGGAGATCGAAGTACCCACCTTAGACGGCAAGACCAGGTTCGAGATCCCCGAGGGCACCCAGACCGG